>NZ_JAPYKK010000001.1 GCF_029623395.1 Sphingomonas echinoides
CCATGGATATGCGCGCAAGGTCGATCGCGACCGGCCTGCTCCCCGCTCTCCTGCCCGCCCTGCTCTTGGTGAGCGGCTGCGCGGGGACGCAGAATCGCGGGCTCGAATCGGTCCACCAGCCCGTCGTCAGTCGGACCAGCTATGCGTTCGACGTCACCACCACGCCCGACGGCCTCGCCCCCGGCGAACGGCAACGGCTGGCCGGATGGATGGCGTCGCTCAGGGTTGGCTATGGCGATTCCATCGCAGTCGAAAGCGCCGACGGCGATGGCGGCGCGATCCGCGATACGGTCGCGGCCGAGACCGCTCGTTACGGCCTGCTGCTGGCGAACGACGTGCCGCTGACCGATACCCCGGTCCCGCCCGGCACGGCACGGATCGTCGTGACTCGAATGTCCGCAAAGGTCCCTGGCTGCCCCGATTTCAGCCGGGTTCGCTCGCCCGAGTTCGAGAGCAACACCTCGTCCAATCAAGGCTGCGCGATCAATTCGAACATCGCCGCGATGGTCGCCAATCCGGGCGATCTGGTGCGCGGGCAGGTAGGTCGCCCGATCACCGACCAGGCGACGTCGAACCGCGCGATCGACGCCTATCGCAAGGCGGTGCCGACCGGAAACGGCGGCATCACCATCCTGACAGAAAGCACCGGCGGCGGGAGCAAGAAATGAACGCACCCTTCAACCCCGGTCGTATAGGGTCGCGGGACCCCTTCGCCGCCTATGTCTGCGACGAGACCGCCGCCGAGACGCTTCGCCCGGTCGCGGTCGAAATGGGCTGGGCACCGGAAAAGGTGAACAAGGGCGGACTGCGCAACGCCGTGCAGTCGCTGTCCGTGTCCGCCTCCCCGCAAATCCTGTTCGTCGACCTGTCCGAGAGCGGCGATCCGATCAACGACATCAACGCGTTAGCTGAAGTGTGTGAACCCGGCACGGTCGTCATTGCTGCGGGTCAGGTCAACGACGTCCGGCTGTACCGAGAGCTCGTCGTCAGCGGCATTCAGGATTATCTGCTCAAGCCGCTCAGCCCCGACATGCTGCGCGACGCGTTCGGCCATGCCCAAGCGATGCTGAATGCGCCCAAGGCGGTCGAAGCCACAACCGAACGCCCGCATATCTCGACTTGCTTCATCGGCGCCCGCGGCGGCGTCGGGGCATCGACCCTGGCAACATCGATTGCGTGGATGATGAGCGAGAAAGGCGCGCGGACCACCGCTCTGCTCGACCTCGACGTGCATTTCGGCACGGGTGCGCTGGCGCTCGATCTTGAACCCGGGCGCGGCCTGACCGATGCGATCGACAATCCGAGCCGGATCGACGGCCTGTTTATCGAACGCGCGATGGTGAAGGCCAGTGAACGGCTGTCTGTCCTGTCCGCGGAAGCTCCGATCAGCGTTCCGGTGATGACCGATGGCACGGCGTTTTACCAGTTGCAGGAAGAAATGCGCGCCGCGTTCGAATGCACGATCGTCGACTTGCCGCGCGGGATGCTGGTGCAACACCCACATCTGATGACCGACATCCAGGTCGCGGTGATCGTGACCGAACTGACGCTGGCGGCCGCACGCGACACGATCCGGCTGTTGTCGTGGCTCAAGACCAACGCGCCGCAGACCCAGGTCGTGGTGGTCGCGAACAAGCTGCAGGTCGCGGCCCAGCTCGAAATCAGTCGGAAGGACTTCGAGGGGTCGATCGAGCGCAAGATCGATTACGCCATTCCGTTCGATCAGAAGCTCGCCGCGCAAGCCGCGAAACTGGGCAAGCCGCTCGCCGAAGTCGGCAAGACCTCCAAGACGATTCAGCCGCTGACGGAGCTTGCCGCCAATCTGATGGCGGTCGGCGATTCCGCGCAGTCGATCGACACCGGCGGCAAGAAGACGGCGGGCAGCAAGGGCACGTCGCTGATCGGCAAGTTCGACCTGAAGGGGATGCTCTCCAAGTCGGGCAAGAAAAAGTGACCGCGTTCGCATCCATGCGGGGCGTGTGACAGCGCCATGAACCTCATCCCGATCCTTTCGCTGGGCCTGGGCGCGCTGGTCGTGCTGATGCTGATGGCGTTTGCCTTCACCGGGCCCAATGCGGACCGCTCGGGGTCGCGCCGCCTGGATGCTGTGCGCGAACGGCACAGTGAAACGGGCAATGTCCTGGCGGATGCGCAGTTGCGCCGGATCTCAGCCGCGCGGAGCAACCGCATGGATCTGGCCGCGGCACGCTTCCTGCCCAACCCCGCCCTGCTCAAGAAGCGGCTCGCGATGACCGGCAAGACCTGGACGGTCGGTCAATACGGCGTGGCGACGCTTCTTGCCGTCAGCGGCGTCACGCTCCTGCTCGCGATCTTGGGGCTGCCGTTCCTGCTTGCGCTGCTGGTCGGCGTCGTGATCGGGGCGGGCGTGCCGCACAAGGTGGTCGGGTTCACAATCAAGCGCCGGATCGGCAAGTTCACCACCAAGTTTCCCGACGCGATCGAACTGCTCGTCCGAGGCCTGCGATCCGGCCTGCCGATTACCGAGACGATCTCGGTCGTGGCGCAGGAAGTCGACGGGCCGGTCGGCGTCGAGTTCAAGACGATCACCGACAAGATGAAGATCGGTCGGACCATGGACGCCGCCCTGCAGGACACCGCGGATCGGCTCGGCACGCCCGAGTTCCAGTTCTTCTGCATTACCATCGCGATTCAGCGTGAAACCGGCGGCAATCTGGCCGAAACGCTTGCCAATCTTGCCACGGTCCTGCGCATGCGGGGTCAAATGAAGCTCAAAATCCGCGCAATGTCGTCGGAATCGAAGGCGTCGGCGTACATCGTCGGGTCGTTGCCGTTCATCGTCTTCACGCTGATCTGGATCATCAACCCCCCGTATATGGCGAATTTCTTCATCGATCAGCGCCTGATGGTCACCGGCGGGATCGGGATGCTGTGGATGGGCATGGGCGCGTTCATCATGAGCCGCATGGTCAGTTTCGAGATTTGACGATGGCACCTGCACACACCGGTCCGATGGTTCTCGGCTTTGACGTCTACACCGTGGCGACTCTGCTCGCCGGGGTCGCGGCCTTCATGGTTTTGCTCGCCCTCTACGCGGTCACCACCGTCAACGACCCGATGACCAAGCGCGTCAAGGCCCTCAACGATCGGCGCGAGCAGTTGAAGGCGGGGATCACCGCGTCGACCAAGCGCCGCGCGAAGCTCGTCACCAAGAACGAGACGACCGACCGCATCAAGACCCTGTTGTCGAGCCTGAAAGTCCTCCAGGACAGCCAGGTCAAGGCCGCGCAGGTCAAGCTGATGCAAGCGGGAATCCGGTCGAAGGAATACGCCGTCGCGGTCATTTTCGGTCGGCTGGTGCTGCCGCTGACATGGGGCGTGCTGGTCCTGTACCTGGTCTACGGCAGCGGCATTTTCGCCAACTGGACGCCGTGGAAGATGTACGCGATCGTCGCGACCAACTTCGTGCTGTCGTACAAGGCGCCCGATCTCTATCTCGACAACAAGATCACCAAGCGATCGCAGGCGATCCAAAAGGGGTTGCCCGATGCGCTCGACCTGCTGGTGATCTGCGCGGAGGCGGGCCTGACCGTCGACGCTGCGTTCAACCGTGTCGCGCGCGAACTGGGCAAGGCATACCCCGAACTCGGCGACGAATTCACGCTGACCGCGATCGAGCTCGGGTTCCTCGCGGAACGGCGGCAGGCGTTCGAAAACCTCGCCTCGCGGGTCAAGCTCGACGCGGTCAAGGGCGTGGTCACCACCATGGTGCAGACCGAAAAATACGGGACCCCGCTCGCGTCCGCCTTGCGCGTGCTTTCGGCCGAATTCCGCAACGAGCGGATGATGCGCGCGGAGGAGAAGGCGGCACGGCTGCCCGCAATCATGACGATCCCGCTGATCCTGTTCATCCTGCCGACGCTGTTCATCGTCATCCTCGGCCCCGCCGCGTGCTCGATCGCGGACGCGTTCAAATAGAAGCACTTGCGACGTGCTTGTCGAACGGTCAGGGTCGTCGTCACCGCTTTGTAGCAGGAGACGCGCCATGCCATTTACGACACCCCAACAGTTCGTCCTGCTCGCCGTGATTTTGGTAGCAGGCTGGCTGATCGGCTATGCCAGCGCACCGGGCACGCGGAAGTACAAACGCCAGTTGCAGGACGAATCGGCGCGCAATATGGTCTATCGGCAAGAGACGGAAGGCCATCTGCGCGCCGCCGACGAGCGCGTCGCCGAGCAGAACCGCGAGATTGAGATGCTCCGCACCGAGCTGGCGGACGCGGATCGGACGATCGCAGCACTGCGGGAGTCCGGCCCTTTGCCGCCACGCGACAGGATGTAAGACCGAACCGTCGCACCGAAGAAGTGGGGGGAACGACGCCCCCCACCCCTTGCTTCAGGCGCGCTTGGCCAGCGCCGCCTGCGCCGCCGCCAGTCGCGCGATCGGGACGCGGTACGGCGAGGCCGAGACGTAATCGAGCCCGACCGTCTCGCAGAAGGCGATGCTCGCCGGATCGCCGCCATGCTCCCCGCAGATGCCGAGCTTGATATCCGGCCGCGTCGCGCGCCCGCGTTCTGCCGCGAGCGCGATCAGCTGTCCGACACCCTCGACGTCGAGGCTGACGAACGGGTCGCGTGCATAGATCCCGCGCTCGACATAGGTGCTCAGGAAGCGCGCCGCATCGTCACGGCTCACGCCTAGCGTGGTCTGGGTCAAGTCGTTGGTTCCGAACGAGAAGAACGCGCCGACCTCGGCGATCTCGCCCGCCATCAGGCAGGCGCGCGGGAGCTCGATCATCGTACCGACGTGATAGTCGAGTGTCGTGCCGGTCGCTGCGAACACCGCCTGCGCGGCCTTGTCGACCACCGTCTTCATCAATTCGAGCTCGCGCCGGGTGCCGACCAGCGGGATCATCACCTCGGGAATCGGCGCCGCGCCCGACCGCTGCGCGACGTCGACCGCCGCCTCGAAGATCGCGCGCGCCTGCATCTCGTAGATTTCGGGATAGGTCACGCCCAGCCGGCACCCGCGATGCCCGAGCATCGGGTTGAATTCGTGCAGTTCCGCCGCGCGGCGCTTGAGCACCGCGATGTCGATCCCCGCCGATCGTGCGACCTCGGCGAATTCGGCTTCCTCGTGCGGGAGGAATTCGTGCAGTGGCGGATCGAGAAGGCGGATCGTCACCGGAAGCCCGGCCATCACTTCGAACAGCTGGACGAAGTCGCTGCGCTGTTCGGGCAGCAATTTGTCGAGCGCGGCGCGGCGGCCCGCTTCGTCCTCGGCCAAAATCATCTGGCGGACATCGGTGATCCGCTGTGCATCGAAGAACATGTGCTCGGTCCGGCACAGACCGATACCCTCCGCACCGAACTCGCGCGCGACCTTGGCGTCGAGCGGGGTCTCGGCATTGGCGCGGACCTTGAGGCGCCGCACGCCATCCGCCCACACCATCAACGCCGCGAAATCGCCCGACAATTCGGGCTGCACGGTCGGGACTTCGCCCGCCATCACCTCGCCGGTGGTGCCGTCGATCGTCACCATGTCGCCCGCCTTGATCGTGCGATCGCCGACGCGCATCGTGCCCGCCTTGGCGTCGATCGCGATCGAGCCAGCGCCCGAGACGCACGGCCGCCCCATGCCGCGTGCGACGACGGCCGCGTGGCTGGTCATCCCGCCGCGGGCGGTGAGGATACCGCGCGCAGCGTGCATCCCGTGAATGTCCTCAGGCGACGTTTCGGTGCGGATTAGGATCACCGAATCACCAGCGTTGGCGCGCTTTTCCGCCGTATCGCTGTCGAAAACGGCGTATCCCGACGCCGCACCCGGCGAGGCGGGCAACCCCTTGGTCAGCACGTCGCGCGTCGCCGTGGGGTCGAGCGTCGGGTGGAGCAGCTGATCGAGCGCCATCGGATCGATCCGCGCGACCGCTTCCTCGCGCGTGATCAGCCCCTCGTTCGCCATGTCGACCGCGATCTTGAGCGCGGCCTTGGCGGTGCGCTTGCCCGAACGCGTCTGGAGCATCCACAGCTTGCCCTGCTGCACCGTGAATTCGATGTCCTGCATGTCGCGGTAATGCGTCTCGAGCAAGTCGAACACCTTCGCCAGCTCGCCGTACACTTCGGGCATCGCCTCTTCCATCGAGGCGGGCTTGGCACCGGCGGCTTCGCGCGCGGCGACGGTGAGATATTGCGGGGTGCGGATGCCGGCGACGACGTCCTCGCCCTGCGCGTTGATCAGGAACTCGCCGTAATAAGCGCGCGTGCCGATCGAGGGGTCGCGGGTGAAGGCGACGCCGGTTGCCGAGGTCTCGCCCATGTTGCCGAACACCATCGCCTGGATGTTGACCGCGGTCCCCCAGCTTGCCGGGATGTCGTTGAGGCGGCGATAGACTTTTGCGCGCTCCGACTGCCACGAACCGAACACCGCACCGACCGCGCCCCAGAGCTGGTCGTGCACGTCCTGCGGGAAGGGCTTGCCCCATTGCTGCTCGACCAGGCCCTTATATTCGGCGACGAGGCCGCGCAGATCGTCCGCGCTGAGATCGGTATCGAGGAAATAGCCGCGATCTTCCTTGGCGATTTCCAGCGCTTCCTCGAACGCGCCGTGGTCGAGCTCGAGCACCACGTCGGAATACATCTGGATGAAGCGGCGGTAGCTGTCCCACGCGAAGCGCGCGTCGCCCGAGGTGGTCGCGAGGCCCTCGACGGTCTGGTCGTTGAGCCCGAGGTTGAGGACGGTGTCCATCATCCCCGGCATCGAGGCGCGCGCGCCCGACCGGACAGAGACGAGCAGCGGATCGGCGGCATCGCCGAACACCTTGCCGGTGATGCCCTCGATATGCGCGATCCCGGTCGCGACTTCGTCGCGCAGGCCCTGCGGGAACTGGCCGCCCTCATCGTAATAGACAGCGCAGAAATCGGTCGAAATCGTGAAGCCCGGCGGGACCGGCAGGCCGATCGACGCCATCTCCGCCAGATTCGCGCCCTTGCCCCCCAGCAAATTCCGGTCGCCCTTGCCCCCATCGGACACCCCGCCGCCGAAGCGGTATACGTACTGAGTCATGCGTCTTCCCTCTAACAGGTTGAATTCGCTGGGGAGGCGATTGGAAGGTTAGGCTAAGGTTAGGCGTAAAGCGATTGCATCATCCCTCGATCCGCGAAAAGTCTGCCACATTGTGCACCGCAGCACGAACCCGGTCGAGCAAAGCGAGACGGGCCGTGCGCTTTTCGGGCACGGGGTCGTTGACGATCACGGTTTCAAAGAACGTATCGATCGGTGCGCGCAAGCTGGCAAGCGCGGCCATCGCGGCCTCGAAATCCTCGCGCGCGATCGCCGCGGTGGCGGCGGGTTCGGCGGAGTCGAGCGCGGTGGCGAGCGCAGTTTCTGCTGGTTCGGGGGTGTAGGACAGCGCTTTCTGTGGGGAGAGGGGCTGTGCTGCGGTTTCGAGCGGAACGCTGGTTGATGCGTCCCCCTCTCCCCGACCCTCTCCCCGGAGGGGAGAGGGAGAAGAAGGGACGCCCTCTTTCTTCAGGATATTCGCGGCACGCTTGTAGCCTGCGAGCAGGTTGGTGCCGTCCTCGGTGCCGATGAACTTCTGCAATGCATGGACGCGGGCGAGCAGGCGGACGAGATCGTCCTCCCCACCGAGCGCGAACACCGCGTCGATCAAGTCGTGCCGGACGCCAGCTTCGCGTTGCTGGACCTTGAGGCGGTCGGCGAAGAAGTCGACCGTCGCAACAACCGACTTGGCCAATCTCTCAGATACCTTGATCTCGTCCTGCTCGACCTCCTCGGCAGCCGCTTCCAATTCAGCTCTGAAAAATGTCTCAGCCGCTTTGGCATCCGGGTTCAAAAGTCGCCGAAGTTCGTCAAAGCGTTCGGCCGCGCGACCAACTGGGTTTCGAACACTCGCCATAGGCCACTGCCACGTAGCAGCGGCAACAGCATCGTTCAGCGCAAACCGAATATTGCCCGTTAGCACGGTCGATATCACGCCCAGTGCAGCACGACGAAGCGCGAACGGATCTTTGGATCCTGTCGGTTTCTCACCAACGGCGAAAAACGCAGCGATCGTATCCAGCTTATCCGCCAGCGAAACCGCCACCGTCACCGGATCGGTCGGCACGTCATCGCCCTGCCCGACCGGCTTGTAGTGATCGCGGATTGCGGCTGCGACGCGGGGGTCTTCGCCTTGCGCGGCGGCGTAATAGCCGCCCATCAGGCCTTGCAGCTCGGGGAATTCGCCGACCATGCCGGTGACGAGATCCGCCTTGCAGAGCAGGGCTGCGCGGTGCGCGAGGTTGGCGAGCTCTTCCTTTAGCCCCTCCCCTTCAGGAGTGGCGGGTGAACCGCGCCCCGCGCGGTTCAGATCAGGCTGGGAGCCTGATCGACCCGCCACTGGGTTGGGGTGGGGCAGTTCAGCAATCTGGCCGTCGGAAGCAGGCACGGCCCCACCCCCAACCCCTCCCCTGAAGGGGAGGGGCTTAGAAGAAACGATGCCCTCTTCGACCAGCCATCTCGCCAGCTTCGCCACACGCGCGACCTTGTCCGCGACCGTGCCGAGCTTCTCGTGGAACACGATCCGGTCAAGCTTCTCCGCCTGCGCCTCGAGCGGCACCTTCAGATCGGTCTCGTAAAAGAACTTCGCATCCGACAGCCGTGCCGCGAGCACCTTGCGGTTGCCCTCGACGATCTTCGCGCCGCCATCGACCGCATCGATATTGGCGGTGCAGACGAACGCATCCGCCAGCGCGCCATCGGCATCCCGGCACACGAAATACTTCTGGTTCACGCGCGCGGTCAGCTGGATGACCTCGGGCGGGACGCTGAGGAACGCAGCATCGAAGCGCCCCAACAAAGGCACCGGCCATTCGGTGAGCCCGGCATTCTCGGTCAGCAGCCCTTCGTCCTGGACCAGCTCGAGTCCGGCCTTGCGCGCGGCCATCGTCGCGCCGAGCGCGATGATCTGGCGGCGTTCGGCCTGGTCGACGATCACATGGCAAGCGCGCAGCTTCTCGACATAATCGTCCGCCCAGCCGATCGTGATGATTCCCGGATGATGGAAACGATGCCCGACGGTGGCGGCACCGCTGGTGATGCCGGCGATCTCGACGGGCACGATCTCCTCGCCGAACAGCGCGACGATCCCCTGCAACGGGCGGACCCAGCGCAGCGATTCCATCGTGGTCGACGCCCCGCCCCAGCGCATCGCCTTGGGCCAGGGGAAGGCGCGGATCATCGCAGGGATTGCCTCGGCGAGCACGCCGGCGGTCGCGCGACCGGGCTTGTCGACCACCGCGAACAGCACGCCGTCGCGCTCGACCAGTTGCTCGCGCGTAAGGCCGGTCTTGCGGAGGAAGCCTTCGAGCGCCTGCGGGGGGGCGCTCGCCTTGGGGCCCTTGGTTTCCTCGGACACCGCGGCGGTCTCGGTCGGGAGCCCGCGCGCGATCAGCGCGAGGCGGCGCGGCGTCGCGTAGGTGACGAGCTCGGTCGCGGCAAGACCGGCTTTCGCCAGTTCGGCGGCGAACTGCTTGGCGAGATCCTCGCGCGCGCGGTCCTGCATCCGGGCGGGGATTTCTTCCGAGCGGAGTTCGAGGAGGAAATCGGTCATGCGGGCACCGTTGGGAGGTTATGCGCAGTCGTGGAGAAGGATTGGCTCGCACAAAGGCACAAAGACACGAAGGGAAGAAGGCGGAGAAGTCGACGGTCGTCAGCGCTAAAGGCCGAGCGCAGCTCCATCGCAAAACCGGAAGCAGACCGACCGGCGGACACGAAGCGCAGCGTCTTCGTGCCTTTGTGGCTTTGTGCGAGAAAACCCTTCTTCCCGAACAAAGCCACAAAGGCACTAAAAGAGATAACGCCTGCGGCGCGGATCATGCGGTCCACCCCGGATAGGCTTCCTGCCACGCCGGTGTGTGCTTTTCGATCCACGCCTGGCAGCTGCCCTTCGCGAGATCGCGCACCCGCCCCATATACGCCTGCCGCTCGGCGACCGAGATGACCCCGCGCGCCTGCAACAGGTTGAACACGTGGCTCGCCTTGATCGCCTGCTCATAGGCCGGGATCGGCAGCCCCGCCGCGAGGCTGTTCTCGCATTCCGCGACATGCTTGCGGAACGAATCGAACAGGCTGTCGGTGTCCGCCACTTCGAAATTCCAGGTCGACATCTCGACCTCATTCTCGTGGAACACCTCGCCGTAGGTCACGCCCGCGTCGTTGAACGCGAGGTCGTAGACGCTGTCCTTGTCCTGGATATACATCGCGAGCCGCTCGAGCCCGTAGGTCAGCTCGCCCGCGACGGGCTTCATGTCGAACCCGCCCATCTGCTGGAAATAGGTGAACTGGGTGACTTCCATCCCGTCGCACCACACTTCCCAGCCGAGACCCCAGGCGCCGAGCGTCGGCGACTCCCAGTCATCCTCGACGAAGCGGATGTCATGCTTCGTGAAATCGATCCCGATCGCCGCGAGCGAGCCGAGGTACAGCTCCTGCAAATCGGCCGGGCTCGGCTTCAGGATCACCTGATACTGATAGTAATGCTGTAGCCGGTTGGGGTTCTCGCCATAACGGCCGTCGGTCGGGCGGCGGCACGGCTGGACGAAGGCGGCGTTCCACGGCTTGGGGCCGAGCGCGCGCAGCGTCGTGGCGGTGTGGAAGGTCCCCGCCCCCATTTCCATGTCATAGGGTTGCAGGATCAGGCATCCCCTATCGCTCCAATAGTCATGGAGCGTTAGGATCATCCGCTGGAAGCTCATCGGGCGGTCGGTCATGATAGGCAGGGCTTTGGCGCAGCGCAGCAAGGGGGTCAACGCCTCATCGGAAAGCTGTTAACCCGCGCCGGTTTAGGGGGTAGGGCGGCGACCATTCGCCGGACACGCATCGGGACGCTTCGCAATGACCTTCACCCGCCCCTTTCTTGCGCTCACCGCGCTGTTGCTGAGCGGCGGCGCGGTCGCGCAGACGGCACCCGCGCCGGTGCAGATGCCCGCAACCCCCCGCGCCGCCACGGTTCCTGCCGATCCCGCCCTGTGGGTGGTCAAGGACAAGGATACGACGGTGTATCTGTTCGGGACGATCCACGCGCTCAAACCACATCTCGGCTGGTTCGATTCGGCGGTGCGCAAGGCGTTCGATGCGAGCGGGCAGCTGATCCTCGAAATCCCCCTCCCCGATCCCGCGACCGCGCAGGCCGTGATGCTGCCGCTCGCGACCGACACGTCGGGGGTGCCGTTGATGCAGAAGCTCAACGCGGGTGACCGCGCCGCTTATGCCGCCGCGATGACCAAGCTCGGCATCCCGCCCGCCGCGGTCGAGAAGTTCGAGCCGTGGTTCGTCGCGGTCACGCTCTCCCAGTTGGCGTTGCAAAAGGCCGGGTTCAGCGCGGCGGACGGTGCGGAAGCCGCCCTCTCCGCCGCCGCCACCGCCGCGGGCAAGCCGATCACGGGGCTCGAGACGCTGCAGCAGCAGCTTGGTTATTTCCACGCGCTGTCGCAGGCGGACCAGATCGCCTTCCTCGTGTCGAGCGTGCAGGACATCGACAAGTTCGACGGGATGATCAACGCGATGCTCGACCGCTGGAAAGCGGGCGACGCCGAGGGCCTGAGCGCGCTGATGAACGAGGACCTGACGAGCCAGCCCAATCTGTACCGGATCCTGCTGGTCGAGCGGAACAAGCGCTGGGCGGCGTGGATCTCCGAACGGATGAAAAAGCCGGGGACGGTGTTCATCGCGGTCGGCGCGGGGCATCTTGCGGGGCGCGACAGCGTGCAGGTGCAACTGGCGAAGCGTCATCTCAAAGCCGTGCGCATCCGCTATTGATCCGGCGCTTCGGCCTTACGTTCGCGCTGCTGCTGGCGGGATGCGACCAGACACCGCCGACGCCGGCGCGGCCCGCGCTGTGGCAGGTGTCGGATGCGGATACGACGATCTGGCTGATCGGGACGATCCACGCGCTGCCCCCCAAGGTGCAATGGCAGACACCCGAAGTGGAGCGCGCGATCGGGGCGGCGGACACGCTGGTGCTCGAAGTGCCACCGGTGGCGAGCGCTAGTGCGCACGAGCAGTTTGAAACGCTTGCCCGGCAACGCGGCCTGCCCGCGCTGCTCGATCGCGTCGCGCCCGCGGATCGCGCGCTCTTAAAGCAGGGCATTGCCGCGGCGAGCCAGTCCGCCGCCGATCTCGACGGGTACAAGACCTGGGCCGCCGCGCTGGTAATCGGCGCGGGTGCGGGGCATGTCAGCCAGGCGTCCGCCGACGACGGGGTCGAGGCGGTGCTGACGCAGCGGTTCGCGGGCAAGACGATCGGTGCGCTCGAATCACGCGAGGGACAGCTCCACCTGTTCGATCGCTTGCCCGAGGCGTCGCAGCGGCGGTTGCTGCTGGATGCGGCGCGCGATGCGATCGACCCGGAGCAGGGGTATCGCCCGCTCCTCGCCGCCTGGATCAAGGGCGACGCGGCGAAGCTGTCCGCCACGCTCGATCCCGTCCGCCAGGACCGCGCGATCGCGGACGCGCTGATCGACCAGCGCAACCGCCGCTGGGAGCGCGCGATCGTCGGGCGGATGGCGCGCCCCGGCCGCGTGCTGGTCGCGGTCGGCGCGGGGCATCTGGTCGGGCCGGGCTCGGTCATCGCCCTGCTCCGCGACCGCGGGCTTAACGTGGAGCGGGTCGAGTAAGCCCGGCTTACACGTTCACCCGACCGGTCCGCACCAGCTTGCCCCAGCCGACCCGCGGGCCGCGCAACGCCTGGGTGATCGCCTTGAGCACCACGTAATACATGATCTGGCGATAGCCGAAGCGCTGCGGGATCAGCAGCCACAACAGCCGCCAGTCCTCGCGCCGCTCGAGCGCGAACGCGACGATCGCGGCGAGCAGGTCAATCAGCGTGAACACCAGCCAGTAGATCAGCATCTTCTCGACGTCATGCTGGGTCTGCGCCCAGCCATGCGCCAGCACCGCGAGATAGGTCATCACGAAGCTGACGATCAGCGCGAGATCGATGATCGGTGAGATCGCCGCAAAGACGATCTGGAACAGGATCGCCTGCGGCAACCCCACGCGCGCGAGCCCGCGCGGCTTGCCCGTCGCCATGATGCTGCCGTGCTTCCACAGGCATTGCAGCGTGCCGAACGCCCAGCGGAACCGCTGTTTGGCGAGGCCCTTGATCGTTTCGGGCGACTCGGTCCAGGCAACCGCATATTGGTCATAGGTGACCTTCCACCCGGCGCGCTGGATCGCGATCGTCAAGTCCTGGTCCTCGGCGAGCGTATCGTCGGGATAACCGCCGACCTGCTTGATCGCCGCCAGACGCCATGCGCCGACCGCGCCCGGCACCACCGCCATCGCGTCGAGCCGTGCGAGCGCGCGGCGTTCGAGGTTCTGCGCGGTGATATATTCGACCGCCTGGAACCGCGTCAGCAGGTTGACGCGGTTGCCGACCTTGGCGTTGCCCGCGACCGCGCCGAGCGTCGGATCGACGAACCAGCGCGCCAGACGCGCGATCGTGGTCGGCTCGAACTGCGTATCGGCATCGAGCGCGATGACGATCTCGCCGGTCGCCAGATCCAGCGCGCGATTGAGCGCGCGCGCCTTGCCGCCGTTTTCGAGCGTGAGCAATTTGACGCGCGGGTCATGCGCGAACGCGGCGTCGACCACGGCGCTCGTCGCGTCGGACGATCCGTCATCGATCACGATCACCTCGATCCGCACGTCGGTCGACGCGAGCACGCCCCGGACCGCACGTTCGATCACCAGTTCCTCGTTGAACGCGGGGATCATCACCGTGACGAACGTGTCGGGGTCGATCGGCGGGAACACCATCCGGCTCTCCCGACGCGCCTGGATCAACGCAAGGGCCGACAGGATGACCGCGCGTGCGATCCCGATCGAGATCGCGAAGAAGAAGATCCAGCCGAGCGCGACGACGATCCCGCCGAGCGCGCTGAAGATGAACAGGTTGAACTGCGCGGTCACCTGCTCGCTCTTGGAGATCGGCGGCATCGCCACGTCGCGCGGGATGCCGGCGAGTTCCGACACCGGAACGAAGCGATAGCCCTTGGCGCGCAGTTGATCGATGATCTGCGGCAGAGCGGCGAGCGTCTGCGACCGGTCCCCGCCCGAATCGTGCAGCAGAATGATGTTGCGGCTGCACTGCGGTTCATCGTCGTCGGTGCAACGGCCCGCCGGATCGGTCACGTCCGCAACGGTCCGGTCGATGATCGCCTGTGTCCCCGGTCGTTTCCAGTCATCCGGATCGACGTGAAGCCCGACCGATATGTACCCGAGATTCTGCGCCTGCAACGCCGGCGAGATTTCGTCCGCCGTGGTCGGCTCGGCATCGCCGAAATAAGGTGCGCGGAACAGACGGAGCGAATGGCCGGTAAACGCCTGGAACAGCCGCTGCGTGGTGTTGAGCTGAAAACGCGTTTCGGTTTCGGACGAACCCGCCAGGTTGGGATGGGTGTAGGTATGGCTGCCGATCTCATGCCCCTCGCGGATCATCCGTTCGAGCAGGCGGCGTTGGGTCAGCGCGTTCTCGCCGATCACGAAGAACGTAGCCGGTGCGTTCCTCTCCTTCAGGACGTCGAGGATCCGCGGCGTCCACACGGGGTCGGGTCCGTCATCGAAAGTGAGTGCGAGCAATCCCGGACGATACCCCGTTCGCGCGACGATATAGGGCGACGGCAAGGTCACGAAATGGACATCCGCGATCCCGCCGTTCCGGCCGGCGACCGCTTGGCGCACACCTGCAACGGGGACACCCGCAATCTTCAGGATCTCGCCGCTGCCCTCGATATCGACATCGGTACCCGCCGGGATCGCGTTGATCGCAGAGGGAGCAGGCAGACTGCGATGGGACCGCCCGAAGATCGACCATAGCGATGGGTCCTCCGCGCCGAGCCGCCACACCGCGACGCCGTTCAATCCGACACGGCTGAGGAATTTCATCTGGTTGTAGGCGGACGCCGCGTCGAGCAGCCAGACGACGTGGCGGTGGCTCCCTTCCATATACGCAAAGCCGGTGTTGCCGCTGGCCTTATCGAAGACCGGCATCGCGCTCGACTCCCGCGCGGCCTGCCACGCTTCGTCGATCGGCAGCGGTTCGCCGCCGCCGTCGTGCCAGTCGTATCCGTAGCTGCCGATCGCGACGACGATCTTGTTGCGCGGCACGCCCTTCACCGCACGCGCGACCGAGCGTTCGAACCATCCCTGCGACGCGATCGGGCCCGAATCGCCGCTGGTCTCGTGTTCGTCATACGCCATCAGGAAGACGCGATCGACGATCGCGGCGAAGGATTTGATGTTCCATCCCCCCTCGTCGTCCGCCGCGCCGATCGGCACCGCGATTGCGATGACCCAATTGCGCTTGGCGAAGCGCGCCTTGGCTTCGCGCAGGAAGGTGCGGAAGTCCTCCTGGCCGCGCGGGCTTAGTTCCTCGAAATCGAAGAACGCGCCGCCCGCACGGTTGCGCACCAGCCACGGCTCGAGCTTGTCGAGGAACGCCTTGCGCTGCGGCGCCGAGCGCAACAGCGCTTCCATGCCTTTCGCATCCCAGACGCCGTCCTTGGCGTTCTGGATCATCGGCAGGAGCAGCGGGCGGTGCGTCGAGCGGTTGATGATCTCGCGCCCCGCCGTATCGCGAAACACGGATATGTCGTGGTTCGTGCCCGTGACCGAAACCCACCCCGGGATCAGCCAGTCGAGATCGTTGATATGCCGCCGCAGCGAGGCGACGCTCGATTCATCCCACGGCACGTGAAAGCCGATCGCCAGCGGCTGATCGACCGCCGCGCCGACCCCGCGTGGGGGGGCCGCACCCATGAGGCGCGCGTAATCGACGATGTCGCGCCGTGCGCGCTTGAGCAGCGGATCGTGCGGCGGGGGCAGCTTGGTATAGGCCACATGTTCCGCTTCGACCGGGAGCAACGGCGGCGCCGGAACCACGCCGATCGACACGCTCAGCGCAGCGATCGACAGCAACACGAGCAGGACGAAGGCCGCGACCGCCATCGCAAAGCGACGCCGCCGGCGACCCGAGGCGTCATAGAAAATTGGTGCGCGGCTCATCGGCGAGGCATCCCCTGAAATGTTCTCATCCGTCACGATCGTTCACGATCGCATCGCCGCTTTCGCATGGCGTTAGCGCGACGCCAAGGTGACATTGATGTCATCTGTCAGGCGTTAACCTCATAAGGTTAACCGCTTGCTCCCCGGTCGCTTCCGGTTACGATCATCGGGCAGGAGAGCGAACCCAATGCGTCACATCGCGATCGTCGGTTCCGGACCGGCAGGATATTACACCGCGGAGGCATGCCAGAAAGCGTTCGGGGACGACTGCCGCGTCGATATCATCGATCGGCTGCCTGTTCCCTACGGGCTGATCCGCAGCGGCGTCGCGCCCGACCACCAATCGATCAAGGCGGTGGCGCGGCGGTACGAAGCGGTCGCGCTGAGCGATACGGTGCGGTTCGTCGGCAACGTCTCGGTCGGTGAGGCGGTATCGGTGCCCGAATTGCTGGACCTGTACGACGCGGTCGTGCTCGCCACCGGCGCGCCCGCCGACAAGCCTTTGGGCGTGCCCGGCGACGATCTGCCCGGCGTGATCGGCTCCGCCGCATTCGTCGGCTGGTATAACGGCCACCCGGATTTCGCGGCGCTCGATCCGCCGATCGGCGGGCTCGACGCGGTCGTCGTCGGCGCGGGGAACGTCGCGCTCGACGTCGCGCGGATCCTGGCGAAGACCGAGGCCGAATTCGGCGGATCCGACATCGTCGGCCACGCGCTCGACCGGCTGCGCGCCGCGGAACACGCCACGGTCACGCTGCTTGCCCGGCGCGGACCGCATCAGATCGCGATGACGCCCAAGGAACTGGGGGAACTGGCACATCTGACGCGTGCGGTCCCGCTGGTCGATCCGGCGGACTTGCCGCCGCTCGCGGACGACGCCGCACTCGACCCCGGAATGCGCAAGGCGGTCACGCATCTGCGCGACTTTGCGCAACCCCAACAGGACAAACCGGTCCGGATCGTGTTCGACTTTTTCGCGCGCCCCGTCCGCGTCGAAGGCGCCACCCACGCCGAGCGCGTGATCGTTGCGCGCACCCGACTCGACGAGTCCGGACGGCTGGTCGACACGGGCGAGGAATATGCGCTTCCCGCGACCCTGGTGGTCAGCTGCATCGGATACCGCACGCCCCCGATCGCGGGGGTGCCGTATGACGACGCGCTTGGCCGCTTTGCCAATGTCGATGGGCGAATCGCGCCGGGGTTGTACGCGGTCGGCTGGGCGAGGCGCGGTCCGACGGGTACGATCGGCACCAACCGGCCCGACGGCTTTGCGATCGCGGACCTGATTGCGGCCGACATTGCGCGCGGCAGCCAGAAGGCGGGTCGCGCGGGCCTCGATTCGGTGCTGACCGAGCGCGACATAGACATCGTCACTTTCCGCGACTGGCAGAAGATCGAAGCCGCGGAAGTCACCCGCGCACGCGACGGTGCCCCGCGCGAAAAGTTCGCCACGATCGCTGAGATGCTCGACGCCCGGATATGATCCCGGCGCAATTGCGGGGTCGGCGCAACTTTTCGCTTGCTAGGGTGCCCCTCCCCGGCTAACCGCTCGCCCCTGCAATGTGTCGGGGCGTGGCGCAGTCTGGTAGCGCACTGGTCTCGGGGTCCAGGGGTCGTAGGTTCGAATCCTATCGCCCCGACCATTGCAGCGATCGCTTCGCCCGAATGGGCTCGAGGCGGTCTTCCCCGAAATCATGCCGGCGTGTGTACGCCCCCACGGCGACATGCGGCGTCCATTGTGCACGTCCCGCTGTAGGCCGCGCGCTTCGTTACCGTGACCTTCGCAACCACCCCGGCCTTCGCCGGGGTGGTTGCGACACGGTCAGCCCTTGTGCTTCGCGCGCCAGTCGCGAACCGCAGCGAGCGTACCTTCGACATGACCGACCGGGTTGTTCTGCGTCAGTTCGTAGATCACCTCGCCGGTCGGCGCGATGACGTAGGACGTGCGGCTCGTGATCTTCGAACCCGCGGCATAGGACACGTCGTAATTCGTGATCATCGGCGGCGTGGCGGCGGCGACCGGGAAGGCGCTGCGGCATTCTTCCTTCGAGAATGCATCGATCTTGTCGATCCCGCCCGCCGTCAGCCCGACCAGCGTCGCGCCCGCCTTCTTGAAGTCGGCCGCGGCTTCGGCGAACTTGTGCGCCTCGATCGTGCAGCCCGCGGTGAAGGCGGCGGGGAAGAAATACACGACCACCGGCCCCTTCTTGAGCGCCGCCGCGAGCGAGAAGGTGAACGGTTTGCCCCCGAGCGCGCCCTGCGTGGAAAAATCGGGTGCCTTGGCCCCGACTTTCAGCGCGGCGGTGGCGGGCGCTGCGAGCGCGACGGTCGCGGCCAGAGCAAGGGCGGCGGCAGCATAGGGGCGAGCGAGCTTCATGCGGATTCTCCTGGCGATGTTTTGCAAAGCCTAGCTCGCCCCCTTTTGTTCCGCCAGCGGCAATCGGTTCCTGACGAATCGCCCATGTTGCGTTGCCCTGTGCGCATGCTATCGCCGCAAGCATGACCACCCCGCTTGACCGCATCCGCAATTTTTCGATCATCGCCCATATCGACCATGGCAAGTCGACCCTCGCCGACCGGCTGATCCAGCAAACCGGCGGCCTGACCGCGCGCGAAATGTCCGAGCAGGTGCTCGACAATATGGACATCGAGAAGGAGCGCGGGATCACGATCAAGGCGCAGACCGTGCGCCTCGCCTATCGCGCCAAGGACGGTCTCGATTACGTCCTCAACCTGATGGACACTCCGGGGCATGTCGACTTCGCCTATGAAGTGAGCCGCAGCCTCGCCGCGTGCGAGGGCGCGCTGCTCGTGGTCGACGCGGCGCAGGGCGTCGAGGCGCAGACCTTGGCCAACGTCTATCAGTCGATCGAGCATGACCACGAGATCGTGCCCGTCATCAACAAGATCGATCTCCCCGCCGCCGAGCCCGAAAAGGTCCGCAAGGAAATCGAGGACGTGATCGGCATCGACGCGTCCGGCGCGGTGCTTGCGTCCGCCAAGTCGGGGATCGGCATCGAGGACATCCTCGAGGCGATCGTCACCAAGATCCCACCGCCCAAGGGCGATCCCGAGGCACCGCTCAAGGCGATGCTGGTCGACAGCTGGTACGATCCGTATCTCGGCGTCGTCATCCTTGTCCGCGTGATCGACGGCGTCCTTAAGAAGGGTCAGCAGATCAAGTTCATGCAGACCGGCACGATGCACCTGGTCGACCGGGTCGGGTGTTTCCGCCCCAAGATCGAGCAGCTGACCGAGCTCGGCACGGGCGAGATGGGCTTCATCACCGCGCAGATTAAAGAGGTCGCGCAGACTCGCGTCGGCGACACGATCACCGATGCGAAGCGTCCGGCTTTGGAAGCACTGGCGGGCTTCAAGGAAGTCCAGCCGGTGGTGTTCTGCGGGCTGTTCCCGGTCGACGCCAACGACTTCGAGAAACTGCGCGAGAGCATCAGCAAGTTGCGCCTCAACGATGCGAGCTTCTCGTTCGAGATGGAAACCTCGGCGGCGTTGGGCTTCGGCTTCCGCTGCGGGTTCTTGGGACTGCTCCACCTGGAGATCATTCAGGAGCGCCTGACGCGCGAATATGACCTCGACCTGATCACGACTGCGCCGTCGGTGGTGTACGAGATCGAGCTGACCCACCCCGATCCTGCGGGCACGACGCAAATCGAGTTGCACAACCCCGCCGACATGCCCGAGCCCAACAAGATCGCGACGATCAGCGAGCCGTGGATCGAGGCGACGATCTACGTCCCCGACGAATATCTCGGCAGCGTATTGAAGCTGTGCCAGGATCGCCGCGGTATCCAGAAGAACCTGACCTATGTCGGCGGCCGCGCGCAGGCGACCTACGAGCTGCCGCTCAACGAAGTGGTGTTCGATTTCTACGATCGGCTGAAGTCGATGTCGAAGGGTTATGCCAGCTTCGATTACCATCAGATCGGCTATCGCGAGGGCGATCTCGTCAAGATGAGCATCCTCGTCAACGAGGAGCCGGTCGACGCGCTGTCGATGATCGTCCACCGCGGCACCGCAGAAGTGCGCGGGCGCGGGATGGTCGAGCGGTTGAAGGACCTGATCCCGCGCCATCTGTTCAAGATCCCGATCCAGGCGGCGATCGGCGGCAAGGTGATCGCGCGCGAGACGATCAGCGCGATGCGCAAGGACGTGACCGCAAAATGCTATGGCGGCGACGCGACGCGCAAGAAGAAGCTGCTGGAAAAGCAGAAGAAGGGCAAAGCGAAGATGCGCGAGTACGGCTCGGTCAGCATCCCGCAGGAAGCGTTCATCGCCGCGCTGCGAATGGGCGACGACGGCTGACGCACTGGGGGTTGGGCTCGCCCGCCCCCCTACTAACCGTCACTCCGCGCCTCCAAAGGCTTCCGTCATGCTGAACTTGTTTCAGCATCCACCGCGGAACAGGCATCGTCCGGACTCGCGGAGGGCTGGATCCTGAAACAAGTTCAGGATGACGGACGGTTTTTCAGAACGCTCGCCTTCCCGGGAATGACGGCGTTAGCGACCGACCTCAAACGCCAAAAACCCCGACCAAAGCCGGGGTTCTGGTATCATTGGCAATGTGTCGAAGCGCTCAGTTGCCCTGCGGCACAGCTCCACCCGGGGCTCCGCCCGGAACGCCACCAGGCGCACCCGGCATTCCGCCTGGCGGCATGCCGCCAGGAGCGCCGCCGCCCTGCATCATCTGCTGCTGCATCATTTGCTGCTGCTGAAGCTGCTGGACCGCGGCCTTGGACAGGAAATCGAGCATCTCGATGTCGAACACCAGCGTGGAATGCGCCGGCATCCCCGGACGCGCGGTGTCGCCATAGGCAAGGCTAGGCTTGATCCACACGCGGTATTTGCCGCCCTTGGGGATCAGCGACAGCGCTTCCTCGAACCCGGGAACGACCTGATGCTCGCCAAGCGGCACCGGGAACGGACGCTGGCTCTTGTCGAACACCGTTCCGTCGACGAACTTGCCCTCGTAATTGACGAGCGCGACGTCCTGGTCGGTCGGCGGGGCACCGGTGCCCGGCGTCAGCACCTGATATTGCAGGCCCGACGGCGTCTGCTTGACGCCCTTCTTCTGCGCATTGTGCGAGAGGAAGGTCGCTGCCGGATCAACCGGGGTCTGCACCGCCAGCGCCGCAGCGCCAACCGCGGCCACCGCGATGCCGGCCCACAGATACACCAACACACGCCGCTTGACGGGCTTCAGCGGAACAGCGGTGATCGACATGGGCGCTCCCAGGTGGGCGGTCGGGTCAGTAGAAGAGAGACTGGCGGGCCAATCACGACCCGCCCGAAGTTACGGTGTTACCGTGCTCCGTCACGCTCCATGCGCTTACGCTCGAGCTTGCGCGCGCGACGAACGGCAGCGGCACGCTCGCGGGCGCGCTTCTCGCTCGGCTTCTCGTAATGCCGGCGCAACTTCATTTCGCGGTAAACGCCTTCGCGCTGCAGCTTCTTCTTGAGCGCGCGCAGCGCCTGGTCGACATTGTTGTCGCGAACGATGATTTGCATAAACCCGAACAGCTCCGAATCGATAGAAAAGCGCCGCCGCGAACATCAGGTCCGCGTCGCAAGGCGTGCGCCCTACACGGCTGGGTTGTAAGTTTCAACCCGTGGCACAGCTTTTACGTGACTTGCCGGCCCTCCCCTCGCTAAGCGAACGGCATGACCGGAACACCGCTTACCCTATATAACAGCCTGACGCGAACGCTAGAGCCCTTCGCGCCGATCGACCCGCATGTCGTGCGGATCTACACCTGTGGCCCGACCGTCTATAACTATCAGCACATCGGCAACATGCGCGCGTTCCTGTTCGCGGACACGCTGGGGCGGGTGATTCGCTGGAAGGGTTGGCCGACCAAGCACGTCATCAACATCACCGACGTCGGCCATCTGACGAGCGACGCGGACGCGGGCGACGACAAGATGGAAAAGGCCGCCGCCGCGCAGGCCAAGTCGATCTGGGACATCGCCGCGCATTATACCGCCGCGTTCAAGGACGACGTCGCGCGGCTCAATATCGAGCCGCCCGCCGAATGGACCGTCGCGACCGACCACATCAACGAGATGATCGCCTTCGCGCAGAAGATCGAGCGCGACTGCTATCTCATCGACGGCGGGTTGTATTTCGATACGAGCAAGGTGCCGCATTATGGTGCGCTCGCGCGGGCGACAACCGATCAGGGTGAGAGCCGGATCGACCCGGTGTCGAGCAAGCGCAATGCCGCCGACTTCGCGATCTGGCGGCGCTCTCCCCCGGGCGAGCAGCGCCAGATGGAATGGGACTCGCCGTGGGGCAAGGGCGCGCCGGGGTGGCACCTCGAATGCTCGGTGATGAGCCTCAAGCATCTCGGGCATCCGTTCGACATCCATACCGGCGGGATCGACCACCGCGAGATCCACCATCCCAACGAGATCGCGCAGAACCAGGCGTTCTGTTCGTGCGAGGACACGGGCGCGCGAATCTGGATGCACAACAACTTCCTCGTAGATCGCGGCGGCAAGATGTCCAAGTCGACCGGCGAATTCCTGCGGTTGCAGACGCTGGTCGACGCCGGGTTCCACCCGCTCGCCTATCGGCTGATGTGCCTGCAGGCGCACTATCGCAGCGAACTGGAGTTCACCTGGGACAATCTCGCGGCGGCGCTGACTCGGCTCAAGCGGCTGGTGATCGCGCTGGATGCGTTGCGCGGACGCGACGACGGGACGCTCAAGGGCGATGCCGAACTGTATCTGGCGCGGCTCGAGGAAGCGGTCGCGGACGACCTCAATACGCCGCGCGCGCTGACCGTGCTGGACGAACTGATCGCGGACAAGAAGCTGTCGCCGACGGTGCGGATCGGCGCGATCGCCGATTTCGATGCGGTGCTGGGGTTGCGCCTCGCCGAACTGACGAGGGCGGAAATGCGGTTGCGTCCGGGGAGTGCGACGATCGACGAAGGAACGATCGACGTGCGGATCGCGGAACGCAAGCAGGCCAGAATCGACAAGGACTTCGCGGCTTCGGATGCGATTCGCGATTCGCTCGCGGCGGCGGGGGTCGAGGTGATGGACGGCGATGCGCTGGGATGGGACTGGAAGTTGGGCGCTTCCTAGGGCCAGACGTAAGGAGCACCTTGCGCGAATGCCGGCGTTCCGAGAGAGGGGCCAAGAACGCCCCCTCCCCCACGTCCGTCATTTCCGAACGGCGGGCTTGGATCGGTACCGCCGTTTCATCACAGCGTCCGCCAGTGGCGAACCCCGCGGGCACGGGGGTGACGGATGTGGCGGTGAAAGCGCGCCTCAATCGTGCACGGTCAGCCATTCCATTGTGGGCGCCCGCGCCGCCCGCACCGCATTCGCCGGATCGGCGGTGTCCTCCAGCCCGATCGCCATGCCACAGAACAGCATGCGTTCCCCGGGCAAGCCGATCGCTGCGCCGACCGTCTCTGGATACATCGCCCAGCATTCCTGCGCACACGTCGCCAGCCCCACCTCGACCGCAAGCAGCATCACGGTCTGAAGATACATGCCGAGGTCCGCCCATTGCGGCGGCCCCATCCGCCGGTCGATGCTGCAGAACAGGGCGGCGGGGGCGCCGAAGAACTGGAAGTTGCGCGCGAACCACGAGCGCCGCGCCGCCTTGTCGGCGCGCGGGATGCCGAGTTCGGCGTACAGCGCCTCCCCGACCGCGAAACGCCGGTCGCGGTATGGCGCGACGAGGTCACGGGGATAGATGTCATAGGCCGGCTCCTCGGTCTCGCCGCGCAACAGCTTCGCGGCGATCGTCTGCTTGAGCGCGGCGAGCGGTGCACCGGTCATCAGGTCGACGTGCCACGGCTGCAGATTTCCGCCGGTCGCCGCCCGCGCAGCCTTTGTAACGATCGCGTGCAACAGTTCCGTATCGACCGGGTTCGGGAGGAACCCGCGGACCGATCGCCGCGCCGCAATCGCTTCGCTGACGATCATGGAATCTCCTTTCGAGCCTTGGGTATGCAAGCGCACTCTTGCCCGGGACCGGCATTCAGGGCAAGACAGTTGCAAAATACAACCCTTATGGAGAGTCGAGCATGGCCGAGGCCTATATCGTGGACGCAGTGCGCACCGCCGGCGGCAAGCGCGGCGGAAAGCTCGCCGGGTGGCATCCGGTCGATATGGCGGCAGCGGTGCTCGACGCGATCGTCGCGCGGACCGGGATCGACGGCGCGGCAGTCGACGACGTGATCATGGGCTGCGTCATGCAGGGCGGGCAACAGGCGGGGCAAGTCGGCCGCAACGCGGTGCTCGCGGCGAAGAACCTCCCCGACAGCGTCCCTGCCGTATCGATCGACCGGCAGTGCGGCTCGTCGCAACAGGCGATGCAATTCGCCGCGCAGGCGGTGATGTCGGGGACGCAGGACATCGTGATCGCAGCGGGGGTCGAGAGCATGACGCGCGTCCCGATGGGCACCACTGCGACGCTGTTCATGAAAGAGGGGCTGGGCAACTACAAGTCGCCGCTGCTCGAGGAGAAATACCCCGGCATCATGTTCAGCCAGTTCATGGGCGCGGAGATGATCGTCAAGAAGCATGGCTTCACCCGCGAGCAGCTCGACACGTTTGCGGTCGAAAGCCACCGCCGCGCCGCCGCCGCGACCGACCGGGGTGCGTTCGACAAAGAGATCCTGGCGCTCGACGTCGAGACGCCCGACGGCATCATCAGCCACCGCACCGACGAAGGCATCCGCGCGGACGCGACACTGGAGAGCATCGGTTCGGTCAAATTGCTGCAGGAAGGCGGCAGCATCACCGCCGCCAACGCCAGCCAGATCTGCGACGGCGCGTCGGCGGTGATGATCGTCAGCGAGCGCGCGCTCAAGGAACATGGGCTGACCCCGCTCGCGCGCATCGTCAACCTGACCGTCACCGGGGGCGACCCGGTGATCATGCTCGAGGAACCGCTGTTCGCGACCGATCGTGCGTTGCAGCGCTCGGGGATGAAGATCGCGGATATCGACCTGTATGAGGTCAACGAGGCGTTCGCGCCGGTGCCGCTCGCGTGGCTCAAGCATACCGGCGCGGATCACGCACGGCTGAACGTCAACGGCGGCGCGATTGCCTTGGGGCATCCGCTCGGCGCGTCTGGGACGAAGCTGATGGCGACCTTGGTCCATGCGCTGCATGCATCGGGCGGGCGCTACGGCTTGCAGACGATGTGCGAAGGCGGCGGCATCGCCAACGTCACGATCATCGAACGGCTTTGATCTACCTTAGCCCCTCCCCTTCAGGGGAGGGGTTGGGGTGGGGAAGTCCAGCAGAACAAACCTCTCTGCGAGGCACGCCCCACCCCCATCCCCTCCCCTGAAGGGGAGGGGCGTTCTTGCTCCAAGGGAGGGACCCCGACATGAACCTAGACTCCAGCAAATCCGCGATCGTCACCGACGGTGCATCCGCCCGCGCCGCCAAGCGCGTCAACGCCGCGATCATCGAACGACTCTGATCTCACTTAGCCCCTCCCCTTCAGGGGAGGGGTTGGGGTGGGGAAGTCCAGCAGAACAAACCTCTCTGCGAGGCACACCCCACCCCCATCCCCTCCCCTGAAGGGGAGGGGCATTCTCGTTCCAAAGAAGGTATCCCGACATGAACCTAGACTCCGCCACCGCAGCCGTCGTCACCGGCGGCGCCTCCGGCCTCGGCGCCGCGACCGCGCGCGCGCTTGCCGCCAAAGGCGTCAAGGTCGCGATCTTCGACATGCAGACCGAGAAGGGCGAAGCGATCGCCGCAGAGATCGGCGGCACCTTCTGCGAAGTGAACGTCACGTCCGAGGAATCGGTCGACGCCGGCTTCGCCAAGGCGCGCGCGGCGCACGGGCAGGAAGCGATCCTCATCTGCTGCGCGGGCACCGGCAATGCGATGAAGACCGCGAGCCGCTCCAAGGAAGACGGCAGCATCAAGCATTTCAGCCTCGCCGCGTTCGACTGGCTTATCCAGATCAACCTCGTCGGCACCTTCCGCTGCGTCGCCAAGTCGGCGGCGGGGATGCTGACGCTCTCGCCCGGTGAAGACGGCGAACGCGGCGCGATCGTGATGACAGCGAGTGTCGCCGCCGAGGACGGGCAGATGGGCCAGGCGGCCTATTCCGCGTCCAAGGGCGGGGTCGTCGGCATGACGCTGCCGATCGCGCGCGACCTGATGGGGGAAGGCATTCGCGTCAACACGATCCTCCCCGGCATCTTCGAGACGCCTTTGATGCAAGGCGCGCCACAGCAGGTGAAGGACAATCTCGCCGCCTCGGTCCCCTTCCCCAAACGTCTGGGAAAGCCCGAGGAATATGCCAAGCTCGCGCTCTCGATGGTCGAGAACAGCTACTTCAACGGCGAAGACGTGCGGCTCGACGGCGCGATCCGGATGGCACCGCGCTGAATGGGACGGCATGATCCGGCGCGACAGGACCGCGCGCATTACCCGCACACCACGACGATCCAGACACGGTTCCAGGATCTCGACGTGCTCGGCCATATCAACAACGTCGCGATGGCAGCGCTGTTCGAGAGCGCGCGGGTGCGGTTCAACCGGTCGCTCGACCTGGCAGGCTGGTCGGGGCATCGCTGGCTCGTCGCGCGTGTGGAAATTAACTATCTCGCCGAGGCCTATTTCCCCGATGACGTCGAGGTCGCGACCGGGATCGGCGAGATTGGCAATCGCAGCTGGCAGATCCTGTCGGCGGCGTTTCAGCGCGGCGCTTGCGTCGCAACGTGCGACGTCGTCCTCGTCATGAGCGCAAGCGGCGGGCTGACCACATTACCCGACGATTTCCGCGCGGGGTTGGAGGAGAACCGGGTCGGCTGATCGATAAGGCCGTCACCCCGGCAAAGGCGAGACTTCTGCGGCGGGAGTTCGGTAAAACCGCCCGTCATCCTGAACTTGTTTCAGGATCCAGCCCTCCACGAGTCCGGACCATGCCGGCTGCACGGTGGATGCTGAAACAAGTTCAGCATGACGCCAGCTTTGGGGCGAGGGGTACTCGAACATAGCGGCCCCGGCCTTCGCCGAGGTGACGGCCGTAGCCACACGCCACCCCAACCTTGACTTCCGCCGCCGCCTCGGCCATATGGCGCTCATCGAAGCGTCATGCAGCGTGATCGGACCTTATCGTCCCAGCTCCGCCTCGGTCGTTACCAAACGGACTTCCCTTTTCACGCGGGGTGTCAAATCTCCCCCCGCCATCCGCGCGTCGAGAACGTGCGTCCATGGCATATGCAATGGAATACACTTTCATGTCTTTCGCACATCTCGGCCTTGCCGAGCCGCTCGTCCGCGCGCTCGAAGCAAAGGGCTATACCTCCCCCACCCCGATCCAGGCGCAGTCGATCCCGATGCTGCTCGAAGGCCGCGATCTGCTCGGCATCGCGCAGACCGGCACCGGCAAGACCGCCGCGTTCGTGCTGCCGTCGATCCAGCGCCTCGTCGCCGCCGACAAGCGCGTCCTGCCGACGCATTGCCGCATGCTGGTGCTCGCACCGACGCGCGAACTCGCCAGCCAGATCGCCGATAGCGCGCGCGATTATGCGAAGTTCTCCAAGATGACCGTCGCGACGGTGTTCGGCGGGACCAGCATCAACAAGAACCGCCAGGACATGAGCCGCGGCGTCGACATCCTCGTTGCCACGCCGGGCCGTCTGCTCGACCTGATCGAGCAGCGGATGGTCAGCCTCGCGATGCTCGAGATCCTCGTGCTCGACGAAGCCGATCAGATGCTCGACCTCGGCTTCATTCACGCACTGCGCAAGATCGTGAAGATGCTGCCGCGCGTGCGCCAGACGCTGTTCTTCTCGGCAACGATGCCGAACGCGATCCGCGAGCTCGCCGACCAGTTCCTCAACGATCCCGCAACCGTCAAGGTCGCGCCGGTGTCGAGCACGGCCGAGCGCGTCGAGCAGTATGTCTATTTCGTCAACCAGGGCGAGAAGCAGGCGCTGCTGACGATGCTGCTGGCGGACGGCGCGATAGAGCGTTGCCTAGTCTTCACGCGGACCAAGCATGGCGCAGACCGCGTCGTGAAGCTGCTCGGCGCAAACGGCATTCCGGCCAACGCGATCCACGGCAACAAGAGCCAGCCGCAGCGCGAACGCGCGCTCGGCGAGTTCAAGACCGGCAAGGTCAAGGTGCTGGTCGCGACCGACATCGCGGCGCGCGGGATCGACGTTTCGGGCGTCAGCCATGTGTTCAACTTCGAGCTGCCCAACGTGGCAGAGCAGTACGTCCACCGCATCGGCCGCACCGCGCGCGCCGGCGCATCGGGCATTGCGATCAGCTTCTGCGCGGATGACGAGCGGAGCTACCTGCGCGACATCGAGAAGCTGACGCGCGTCAAGCCCGACATGGTCAAGCTGCCCGAGGGCTTCATGGCCGAAGCCGCCCGCATCAAGGCGGCACGCCCGGCGGGTTCCGACGTCAGCGATCGTCCGCGCGACGAGAGCGGTCGTCACCGTGCGCCGCCGCGCGCAACGCATGCCGCCCGCCCGACCGGCGAGCGTCCTGCCGGTGGTAGCCGTCCGTATAACGCTGGCGGCGCGGGCCGTCCGGCGGGTGGCGCAGGCCGTCCGGCAGGCGCTGGTCGTCCGGCCGGTAGTGGTCGTCCCGGTGGCAGCGGCCGTCCGGCGGGTGGTGGTCGCCCAGCTGGCGGCGGCGGCGGTCGGCGGTCGCCTGCTGCTGGCTGAGGCTTTGCAGCCTTGAGCGGTTAAGGAACGGTCGGTCCCACGGGACCGGCCGTTTTTTTGTAAGTGCCACCGACCCTACGCCGTCATCCCTGCCGCCCCTTCCCTTCGCGCTCGCCCGCGCTAAGCTGCCCCCCGGACACAACCGGGGGGACGTGACGATGCAGGGCAGGATCTTGGGATACGACACCGACAGCGCCGAGGGGATGATCAGCGCTGAGGACGGATGCCGCTACGCCTTCACCCCCACCGATTGGCGCCACCGCACCGCGCCGCAAACCGGGCAGCGCGTCGATTTCGAGGCACGCGACGGCCGCGCCACCGGCATCTATGTCACCGGTGGCACCGCGATGACCGCCGACAAGAACCGCTTCGTCGCTGCGCTGCTGGCGCTTTTCCTGGGAACGCTCGGGCTCCACAAATTCTACCTCGGCAAGATCAAGGCCGGGATCATCATGCTGTGCGTCGCGGTGTTTGGGTCGATCCTGTTCGGCGTGCCGACCGCGATCATCGCGCTGATCGCGCTGATCGAATGCATCATCTATCTTGCCACGCCCGACGACGCGTTCGAGCGGAAATACGTCGAAGGCGACACCGCCTGGTTCTGACCATCGCCGAAAGATTGCCGATGAAAATCGTCCTGCCCGCGCTTGCCCGTTCGTTGCTCGAAGCGCGGCTTCCCGCCGGCCTCGACATCACCTGGGTCACGACGCGGGCGGAAGCAACCGAAGCAATGGCCGATGCCGAGATCGGCTGGGTCGATCTGTACCCGCACGGACTGACCTCGGAAGCGGTCGCCGCCGGCAAACGGTTGCGCTGGCTGTTCACCGCAGTCGCCGGAATCGAGTCGCTCGATCTGCCGGCGCTGCGCGATGCGGGGACGATCGTCACCAACGGCGCCGGCATCAATGCGATCGCGGTCGCCGAATATGCGGTGATGGGCGTGCTGGTCGCAGCCAAGCGCTATGACGAGGTGGTCCGCATCGCCGACCGCCACGTCTGGCCCGACACCGCGCCCGGACGGCAGGAACTGTTCGAAACGCGCGCGCTGGTCGTCGGGTATGGCGCGATCGGGCGGCTGATCGGGGAACGGCTGGCGGCGTTCGGAGTCGCGGTGACCGGCGTCACGCGCTCGGGCCGCGATGGGACGCTGCCACCGGATGCATGGAAAGCGCGGCTCGCCGAGTTCGACTGGGTCATCCTCGCCGCACCGTCGACCGACGGCACCAAGGCGACAATCGGCGCGCCGGAGCTCGCAGCGATGAAATCGAGCGCGTGGCTCATCAACATCGCGCGCGGCGACATGGTCGATCAGGATGCGCTGCTCGCGGCCCTTCGCGAAAGGACGATCGCAGGCGCGTTCCTCGACACGGTCGACCCCGAGCCGCTTCCGCCGGAGCATCCGCTCTGGACTGCCCCCAACGTGATCCATTCGATGCATCTCGCCGGACGCAGCCAGACCAAGATGTTCGTCCGCGCTGCCGACCTGTTCCTCCGCAACCTTGCGAAGTTCCAGGCAGGAAAGCCGATGGAGAATGTCGTCGATCTCGACGCGGGATATTGAAGCACGGACCGCGAACAGGGGCGCGCAGCGCGTCCCGCCACCCGTGGCAGTGTGTTCACTGCGGGCGCTACACATCTTTGACGCCGTAATGGGCATAAGGGCGACGGGTCGCGTCCGACGACCGGTGGCGGAGCCCAGCAATGCGTCGTCGGGGAATATCTCTCGACGGGCGAAACGCCCCTCGCCGCTACTGCGAGGTAAGCTCCAAGATCGCGAACGACTAAGGTTGATGGAAACCGGTCGCTCAACGCAGAACGGCTAACAACACTTCAGGCGGCAGGTATGGCGTCGAAGATGGCTCCGTCAAATACCTCCAACTGAGCTGGTTTTCGGAGTAACCCTTTGCCGCTCAGGCGAGCGAGAAGGTGCGCCACTGCAACTACCATCTCAGATGGGCGATAGGGTTTGGGCATCGAGCCTATTGCCACAGTCTCGGCAGAACAGGCTCGGCTGACTTGCCCGCTAATCAGAAGCACCGGTATCCCCATCGCCTTCAGATGCCTCGCAAGCTCGATGCCGTCGTCACCGCCCGCAAGCGAAATGTTGACCAACGCGATAAGGGGCTTTTCGGCCGTGGCGGCTTGGAGCGCCTCGTCCTGACGATCCGTTAGATCGAGCACTTTATATCCCGCCAGTTCGAATTCGTCGCGAAGGTCGATCGCGATCAACGCCTCGTCTTCGACGATCATCAGGGTTTCAGGCTTTTGGCTGACGAGTGATCCAGCCATAATCCACCTTACAGTTCGCGAGGTGCCACTAATGTATGCGTGCGAAGCTAAATAGCTGAATTCTAACGCATTCGAGACCCGCAAAGTTGCTGCCGTAAACCGACGACTTCATGCGGGAGCCATCCGGCGGGATTAGCTGCGTTTGGCGACGGCTCAAAAGGTCAGATAAGGCTCCAGCCCAAGGCTCAAAAATATGGCGGTGCTAGCCACCCGGTAAACGGGGCTGCTCCTTGCAATTTTCGCGACCAGTCGCCCCAAGTCCCAAATCTCGCAGTCGCTGTTAAAATGATGCTGCCGCACATGCGTGATGGCGGCCTCGTCGCTATCACCAACAAATTCGATCCGGCTGGTAATGCGCCCCTGATCATCTAAACAATATAGTTTGTACGCAGCCATAATGGGTACCGTACATATTCTAGATACCGTTCCCTAGCTTTTATAACAGATTGCAGTCTTTTTCTATGCGATCGCGAACAAGGTCGATCCTTGGACGCCTTGTTGACCGCGCTGGAACGCTACTGGGGTGGGGACGGAGGGTAGACAAAGGAGAAACTCGTGGGACGCCGACTTAACGATCGGCATGGCACGCTCTGCCATGGCTAACATCCGTTAGCGTTTCGCCGTCGAGGTCCGCAACTGAGCGTAAGCGGACATTCTACGTTTCCTTCACTTCGCCGATTACACGCAAAGTGAGTCAATCGGGACTATCTCAAGCGCCAACTGGTTTTAGGGCTTTTTGGAAAGGGGGACTGGTTCACCAATCAATGCACCTTGTATCGGCCAAATCGTGTTCGTTGATGGGATGCCCACCAACACCCGCTTGCCAAGTACCAGCGAATTGAAGACGTGGATTTCGGTCGGCACCGGATCGAGAGAGTGCGTGATAAACATGACCTCCGGTTTGGCCCCCGACGGCAGTTGCGGTTGAGTCGGCATGTCGAGGCAGGAGTTGGTGAAATGCCGGATGCTGCCGGCCTTGCCCGAGGCGTCGACATCGACCTCATAATGCCCTCCGAAAGGGATGGCCTTACCGCTTGTTTGTGGTGTGAGGAAGTAGACGGAGATCGCACCATCTACACTGTCGGGAGGCAGCACGACTGTATTGAAAGGTTTCGAAGAACAAGCTCTTACGCTGCTATCAGTCAGGATAGCTGCGCGCGCAGACGCAAGAGCGAGTAGCATGCGCCTATCCAGCTCGGAAAGCGCTACATTTTCAGCGGCGCCGAGAACGCGCCCTTCAACGAGACGGTTGGCTCTAAACGCTGCGACGTACACGGCCTTTCGCCCCGCCTTGTCGAAGAAGATGAGCCGGGGGTTCGTTGCCGGGCCATCGACGATGTACCCCCCGATTGTGTTCGACGGGTCGGTAAGCTTGGCAAGCATGTCGTCAGTTCCGTGCCATGCGGCCTGATCATAGGCGTAGAGGAGCGCACCTCGCTGACTTGCTCGTTCGAGCGCCTTTTCTTGCCCGGAGTTTTTCGCCGACGCGCCTTCGGCGAGCATAGTTGCAAATGCCCAGAGAAGCATAGCCATGTATCGAGTGCTTACTTTCATCTCGATAGATTATAAGATCTTGGTAGCCCGTCAACGACGCAATTGAGCGTCGATATTCTTTGTCAGCCAGATCCTGCGAACTTCTGCCTATGGGGAGAAAACAGTCATCACTATCCCGGCTTAAGAAACCTACTCCTCCCTGGCCGGATCGAAAAAGAACCAGTGTTCGTGAATCTTCCCGTCCACGATCCGCACAGCATCCGCACCGCTCACGATCACCTGGCCCGGCGGCCCGCCTTGCCAGCGTGTTACCGCAACACCGTGATGGCCGAGCGTCGGCCCGGTCACCTCGAACCGGAACCCCGGCGGCATGTCGGCGAGGACCGCGGCGACGGTATCGGAAATCGCCCCATGCCCCGTAATCGACCGCTCGGGTTCGTGGATGCGCGCCTCGGGATGATAGATCTCGGCGATGGCAGCCAGCCGCTTGTCGCCGTCACGCTCGTTCCAGACCCGTTCGATGCTGGCTTCCAGCAGCCCCGTCGCGATCACGTCGTTCATGTCGGGTTCCCATATCTGTAAGGCAACAACGCCTGCAGCATGCCACCGAACGCCTGGCCGAACCCTCGTATCAGATGCGCTTCAGCAACGGCAAATCCCGCACGAAGGCCACACCGTCCGCCAAACGCTCCCCAATTACCCAACAAGGGAAATTCTGGGTTGCACCTCTTACCCAGTCTGGGTAATAGCATCCGCATGACGACAATGGCCGGCCTCAAGATCAAACGCTTCCGCGAAGAACGGGGTCTCACCCGGGCTGCGTTCGGGGCGTGGTATGGCGCGCCCGGCTCGACCGTTCAGGGCTGGGAAGAGGATGGCAAGCGCGCCAGCGGCCCGGTGGTCAACCAGATCGCCGCCAACGCCATCGCGGCCCACGCCGACTGGTATGTACAGATTCGTATGGAGAATGACATGAGCAGCTGGGCCCCCGATAGCTGGACCCGCGCCGACGCGCGCCAGATGCCACACTATGAGGATTCCGCAGCGCTCGACGCCGCGACGACGCAGCTCAGCAGCTTCCCGCCGCTCGTCTTCGCGGGCGAAGCGCGCAACCTGACCGCGGATCTCGCGCGCGTCGCCGAGGGCAAGGCGTTCCTTCTGCAAGGCGGCGACTGCGCCGAGAGCTTCGCCGAGCATAGCGCGAACAACATCCGCGATACGTTCCGCGTGATCCTGCAGATGGCGGTCGTGCTGACCTTCGCGTCCAAGCTGCCGACGGTGAAGCTCGGCCGGATGGCGGGGCAGTTCGCCAAGCCACGCTCGGCCGACACCGAGACGATCGGCGACGTCACCCTGCCCGCCTATCGCGGCGACATCGTCAACGACATTGCCTTCACGCCTGAGGGCCGCGCAAACGATCCGCAGCGGATGATCCGCGCGTACAGCCAGTCGGCGGCGACGCTCAACCTGCTCCGCGCGTTCGCGGGCGGTGGCTATGCGAACCTCCATCAGGTCCATCGCTGGACGCACGATTACATGGGCCGCAGCCCGTGGGCGAAGAAGTTCGCCGACGTCGCGGACCGGATCGGTGAGTCGCTCGATTTCATGGAAGCGTGCGGGATCAGCCCCGAGACGGTGCCGCAGCTCGCGCAGACGAGCTTCTACACCAGCCACGAGGCGCTGCTGCTCCGCTACGAACAGGCGCTCACGCGGCAGGATTCGCTGACCGGCGACTGGTATGACACCAGCGCGCATTTCCTGTGGATCGGCGACCGCACCCGCTTCGAAGGCAGCGCGCATGTCGAATATCTGCGCGGGATCGGCAATCCAATCGGGATGAAGTGCGGCCCGAGCCTCGAGCCGGATGCGCTGTTGCGGCTGCTCGATACGCTCAACCCGTCGCGGATCCCGGGGCGGATGACGCTGATCACCCGCTATGGCCACGACAAGATCGAGGCGGGGCTCCCGAAGCTGGTCCGCGCTGTCCTACGCGAAGGGCATCCGGTAGTATGGAGCTGCGATCCGATGCACGGCAACGTCATTAAGGCGGCAAACGGCTACAAAACGCGACCATTCGATCGCATTCTGGCGGAGGTTCGCGGCTTTTTCGCGGTACATCGCGCGGAAGGGTCGATCGCTGGCGGCATTCACGCCGAGATGACCGGGCAGAATGTCACCGAATGCACCGGCGGCGCGGTCGATGTGACCGAACAATCGCTGGCGGATCGGTACCATACGCATTGCGATCCCCGTCTGAATGCCGGGCAGAGTTTGGAACTCGCATTCCTGCTGGCGGAGATGCTCAACGTCGAAATGGCAGAAAGGCGGCGCGCGGCGGCCTGAGCCACCGCGCGCTAAGCTATTGGACTATATCGCGGAACGACCCTGCAACAGGCGGACCACGACGACCACCGCGGCAATCACGAGCAGAAGGTGAATCAACCCGCCACCGATATGAACAGCAAGGCCGAGTGCCCAAAGCACGAGTAGAATGACGACGATCGTCCAAAGCATGTGAAATCCCTTTTCCAATACCGGCCCCTCGCCGGAACGGGTGACGCGGTCACCCATCGATAAGCAAACGTAACGATGCCGCGCAGGTTCCACGGGATCGTGCGCGGCAAAACGTGCCTTGACGCTGATCACCACCGTGCGTATGGACGCACCTCCCGCGACGGCCCCTTCGTCTAGCGGTTAGGACGACGCCCTCTCACGGCGTAAGCACGAGTTCGATTCTCGTAGGGGTCACCATCTCGCCATCCCAAGGCATTTGAAATGTGCCGGAAACAGCAGTTTCCAGCGGGTTCATTCGATTTGAGCATCGGAATCAGAGTGACGGGACGCTGCTACCCGTCACTCCACCGGATGAAGCTGATAGCTGTTCTTAGGTTGCTTGTGCCCCTCGCGACATCTCAAAGACGCGCTGCCAACGAGAACAGAACAGAGCGGGGAGCACCGGGGTAAATCCACAAGGCGCTGTAGCTGCTCTGGGCGTAGGTCTGGTCAAGGATGTTATCGACCTCGACCCGTGCCGTCAGCCCTTCTGTGACGGGATACGCGATGCTGGCCTTGGCTTTGACATAGCTGGCCAGCCGCAGGTTGCCGCCGTCGAGCGCCGCAGCCCGCGAACCGACATAGGTCGCGCCTGCACTCATAGCGAGATCGCGTCCTGACAGTGGTACGGTGGCAAAGAGTTGTAAGGTGCCAGCGTGGCGTGGAACATTGAGAACGTCGGCGCTGGGAAAAGCCGGATCTTGAGCGGATGCGTCTGTAAAGGCATAATTGCCGATCACCCGCACACGGGAGGTCAGATCGAGTTCCCCATCGAGTTCGACGCCGCGCGACCTGATCCTACCGACCGTGGCAAGGAAGTTCACGTCGATCGGATCGGCCGCGAGGATGTTGCGCTTGGAAACACTGAACCAGCTGGCGGCGGCGCGGACCGAAGGCAGGACCAGCTTGCCACCGACTTCATAGCCACGCCCCGTTTCCGGCGCGAACGCCTCTCCCAGCCGTCCGACGCTCGAATTGGCGCGCGAGCCTTCCCCCCAATTGGCATGGAAAGCGAAGCGCGGGTCGGGCCGATATCGAAGCCCGGCACGGAATTCGATCGGGTCACGCTTCAGGCGGCTGAGTTGCCCCGAACGCAGGTTGTCAATGCGCTGATCAAGATGCTCATAACGCAGCCCACCTACTGCACTGAGCGAGTCGGTCAGCTCCCACATGTCCTGACCATAGACGGCAACGGCTTTCCGCCGCTCGTTGGTGATCGTGAACGGTGTCAGGGGGCCGGCGGTGCCACCATAGATTGGGTTGAAGACGTTGATCGGATAGGGTTCTGTAGCGCTGGGCCGAAACCGTACCTGATAGGTATCGAAGTCGAGGTCGTAGAGCGTCACGCCAAAGCTCGGTCGGTGAAGCCCCAAGGCAGTCACCGTGCCGCGCACTTCGACGCGTCCCGACCAATCGGTCAAGCTCCAGTCGCGAAGGCGGCGTTGGCGGCGAACGATACCGTTTACTGGCGAGGTCGAGGTTTCGCTGGAGAAGCCGCGGATGCGCGCGTTACGATAGGCGGTACCGCCAACCAGGGTCCAGCTGCCCCCCAGATTCTGCTCTAGCGTCAGCTCGTGGCGCCAGTTGCTGGACGAAACGCGACCGTCACCCGGCTCCCCCAAGAAGCGATCGCGAGATACCGCTTCGGTATCACCGTTGATCGCCGGAATGCCACGGTCAAACGGAGAGCTGAACTGGACATATTCCCCTTGATAGGTGAGCGTTGTGCCGTTCATCGGGCGCCAGCTGATCGACGGTGCGAACAAGCGGCGCCTGAGATCGACGAACTCGCGAAAGCCGTCGCTATTCTCCATTGCGCCGACCAACCGGATCGAGAACGATGGCGACAGTCTGGATTCGACGTCGCCTTCCAGGCGGTAAGTCCCGAATGAACCACCACTCGCCGTCAGATTTCCACCAGTCCGGAAGCGCGGCTTCTTGGTGACGACGTTGATGACACCAGCCGGATCGACGGAGCCGAACACGACGCCGACCGGGCCTTTGAGGACCTCGATCCGTTCGACATTGGCGGGGTCCCGCGGCGGTCCGAAACCGCGGTTGGCGAGAAAGCCGTCGATGAAGTACTCGGCACCCGTATCAGGCGTCCCAAGGAAGCCGCGGATTGCATAATTGTCGCGCAGGCCACCAAGATTGTTCTGCTGTGATATGCCGCTGACCAACTCCAAGGCATCGGCCAGGCGGCGCACGCCATAATCATCGAGGATGCTGCGATCCAGCGCGATGCTGGCCTGCGACATCCGCTCGGTTACGATGTCCGATCCGTTGGTCCGATCGAGGCGCCGCTTGCCGAGCACGACGATGTCGTCGACCGTTGGTTTCTGCGCTTGCGTTGCTTCTTGAGCGAAAGCGGGCGTGATCGAACAAGTCGTCGCGGCAATCGCGGCGAGCGACGCGCATTCGCAAAGTGACCAGCGCTTCCGCCCCAAATTTTGCACGACCTTAGACACAGCTCTGATCACGGATGCCCCCGAATTTCATGTGAAAGCGCAGGGCATCTATGCCTTGCGTAACGATACATCGTCTCATAGACGTCGCTAATTCCGGCGCAAGATGAAAAAATGGTGACACGATGATGACGAATGACGCAGGCACTCCCCTGCCGATCGACGTGCGCGAGGTGCGACACAGCTACGGCGAGCGCGAAGTGTTGTGCGGGCTCGATCTCTCGGTGGCACCAGGCGAAATTTATGCGCTCCTGGGTGGCAATGGCGCCGGCAAATCGACCACGCTGTCCGCGTTGCTCGGCTTCATCGTGCCATCCTCGGGAAGCGTGCGTGTCGGTGGCATCGATCCTGCTGCCGATCCGGCCAAGGCACGCGCACAGCTCGCGTACGTGCCTGAGAGTGTTGCGCTGTATGATCAGCTGAGTGCACGCGAGAACCTCGACTATTTCCTTGCGCTTGCCCGCGCCCACAGGTCGCCGGATACCATCATCGCGCCTGCGCTCGAAGCCGTCGGGCTACCGCAACACGCCTGGAACCAACGCGTTGGTGGTTTCTCCAAGGGCATGCGGCAGAAAGTGGCGATCGCGCTCGCGCTGGCGCGTCATGTGCCGGTGCTTTTGCTCGACGAGCCGACGTCGGGGCTCGATCCCCGTGCCACCTTGGAGTTCAACCGCCTGATCGAGACGGCGCGTGACCGTCAGGTCGCCATCCTCATGGTGACGCACGATCTCCTGAGCGCTGTCGACGTTGCGGATCGCATCGGCTTCCTCGCCGACGGACGGATCGAAGAAGAGCTTGCTGCCGGAACCGGATCTGTCCGGTTCGATCTCAACGCGCTCCACGCCCGCTATACCGGAACGAGGGTGGCGGCATGAACGTGCGCGTGATCCGCATTGGGCTCGAGGAATGGCGCAGCCTGGCCAGGAACCGCGCTGGTCTTGTGGCAACTCTGCTGCTCGTTGCGCTCGTCCTCGTATCTGCGCTGGTCAGCTTCGAGCGCCGCGCCGGGATCGAGGCGGAACGGGCGCACTATCAGACCCTGGTGGACACAGACTTCGACAACCAGCCCGCCCGCCATCCCCACCGGATGGTGCATTATGGGCAATTCGTGTTCCGGCCGCTCAGTCCCCTCGCCTTCGTCGATTTCGGCGTCGACAGCTTTACCGGCAACACCATTTTTCTCGAAGGGCATCGGCAGAATAGTGCGAACTTCTCTGAAGCACGCCAATCGTCGCTGCTTTTGCGCTTCGGTCAACTGACCCCGGCGTTCGTCCTGCAGACATTGGCACCGCTGCTGCTCATCTTCCTGGCGTTCACCAGCGTGGCGAGGGAACGCGAACGGGGCACCCTGCGGCTTCTGCTGGCGCAGGGTGTCAGCGGCCCGCAACTGCTTATCGGCAAATTGCTGGGCCACGGCGGTATTGCGCTTGCGATCGGCACGCCGGCGTTTCTGCTCCTCGGCTGGCTGGCGGCAAGCGCGGCTGCACCCGCAAGGATCGTTGTCTTGCTTGTCATCGGGTATGCCGCGTGGCTGCTGCTCTGGGCTGCGCTCGCCGTGCTCGTTTCTGCGCTGGTCACTCGCTCGCGCGATGCTCTGGTGGCGCTCGTCGGTATCTGGATGGTCGTCGTCGTTCTGCTGCCCCGCGCCTTGCCCGAGGTAGCGGCGACCCGCACCGTGCTGCCGAGCAAAATCGAGACCGAGATCACGCTGCACCGTGCGCTCAAGCAGATCGGTGACGCGCATAATCCCGACGATCCGTATTTCGCCGCCTTCAAGGCGCGCGCACTTGCCCGGTACGGAGTGTCGCGTGTCGAAGACATGCCGGTACAATATGCGGGTCTTGTCGGCATGGAAGGCGAACGGTTGACGACCGGCCTCTACGCCAAGTCGGCGAGGGCAATCGAGGCGCGCGAGGGGGAGCAGAACGACTTCGTTCGCGCCTTCGGGACGATCAGCCCGCTCATCGCAGTTCGGCAGTTGTCGATGGCACTCACCGGCACTGGCCTTGCCGCTCATCAGGACTTTCTCAACCAGGCGGAGGCGTTCCGCTACCGGTTCGTGCAGGCGCTCAACTGGATGCAGGCGGAGAAGATCCCGGTCGTAAACGCCGGCGAGGATCCGCGCGTCTCCGCCGACAACTGGAAGACCATCCCCCGCTTCCAGTATCGCCCGTTCGTGCCAACTTCCGCGATGATCTGGCCGAACCTGCTGGTGCTCGGCGGCTGGCTGGCGGGCCTTGGGCTGCTTTCAGTGCCAATTGCCCGCCGTCTGGGAAAGGCGACACGATGAGCTTGGCCCGAGTAGAGCTGCGTCTTATCCTGCGCTCCCGTCTCGCCGCGGCAGCGCTTGCGTTGTTGTTCTTGCTATCAGCGCTTTCGATCTGGTCCGGCCTATCGGCGGTCGACCGGCAAGACGCCACGATCGCGCGTGTCACCGCCGAACAGGCACGCGATCTTGCGGCGGTGGCCAAGGAATATGGCAAGCCGGACGGTGAGGCAGGCTATGCCGCATATTACTCGTTTCTGCTGACCCACGACCGGCCTTCGGCCCTTGCCTTTCTCGCGCTGGGGCAGCGTGACGTCCAACCGGCAGTCCTTCGGGTTCGAGCCTTGAGCTTGCAGCAGCAACTCTACGAATCTGAAACGCTGAATGCCGAACAGGCACTGCCGGGCGTGTTCGACTTCGCCTTCGTCGCGATCTATCTCGCGCCCCTGGTAGTAATCGCGCTGACTCACGATCTGGTCACCGGCGAACGGGAAGGCGGACGGCTTCGCCTGCTGCTGTCGATGCCGGGCACCGGTTTGTGGCGGCGGCGGATTGGTCTTCGCTACCTGCTTGTCGCGCTGTCCCTGCTGACACCGGCCGCTGTTGCCCTTGTTGCTACGGGCGCCCCTGCCATGCTCGGACTTGGAATCGTGGTCGTGATTTCGGTGTACCTTGCCTTCTGGTTCGGACTCAGTGTGCTCATCGCCAGCCGGGTGCGTGCATCGGCAACGGCGGCAGCAGGCTCCGTCGGATGCTGGATTGTGCTGACCCTGCTGCTCCCCACCCTCGCCAATGCCGCGATCGCGCGCGCTGTGCCAGTCAGCAAGGGCATCGACTTGACCTTGGCGCAGCGTGAGATCGTTCATCACGGCTGGGACATCCCCAAGCCTGCAACGTTCGATCGTTTTCTGGCGACCCATCCCGAGTGGCGTGGTCACGAGAGCTTCAAGGGTCGGTTCCATTGGAAATGGCTGTTCGCCATGCATCAGGTCGGCGACGAAGCCGTGGCGGCGCAGGTTGCTGCCTATCGTGCCAGCCTGCTCGACCGCGAAAGCTGGACAGTCCGGCTTGGCTGGCTCCTGCCAAATGTCGCGGCGCAGGGAGTCCTGCATCGGCTCGCCGACACCGATCTTGTCGCGCAGCTCGATTATCAGGACAGCATCGGTGCGTTCCACAAGGAGCTGCGCTCGTTCTTCTACCCCTATCTCTTCCTCGATCGGCCCTTCACGCGTGCCGACTTCGGTTTGCTGCCAAGCTACCACGCCCGTAGCGGCACGGCTTCCTGGCCAGCCATCCCGATGCTGCTGTTGCTGATCGTGACGGGCCTTATCCTCGCAGCGAGCGCAGTTCAGATACGCGGGATCAGCCGCGACGATTCCCGTTGAACCAAATCCCTACCATCGTTCCCGAAAGTCGATCCGTGTCCCCTCGTAAACCTTCCAACTTGGCGTTTCTTCTCCTCATGGTCGCAGCACCGCTCGCGGCGCAGGGCCCCGCTCCCCTGCCGCCTACTCTGCCGTGGTCTGGCAGGAGCGAAGCGTTGATCGTTGAAGGCGACGATCCGTGGATTACCCCGGCGGAAGCGTCTGGGTTCAAGACAACGCCGCCTTATGCCGACGTGAAAGCGTGGCTTGCGCGGCTGGATGCGGCCTCGCCGCTGATCACCGTGCACAGCTTTGGTCGTACGGGCGAGGGGCGTGATCTGCTGTACGTGCGCGCGAGCAAGGGCGGCGCGAACAAGCCAGTGGTGCTGGTGCAGGCGGGGATCCACTCGGGCGAGATCGACGGGAAGGATGCAGGGCTGATGCTGCTGCGCGACATCGCGTTGCGCGGAAAGGAGGATCTGCTCGACAAGGTCGATCTGGTGTTCGTGCCGATCTACAACATCGACGGTCACGAACAGATAAGCGCGTATAATTTCGTCCATATCCGTGGCCCCTCCCAGAAGGGGCGCGAGGCAAATGCCCGCAATATCGATCTCAATCGCGATTACGCAAAGGCGGACGCGCCCGAGACTCGCGCCATGATCGGACTGTTACGGGCGCTCGACCCGATCCTCTACGTCGACTGCCACGTCAGCGAAGGCTTCGACATGCAGTATGACGTAACCTTCACCTATGCGGGCTGGGGCAAATACGCCCGGCACCGAGCGACCGCAGACTGGTTGGAAGGTCGCTTCGGGCAGGCTGTCACCTCCGCTCTGACGATGGCCGGGCATACGCCGAGCATCTATCCAAGCCCGATCGACACGCGCGCGCCCACCAAGGGCATCCGTTTCAGTCCAGAGGGGCCACGCTACTCGACGGGTTACGGCGACTTCATCAGCGTGCCGACGGTGCTGGTCGAAAACCACATGCTCAAACCCTATCGTCAACGTGTGCTGGGCACCTATGTCCTGCTCGAAGCCGCCTTGAAGATTGCAGCGCAGGATGCACAACGCATCGCTACAGCGAAGCGGAACGACCGCGCCTCCCGTCCCACCGAGCTTCTGACCCGCTGGTCTCCCGCAGAACAGCCGATCGGCTGGATCGAACGCTTCAATGGGGTGGCGTTCGACACCTACCTGTCTCCAGCATCCGGGCGCATGGAGCAGCGGTGGCTTGGAAAACCCCTTACGTTCCGCATGCCGATCATTGGCCAGCGCGCTACGCAAACGGTGCAACTCCCCAAGGCGTGGTGGGTCCCGGCTGCGCAGACTGAAGTGATCGAACGGCTGCGTCTTCACGGCATCGCTTTGGAAACAAGTACCGTCTCGCGGACGCTGAACGTCGATCAGGTCAGGTTGATCGATGCGAAGCTGTCCCAGCCAAGCGAAGGACGCGTGCCGATCACCGCTACTTTCTCGCATGAACGGCGCGAGCAGGTAATGCCCGTCGGCAGCGTCCGCGTACCCGCGGATCAGGAATTGGGACTATTAGCCGCGGCGCTGCTGGAACCGGAAAGTCAGGACTCGTTTCTTGCGTGGGGCTTCTTCCCCGAGATGATGGCGCCAGCGCCGAGCACGGATGCGTTCGTTCTCGCCGCCTTGGGCGATCGCATGCTCGCGACCGATCCCGCGATCAAAAGCGCGTTCGAGGCAAAATTGGTCGCCGAGCCTGGCTTTGCGACTGATCCTGAGGCGCGACTTGCCTGGTTCTACGAACGCGCCGGCCCCGGACATCCGTACCCTCTCCGCTATCCCATCGCCCGCGAGGTCGATTGAGCGCTGAAAGGGGACGAGAGTCCGCCTCGGATAGAGCGATGGCTGCGAAAACCGCTGGCACTACCTCCACGGGGGGTTGCGGCGCGTAGCAACGGACCACGCACGCCGCCCATCCGGCAGGCAGCAGATCGCACTGACTGGTATCGTGAGTCCGTGTGGTTCTCGTCTTGCCAAAACCAACCCTCATGTCGTAATGATACAACATATCATGACGTAGGGTGCAGTTCGATGGTTCAAGATGTAAAGGCTCTCTTGCCGGTGACGGTCCTGTCCGGATTCCTGGGCGCTGGAAAGACGACGCTGCTCAATCACATCCTCGCCAACCGAGAGGGCCGGCGGGTGGCCGTGATCGTCAACGACATGTCCGAGGTGAACATCGATGCGGATTTGGTCCGCAGTGGGGATACCGCCCTCTCACGCGGCGAGGACACGCTCATCGAAATGACCAATGGCTGCATCTGCTGCACACTGCGCGAGGATCTTCTCGTCGAGGTTCGCGCGCTGGCAGACGCCGGGCGGTTCGACTGCCTCGTGATCGAAAGCACGGGTATCTCCGAGCCGTTACCGGTCGCTGCCACCTTCTCGTTCGAGGACGAACAGGGCGAAAGCCTGTCGGATGTCGCGCGTCTGGATACGATGGTGACGGTGGTCGATGCCGCAAACCTGTTGCGTGACTATGCAAGCACCGACTTTCTCGCCGATCGCGGCGAAGCGCTCGGCGATGATGATCGGCGCAGTCTCGTGGGGTTGCTGGTCGAGCAGATCGAGTTCGCAGACGTGATCGTCATTACCAAGGCCGATCTCGTCGATGCCGCACAACTGGCGACCGTGCGCAAGCTGGTGGCCTCGCTCAACGCCGACGCCCGCATCGTCGAGGCACGACATGGAGCGGTGCCGCTCGACTCCGTGATCGAAACCGGATTGTTCGACGATGAAAAGGCGGAATTGCATCCGCTGTGGGCGAAGGAACTTTACGGCCACGCCGATCACCGTCCCGAAAGCGAGGAATACGGTGTCGAAAGCTTCGTCTACCGGGCTCGCGCACCTTTCGACCCGGCTAAGTTCCACGATTTCTCGCGGGGCGGGTGGCCGGGTGTGGTGCGGGCGAAGGGCCATTTCTGGCTTGCGACGCGTCCCGATTGGTGCGGAGAGCTCGCTCAAGCCGGAGCCCAATCGGTGACGGAAGCGCTCGGCCGCTGGTGGGCCTGCATCCCCGCGTCGGAGCGTCCGAGCGGCGAAGCATGGGACCGGATGGTGGCTGCCAGATGGTCGCCGATCTGGGGCGACCGACGGCAAGAACTTGTCTTCATCGGCATCGACATGGACGAGGCCGAGATCAGACGCCGCCTCGATGCGTGTCTTATACCCGCCGCCGCCTTCACGCCCCGGCTATGGGAGGGAATGCCCGATCCGTTCCCCGCCTGGGGTGTGCGAGAGGTGTCCTGATGAACGGCGCGTCGATACTTGCCTCTTCCCGCTCGCACGTTCGTCGAGCGCCCACCATCGATGCGTTTACAGCGATCCTCGATCCCAGAGTGAATCTCGCGATCTGGGAGAGGCCTTCGATGGTGCCGGTCGGGCCTCTGGACGGTTTTGGTACCATCCAGATGACGACCGCGATCGATCATGCGCACGCAGCGCTGACGGAGGCGTTCGCACGGCAGCCACCCGCCGCTTGGCATTCGGATATCGCTACCGATATCGCTTCACTCAGCGCAGCCTTTGCAGTGATCATGGCGTTGTCGCATGTCGCAATCCGCCTGGAGCGGGCGGTCGGCGACGCGTGCAAGCGCTGGCACGCGGATTACGTGTCCGTCCGGCTGATCTGCACCTATCGCGGGTCGGGAACACAGTGGATCGAACGGTCCGTCGACAGCACCGATGCATTGGTGGGCGAGACGCCCCGATCGCTTTCTCCAGGCGCGGTCGGCCTCTTCAAAGGCCGGAACCTCGCCGGTGAACAGGCCATCGTCCATCGCTCCCCGCCGATCGCGGGCACGGGCGAAGAGCGGTTGCTGCTGGTGATTGACGGTCCACCACCAGCGGACACCGCCGCGCTCTGGAACCGAGCGATGCAAAGTGGCTGACATATTCGCAGGCCATCATCGGTATGCGATCGGCAAGAGTATCCTTACCCTTTCGATGACCCAAGCCTTGAGGATCGACACTCCGTGACTCGTTTGCCGCTACTCATCGCCGCCACCCTCACAAGCGCTGGCGCCATTGCCGGCGCACAACAGTCGCTTGGGCCAGGGGGCTATTTGAGGCCGGGCGCGTTCGACGTGCTGGTTGTCCTACCACCTGCCCCGACGCCGGCCGATCCCCGGGGAATCGCCGACCGCGCGACCTTCAAAGCGACCCGCGCGCTTCAGGCCAGTCCTCGTTGGGAGATGGCGACCAACGACGTGAAGTCCGCCCCGTCTGACCTGTTCCATGACTTCAGTTGCGCACTTGGAATCACGCTAACACCCGAAAACGCCCCGCGAACCGCCGCGCTGCTTCGGCGCGCCATGTTCGATACGGGACGCCAGACAGGCACTGCAAAGACATATTACAAGCGGCAGCGCCCATTCCAGATCGACAGCGGGCCGATCTGCCAGCCCGCGGCGGAAGTGGCGGATAGTTATGATTATCCATCCGGCCATGCGACGGCGGGCTGGACCATGGCGACGTTGCTGGCGCAGGTCGCACCGGACCGCGCAACCGCGCTGCTAGCGCACGGCCGGGCTTACGGCGAAAGTCGGGTCGTGTGCGGTGTCCACAATGCCAGCGCGGTCGAAGCAGCGCGTCTTTCGGCCTCGTCGACATTGACGGCTATGCAGGGCGAGCCCGCCTTCGCCGCCGATCTCACAGCGTCCAAGCACGAGGTTGCAGCACTTCTGAAGGCCGCAGGCGCAGCAAAACACGACACTCCGGCTTGCACGCGTGAAGCGAAACTGGTTGCCCAGCGCCTCTACTGACGAGCTACTGAAACTTCGCCCCTGGCGATTCTATTGGTAAAAAACCCTCGCCACCAATTGCGATTACCGACCTGCGAAACGTCGGTCGGCAGTTCACACCGCGGTAGCATCGTGCCGTATCACCGCGCGTCGATCGCGCGCGAAAAGATGAGTGTTACGCCTTCTCTACTCTGGCGCTAACCCCGTAATCTGTCACATGGCATAGAGAACGGAATTGGGACCACGATGACGGCGGAAGTGGCTGACGAGCGGACGGCGCAGCGGGTTGCCGCCCTGACTTGCTATGCGGTGCTGGATGCGCCGCGCGATCAGTCGTTCGATGAGCTTGCGGAGCTCACTGCCAAGCTGTGCGATACGCCGATCGCCGTCGTCAATCTGATTGCCGCCGATCGACAGTTCTTCATGGCGGAGGTGGGTCTTGGCGTCCGCGAGACTCCGTTTGAAAGCTCGTTCTGCGCCAAAGCCATTCTGGAAGAAGACTTCCTGCTCGTTCAGGACGCGGCGCAAGACCCCCGGTTCGCCTGCAACCCGCTCGTCATCGGTGAGCCACACATCCGATTTTACGCAGGGGTTCTTCTCAAGAGCGAGGAAGGCGTCCCGATCGGAACGCTATGTGTCCTTGATTTTCGTCCACGGGACCTGACTCAGCTTCAGCTGGATACGCTCCAAATTCTGTCCCGACAGGTCATGGCGCAGCTCAACCTCCGGCGGGCCGTGCTCGATCGGGAGCGCCAGTATAATGCGGCCTGCGAAAGTGAGGCGCGTTACCGCACGCTGTTCGATTCCATCGAATCCGGCTTCTGTGTGGCTGAAGTCACCCAGCGGAACGCGGATGGTCTAACGGATTACCGTATCACCGACGCAAACCCCGCCTTCTTCCGACAGACCGGCTTCGACGAGACGATTCGAGAAACCTGGTTGCGAAAGGCTGTACCCGAGCTCGAGGAGCACTGGTTCGACATCTACGGCCGTGTGGCCTCTACCGGTGAGCCGATCCGTTTCGAACAGGGATCGCAGGCCCTCGGACGCTGGTTCGACGTATACGCCTTTCGCATCGGAGAAGCGGGTGAGGGGCGGATCGCAATTCTGTTCAACGACATCTCTGCGCGTCGCCGTGCAGAAGAAGCGCTGAGAGCGCTCAACGAAACACTCGAGCAGGAGGTGGCTAGTCGAACAGCCCAGCTTCAACTGTCCCAAGACATCATTGAGGCCAGCAACGATCCGATTTGCGCGTTCGATACCGAATGCCGGTTGATCGCCTTCAATAAGGCCCACAGCGACGAAATCTTTCGGATCTTCCATCATGAAGTTCAGTTGGGGGAGGTATTCCCCGATCTGTTCCCACCGGACCAGGCACCGATAATGCGGGCCTTCATGGAACGTGCTCTTACCGGGGAAAGCTACACCATCAGCGAAGCCTTTGGAAATCCTGACCTCGCCAAGCCTGTTTGGGAAGTCTCCTACTCGCCGTTGCGGGACGCCAGTAACCAGGTCGTCGGCGCATTTCACTATGCCCGCGACATCTCTGTTCGACTGCGGGCCGAGGCAGAGCTTGCCGAAACCCATCAGGCCCTCCGCCAAGCACAAAAGATGGAGGCCGTCGGCCAGTTGACCGGTGGTTTGGCGCATGACTTCAACAACTTGCTGACTGGCATGATGGGGAACCTTGAACTTCTGCAACTTCGTGTTGCCCGTGGTCGGCACGATGATCTAGATCGCTTTGTGAATGCAGCCCAAGGTGCGGGCCGGCGCGCTGCCTCGCTGACGCAACGATTGCTCGCCTTTTCGCGTCGGCAGACGCTCGATCCGAAGCCCACCGATGTGAACAAGTTGATCTTCGGTCTGGAGGAGATGCTCCAACGCACGGTTGGGGCGACCACGGACATCGAGATCGTCGGCGCAGCCGGTCTATGGACTGCCGAAATTGATGCCGGTCAGCTCGAAAACGCCATTCTGAACCTGTGTATCAATGGACGCGATGCGATGCCGCATGGCGGAACACTCACGATCGAGACTGCGAACAAGTGGATCGATGATCGCACCAGTCGCGAGCGGGATCTGCCTCCGGGACAGTATATCTCCGTGTGCGTGACCGATACGGGCACAGGCATGAGCGCAGAAACAATCGGGCGCGCTTTCGAGCCGTTCTTCACCACAAAACCCATTGGCCAGGGGACCGGCCTAGGCCTATCGATGATCTATGGTTTCGCGCGTCAGTCCGGAGGACAGGTTCGCATCTATTCCGAAATCGACCATGGAACGACGGTGTGCATCTACCTCCCGCGCTATCACGGCCAGGCGGAATCCGACGGCACCGATACCGAAGGTGTACTTGTCGACGGAACAATGGGCCAGACGGTGCTCGTGGTCGATGACGAGGCAACGATCCGACATTTGATCGACGAGGTGCTGGATGAGCTCGGCTACACGGTCATTGGCGCAGCCGACGGTGCCGCCGGTATCAAGGTTCTACAGTCGGGCGCTCACATTGACCTACTCATCACCGATGTTGGCCTTCCCAACGGCATGAACGGTCGTCAGGTCGCGGACGAAGCGCGGCGATTGCGGCCCGGGCTGAAGGTGCTGTTCATCACCGGGTTCGCTGAGAATGCTGCGGTCGGCAATGGCCATCTGGAACACGGCATGGAATTGCTCACGAAACCTTTCACCCTCGAAGCGCTGTCGTCAAAGGTTGCGAGCATGCTGAAGCGAGCGGAAGAATAGATTCACAAGCGTTCCACTTTACCGGGGCAACGTCGGCGCGCGTCCCTTTTTCGTTGGGGAGATTATTATCCGAAACGAAAGCCAGAGATCGGCTTTCCGAGGGCGTGTCCGTGAAAGTCGGTCCGGCCGGGCTCTCCGGACGCAGCACCCGCCGCCACCATCAGCGGCAGCAAGTGATCTTCCCGTGGCTGCGCATGACGAGCGCCGGGAGCCTGTTCCCAGGCAATCAAGGAACGTTCCCGCGTGATGCCGTCCACCATCGCTTCACGGAGCCATGCGTCGAATGCCTCGGCATCGGGCTCAGCTCTTCGGCTACCGCCCATGAAGCCGCTCATGTTGTGGTAGCTCTGGCCGCTGCCGATGATCAGTACGCCCTCTTCTCGCAGAGGCGTGAGCGCGCGACCGATGGCGAGATGAGCTTCGGGATCCAGCCCGCGCTTGAGCGACAATTGGACGGTTGGAACGTTGGCTTCAGGGAACATGACCTTGAGCGGTACGAAGACGCCATGGTCCCAACCGCGCACCGTGTCCGCACCGCTTTCGATACCGGCAAGACCGAGCAGGTTACGCACCCGATTTGCCACCTCCGGACTCCCGGGGGCGGGCCATGTCAGCCGGTAGGTGTGGTCGGGAAAGCCGCCATAGTCGAACAGTAAAGGCGGCGCAGCGGCGGCGTTGACTGTCGCTCGCGCTTCTTCCCAATGACCTGAAACAACTAGGATCGCGCTGGGCTGCTCGGTGAGTGCTGCAGCAAAATCACGGAGATATTCCTCTAGCTCCGCCCATGCTTCCCGCATCGGACCGGGATCGAGGAAAAAGCACGGACCACCACCGTGGTTGATGAAGAACGTCGGTTGCATCGTCTCGATATAGGCGTCGCGACCGCCTTGCAGGAGTGGTCAAATCATGATCGTCTCCATCGTCGGAGATGTTGAGTGATGATTAGCTGGGTCGAGCCTTTAACAGGTTCGAACGCTCGTCCCGATCGCTCCCCTGTGATCCTCTCGCAGCTTTGAAACGCTCCGCAGGATCGGATGACCTAAAGCCGCGCGTGCGTTTGTGGCGCTCCTCGATTTTCGGCCGACAGTTCGACTTCCGGCTTGCTGGCGTCGGATCGTGCCGAATGCCGGAACTTCTCGTCGCGGCACCCATCGCTGACTGACGGCTGATCCTGATCAAAATCCAGGACGCCCCGCCCAAAAAGGGGGCTCACTCCTTATCGACTGGTCGCACGGTCGATCAGATCCGCCATTGCAGTGTTGGCCTGCCCGGCCGCGATACTTGCCGGGCTGTTCCCCGCGACGTCGATCACCGCGGTTTCAGCACCCGCGGCGAGTAACATCTCGACGATCGCACCGTGCCCGAACATTACCGCGTTCATCAGCGCGGTTTGACCCGCGAGATTGCGCTGGTTCGCGTCTGCACCGGCATCCAGCAGCAGACGCGCGATATTGGCATAGCCTTTGAAGGCGACGCCCATCAGCGCGGTATTCCCCCGAGCACCATCCCCGGCAGCGGTATCCGCGCCATGCGCCAACAACCCCGCGGTCGCGCCTTCGTGGCCGTTGTAACTGGCCAGGATCAGAGGCGTATATCCTTTTGCGTCGCGCGCTTCAACATCTGCCCCTGCCTGGAGCAGCGCGGGAAGGACGTCGTCCCGTCCCAAGCGTGCGGCCTGATGCAACAGGTCCTGCAACCGCTCCGGCGACGGCAACGGTGTCTGGTCGGTCATGATTTGTGCGTCTGACACAGGAAGTTCCTAACAAGGCTGATCCACACCAACGATTTCGCAACGAAACAGGCTCCCACGATCGAACATATTGCCCGGGCAAAACGGACGCACGGCTTTGACCGAACCGCGTCGCCATCATAAGCCACGAAGCACCGCCGTTCTGCATCAGGCCGGCTTGGCTCGCAGGAATGTGCGTATGTCCAACGAATACGACCACGGACGCCGTGACGGGCTTAGACTGGCGATCGCCATCCTCGCCGCAGAAGAAGCCAAATGGGCGGCGCTGCTCGGGGAAAGCCCGTCGTGGCGGACCAACCAGACGCGCGAAGTCCGACACAAAACGCTGCAAGTCGCCCAGAAGCGCGTGCAAACGGTGCTGAACCGGCTTTCGCCCAAGCAGGACGACGGCATGAGTGATGAACTCGCCGCCGCGTTGGACAGCGCGGGGCTCTAACGCGTCCTGGCATGCCAGCGCCCCGTTGGCTGGCCCTACCCCGCGTACACCTTGACCACATCAAACAGGTAATCGCGCCCGTCATACAGCGACTTGACGTTCATCCGCTCGTTGAGACCGTGTGCGCGGTTAATGTCCGACGCGATAAACATCCCCGGCACGCCGTATACCGGAATCCCCACTGCCTCTAGAAACACACCATCGGTCGCGCCGGTCGACATCATCGGCAGGATCGGGACGCCGGGGAAATGCTTCGCCGCAACGGTCTTCGCAGGTCCCAGGATCTTGGGATCGAGCGTCGGCGGAACCGCGGTCGGGCGAATTGGCTGGTTGGCAGTAACCGTCACCTTGTCTCCCGCCAGTTCCTTCAGCTTCGCCAGAGTTGCATCGACGGTTTCGCCGGGAAAGATCCGGCAATTGACGTTGGCGGTCGCGCGCTGCGGCAGCGCGTTCTCGGCATGGCCGGCGTTGACCAGCGTCGCAACGCAGGTGGTGCGCAGGACCGAATGGAAAGTCTTGTTCGCGCTCACCACCGCATCCGCCGCAGTATCGGTTGGATCGGCTAGCAGCCGCTTGATCGCATCGCCCATGGGCCCGGGCTGTGCCGCCGCATTTCCGGCGAAGAAGGCGCGGGTCGTGTCGGTGAAGCGGATCGGGAACTCATACCCTTGCACCGCCCTCAACGCGTCGGACAATTGGTAGATTGCGTTATCGGGGGTCGGCTGAGAGCTGTGCCCGCCGGGGTTGGTGGCGAGCAGCGTAAAGTTCTGCGCGGCCTTCTCGCCTACCTGGAGGAACAACGTCTTGCGTTCGCCCTGTTCGGTTAGCAACCCGCCGCCGCCTTCGTTGAGCGCGAATTCCGCAGCGATGAGGTCGGGCTTGTTTTTCGCCAGCCACTCTGCGCCGTTGAACGCGAAGGTCGTCTCCTCGCCACAGGTCAGCGCGAGCTTGATCGTGCGCTTGGGGCGATAGCCGCCGGTCTTGAAGCGGATCATCGCGTCTGACCAGATCGCCGCCTGCGCCTTGTCGTCGGTGCTGCCGCGCGCGTAATAATAGCCGCCGTCCTCGACCAGCTTGAACGGATCGCGCGTCCAATCCTCGCGCTTGGCCTCGACCACGTCGAGATGCGCGAGCAACAGCATCGGCTTCATGCGCGCATTGCTGCCCTTCAGCACGGCGACGAGGCCACCCTCCTTGGGATGATCGGGCACCGAAAAATAGGTGATGTCACTGTCAGCATAGCCCGCCGCCTTCAGGCGCACACCGATTTGCGCAGCGGCTTGCGTGCAACTGCCGGCGGAGAGCGTGGTGTTGGTTTCGACCAGTTCCTTGTAGATCTCAAAGAAGGCCTTCTGGTCCGGCCTGTCCTGCGCCGTTGCTGCGGATGGGAACCCGGCCCCCGCTGCCGTCGTACCGAGAAGGATCGCCAAAGTGATCGCGCGCATGTTGCCCCCTGCCTGCTGATCTAGCGAGGCTAACGCCCTGAGCGGGGAACGCAACGGGGTGCGATGAATGGCGCTGCCACGCCTGGCTCGGTCATAACCGTGCAGGCGCCTTTTTCGGGCGTGCAAGATGGAGTTCACGGTTGACGAAGTCGATCCGGACTTGTCCGAACAACTGCAATGCATCCATCCCAAGAAGCAAGGCGGGCCGGTCCGCCAAGCCAAGCCGCGTGAACGGGGCGGCGTCCGAAAAGGCGATCGGCAGGTTCGCTAATTCGATCTCGCCGATCTTTACCCCCGTCACGATGCTGTATTGCGCCTGCAGCGTGGCTCCGGTGACGCTAAGCAGACTTACCGAGGTCATCGGACCGCTGCTCTTGGCGACGAGCCGCTGGAGCGCGATATTTCCCATGCTGACGACCGCCCCGGTATCGATCACCACGCGGATTCTTTGTCCACCATAGCGTGCATCAGTGACGACGAGCTGACCGAACAGGTTCTTGGCGCGAATGACAATGTCGTCGCGACCAAAACGCTCGAGCCGGGTTCGGCGTGTTGCCGGGGTTACGGTCATTACGTTACGCGCGAAATCGATCTGAATCGATTTCCCTTGCAACGTATCAATACCGACAAGCCCGGGCGCCCCCAGATGGCGTTCGAACAACACCGGCGCCTCGATGCGGGATCCCGTAAGATGCGCTCCCACCTTGGGCGATCCCACGACGATCATCGGGACCAATACAGTCCCAACGGGAACCGTTCCCGCCATCGCGGTTACGCGAACCCGTGGCCCCGGCGACAGCTGCAATCGCGTCGCCAGTTCCTGCGACAGCACGGTCCGCTCCGACCCGGTGTCGACGATGAACGGAAACGGGCCGTCGTCGCCGATCTCGACCGGCACCGTCATGCGCGTCTGGTCGATCCCGAAACCGAGCTCTTCCGCCAACGCGTGCTGCTCCGTTGGCTGGTCTTCAGTCTGAGGTTGTACCGGTGTTTTCGGTTGGAAGGTTTCCTGCGGCAGGGGCTGCACTACGGTCAGGATGGAGCCGAGCGAGGCGACCACCGGAGCGGCAAGAAGCAACGCCAGAAACATTCCTGCAAGCTACGCTCGTTCCGCCTCCTGAACAAGCAACGTCAGTCGACCCGCATGGCTTCCGCCGCGAGCACTTCGGCTTCCTCCAACAAGGCATCGTCGGACATTCCCTGCGCGACTTTCTCCCGACCGATCAGCGTCAGCACCGGGACCGCTAGCGGTGAAATGCGCGGCAGATCGACGTGCAGCATCGTATCCGCCGCACGGTCGAGCAGATTGGCGAGCCGCCCGACATCAGTCATGCGAGCACGCGCATCCGCCCATGCCGCTTGCAGCAGGATATGCGCCGGCTCGTACTTTCGCAGCACGTCGTAGATCAGGTCGGTGGAGAAGGTAACTTGCCGGCCGGTCTTGCGTTTCCCCGGGATCTGGCGCTCGACCAGCCCGCCAATCACCGCGACTTCGCGGAACGCACGTTTGAGCAGCGCGGATTGCTGCACCCAGTCGACGAACTCGTCCTCCAGAATATCGGGCGAGAACAGCGCGCGCGGATCAGGAATGGGATCGAGTCCGAAACAGGCGAGCGCATAATCGTTGGAAACGAAGCCGATCGGCCGCAGCCCCTGCGTTTCCATGCGCCGCGTGACCAGCATGCCAAGCGACTGGTGTGCGTTCCACCCCTCGAAACTGTAGGCGACCATGTAGTGGCGCCCCTCGCGCGGGAACGTCTCGACCAGCAACTGGCCCGGGCTTGGCAGGATGGAACGGGCCTGCTGCACCTCCAACCATTCGCGTACGTCATCAGGAAAGCGCGCCCATTCGGACGGGTCGGCGAGGAACCCCCGCACCCGATCCGCCAGGTTGGTCGACAGCGGCATTCGCGACCCGCCGTAGCTCGGAATCCGCGCAGGCCGAGCGGTGGCGCGGACGACCAGATCCTCGGTATCGATCCGTTCGACTTCCAGGCTCATCCCAGCGAAAAAAAAGGTATCGCCGGGACTCATCGTCGCGGCGAACGCTTCTTCGACTCGCCCGAGCGTACGCCCGTTCTTGAAGCGAACGCTGAGCATCGTCGCCTCGACGATGATCCCGGCGTTGAGCCGATGTTGCGCGATGAATTTGGGATGCGTGATTCTCCACATCCCGTCCGTGTCCTGGGTCAGCCGCTTGAACTTGTCGTAGGCCTGAAGCGCATATCCCCCGTCGCGAACGAAGTGCAGCACTTGGTCGAACGTCTCCGCGGTCAGCGCGGAATAGGGCAGCGCGGACCGGATCTCGTCGAGCAGCACCGCCTGATCAAACGGTGCGGCGCAGGCACACGCCATCACATGCTGCGCGAGGACGTCGAGCGCACCCATGCGAAAGACGTCAGCGTCAAGCTCACCAGCTTCCACCGCATCCAGTGCGGCGCGCGCCTCCAGATATTCGAAGCGATTACCAGGGACGACGATTGCCTCCGAAGATTCGTCCAGCCTGTGGTTGGAACGGCCAATCCGTTGCAACAACCGCGACGATCCCTTGGGCGCCCCCATCTGGATCACACAATCGACATCGCCCCAATCTACGCCAAGATCCAAGCTCGCGGTCGCGACCAATCCGCGGAGCTTTCCGTCCGCCATCGCGCCTTCGACTTTGCGGCGTGCCTCCAAACTGAGCGAACCGTGATGGACACCAAGCGGCAGGTTCATCGCATTGGCCTTCCACAAATCCTGGAAAATCAATTCGGCAAGGGCGCGGGTATTGCAGAAGACAATCGTGGTCTTGTGCGTCTCAATTTCAGCGATCACTTGTTCGGCGGCGTAACGCCCCGAATGGCCCGACCAGGGAATGCGGCCCTCGGGCAGCAGGATTGCGATGTTCGGCGGCGCACCGGGATCGCCCTGCACCAGCGTCACCGTATCGATGTCGCCATCGGGGGCGAGCCACGCGCGGTAGCCGTCAGGGTCTGCAACCGTCGCGGACAGCGCGACACGACGCAAACCGGGGGCGATCGCCTGCAGCCGTGCCATTCCCAGAGAGAGCAGGTCGCCGCGCTTTCCGGTTGCAAAAGCATGGACCTCGTCGACGACAATCGTCTTCAACCCGGCAAACATCGTCGCGGCATCGGGGTAGCTAAGCAACAGGCTGAGCGATTCAGGCGTGGTCAGCAGGATTTGCGGAGGGCGAATGCGCTGCCGCGCCTTGCGGTCGCTGGGGGTATCGCCCGTACGCGTCTCAATCCGGATATCCAGCCCCATTTCCTCAACCGGCGCGAGCAGGTTACGCTGGATATCAACCGCGAGGGCCTTGAGCGGGGAAACGTAGAGCGTGTGAAGCCCTTCGCTTGGGCTCTCGATCAGCTCGGCGAGCGTCGGCAGGAAACCGGCAAGCGTTTTACCCGCGCCCGTCGTAGCGACGAGCAACCCGTGTGCGCCGTTCCGCGCCACTGCAAGCATATCGAGTTGATGCCGACGCGGCGCCCAGCCTTTGGCCGAGAACCAGTTGGTCAGGTCAGATGGAAGAGACGACGCTGGTGGTGGCACTTGCGTCATATGGGGCGTCGACCGGAACGGTACCAGCCGTCCTGTGCCTCAGAGGTACGCAACCTTTGTGGCGCTCGCCCCGAGGTAATCGGCGCGCGACGAAAATGCGTCGCGCGCCGGATCATCAACGGACCGCCGCGGCCTCGTTTGCGATGACTTCGCCACGTTGTTCGGGGGTCATTGCCTGGGCATTCACGTCGGCGGCGCGGATTGCGTCTGCGCGCTCATCGGCAGTCTCTCGCTCGGCCTTGGCGGCTTGCTCCAGGTTTTCGGCCTGTGCTTCCATCGCATCGGCGCGGTTGTCCGCTGCCTTTTCGACCTGCTTGGCGAGCTTTCCATCGCCATTTCCGCCACACGCGGCCAGCGGGAGTGAGAGCGCTGCAAGCGCGACGAACATCGTATTCTTCATTGGTTAGTCCCCGTTACACATGCCTTAACTCGGCACGCACGGGAGAACCGGCAACGCGAAAGATCGTTCCGCTTCCGCATCGGCGCAGACCGCGCGACGCGATCTGCCCCGACGTGCGGCAGCTTCAGACGTGGATCGCCTTGCCGCGTACGGCCATCGCAGCCTCCTTCATAGCCTCGGCGTGCGTCGGATGGGCATGACACGTATATGCGATGTCTTCGCTGGTCGCGCCGAACTCCATTGCCGTGCAGGCCTCGGCAATCATCGTCCCCGCCACACTCGCGATCGCCCACACGCCGAGGACGCGATCTGTTTTGGCATCTGCAATCACCTTCACGAAGCCGTCGGGCTCGTGGTTGGTCTTGGCGCGGCTGTTGGCGGCCATCGGGAACTTGCCGACCTTGACCTCGGCGACCTTCTCGCGCGCGGCTTCCTCGGTCAGGCCGACGCCTGCGATCTCGGGCCAGGTGTAGACGACCGACGGGATGACATCGTGATTGACGATGCCGGTGAGGCCACCGATGTTCTCGGCGACCGCGATGCCCTCATCCTCGGCCTTGTGCGCGAGCATCGGGCCGGGGACGACATCGCCGATCGCCCAAATGCCGGGGACCGACGTCTGGAAGCGGTGGTCGGTCTCGACCTGCCCACGACCGTTGGTCGAAAGCCCTGCAGCTTCCAGGTTGAGCCCATCGGTATTGGGCTTGCGCCCGATCGACACGAGCACGGTATCCGCCTCGATCGTCTCAGGCGCACCACCCGCAGCGGGCTCGACCGTGATCGTCGCCTTCTCGCCCTCGACGCTGACGCCGGTGACCTTGGTCGACAGCTTGAACTCGATCCCCTGCTTCTTGAAGATCTTGTTCGATTCCTTGCGGATCTCACCATCGAAGCCGGGGAGGATCTGATCGAGATATTCGACGCAGGTGACGCGTGCGCCAAGCCGCTTCCACACCGAGCCAAGCTCGAGCCCGATCACCCCGCCACCGATGACGACCATATGCTCAGGCACCTTCGCCAGCTCGAGCGCACCGGTCGAATCGACGACAACCTTCTGGTCGACCGTCACACCCGGCAGCGGGGTGACCGACGAGCCGGTCGCGATCACGATGTTCTTGGCGCGATAGGTCTGGCCCGCGACGTCGACGCTGTCCTTGCCGGTAAAGCTCGCCTGACCCTTAAGCCATTCGACCTTGTTCTTCTTGAACAGGAAGGCGACGCCCGCGGTCAATTGCTTGACCGCATCGCGGCGCTGCTCGTGCATCGTGTCGAGGTCGAGCGAGACGCTGTCCATCTTGACGCCGAGCTTGGCCATCATGCCGTTCTTCGCGTCGTTGTAGAATTCAGAGGCGTGGAGCATCGCCTTGGACGGGATGCAGCCGACGTTGAGGCAGGTGCCGCCCAGCGTCTCGCGGCTTTCGACGCACGCCGTGCGCAGCCCGAGCTGTGCCGCGCGGATCGCCGCGACGTAGCCGCCGGGTCCGGCACCGATGATCAGAACGTCGAAATCATAGTCAGCCATTTTATGCTCCACTTGTGTTCCTGCGTAGGCAGGAACCCAGAGTTACGCGGGGCACCGTTTGAAACCTTCGACTCCTGCTTTCGCAGGAGAACGCATTTTCAGAACAGCGTCTCGTACAAATCCTTCAACTGCGGATTGTCCTGTTCGATCAACGCGATCTTCCAGGCCCGCCGCCACTTCTTCATCTGAAGCCCGCGATACCGCGCTGCCTCAAGATCGTCACACGCGTCGTACCAGACAAGATGCGTGCAATTGTATTGTTTGGTGAAGCCGTCGATCAACCGGTTGCGATGTTAATAGGCTCTGGCCAGCAAGTTGCTGGTGACGCCCAGGTAGAGCGTCCCATTGCGCTGGCTTGCCATCAAATAGACGCAGCCCGGTTTCGTATGACCTCTCCTGTCCTTCGTCGTGTTCCTGCAAGGGCAGGAACCCAGAGTTACGCAGTACAGCGTTCGAAACCCTGGGCTCTGCCTGCGCAGGCGCGCAACGGTCAGATCACAAGTCGATCAAGATCCGCGTCGGATCCTCGATAGCATTCTTGAGCGCGACGAGGAACGTCACGGCTTCGCGACCATCGATCAGCCGGTGATCGTAGCTAAGCGCCAGATACATCATCGGACGGATTACGATCTGCCCGTCGACCACGACCGGACGCTCGTCGATGCGGTGCAGCCCGAGCACCGCCGACTGCGGCGGGTTGATGATCGGGGTCGACATCAGCGAGCCGAACACGCCGCCGTTCGAGATGGTGAACGTGCCGCCCTTCATCTCGTCCATCTTGAGCGCGCCGTCTTTAGCGCGCTTGCCGAAGTCGCCAATCGTCTTCTCGATCTGCGCGACCGACATCTGGTCCGCATCGCGGATCACCGGAACGACGAGGCCACCCGGCGACGACACCGCCACCGAGATGTCGGCGTAATCGTGATAGACGATGTCGTCGCCGTCGATCGACGCGTTGACGCTGGGAATGTCGCGCAGCGCCATGGTGGCGGCCTTCACGAAGAAGCCCATGAAGCCAAGCCGGACGCCATGCTTCTTCTCGAACAGGTCCTTGTACTTCGCGCGCGCCGCGATCACCGCGGTCATGTCGACGTCGTTGAACGTCGTGAGCATCGCGGCGGTGTTCTGCGCTTCCTTGAGGCGCTTGGCGATCGTCTGACGCAGGCGCGTCATGCGCACGCGCTCTTCCTTGCGGCCGCCCGTTGCAGCGGGTGCGGGAGCCGCGGCAGGCGCTGGCGCGGCGGCAGGGGCCGGGGTCGAGGCGGCGGCGGCGGCGACGTCGTCCTTTGTCAGGCGGCCGTCCTTGCCGGTGCCCTTGACCGTCGACGGGTCGACGCCATGCTCGAGCACCGCGCGGCGTACCGACGGGCTGAGCGCAGCGGGGCCATCGCTCGACGACGACGGAGCCTGCTGGCCCGCGGCTGCGGCAGGAGAGTCAGAGGCGGGAGCGGCGTCTGACGTTGCAGTGACCGCCGGCTGGGCGGCAGGCGTCGATGCAGCCGCACCGTCGCCTGCGTCGATCGTCGCGAGCATCGCGCCAACCAGGACGGTGTCACCAACCTTGACCGCATGTTCGCCCATGATCCCGGCGACCGGCGACGGTACCTCGACCGAGACCTTGTCCGTCTCGAGGCTGGCGATCGGCTCGTCCGCTGCGACCTTGTCGCCAGGCTGCTTGAGCCATTCGCCGAGCGTCGCCTCGGTGATCGATTCGCCGAGTACCGGTACTGTGACTTCGGTTGCCATATGCGCCTCTTTTATCTTCCCCGGCGAAGGCCGGGGCCCAGGTGCGCAACGCTCGCTGATCAAGCGCCGCGCGAAATTACCTTATGCCTCACTACTGGGCCCCGGCCTGCGCCGGGGAAGCAGTGAGGGTGAATCAAACTTTCCGCGTGCGGCGAATTTCCTCGCGGACGCTGTGGCCGAGCGCATCGGCGACGAGCGCCGCCTGCTCGGTCTGGTGCCGCTTCATCAACCCGGTTGCGGGCGAGGCCGAAGCCGCACGACCCGCATAGCGCGCCCGCGTGACCGGACCGCCAACCTCGGTGAGAACCTCCTCGATGAACGGTTCGACGAAGCTCCACGCGCCGTTGTTCTTCGGCTCTTCCTGCGCCCACACCACCGTCTCGAGGTTGGGCATGCGCTTCATGCGTTCGACCAGCGGCTCGCCCGGGAAGGGATAGAGCTGCTCGACCCGTACGATCGCGGTGTTGGTATCGCCCGCTGCGTCACGCGCTTCGATCAGGTCGTAGGCGACCTTACCGGAACACAGGACGAGCCGCTTGACCTCGACGTCCGCCGGCGCGGAGGGATCGCTCAGCAACCGCTTGAAGTGGCTGTCACCGAGGAACTCGTCGACCTGCGACACCGCCATCTTGTGTCGCAACAGCGACTTGGGGGTGAAGACGATCAGCGGCTTGCGGAACGACCGATGCATTTGCCGACGCAGCAGGTGGAAATAGTTGGCCGGGGTCGTGCAGTTGGCGACCTGCATGTTGTCCTGCGCGCACAACTGCAGGAAGCGCTCGATCCGCGCTGAACTATGCTCTGGCCCCTGCCCTTCGTAGCCGTGCGGCAGCAGCATCACAAGGCCGTTGGCGCGGAGCCACTTGGCCTCGCCCGACGCGATGAACTGATCGATCATGATCTGCGCACCGTTCATGAAGTCGCCGAACTGCGCCTCCCACATGACCAACGTCTTGGGGTCCGCGAGCGCGTAGCCATATTCGAACCCGAGCACGCCATATTCGCTCAAAGGACTGTCGAGCACCTCGAACCGGCCGTGCGGGATCGTCTCGAGCGGGCGATACTTGTGCTCATCGGTCTGGTCGACCCAGACGGCGTGGCGCTGCGAGAAGGTACCGCGGCCCGAATCCTGCCCCGACAAACGAACGCCATAGCCTTCCGACAACAGCGACCCGAACGCCAGTGCCTCGCCGGTCGCCCAGTCGAAGCTGCGGCCCGACTTGAACATCTCGCGCTTGGCATCGAGCACGCGGTTGAGCGTCTTGTGGACGGTCAGCCCCTCGGGGATCGTCGTCAGCGTACGGCCGAGCGAGTCGAACAGCTTCTGTTCCATCCCCGTGTTGACGTTGCGACGCGCGGTCTCCGCGTCGGCCGGCGCATGGAGCCCCGACCATCGACCGGCGAACCAGTCCGCCTTGTTGGGCTTGTAGCTCGCGCCCGCCTCGAACTCGCCTTCGAGCAGCGTGGTGTACTGCTTGATGTTCTCGTCAATCCACGCGGAATCGATGACCTTCTGCTCGATCAGCTTCTTGCCGTAGATCTCGCTGACTGGCGGATGGTCCTTGATCGCCTTGTACATGAGCGGCTGCGTGAAGCCCGGCTCATCGCCTTCGTTATGACCGAAGCGGCGGTAGCACCACATGTCGATCACGATGTCGCGATGGAATTTTTGACGGAACTCCATCGCCATTTTGGTAGCGAAGGTGACGGCTTCTGGGTCATCGCCGTTGACGTGGAAGATCGGCGCCTGGACGCCCTTGGCGACATCCGACGGATAGGGCGACGAGCGCGCGAATTGCGGACTGGTAGTGAAGCCGACCTGGTTGTTGATGATGAAGTGGACGCAGCCTCCGGTGTTATACCCGCGGATACCGGAGAAGCCGAGCGTCTCCCATACGATCCCCTGCCCCGCGAACGCCGCGTCGCCGTGGATTAGCACCGGGAGCGATGCCTTATGCTCGGTCAGGTCGTTCGCGATCGTCTGGATCGCGCGGGTCTTGCCGAGCACGACCGGATCTTCCGCTTCCAGATGCGATGGGTTGGCGACCAGCGACATGTGGACGCTGATCCCGTCAAACTCGCGGTCCGTCGAGGTGCCGAGGTGATACTTCACGTCGCCCGAACCCGCGACGTCATCGGGATTGTCCGACCCGCCGCCGAATTCGTGGAAGATGATGCGGAACGGCTTGGCCATCACGTTGGTGAGGACGTTGAGGCGCCCGCGATGCGCCATGCCAAAGACGATCTCCTTCACGCCGAGCGAGCCACCGTATTTGATGACCGATTCGAGCGCGGGGATCATGCTCTCGCCACCGTCGAGGCCGAAGCGCTTGGTGCCGACATACTTCTTGCCGCAGAAGCGTTCCCACTGCTCGGCTTCGATCACCTTGTTGAGGATCGCCTTCTTGCCGAGGTCGGTGAACTCGATCGCCTTGTCCTTGCCTTCCATGCGGTCTTGCAGGAAACGGCGCTCCTCGACGTCGGCGATGTGCATGTATTCGAGGCCGACGTTGCCGCAATAATTGGCGCGCAGCGTGTCGATCAATTCGCGCACGGTCGCCCATTGCAGCCCCATCGTGCCGCCGAGGTAAACCGGACGATCGATGTCGCTATCAGAGAAGCCGTGATATTCGGTCTTGAGGTCGGCCGGCATCTCGCGCTGCGAAAGACCAAGCGGGTCGAGATTAGCGGCGAGGTGGCCGCGCACGCGGTACGTACGGATCAGCAGCATCGCGCGGATCGAGTCGCCTGCCGCGCGGATGATGTCGTCCTGGCTGACCGCAGGGGCCGCGGCCGGAGCAGGCTTGGCGCCGCCCTTCATGGGCTTGGGCGCGGGCTCCATCTGGGTCGGGTCGAGCGCGGCGGTCAGATCGTCCGTGGTCGACAGCGGCCACTTGGCCGACTGCCAGCTCGGACCCGAAGACGAACCCTCGAGTCCTTCGAAAAAGCCACGCCAGGCCGGCTCAACGCTGTCCGGGGACGTGCGGAAACGCGCGTAAAGCGTCTCGATGAACGCGGGGCTGACGCCGCCTGCGATATCGCCGAAGTCCTGGTTCTCGTAGCCCATAGCGAGTCCTCGTCACCCCGGAGCATTGGGGTCTTTAGTAGTGGGACACCGCCGCGCCCGACTGGACACGGCGGCCCCGGCATGACGCCGGGGCGACGTGCCTTTAACCCTTGAGCACTTCCAGCAAGGTCGTGCCCAACTCACTCGGCGAAGCGGAAACGCGAATGCCTGCGCGCTCCATCGCCGCAATCTTGTCTTCCGCGCCACCCTGGCCGCCCGAGACGATCGCCCCGGCGTGACCCATGCGACGACCTGGAGGCGCCGTGCGGCCCGCGATGAAGCCGGCCATCGGCTTCTTGCGGCCACGCTTGGCCTCGTCGATCAGGAACTGCGCAGCCTCTTCCTCGGCCGAACCGCCGATTTCGCCGATCATGATGATCGACTTGGTCGCGTCATCCGCAAGGAACAGCTCGAGCACGTCGATGAAGTTCGTGCCGTTGACCGGATCGCCACCGATGCCGACCGCGGTCGTCTGACCGAGACCTGCGTTCGACGTCTGGAACACCGCCTCATAGGTGAGCGTGCCTGAACGGCTGACAACGCCGACCGAGCCCTGCTTGAAGATGCTACCGGGCATGATGCCGATCTTGCACTCGCCGGGGGTGAGGACGCCGGGGCAGTTCGGGCCGATCAGGCGCGACTTAGACCCCGACAGCGCGCGCTTGACGCGAACCATGTCGAGCACCGGGATACCCTCGGTGATCGTGACGATCAGGGGGACCTGCGCGTCGATCGCCTCGAGGATCGAATCCGCCGCGAAGGGGGGCGGAACGTAGATCACGGACGCGGTCGCGCCGGTCATCGCGACGGCCTCGGCCACGGTGTCATACACCGGCAGGTCGAGGTGAGTCGTGCCACCCTTGCCGGGCGTGACGCCGCCGACCATCTGCGTGCCGTATTCCAGCGCCGCCTTGGTGTGGAAGCTGCCGGTTTCCCCGGTCATGCCCTGGGTGATAACCTTGGTGTTCTTGTCGACGAGGATGCTCATGCAGCACTCTTCCTAATTAAGAGAATGCGGGGATCGCGCTGTCGCGCGCCCCGCAGAGAATATCAGTTGAGCGACCCGTCGATCGCCTTACATGCGACGAGAAGTTCCTTGACCGCATCGACCGACACGCTGAGGTTCTGCTTCGCTTCGTCGTCGAGCTTGATCTCGATGACTTCCTCGACGCCGCCCGCACCGATCACGACCGGGACACCGACATAGAGATTGTCGATGCCATACTGGCCGGTCAGGTGTGCTGCCGCCGGAAGGACGCGCTTCTGGTCGTACAGATAGGCTTCCGCCATCGCGATGCCGCTGGTGGCAGGGGCATAATAAGCCGAGCCGGTCTTGAGCAGCGCGACGATCTCGCCGCCGCCGCCGCGGGTGCGCTTGATGATCGCGTCGATCTTTTCCTGGGTCGAACGCCCCATCGCGACGAGGTCGGGAACCGGGATGCCCGATACGGTCGAATAAGAGATGACCGGGACCATCGTGTCGCCGTGGCCGCCGAGCACGAAGCTGGTGACGTCCTTGACCGAGACCTTGAACTCGTCCGCGAGGAAGTGGCTGAAACGCGCCGAGTCGAGCACGCCGGCCATGCCGACGACCTTGTTGTGCGGAAGGCCGGAAAATTCGCGCAGCGCCCAGACCATCGCGTCGAGCGGGTTGGTGATGCAGATGACGAATGCATCGGGTGCGTTGGCAGCGATGCCCTCGCCGACGGCCTTCATAACCTTGAGGTTAATGCCGAGCAGGTCATCGCGGCTCATGCCGGGCTTGCGCGCGACACCTGCGGTCACGATGATCACGTCCGCGCCTGCGATGTCTTTGTAATCGTTGGTGCCGGTGATGGTCGCATCGAAGCCTTCGACCGGACTGCACTGGCTGAGGTCGAGCGCCTTGCCCTGGGGTACACCTTCGACGACGTCGAACAACACGACATCCCCGAGGCCCTTAAGCGCTGCGAGATGGGCGAGCGTGCCGCCAATGTTGCCGGCGCCGATCAGCGCGATCTTCTTGCGAGCCATCCGGGATCCTTTTCGCTTAGGCCCGCCCAGGGCGTTAATAACTCAAGAGCGATCGGGCGAGCTCTGCCGGGCGTCGCCTTAGGCGGGTTTTTGCGTTTGGGCAACCCGTGAGACACAGACTTTCACTTCTTATTGCAACTAGTTCGCAAGTGCAATAAGGTTTGCCATGCTCCTTCGCAGGCAGGAGCCCAGAGTTACGGGTGTGCCGCTCGTGTGGCTTTGGATCCCCGCCTTCGCGGGGAAACAGTTCGTTACGACAGGTTGTCGTCAATCCCCGCCATGCCCCGCAGCAAGATACTCTTCCGACCGCATCTCTTCCAGCCGGCTGATCGTCCGATCGAACTCGAACCGCCCATCCCCGCTTTCGTACAAGTCCTGCGGCTCGGCATCCGCGGCGGCGAGCAGCTTGACCTTCTGTTCGTACAGCGCGTCGATCAGCGCGACGAACCGCGCTGCCTCGTTGCGATTGTCCGGCCCCAACTTGGGAATGCCGACCAGGATAACGGTATGATAGCGCCGCGCGATCGCGATATAGTCCGCGCTCCCGCGTGCCTCCTCGCACAACCGCTTGAAGCTGAACACCGCGACGCCCTTTATCGCCTTTGGGACATGCACGCTGCGCCCTTGCACGATCAGATCCTCGGACGGGACATGCGCGCGGTCCTCGACCGGGAAGTCGGTCAAGCGGAAGAAGTCACCCGATAGCAGTCGGGTCGCTTCGGGGCCGTTCGGGACGAGCCAAGTGTCGACCGATCCCAGCCGATCACGGCGGTAGTCGGTCGGTCCGTTAAGCGTAATCACGTCCATCCGCGCTTCAATCAGCGCAATGAAGGGCAGGAAATGCTCCCGATTGAGCCCGTTCTTGTACAGGTCGGCGGGTGGGCGGTTGGAAGTCGTGACGACCGTCACGCCCTCCTCCAGCAAAAGCGTAAACAACCGCGACAGGATCATCGCGTCGGGGCTGTTGGTCACCATCATCTCGTCGAACGCGAGCAGCCGCGCCTCTTCGGCGATCGCCTTCGCCAGCGGTGGGATCGGGTCCCCCAGCTCCTTGGCGCGCTCGACCGCGAGGCGTTGGTGCACTTCGAGCATGAATTCGGCGAAATGGACGCGCCGTTTGCGGCGGATGTCGAGCGCGTCGAAGAACAGGTCCATCAGCATCGACTTGCCGCGACCAACCCCGCCCCACATGTACACGCCGCGCGGAGGCTCCGGCTTACGACCGAGCACGCGCCATAGCATCGAGCCGCGCTTGGGCGTTGCCTCCAGTGCGGTCGCCAATTCCGCCAGGCGCCGCGCCGCGGCTGCCTGCTCAGCGTCGGGACGGAGTTCGCCGGAGGCGATCAGCGCGTCATAGCGCGCGATAACATTGGTCATGCCGGGATCATTCTGGTTGGGGAAGCGTCGCAGCCGGGGACGCGGACTTGCGGAGCGTGCCCGAAAAGCTGGCGATCGTGGGAGTATGGTCCTGGACGATCAGGCCGCGTAGGAAGAGCAGGTTACGGGTTTCGCGCAGCAGTTCGATCCGCGCCTCGAGCGGGACGTCCAACGCGCCACCCCCGATGAACTGCGCCGACAGGTCGAGCGTGACCGCCCCACCCGCAGACAAGACATCGAACCCGCGCGCCGCGGCGAACAGCGCGACATCCATGAATCCGAGCAGCGCACCGCCATGGACATGGCCCCGCATATTGGAATGTGCCTGCCGCGGCATCATTCGGACTCGTGCGATCTCGCCTTCGACCCGAACCTGAAGCGGTTCCAGGAAGGCATTGTAGCGGGTGGCGTCGTGAAACTGCCACCGCTTCCATCCGGCCAGATCCGGATCATCGTCGAACGTGAACGGAGCGGTCAAACGTCGTTTATCCTCGGGCGTGGCCCCGTCCTCACGGACGGGGCGGCGCTGCTCATACGACGCGTTCTGCTTCCATCTTCTTAATTTCGGCAATCGCCTTGGCGGGGTTGAGACCCTTGGGGCAGACGTTCGCGCAGTTCATGATCGTGTGGCAGCGATACAGGCGGAACGGATCCTCGAGTTCGTCGAGTCGCTCGCCGGTCATCTCGTCGCGGCTGTCGGCGAGCCAGCGATAGGCCTGCAACAGGATCGCCGGGCCAAGGAACTTGTCAGAATTCCACCAGTAGCTCGGGCAAGCCGTCGAACAGCAGGCGCACAGAATGCACTCGTACAGACCATCGAGCTGCTCGCGCTCGGCTGGCGACTGGAGTCGTTCCTTGCCGGCGGGCGGCGGCGTGACCGTTTGCAGCCACGGCTTGATCGACGAATATTGCGCGTAGAAATGCGTGAAGTCAGGAACGAGGTCCTTGATCACTTCCATATGCGGCAACGGCGTGATGCGGATGTCGCCCTTCACGTCTTCGATCGCGGTCGTGCACGCCAGGCCATTCTTGCCGTCGATGTTCATCGAGCAGGACCCGCAAATGCCTTCGCGGCACGAACGGCGGAAGGTGAGCGACGAATCCTGCTCGCCCTTCATCTTGATTAGTGCGTCAAGCACCATCGGGCCGCACGAGTCGAGATCGACCTCGAACGTGTCGTAATGCGGGTTCGCGTTCGCATCGGGATCGTACCGATAGATCTTGAACTTCTTGATACGTTTCGCTTCGGGCGCCGCTTTATGAACCTTGCCACCCGACTTGGGCTTGGAGTTGGCGGGGAGGAAGAATTCGGCCATCGCTTGCTCGCGTTTTCCATCCAGGAGGGCGGGTTACCGCCGGGTTGTGCGGGTAGCCGTACACAAGCAAGGCCCGCCCCGCAAACCCTTGCGGCATCGAATTGCTGCAAGTGCGATTGCGGGGCGCGGTGTCATCCGATCAGATGACGTCGAGCACGAGCCCGCGATCGCGCGCTTCCTCGGCTTCGATATACCAGTTGGACGGGGCCTTCTGGCGCAGTTCCTCGAACGAAACCTGGCTGTCGCGGACGATCGCCTGGAAGCCTTCTTCCTCAATCTCGATCGAATGCTCGACCTCGTGGAGCGCCGCTTTGATGGACGCGACGACCATCCGTAACGGCCCGTTGAGGTCGATCTGCTTGGTGATTTGCCGTTCGTGCAGCATCAATCGCGTGTGCCGGGTGAGAAACCGGCGCGCGACCGGGAACGCGGACATGAACGTTGCGCCCGCAGAATAGACCGCCACCTTGCCGAGGAACAGGATCTCGCGACCGTCATGATCCTCAAGCAGCCGGATATCGTCCGCCATCGTCCGCGCGACTTCGGGGTCGCCGCCCAACGTGGTCAGCGCAATGACGAGCGTGCCCTCCTTCGGGCAATTGCCAAGTTGCGCACGAAAGTTTTCGTACATCAGCTGGTCCACGGTGCCCGACAGGCGGATGTGGGGATTGGCAAGGAGGGGATAGCGGGTGGGATCTGAGGTCTGGGTCATGGCCGCGGAAACCCGCATCCGAAGCTGCGGTTCCTCCCGCTCAAAATTAACGATGTTTGAGCGCAATCCGACCGGAGATCACACACCCTCCACATCGCCCACGTCGGCGCGAACGCCCCGGCGTCCCGCAATTGCAGACGCGTCGAGCGCGGCGTTGCGCCTCCGATCCGACGCCCTCTTGCGAATGGCCTGAAAGGTGACAACCTCGAACACCCGCCACGCGTGCCGCGCTAGGCGATACCGAAGGAACTTACGCCGATAGCGCCGTTCCGCCGGGTTGAGCGCAACCGCCCGCGCGATCTGCGCTACCGCCGCTGCGCGCTCACCCCGCCGCCATAGCATCGTGGCATACCAGTTCCGCAGATGGCCGACGTCGGGCTCGGCATCCACCACTTCCCCGGCGACCGCAAGCGCCTCCCGGCCCTCTCCCGCACTGACCAAAGCGTTTGCGAACGGGACGAGATAGATCGGCAAACGGTTCACTTTGACCGCGATATGGCGATGAATCGCCAGCGCTTCGTCGTGATTGCCCGTCCGCGTCAGGATTTGGGCGAGGCTGAGCATGCCAAGGGCCGAGTCGGGCTTTACCAGCCGCGCCTTGCGGGCAAGTGCGATCGCGGTCCGTGGACGGACCGCCGGTTGCCGTTCAGCCAGCGCGCCTAGGTAGACCGAGCTGGACGCGCGTCTTGCCCGAATCTCCCGCGCCATCGCGCTCCCATCGAACCGGTCATATAGCACGTCCTCGAGCAGCCCACGTAGCAGACCGACTTCGCCCAGGAACGTGCTGGCAGGGTGCAGACAATGCGCCACCGGCAGCAGGTGCGATCCGGTTTGCTCTGCGATCAACTGGGCGTGTCGGCGGTCCAGCGTCAGGTGCGGATCGTAGACGAGCACGGTCGACGCGGGGCAGCGCAACGGGCCGGCCATCGTGCTCAACCAGCGGATGCGATGCGCATCCTGCGACCAGCGCGTGTCCCAGTTCGCAATCGACGGATCGATCGACCATTGCGGCGAGAGCGCCAGGACGGCATCCGCCCCGATCGCGTCGGCCAGCCGGACCGCGGCATAGGCTCCCATGCTGGATCCATACGCGACCCGTCGCACCGCCCCGCTGGTCGCGGCGCGCACGACCGCCGCCGCCGCGAAGATGTCGTCATATTGATACCAGTCATTGCCACGCCCCAGCACGTGGATCGCCGATATGCCGTTTGCCTTCAGGAAACTTTCGCCGAACCCTTCGCGATCGAAGCCGTCGCCGATACTGTGATGATCGAACGTGATGACCCATCGATCACATCCCTCGATCGCCACCTGCCGGACCAAGAGCGTATCGCTACGATATAGCTCGATCGGCACGCCAAAACCCCATCTCATCTCAACCACCCCGGGCGCTCCTATCCCATTTAAGAGACTGGTGGAAAACCTTCCTTGATCGTCCGGTATCCGGAATTCGTTTGCTGCCAAGCGCATGCACTTTTCGGTCCAGCCACGACTGACCGCGTGCCCTCCGGCTATCGCAGCTTTCGTTCATCTCGATCTGCATCAACCATCTTTTACGGAACCTACCCGCCCCGTGTTCGTCGTCTGCCCGAACCCCCAAGAAGGCTCCCTACATGGCAGATTTCGACACGGTCACCGGCAACGGTGGCGAGACGCACCAGCAGGCGCAAGGCGATGCGCCGGTCCTGACGACCAACCACGGCGTGCCCGTTTCCGACAACCAGAACAGCCTCAAGAGCGGTTCGCGCGGCCCGACGCTGCTCGAAGACTTCGTCCTGCGCGAGAAGATCTTCCACTTCGACCACGAGCGGATCCCAGAGCGGATCGTCCACGCACGCGGTTCGGGCGCACACGGCTATTTCGAGGCGACCGACGACATTTCGGACCTGTCGCGCGCGGCCGTGTTCAAGAAGGGCGAGAAGACCGAAGTCTTCGTCCGCTTTTCGACCGTCGCAGGCGGTGCTGGCTCGGTCGACACCCCGCGCGACGTGCGCGGCTTTGCGGTCAAGTTCTACACGACCGAGGGCAATTGGGATCTCGTCGGCAACAACATCCCGGTGTTCTTCATCCAGGACGCGATCAAGTTCCCCGACCTGATCCATTCGGTGAAGATGGAAGCCGACCGCGCCTATCCGCAGGCCGGCAGTGCGCACGACACCTTCTGGGACTGGGCATCGCTGATGCCGGAAGCGACTCACATGCTGATGTGGGCGATGTCGGACCGTACTCTCCCGCGTTCGCTGCGGATGATGGAAGGCTTCGGCGTCCACACCTTCCGCCTCGTCAATGCCGAGGGCAACAGCAGCTTCGTCAAGTTCCACTGGAAGCCAAAGCTCGGCCTCCAGTCGACGATCTGGGACGAGACGCTCAAGCTCCAGGCCGCCGACAACGACTATCATCGTCGCGATCTGTTCGAGGCGATCGACACCGGCGATTTCCCCGAGTGGGAACTCGGCATCCAGGTGTTCGACCAGGCCTTTGCCGAAGCGCAGCCGTATGACGTGCTCGATTCGACCAAACTGATCCCGGAAGAGGACGTCCCGGTGCGGATCATCGGGCGGATGGTGCTCGACCGTAACGTCGACAACTTCTTCGCCGAGACCGAGCAGGTCGCGTTCCTGCCGACCAACGTCGTGCCGGGGATCGATTTCTCGAACGATCCGCTGCTCCAGGGTCGCCTGTTCAGCTATCTCGACACGCAGAAGTCGCGTCTGGGGACGACCAACTTCCACCAGATCCCGATCAACAGCCCGCGCTCGCCGGCGGGCAACTTCCAGCGCGACGGGATGATGCAGACCAAGGTCCCCAAGGGCCGCGCGAACTACGAGCCGAATAGCCTTGCCGCGCACGGCGAGGATGGCGGACCGCGCGAGAGCGCGACCAAGGGCTATGTGACGACCAACGCCGCAACCGGCGACAACGAGACGGGCGACAAGCTCCGTGTCCGTTCGGAACTGTTCGCGGATCACTACAGCCAGGCACGGCTGTTTTTCAATTCGGCGACCGAAAACGAGCAGGCACATATCGCGTCGTCGTTCGTGTTCGAGCTGTCGAAGGTCGGCCTGCTCGATCAGGTCCCGCCGCGGATGGTCGCCAATCTTCGCAACGTCGATGAGGGTCTCGCGCAGCGTGTCGCGGACGGCCTCAACATCGATTTGCCCGAGAAGGCAAAGGCCGCGCGCGAACCGGTCGACATGAAGCCTTCGGACGCGCTGTCGATCCAGAAGAATATGAAGGAGACGTTGGAAGGCCGCGTTGTCGGCATCCTGATTGCGGACGGCACCGACGCCGCCGAGCTCGACGCGCTGGTCGCGTCGATCAAGGACGCCAAGGGCAAGGCCGTGCTGGTCGCGCCCAAGGTCGGCGGCGCAACGCTGTCGGACGGCAGCAAGCGCAAGGCCGATGGCCAGCTCGCCGGTACGCCGTCGCAGATCTTCGACGCGGTCGCGATCGCGTTGTCTGCCGAGGGTTGCGCGATGCTGCTCAAGCAGGGCGCGGCGGTCCAGTTCGCGATGGACGCGTTCGGGCACCTCAAGGCGGTCGGTGCGAGCGCAGCGGCACAGCCGTTGCTCGACAAGGCCGGCGTAGAGAAGGACGAAGGCGTGACTGATCTGGGCGCGGACTTCGCCAAGGCAGCGGCGAAGCGCTTCTTCGCGCGTGAGCCGAACGTGCGCGATCTCGCCTGATTGCCGAGACGACAGACTAACGAAAAAGGCCCGGTGCGCTCCGCACCGGGCCTTTTTCTAATTCGGCATCATGCCGAGCAATCCGTGTTTCTCTGAACTTATCAGGCGGCATGCGAAGGGATTACCGCAACGCCGCCGCCACTGCCGCCGAGCAATTAATCGTCGTCGGCGGCCGCCCTTCCGCCGAGGGTGGCGTCTTCCGGATCCCCAGCGCCTCCCCTATCGAGCGCCCCAGCACGCGAAGCACCCCGCCTGCGGTCGGCTTCTCCGCTGCGCCGATCCCCGCGACCGACACCGTCGGCGAACTCAAGGTGCCGCGCACATGGATCGGGTCGGTAATCCGCAGCAACGCGTGGCTCTTGCTCGCCCCCGCTAGGGTCAGATCGAGTCGTTCGCCGTCGAGCACGATCCGCCCGGAACCGCGCCCAACCGACGCGCCCGTATCGATTGCGAGCGGGTTTGGCGTCAGCACGCCCCGCGTCGCGCGGAAGTTCGCGACGAGACAGCGCAGCGGAACTTCCTGGCTCGGCCCGCTGATAGCGTGCGACACCGCGCCGCTCAGGTTCTGCCCGAGGACATCCGCGACCATCCGCTGGACGTGCCCGTCGGTCGCGACGATCGCCGCCTTGCCGCTGGCGTGCGCCATCGCCTCGCGAACGGTATCACCCTGCCCGTTCATCACGATATGCCCGCGCACCGGCCCCGAGATCATCTTCGGCTGGCCGACCAATGCGTCCAGCGTCAGCCCGGCCAGACGCACGTCGACCCCGAGCTTTGGATTGCCGCTGCGATGATCGACCTTGACCGTCCCGGTCATTCGACCACTCGCCAGCGTCGCGACGATGTTGCTGACCGTCACCGTCCGGTGATCGAGCGTGAGCGTACCCGACAGGCTCTTGAATACCGTCCCGCCACTCGAAAGCAACTTGTGCGCGGCGAACACCAGCCGCCCGTCGGTCTTGCCGAGCTTGGACAGGTTGATCCGCGTCGGCGGGATCACGCGTGCGCCGATCGCGGCCTTACGCGCCGCCGATTTCGCGCGACCTTCGGTATCCGCCAGATCGTCGAAGTCGAACTGGCTTGCATCGATTTTCGCGTTGATCATGGTTCGCGCACCATCCTTGTGGATCGTCGCCAGGCCAGAGAAGCGCGATCGCCCCATACTCCCGGCGATCCGGTCGACATACCAGTCACGTCCATCATGCCGGATCTTGCCGCGAAAATCGATCGGTTGTGATCCAAACAGCCCCGCCTCGATGATCCGGTCGAGGTTCTTGAGCGTCGGCGCCTGCGTGCTGACGTCGGCGGTGAAATGGCGCGTGTCGAGTACACCGCGCATCGCCCCCTTCACCGTCATGCGCAATGCCGGCGATGCGAGCGACACGGCGAACGGATAGGACGCGGTAGGGTCGATCCCGGTGATCTTGCCGCCGTGCAACTCCAGTCGGGCAGGCGTATCCTGGAAGGTGCCTGTCGCCGCATATTGTAGGCCACGCGCAGCATCGACGCTTAACGGACCGGAAACCGTCAACCCGCGCTTGGCATCGCGGATGACGATCTGGCTGTTGGTGACGGTCAGATCGGACAAGCTCGGGCGGCTGTCTCCCCCACGCTTGGGCGTCTTGCGCTCAGGTTCCCAGTTCTTGCGCCCCGACACGTCGCGCACCAGCGCCACGCGTGCGCCGTCCACGCTGATCCGATCGGGCTTGAAAGCGCCTGTCAGCAACCGGAACACCGGCACGCGCAGGCTCACGCTATCCAGTCGAACGAAATCCCCCGGTCCAACCCATGCAGGCTGGGCGATCCGAACGTCGCGAATCGATACGGTCGGCGTGTAGGAAAACAGCGTGTCGCGCGTGACCGAGCCGACCTGTACCTTGGTATCGAGCGCCGCGGACAAACGGTTTTCAACGACGCCGCGCATCATCCCGACGGGAAACGCCCCGAGTGCAACCAGCGCGATGACGACGATCCCGCCGCCTACCGCAGCGGTCGCCAGCAACCGCGAACGCCATCGCGATTTGGATGTGGAAGGAAGGGCGGGCTGCTCGGAAGGGGCCGAAGCGGGAAGATCGATCACGCTTCAACAACCCTAGAACCGTCAGTTGGTTTCACCAGCGTATCTTTATGTGTCTCGTTCAACATTGCGAAGCCCCTTGCCCCTTTCGCCCGCCCCCGTTGACTTTCCCCCACATCCCTTTATTGGCCGCCGCTCTCCTGATCCGAGTTCGCTTGGGCCGGGACCGTCCGAGACAGCAGGTGGCCGAATTTCGTCGGTCTTAATGCCCTGCCGAGACGGGGACAGGATTTCACCGCACACCGGTTTTCCGGCGTGACGGCTTGCCGCCTACCCACCGCTTCGTCGGAGGTTGGCGTCGCTTCCATTCCCCATCGCTGGACACCTTCCGAGGCGCAACTGTGTCTCGGTTCGTAACCGGTCGTGCCGTTCGCGGTGCGACCATAAGTGGAGAATGGCATGGATCGCGCTCAAAAGACCGAGCTCGTTACCGAGCTGAACCGCACTTTTGCCGAAGTTGGCGTGGTGGTTGTCACCCGTAACCTCGGCATGACCGTTGCCCAGTCGACAAAGCTGCGCAACGCGATGCGGGATGCCGGTGCGACCTACAAGGTCTCGAAGAACAAGCTTGCCAAGATCGCTCTGGACGGCACCGACTACACCCCGTTGGGCGACATGCTCACGGGTCCGGTCGGTCTCGCCAGTTCCATCGACCCCGTCGCGGCCGCCAAGGTGGCCGTGGAATTTGCGAAGACGAACGACAAGTTCGAAATCGTCGGTGGTGCGATGGGTGCGACCGTCCTCGACGTGGACGGCGTGAAGGCACTCGCGACGATGCCGTCGCTGGACGAACTGCGTGCCAAGATCGTTGGCCTGCTGGTTGCACCTGCAACCAAGCTCGCAACGATTGCGCAGGCGCCTGCGGCTCAGCTCGCTCGTGTGCTTTCGGCCTACGCCGAGAAGGACGCCGAAAAGGAAACGGCGGACGCCTGACATCTGTCGGGTATTCGAGACTTTTTGAACTGAAACCATGGGGCGACGCCCCGATCAATGGAGACTACACATGGCAGACCTCAACGCGCTGGTTGACCAGCTTTCGGCTCTCACCGTCATCGAAGCAGCAGACCTGTCGAAGATGCTCGAAGAGAAGTGGGGCGTTTCGGCCGCTGCAGCAGTCGCAGCAGCACCGGCGGCAGCCGGCGGCGCAGCTGCTCCGGCAGCTGAAGAGCAGACCGAATTCGACGTCATCCTCACCGGCGACGGTGGCAAGAAGATCAACGTCATCAAGGAAGTCCGCGCGATCACCTCGCTCGGCCTGACCGAAGCTAAGACGCTGGTCGAGTCGGCTCCCAAGGCCGTCAAGGAAGGCGTTTCGAAGGACGAAGCAGCCAAGATCAAGGCCCAGCTCGAAGCAGCTGGCGCGACCGTCGAAGTCAAGTAAGGCGGACGAAGGGCGGCGGGCAACCGGCGCCCTTCCCCACCGGACCTTGGTTCGAACCGAAAAGGGCGGCCCCTGCGAAGGGGTCGCCCTTTTTGCGTTCGGGTGCCCTCGTAAATCGCGGTCCTGTTGCATCCTCGCCCCCATTCGGCTATGCGCGCACCCTTCCAACGAGACATCGATGGATTTTGCGGGAGGCGGCTCTTTACCGAGGCGTCGCTTGAACCGCTAAACTTGAACCGGGCGTCGCGCTTAGGCGCTGCGCCCTATGACAGAGTGAGACCGCCTTATGGCAAAGAAGATTACAGGCTACATCAAGCTTCAGGTGCCGGCCGGCAAGGCCAACCCGTCGCCCCCGATCGGTCCTGCGCTGGGTCAGCGCGGCGTCAACATCATGGAATTTTGCAAGGCGTTCAACGCGTCGACCGGTGACCAGGAAGTCGGCACGCCGCTCCCCACCGTCATCACCGTCTACGCCGACCGCAGCTTCTCGTTCGAGACCAAGACGCCGCCTGCGACGTTCCTGATCAAGAAGGCCGCTGGCCTTAAGTCGGGCTCGAAGGAGCCGGGCAAGACGGTCGCCGGCAAGATCAAGCGCTCGCAGCTTTCGGAAATCGCGACTGCGAAGATGAAGGATCTCAACGCCAACGATATCGACGCGGCAACCCGCATCATCGAAGGCTCCGCCCGCGCAATGGGCCTCGAAGTGGTGGAGGGCTGAGATCATGGCAAAGCTGACCAAGAAGGCAAAGACGCTCGGCACCGCGATCAACAGCGAGAAGCTGTACGGCATCGACGAGGCGATCGCGCTGGCGAAGACCCACGCAACCTCGAAGTTCGACGAGACGATCGAAGTCGCGCTCAACCTCGGCGTCGATCCGCGTCACGCGGACCAGATGGTCCGTGGCGTCGTCACGCTGCCTAAGGGCACCGGCAAGACGGTTCGCGTCGGCGTGTTCGCCAAGGGTGCCAAGGCTGACGAAGCCCGTGCCGCTGGTGCAGACGTCGTCGGTGCGGAAGACCTCATGGAAATCGTCCAGGGTGGCACGATCGATTTCGATCGCTGCATCGCGACCCCGGACATGATGGGCGTCGTCGGTCGCCTCGGCAAGGTGCTCGGTCCGAAGGGCCTGATGCCGAACCCGAAGCTCGGCACGGTCACGATGAACGTCGCGGAAGCGGTCAAGGCAGCCAAGGGCGGCCAGATCGAATATCGCGTTGAGAAGGCTGGGATCATTCACTCGGGTATCGGTAAGGCGTCGTTCCCGGCGGAAGACCTCCGCGCGAACTTCGACGCGCTGGTCGACGCAGTGGTCAAGGCCAAGCCGTCGGGCGCCAAGGGCAAGTATGTCCGCAAGGTCGCCGTCAGCTCGACCATGGGCGCCGGCATCAAGGTCGACACCGCCGAGGTTTCGGCGGCGTAAGCCTTTCCTGCCTCAAGCCATCCGAAAGGGCCGGGGGAAACTCCGGCCCTTTTTGCATGGGCCGACGAACGGAAAACATCCGCACGCGATCGCGTTTGCTGGCCTTACGCAACCAACCTCCACCGGCGAGCGGTCGCGCTGAATGTCACGAAGTCCCGGGACACCCCTGCCTGGGCTCCTACGGAAGCAGGAGCCCAGGAGTTGCGAAACCCTACAGGGGATGTTTTGCTTGGTTCTGCATTCCTGCGGGCGCAGGAAATGGTAAAGGACGGTGGGCCTAACCGGCTCACCCAATCGTCGCGGGCCGCAACAGCGGCTTATAGCGCGGCAATTGCTCTAGCGCCGTAGCGCTCTATGCCCGTCCGGGGCATTCTGTACCATCTGATCGGAGCGGTGCCGCTTCCCCTGCACCTGCAGGATGTTCGGCACCGCTACCGACAGCAATCAGTAAACGCGCTTCTTCGGCTTGATGTACTCGGCATCGTCCGTGAGCGTGTAGTCATGCACTGGGCGATAGCCGATATCGACCTTGCCCGCCTTGCCGCCCCAGCCGTTGAAGGTCGCGGTGGTGTGCTTCATCCAGTTCGCGTCGTCGCGATCGGGATAATCCTCGTTGACATGCGCCCCGCGCGATTCCTTGCGGTTGGCGGCGCTCTCCATCGTCACGACCGCCTGCGCGAGCAGGTTGTCGAGCTCGAGCGTCTCGACCAGATCGGTGTTCCAGATCAGCGAGCGATCGGTGACGTGCACGTCCTGCAGCCGCTGATAGGTCGCGGTGATCTTCTGCTGCCCCTCGGCGAGCAGCGCGTTGTCGCGGAACACTGCGCAATGCTTCTGCATCGTGCGCTGCATCTCGGTCCGGATCTGCGCGGTGGGCGAACCGCCCGTGGCGTTGCGGAACGTGTCGAGGCGACCGAGCGCCATGTCTTCCGACCCCTTGGGGAGCGGATTGTGCGGCGTGTTGGGCTTGAGCGTCTCCTTGAGACGCAAACCCGTAGCACGGCCGAACACCACAAGATCGATCAGCGAATTGGAGCCGAGGCGGTTCGCGCCATGGACCGAAACGCAGGCAGCCTCGCCGACCGCGAACAGGCCGGGGACGACCGAATCGGGGTTACCGTCGCGCAGGTTGACGACTTCGCCGTGATAATTGGTCGGGATGCCGCCCATGTTGTAATGCACGGTCGGCGTCACCGGCAGCGGCTGGCGCGTCAGGTCGACGTTGGCGAAGATCTTGCCCGTCTCGGTGATGCCCGGAAGCCGCTCTGCCAGCACCTTGGGATCGATGTGATCGAGGTGCAGGAAGATGTGGTCCTTATGCTCGCCGACACCGCGGCCTTCACGCATTTCCAGCGCCATCGAGCGCGACACCACGTCGCGCGACGCCAGGTCCTTCGCCGACGGGGCATAGCGCTCCATGAAGCGTTCGCCCTCGGAGTTGGTAAGATAACCACCCTCGCCGCGTGCACCCTCGGTGATGAGGACGCCCGCGCCGTAAATGCCGGTCGGGTGGAACTGGACGAACTCCATATCCTGCAGCGGGAGCCCAGCGCGGAGTACCATCGCATTGCCGTCGCCGGTGCAGGTGTGCGCCGAGGTCGCCGAGAAGTAGGTGCGGCCATAGCCGCCCGTCGCCAGCACGACCGAATGCGCGCGGAAACGATGGATCGATCCGTCGTCCATGCACAAGGCGATCACACCACGGCACACGCCGTCTTCCATGATCAGGTCGAGTGCGAAATACTCAATGTAGAAATCGGAATTATACTTCAGGCTCTGCTGGTACAGCGCGTGGAGCATCGCGTGACCGGTACGGTCGGCCGCGGCGCAGGTGCGCTGGACCGGAGGCCCCTCGCCCATGTTCTGCATGTGGCCACCGAATGGACGCTGGTAGATCGTGCCATTGTCGTTGCGGCTGAACGGCACGCCGGCATGCTCGAGCTCGTACACTGCCTGCGGTGCTTCGCGCACCATATACTCGATCGCGTCCTGGTCACCGAGCCAGTCGGATCCCTTGACGGTATCGTACATGTGCCAGGACCAATGGTCCGGCGAGTTGTTGCCGAGGCTCGCCGCGATGCCGCCTTGCGCCGCAACCGTGTGGCTGCGCGTCGGGAAGACCTTGGTGATGCACGCGGTCTTCAGGCCGCTCTCCGCGATCCCCATGGTCGCGCGGAGGCCCGAGCCACCCGCACCCACGACGACGGCGTCATAGGTATGGTCGATGATCTTATATGCCTCAGGCATGCGGCACTCCGGTGGTAGCGGTGAAGGCGACCTTGAGGATCGCGAAAATGGCGATGCCGGCGGTCACGACGGTGAAGAAGTTGAGCGCGACCATTGCGAGCACGCGGCTCTCGGCATGGGCGTAATCCTCGATCACGACCTGCAGGCCGAGCCGGAAATGGTAGAAGACCGAGACGATCAACAGCATCATCGGAATCGCCGCCCAGCTCGACGACAGCCACGTATGGACCGTGTCATAGTCATACGCCGGCAACCGCAGGATCGCGAGGAAGAACCACAGCATCAGGAACAGGTTGGCGCCCGCCGTCAGGCGTTGCTGCCACCAGTGATGCGCGCCTTCCTTGGCGCTGCCGAGACCGCGCACGCGGCCGAGTTCGGTTCCATATGCCATGTTACTTGACCCCCAGCAGGTAGACCCAGACGACCGCGGTGGCTGCAACCGAGAAGACCATCGTGGCAAGGGCACCGGACTTGTTACGCTTGAGCTCATAGCCCGCGCCCGTATCCATCACGAAATGGCGGATCCCGGTGGCCATATGCTGGAAGAAGGACAGCGTCAGCCCGATCCCGAACAGATAGCCAAGCGCGCCGCCGGCGAATTCGCCGAACACATGATGGAACGTGGCGTAGCTTTCGGCTCCGCCCGAAATCGCCGCCAGCCACCATACCATGACGAGCGTGCCGACCGTCGCCATCCCGCTGCCGGTGACGCGGTGCAGGATCGAGACCGTCATGTGCGGCCCCCATTTCCAGATGCTCAGATGCGGGCTGAGCGGTCGGGCGCGTTTGGTCGTTGGTGTCGTGCTGGCCAAGGCGGCATGTCCTCATCAATTGCAGGGTCGATTGCCGATCGAATGCGGGTTGGTGCCCTCTTAATCCGACGAGCCGATGATGCAAGGATTCTGGCTGATACCGCAGATGCATCCGACACAATCATCCATTTTGCCGGTTACACTGCGTTAACCAGCAGGCGTTACTCAAAGAGCGGGCGTTTCGCGCGCCGGCCTTGCCAGAGACGGAGCGTCCACGTTGAACCTCAGTACATTGCCCGCTCCCGGAGAGATTGCCGCGACCATCGATATCCGCGCCCGACTCCGGGCGTTCGACTTCGACGATACGCTCGAAGCCGCAGCGCGCGCCGTATGGGCGGTGCTTGAACCCGATGCGCCCGAGATCGCGCGCGCGTTCTGGGGGCAATGGCGCCGCGCCGGACTTGGCGAGACCAATTGGCAACCGCACGAGGAAACCAGGATGGTCGAGCTCGGAGTCGCCTATCTGCGCAATCGCTTCTGCGATGTCAGCGGTCGTGCCTGGGTCGAATCGATGGAGCGTTCGGTTGCCGCGGGCTATGCCGCGGGCGTCTCGACGATGGCGCTTCTGTCGATGACCTGCGCCAGCGACCGCGCCGCGTTGACGATCCTGTTCAAGCGGATCGAACCAGGCGACCCGCGTCTCCCCGCCTTTATCGACACCGTGTTGCGGCTGACCGGTCTCGAAAGCGAGATCACGGTCGAAATCTACAATGCCTTTTGCGCGCATAGCGCAGCGGGCCAGCGTGATCGGCTTGCGGCCGAGTTCCGCGAGGGGATCGCGTTGACGGTCGAGAAAGCGACTCAGGAATCCGAAGTCTTGCGCGGCCAATCGATGCGCACGTCGACGTCCGCGCGCGGCATGCTCGGCAAGACCAGCGAAGTCGCCGCTGCCGCCGAGCAGTCCGCGGTCGCAATGCGCGAAGCCGCACAAACCGCCGCCGGCCTGATCCGGGCGATCGAGGATGCCCGGACCGAAGTGGAAGCCGCCGCGGAAATCGCGAACCGCGCTTCGACACAGGCGGGCGCAGCGGTCGGCATGTCGGAAACGCTCAGCGACCATGCCAAGTCGATCGAATCGATCCTCGGACTCATCCGCGACATTGCCGGCCAGACCAACCTGCTCGCGCTCAACGCTACGATCGAAGCGGCCCGCGCCGGCGACGCGGGGCGCGGCTTCGCGGTGGTCGCACAGGAAGTAAAGAGTCTCGCCAGCCAGACCGCCCGCGCTACCGACGACATCGCCGCCAAGATCGCCGCGATCCAGTCTGCCACGCGCTCTACCGTCGAAACCAACGCGTCGATCAAATCGACCGTTGCCGAAGTCCAGGAGAGCGCGAACCGGATCCGCTATGCAATGGAAGCGCAGGCCCAGACCGTGACCGCAATCACTGCGGCGGTCGACGAAACCGCGCTGGCGGCCGATTCCATGTCGAACACGATCACCGCGATCCGGGAAGACACCGAATCCGTGGCCTCCGAGATCGACAGCGTCGGGCGCGGTTTCGACTCGCTCGACAGCAAGCTTGGGGCACTCAAGAACAGCGCCGGAGAATTCGTGACCAAGGTCGCAGCGTAACCGAAATCGAGCGGGTCTTGTGGCGCTCCAGGGAGTAAGACGATGACGAGTCAAGTGGGCAGATGGAGCGGCGAGAACCGGTCCGCTGCGCAACGGGTCGCCGACTATGATTGGGACGATACGCTGATCGCGGCGAGCGCCGAAATCGCTACGATCATTAGTGGTGACGAGCTGGCGATCTCGCGGACGTTCTGGGAGTATTATCTGGCTTTGCCGGTATCGGCCCATATTCGTCCGATGTTCGACGAAGCCGCGCTCGCATCGAATGTCGCGGAAAGCGGTCGCTATACGCTCCTGAAATATGCGGCACCGAAGAGCGAGGAGTGGGCGCGCATGGCGACGCACCACGTCGCCAGATCGCAAAACGCGGGAATCCCGTTGCAAGCGCTGCTGGCCTCGTTGAGTTTCGCGCACAGTTGCACGCTGCGCCTGATCGAGGAAAAGATTGGCGTCGCATCGCCCCGCCTCCGCATCCTGGCGGATGCGGTACAACGGCTGGCGCTGGTCGAGGCAGATGTCATGGCGTCGCATCTCGGCACGCACGACGCCGAACGCACACGCGCAGAACGCCGCGACCGTTCCGCGCATTTCAGCGAAACGATCGCCACGTCGATCGAAGGCACCGTGGCTCTGGGCAATCGCTTGCGGGTCCAGGCCCAGGGTGCGGCTTGTTCGACGCGCGGGATGACCGGCAAGACCAGCGAAGTCGCCGCCGCCGCAGAGCAATCCGCCACCGCCATGCGCGAAGCGGCACAGACCGCCGCCGGCCTGATTCGCGCGATCGAGGACGCCCGCACCGAAGTCGAGGCGGCAACCGCGATCGCGACACGCGCCTCGACCCAGGCGGGGACCGCGGTCTGTATGTCGGAGACGCTCAGCGATCACGCCAAGTCGATCGAATCGATCCTTGGGCTGATCCGCGACATCGCCGGACAGACCAACCTGCTCGCCCTCAATGCCACGATCGAAGCCGCCCGCGCGGGCGATGCCGGTCGCGGGTTCGCCGTGGTTGCGCAGGAAGTGAAAAGCCTCGCGAGCCAGACCGCGCGCGCGACCGACGATATCGCGTCGCAAATCTCCGCCATACAGTCCGCCACCCGCTCGACCGTCGCCACCAACGCGTCGATCAAGGCGACCGTCGGCGAAGTTCAGGAAAGCGCGATCCGCATCCGCCATGCCATGGAAGCGCAAGCACAGACGGTGACGGCCATCACCGCAGCAGTTGACGAAACCGCGCTCGCAGCGGACTCGATGTCGCACACGATCGTCGCAATCCGCGAGGATACCGACCATATCGCTGGTGAAATCGACACGCTTGAACGCGAATTTGGCAAGGTCGATGATCAATTGCGGGATCTGAAGGGCGCAGCAGACGCGTTTTCGGCGAGCGCCGCCGCCTGATATCGCATCCGGCGAGGGTTGGTTGCGCCGCGGGTCCCCGGTAGGACAGGCACATGACTAACATTCTTCTCACCGGTTCGTCGCGCGGCATCGGTGCCGCCATCGCAGCAACGCTCGATCGTCCCGACGTCGCGATCGTCGGGCACGGCACCCGCAGCGGCATCCCGGCAGACTTCGCCGATCCCGCCGCGCCGCGCGCCTTGTGGGATGCAGCGCTCGAACGGCTTGGCGGCACGATCGACGTATTGATCAACAATGCCGGGGTGTTCGACGCCAACCCGTTGGAAAACGACGATCACGCATGGGTCGAGGCGTGGGACCGCACGATGCGCATCAACCTTACCGCCGCCGCAGAGCTATGCCGGTTGGCGGTGCTGCACTGGCAAAGCCGTGGCACCGGCGGTCGAATCGTCAACGTCGCGAGCCGCGCTGCCTATCGCGGGGATTCGCCTGCGCACTGGCATTACGCCGCGTCCAAGGCGGGAATGGTAGCAATGACCAAGAGCATCGCGCGTGGCTACGCCAGCGAAGGCATTCTGGCCTTCGCCATATGCCCCGGCTTCACGATGACCGGCATGGCGGACGACTATCTGTCGAGCCGCGGGGGCGACAAACTTCTGGCGGACATTCCGCTCGGCCGCGTCGCCGCGCCGGACGAAGTCGCGGATGTTGCGCGTTTTCTTGCGCTGGAGGCGCCAGCGTCCATGACCGGCGCCGTGCTCGACGTAAACGGCGCGAGCTACGTGCGGTAACGACGGCGGGCTGCGCATCAGGAACGAATCAATTACCTGAAAACCGCGCAAGGCCGTCACCGCTTCCCTTGCGCAAACGGTCCGATCATCGTCCCGACGAACCCACCCGCCTTGTTGGTGCTGAGATTGGTCGCGTCCACGTCTGGCGCGAGCGTCACCCACTGTTTCCCGACTGCAAAAGCGAGATCGTACCGCCCGCCCCGCGCAGAGATTCGGAAACGCACCGGCCCCGCGACCGAAACCGCGCGCTCTGCCAAAGTCACGCCGGTGCGGGGTTCATCCTTCCCGGCACGCCGCGCCGCGCGGATGAAGGTCTTGCCGTCATGCCGGGTCAGCGCGATCGTCAGGAAATAGGCGTCGTTCTGGAGGGCGGCGAGCCCCGCCATCTCTCCCTCACCGGGCGTGAAGCGAACCTCGGTGGTGACGCTCGCGGTGCTGTGTTCCTGTCGCCGCGCGACGAACGCAGGCTTACCAAAATCGCCAATTCCGTCGGTCAGCGGATCAAGGTGCAACGTGCCTCCGCCAAGTTGATACGGCGCACCGCGCATCGTCATCCACTCAAGCCCCAGCCGCGGCCCCGTAAAATCGGTCCGAACCGAAAAGGTCCCAGTCAGCGGCACGGAATGCGCCGTCACCGCCGGCAACGGTGCGCGCACCACACGCGGCACGGTCTGGCCCTTGGGCAGGATGACCGGCCAGCCCGATGACCAGTCGACCGGCAGCAGGAAGGTCTCGCGCCCGATGTTGTAATAGTCCTGCGCATACGGCCGGGTCCCGAGGAACACCGACCACCAGCGCCCATCCGGCAGTTGCACCAGATCGGCATGCCCGGTCGCGCTGATCGGATCGGCGCGACCGGCGGGCTGGTCGCGTTGGGTCAGGATCGGGTTGATCGCTCGCGGTGCGGGGACATAGGGTCCGGTCACCGAGTCCGATTTGAATACGACCTGGCTGTGATTGACGCTGGTGCCGCCCTCCGCCGCGGTCAGATAATAAGCGTCCTTGACGCGGTAGATATGCGGTCCCTCGATCCAGACCGGCTTCGCGGAAAGATCGACCCCGCCGTTGACAACCATCTTGGCATTGCCGAGCATCTTGAGGCGAACCGGATCGAACTGTTCGATCCACAGCGCGCGATGCCCATCATAGGTCGATCCGCCGACAGGTTCACGGTTGTTGATGAGCCACGCCTTGCCATCGGTATCGAAGAACAGCGACGGATCGATCCCCTCGACCGTCGACAGGAACACCGGGTCCGACCACGGCCCCGCCGGATTGGTCGCGGTGATGACGAAGTTTCCGCCGCACCGGACGCAGGTGTTGACGATATAGAACCGTCCCGCATGATAGTTGATCGCGGGCGCGAACACGCCTTCCGACATGCCGCGCCCGGTGAAATCGAGCTGGCTCGGCCGGTCGATCGCGTTGCCGATCTGCCGCCAATGGACGAGGTCACGGCTGTGGAACACCGGGATGCCGGGGAACCAGGAGAAGGTCGAGTTGACCAGATAATAGTCCGCGCCGACGCGGACGATGCTGGGGTCGGGGTGATAGCCCGCGAGGATCGGATTGCGATAGCTTCCCGCCGGGACCGCGGTCCCGTCGGTGCCGCGATATTCCACCCAGTCGAACCGCGCCGGGCCCGCCGCCTGCGCGCTGCCTGCGACCGAAGCGATCACCGCCGTTGCGATTGCAGCGGATCGGATCGTCGTCGAAATCGGTCGGGACATAGCGCGCATGGTCAGTCTCGCCTTGCAGTTGGTCGCGGCAAACCCTATTATGTCTGAGTTATTATGGAAGGGCTTTTCGTGATCGATGGAGCAATTTTGGTCGGTACTGACGTTCGTCAGGCCGATACGCGGTTTACCGCAATCAACCCCGCGACCGGCGAAACGCTCGAGCCGAACTTCTCGGCTGCCGGTCCTGACGCAGTCGCGGAGGCTGCCGCACTGGCAGAAGAAGCATTCCCGGTCTATTCGACGACCGACCTGCCGACACGCGCAGCGTTCCTGGAAGCGATCGCCGAGGCGATCCTTGCGATCGGCGACGACCTGATCGTCCGTGCGATGGCCGAAAGCGGGTTGCCCCGCCCCCGCCTCGAAGGCGAACGCGGCCGTACCGTTGGCCAGCTTCGCATGTTCGCGCAGATGGTGCGCCAGGGCGACTTCCTTGACGCAACGATCGACCCGGCTCTCCCGGATCGCGCTCCGTTGCCCCGCCCCGACCTGCGCCGCATCAATGTCGCGGTCGGCCCGGTGGCGGTGTTCGGCGCGTCCAACTTCCCGCTCGCCTTCTCGGTTGCTGGCGGCGACACGGCGTCCGCCTTCGCGGCGGGTTGCCCGGTGATCGTCAAGGGCCATCCGGCGCATCCCGGCACCGGTGAACTCGTCGCGCGTGCGATCGCGTCAGCGGTTCAGTCGAGCGGCTTGCCGGCGGGCGTGTTCTCCTATCTTCCCGGCGATACCAATGCGCTCGGTGGCGCGCTCGTGGCGGACCCACGCGTCAAGGCGGTCGGGTTTACCGGGTCGCGCGGCGGTGGCCTTGCGCTGATGAAGATCGCGGCAGAGCGCGATGAGCCGATCCCGGTCTATGCCGAAATGTCGAGCATCAACCCGGTCATCCTGTTCCCTGCCGCGCTTGCCGCGCGTGCGAAAGAACTGGGCGCGGCTTATGTCCAGTCGCTGACGATGGGCGCGGGGCAGTTCTGCACCAATCCCGGGTTGGTGATTGCGGTCGAAGGCCCAGATCTCGACACGTTCGTCGCTGCCGCTGGCGAAGCGCTCACCGGCAGCGCCGCGTCGACGATGCTGTCGCCGGGGATCCACGAAGCCTATGAAAAGGGCGTCGAGGCACTTAGCGGACATGCGGCGGTTCGCACCGTCGCGCGCGGGGTCGACACCACCGGCCCGAACCAGGCAATCGGCGCGGTGTTTGAAACCGACGCGGCGAGCTTCCTCGCGGATCGTGCGCTCGGGCATGAAGTGTTCGGCTCCTCCTCGGTCGTGGTGCGCTGCAAGGACTTGACCGAAGTCGGCCATGTCATCGCATCGCTCGAAGGCCAGCTGACCGCGACGGTCCAGATCGATGACGGCGATGCCGAAGCCGCGGCGGGGATCGTCCCGATCATCGCCGGGCGCGTTGGGCGTATCCTTGCGAACGGGTGGCCGACGGGAGTCGAGGTGAGCCATGCGATGGTGCATGGCGGTCCCTTCCCTGCGACCAGCGATGGACGCACCACTTCGGTCGGAACGCTCGCCATTTACCGCTTCCTGCGACCGGTTTCGTTCCAAAATCTACCGCAAGCGATGCTTCCTGCAGCGCTTCGCGACGGAAATCCGTGGGATATTGCACGCCGGATCGACGGTGTGCGGGAAGCGTCCGCTCGATGATCGCATCGCTCGTACAGTTCGATGACGGCGCACGTGGCGTCGCGGCAATGACCTCCGATGGCGCGCGTCGCGTCATCGGGGTATCGACCGTGCTCGAGCTCGCCGAACTCGCGGTCCAGTCCGAAATCGGGCTGGCGGCGTTGGCGGAAACCCGGCTCGGCGACGCGGTCGATCTGGCGAGCGTCCGGTTGCTGGTCCCGATCGACCATGTCGACGACGCGCATCTGCTCGTAAGCGGCACCGGACTGACGCATCTCGGTTCGGCTGAGGGGCGGGACCAGATGCATCGTTCCGCGGTCGAGAATCCGGCGCCGACCGACTCGATGAAGATGTTCCTGATGGGCGTCGATGGCGGCAAGCCCGCCGCGAGCGGCGAAGGCGTCCAGCCCGAGTGGTTCTACAAGGGCGACGGCGCGATCCTCGCGGCACCCGGCGATGAGCTGACGATGCCGGGCTTCGCGCTGGATGGCGGAGAAGAACCGGAAATCGCGGGCGTGTATCTGATCGACGCGAACGGCGCGCCGGTCCGGATCGGATTCGCGCTTGGCAACGAGTTTTCGGATCACGTCACCGAACGCGGCAATTACCTGTGGCTGGCGCATTCCAAATTGCGTCCGGCGTCGCTCGGCCCCGAGCTGTTGCTTGGAGAGCTTCCCGCCGACGTGCGGGGCACCAGCCGGATTGTCCGCGACGGCGCGACCGTGTGGGAAAAGCCGTTCCTGTCGGGCGAGGCGAACATGTCGCACAGCATCGCCAACCTCGAACATCATCATTTCAAATATGCCGGGTTCCGGCGTCCGGGTGATGTCCACGTCCACTTCTTCGGCACCGCCACCTTGTCGTTCAGCGAAGGGTTCCAGACCCAGCCGGGCGACGTGTTCGAGATCGAAGCGGCGCCGTTCACCCTGCCGGTCCGCAATCCGCTCGCGGTCGGCGAGGACGCGGTGCCACAGGTCCGCACGCTATAACGGCGCGCCGCTCCCCGACATCGGCGCACGACGGACACGGTCGCGCCGATCCGCCGGGGAGCGGCACGACCGGCGAAGACGATCGCCTGCCCGGGCTCCGCATCCACGGCATCATCGCGCATGACATCGGCGTCGAGATCGTCAGCGGCGTGCGCCAGCCAGGCGCGGTGTTTGGCGGCGAGATCGAAGCGAGCGAAGCGCTGGGCGTTTCGCGCACCGCGTATCGCGAAGCGATCCGTATCCTCGCGGCGAAGGGGCTGGTGGAAAGCCGCCCGAAAGCAGGAACCCGCGTTACCCCGCGCAGCCGCTGGAACCTGCTCGACGTCGACGTGCTGGCGTGGACGTTCGAGGGTGAGCCCGACACCGACTTCATCATCGACCTGTTCGAACTGCGCGGCGTGATCGAACCCGCCGCGGCAGCGTTCGCAGCGCGGCGGCGCAGCGACGCGGATCTGGTGGATCTCGAGGAAGGCATCGCGGCGATGCGGCTGTACGGGCTCAAGGACCCGCGCGGGCAGACCGCGGATCAGCGGTTCCACCGGGCGATCCTGGCGGCGGCGCGCAACGAACCGCTTGCCGCGCTCGCCAACAGCGTCGGGGCGGCGGTGCGCTGGACGACGACGTTCAAGCAACGCAAACACGCACTCCCCCGCGACCCCCTCCCCGATCACGAGCGCGTCCACGACGCGATCGTCGCAGGCGACGCCAAAGCTGCGCACCGCGCCATGGTGGACTTGCTGCGGCTCGCGCTCGGCGACATGGGGCTGACCGAGCGGGAGTAAAGCGGCGTGCCGTCCGGTCTCCGGCGGCGGCGAGACGTATCAGAACGTCTTGGAACCGGTCGTTCCTGCGGCACACCGGCCTCGTGCCGAGGTTCCGTAGTCCTTTACCGTCGGGGCCTGCTGCCCGCTACAATGACTGGCGCGACTGGCCCCTGCCTTTGCCGGAACGTGCCTGGTATGGTCTAAGCCGCAGAGGCCCGGCTTCTTTCGGGCAACCGAAGGCGAACTGACCGCAAACGCCTACACCTGGACGTTCAAGCTGGCGATCCAGCCTTCAGATAACGGCCTTCGTTAAGCGCGATCTTTCCCGTTTCTCCGTCTGCGATTGGCCAATTGAGGGCGGATTTCAGAAGGGAGGTTGCCCCGGATGGCTGTCTGCGTGATCGCCGGGGAGTGTCCCACTCTAGGTTTGTCTTTGGGAAGGTCTCTACAGTCACCCCGCCTGCATCACTTTTTCTGTTGCGCCCCTCGCAGATCGGCATCGATCAGGGCCGCAACGTCGGTGACCGGAAGGCCATGCCGATCATTGAACGTGCCTGCCTTCGGCCAGGACACACCGCGACCGATCGCGAAGGCTGCACGGTACTTGCGCATCATGTTTTTCGGATCGTTCGCTAGCTCTTCCATTAGGAAAGGCACGGTCCAAACCGACCGCTTGAAGGCCCGGCCCAGTGCCACCTCCAATTTTTCCGCGACCTCGCCATATGTGACGGTGTCACCGGCCAGGAAGACGATCTCGTTGCGGATCGTCGGCTCGAAGAACACGATCTCGGCGGTCAGCATACCGATGTCATCCGGCGTCGTCAGCGTCACAGCGGTATCAAGGCTGCCGAGCGCGTGAACTTCGCTATTCTCCAGATCGACGACACCAAAGTCTGGCTCGAACAGGTAGCTCATGAACATGCCCGTAGAGATGATGACCCACTCGGTCTTGTCCTGCGAGCGCAGCAACTCGCGCACATCGAGCTGCGCATCGAAGATGTCCTGCGGCCCGCCGCGGCCGATCGCGTCGAAGTCGACGCCGAACTGCCACGGGAAATAGCGCGAGATACCGGATTGCAGCGCCGCCTTGGCGAGCTTCATCGGCGTGTCGATCCCGGCTGCATAGCCTGCACAGCCGATCACCGTGTCGTAGTCCGAAAAGAGCGATGCCAGCTCATCGATCGTGTCGTTCACCAGGTCGCCGAGCACGATCTCGATCCCGGCTTCGCGGATTTCGGCGATGTCACGCTGCTTGGAGGGATCCCCCGACTCGACGGCACTCTCGCGGAGAAGGACGCTGATCCTGGCACCGTCGATCCCCTTGGCGCGACGCGCCAGATTGCGGAGCACGGGCATGCCAAGCTCGCCGGCACCCAGGACAAGGCTATTGCGGGAGTTCACGTTGGAGACTGTATCGTTCATCATTCTAACTCGTTTCACCGTGGATGCCGGTGATCTGGCTAGCCACGGGCAAACGTGAAAGATGGGTACATGCGTGATACTGCCGTTCAATCTTTAAGCGAGGAGGACATCCTCCGATATTCGCAAACGGTTTGTGACGGCCTGCGGGACGATGACGACGGGGTTCGCCGTGAGGTGTTGGCCCATGCCGGCAACCGCTGGTCGCTTGGTGTCATCCATACGCTCGGCGTGTACGGCCAGCTTCGCCATGCGGAAATCGGCCGACGGATGCACGGTATCACGCAGCGGATGCTGACGCGCACGCTGCGCCATCTGGAGCGCGATGGATTGGTGGTGCGTCACGACTTCGAGGAGGTGGTTCCTCATGTAGAATATGCTCTATCCGAAACCGGACTGAAGCTACTGGTCAGGATGGTTCCCCTGTGGACGTGGATCGTCGAGAACGTCGACAGCTTTCGCGCATCACGAGAGATGTTTGATCGGGAACACGCGGGAGAAGCGCCTTGAAGGCGAAATCGGCTTACAGGCTCAGCTTTCTACAAATACCATCGTCTTCGGGAAACGTGGTGTCCCCCCCTATGGCAGCTATCGGAATAAACCTTCCGGCAAGCAGACAGTCCGCTTTCCACCAGGCCGGGAAGTTCAGGCGCTTCTAGCGTGCCAACGGTTCGTGAAAGCCGATTGGCAGCTTTCGGACGGTGAAACGGACGGACAGAAAACGCCCAATCCCCCCCACAAGATAGACAGGCTGCTTTTCACCGAAGGCCAAAACGTTTGCACCCGCCAAGTCGCACACCAAAACACTCAGCGTATGCGGAAGAACGACGACGCGTTTTTGATCGAAACGCCTGTTGCACTCCCACAAGAAATCGGTCCCCGATCACGACGAGTAAGCCTTGAGGGCCCGTTGATGGCTCGGAAGGGCCGCGCGCTTGGAACACTGTGATGAACTTGGTTAATTTCGGAGCAACCTTTTAACGAGGCCTCACGTAGCTTCCCCCGGCGTGGCAAATCAAAAAAGCTCCGTCTGTAAAAATAGTGGGAGAGTGAAATGAAAAAGCTTACTTTAGTGATCGCAGGAATGGCCGCGATCATCGCGCTCCCAGCAAACGCGGCACAATTCAATTTCAGCTTTGACACCACCAGCACCCTGTTCGGCGGCCCTTTTCAAACGGCACGCGGCATTTTTACGACCTCGGACACGGCGGTTCAGCGATTTGGACAAACGGCTCTTGCGATCACGGGCATCTCCGGAACGATCAACGGAGTCGCAATCAGCGGTCTATTCGACGCACCGGGCAGTCCGACATACTATTATTTCACGTCAGGGCCGACGTTTCTGGACGGTAGCGGAGTGAACTTCAACGCAGGCGCGGCACGGGGCATCGCCTTCTTCCATCAGGATAACGTCGCTGCCGATATATATCGGATAAACGGTAACGGCACGATCTCTGCTCTCGGGACCGCATCGTCCAGCCCAGTGGCAACTGCCGGCGCCATTCCTGAAACCGCGACCTGGGCGATGATGCTCGCGGGTTTCGGCATGATCGGCTTTGCGGTGCGTCGTCGCCAGTCGGTTAAAACGATTGCAAGCTACGCATAGGAGCTTTGCCGTTGCGAACGCTGAAGCCGCTGGCCGAAAGGCCGGCGGCTTTCTGCGGTTCGCCTCCCAAAGGACGTCCGCTCGATACCTTCCTAGACGCCCCATGGTGCATCATGGTCCCGCGCCCCTCACCGAAGGACGCGGGCCATGAGGATGCAGGGACGGGCCCGGCATCCCCCATGGGTCTCAGTGGTTGTCGCGCGGCAACCCACGGGTCTGGGCGATGCGCTGATACGCTTCCGCCCCTTCGAGGATCGCGCCGGTGCCGAGCTGGCCGACCACCGCGCGCTGCATTTCCTGCCACGGGGTCTGCGACGCGGGATAGGCATAGCCCCCGGCCGCTTGCTGCGCTTCGCGCCGTGCCGCGATTTCAGCATCGTCGATCAGCACGTTGGCAGTGCCGCGGTTGAGGTCGATCCGCACACGGTCGCCCGTGCGCAACAAGCCGAGCGTGCCGCCCGCAGCCGCCTCGGGCGAGGCGTTGAGGATCGACGGGCTGCCGCTCGTCCCCGACTGGCGACCGTCGCCGATGCACGGCAGCGCGTGGACGCCATCGAGGATCAGATGCGCCGGCGGGCGCATGTTGACGACTTCGGCAGCGCCCGGGAAGCCGATCGGCCCGGCGCCGCGCATCACCAGCAGCGTTTCCGCGGTGATCCCGGTTGCGGGGTCGTCGATCAGGCGGTGATATTCCTCCGGCCCGTCGAACACCACGACCGGACCTTCGAACGCATCGAGATCATCCGGGTTGGAGAGGTAGCGCTCGCGGAATTCGGGCGAGATCACGCTCGTCTTCATCACCGCATTCTCGAACAGGTTGCCCGACAGCACGACGAAGCCTGCCGCCTCCATCAGCGGGGTCGCGAACGGACGGATGACCTTCTCGTCCTCGATCGCCACGCCACGGCAATTCTCGCCCATCGTCTTGCCGTTGACGGTCATCGCGTCTTCGAGAATCAACCCCTGGTCGATCAGCTGCGACACGACCGCCGGAACGCCGCCCGCACGGTAGAAATCCTCGCCGAGATATTCACCGGCGGGCTGCAGGTTGACGAGCAAAGGAATGTCGAGGCCATGCTCCTGCCACGTCTCGACCGGGACATCGACGCCGATGTGGCGTGAGATGGCGGTGAGATGGATCGGCGCGTTGGTCGATCCGCCGATTGCCGAATTGACGCGAATCGCATTGAGGAACGCGTCGCGCGTCATGATGTCCGACGGCTTGAGGTCCTCGGCGACCATCTCGACGATGCGCTTGCCGGTCAAATAGGCGACTTCCTGGCGATCACGATACGGCGCGGGGATCGCGGCCGAACCCGGCAGCGACATGCCAAGCGCCTCGCACAGCGAGTTCATCGTCGTCGCGGTGCCCATCGTGTTGCAATAGCCGGTCGACGGTGCCGACGACGCCACCAGACGGATGAATTCGGCGTGATCGATCTCGCCAGCCGCGAGCAGTTCGCGCGCCTTCCATACGATCGTGCCCGAGCCGGTGCGCTCGCCCTTGTGCCAGCCGTTGAGCATCGGGCCGACCGACAAGGCGATCGCGGGGATGTTCACGGTCGCCGCCGCCATCAGGCAGGCCGGCGTGGTCTTGTCGCAACCGATCGTCAGCACGACGCCGTCGAGCGGATAGCCGTACAGAGTCTCGACCAGCCCGAGATAGGCGAGGTTGCGGTCGAGGCCCGCGGTTGGGCGCTTGCCGGTTTCCTGGATCGGATGGACCGGGAATTCGAGCGCGATGCCGCCGGCTTCACGAATGCCTTCGCGCAGCCGCTCGGCCAAGACGAGGTGGTGGCGGTTGCACGGCGACAGGTCGGAGCCCGTCTGCGCAATGCCGATGATCGGCTTGCCCGACTGCAGCTCGGCGAGGCTCAACCCGAAGTTGAGATACCGCTCGAGATACAGCGCGGTCATATCAATGTTGTCGGGATTATCGAACCACGCACGGCTGCGGAGCTGGGGAGGTGTGGACTCAGACATTTTCGGGAACTCCGCGTTTGACGCTATCCAGATCGAGATATACTCAGACATTTATAAGATCAATGAGGATGCGTGCCCATGGCAATAACACCCACCCGGCAACCGACGCTGACCGAGGCGCCACCGGAGGGCGGCGTGCGCCCTTCCTATGTCAGCGCGCTGGTGCTGCTTGGCACGCTGTTCTTCATGTGGGGGTTCATCACCGTCATCAACAACACGCTGCTGCCGCATCTGCGCAGCGTGTTCGAGCTGAGCTATACACAGACCACACTGATCGAGAGCGTGTGGTTCATCGCCTATTTCTTCGCGTCGATCCCCTCGGCGAAGCTGATCGAACGTATCGGCTACAAGAAGTCGCTCGTCGTCGGTCTGCTCATCATGGCAGCCGGCGCAGTCGGCATGACGGTGGCCGCGAGCATTCCGTCCTACGGCGTCACGCTCGTCATGCTGTTCGTCATCGCGAGCGGAATCACGCTGCTGCAGGTCGCGGCCAACCCCTATGTCGCGGTGATCGGCTCGCCTGAGACAGCGTCGGCGCGCTTGAACCTCGTCCAGGCGCTCAACTCCGCCGGGACGATGCTTGCGCCGCTGTTCGGCGCGTATCTGATCCTCGGGCGCTCGACCAGCGGCACCGCCAAGTCGGGTGCAGTGTTCACCCAGGCGGAGCGGCTCGCCGATGCGCAGTCGGTGGTCCTGCCTTACGTGCTGGTGGCGATCGTGCTCGTCATCCTCGCGGTCGTGATCGCGCGGTTCCCGTTGCCTGCGATGGGCACATCGACCAGCCGGATGGCGAAGGCCGACCGCAAGAACCACTCGCTGTGGAAGCACCGCAACCTGGTGTTCGGCATCCCCGCGATCTTCATCTACCTGATCGCCGAGATCGGCGTCGCCAACCTGTTCGTCAATTTCGTCAGCCAGCCGCAAATCGCGGACCTGACGCATGAGCAGGCCGGTCGCTACCTCACCTTCCTGTGGGGCTTCATGATGATCGGTCGCTTCCTCGGCTCGTTCATCATGCAGAAGATCCCGGCGGAGACGGTGCTTGCGGCGTTCTCGATCGGCGCGTTCGTCGTGATGCTCGTCACCGTCTTCACGACCGGGCCAATGGCGATGTGGGCGCTGATCCTCGTCGGGCTGTTCCACTCGATCATGTTCCCGACGATCTTCACGCTCGGGATCAAGGGCCTCGGCCCGTTGACCGAGGAAGGGTCGGGGCTGTTGATCATGGCAATTGCCGGCGGTGCTCTGGTCGTCGTGCAGGGGCAGATTGCGGATGCCTATGGGTTGCAGACGTCCTTCCTGCTGACCGCGGCGTGCGAACTGTACATCCTGTTCTACGCCCTGTGGGGCAGTCGGACGACCGAGATCGCAACGGTGCCGGGCCAGCCGCTCGAGGAATGACGAAGGCTTAGCGCCCCGTCTTATTCAAAACAAAACCCGCCGTGCGCTATGCGCACGGCGGGTTTTTTTACGTCTTGGAACAGCCCCCCCGGGGGGGACAATCCCCTAGAACCCCTTCTTCACCGTCACGAAGAACTGCCGCGGCGCACCGGCGAGCAGCGTCTGGCTGTCGCCGCTCTTGCCGAAGCCGTTCGACCCGATCGTCGCGACATAGCCGAGGTCGGTCAGGTTGGTGACGCTCCCCTCGATCCCCAGTCCGTTGAGCACGCCCTCACCCCGGAAGGTGTAGCCGATCGTCGCATCGACCAGCACGCGGCCCGGGACCGACTGATCGTTGAGATAGGTGAAGTAGCGCTTCGACATATAGTTGGCGCCGACCCGCGCGAGGAAGTGGCCGTCGTCATAGACCGCCTCGCCCTTCAGCATGTGCTCGGGGTTGTCGGGAACGGTCTTGCCCTTGGTCGCGGTATCGATCTGCCCGACCGAGCCGACCGCGGTGCTGATGACGTTGTCGCGATATTCCGCCTTGCCGTAGGAATAGGAGGCATAAAGCGAAACCGCCGGCATCACCTTGTACGTGCCGGTCACTTCGACGCCGTAGTTGCGCACCGAACCGACGTTCTGCAGCGTCGTCGGGTTGCCCGCGCCGCCCGTTCCGTTCGCCAGCGACAGCAAGCGGTTCGAGAAGTCGACATAATAGCCTGCGATCGACGCCTGGAACCCGGCCATCCGGAAGCGCCCGCCGACTTCGTAGCTGTCCGACCGCTCAGGCTTGAGCGTGTTGCGAATCAGGTCGAGCCCGGCCTGCGTCGTAGCGAAGGGCGACCCGCCGACTGCGCCGGACGTGAACGCGCGCATGTTTTGCGTGAAGGTCGCGAACACCTCGGTCTGGCCGCCGATCCGGTACAAGGCGCCGACCTGCGGCAGGAACCAGTCCTTCGACTCGATCTTTCCGGCAGCGAGCGTGCCGACGATCGCCTTGGCGCGGTTGACGACTTGCAAACCCTTCCACCCGCCGGTCAGCGTCAAGTCGCCCAGCGTCAGCTTGTCGGAGACGTAGTACATCAGGGTCTCGGTGTTGAACTTGGCATCGAACTGCGTGAAGAACGGATTGCTCTTGAACTGAAGCGTCGGCAGCGATGCAGTCGACTGATTGGCAAGACCGTAGAACCGCCGCGCATTCTCGGAATCGTTCGATTCGTACCACCCGCCGATTTCGAGGTGGTTCGGCCCGGTGTCGACCGCGACATGCCCCAATACGCCACCGCGATGGATATCATATTCGGTCGTGCGTACCGACAGCGAGGCGCCGCCCGGCGTCGGCGTATAGGGCAGATACCAGACGCCCTGCCCGTGATTGTCGTGATAATAGCCGGTCAGCTTGAGCGAGACATGGTCGGTCAGCCGACTGTCGAACGTCGCGCCCGCGAGATAATCCTGCCGCAGCCCGCCAGCATCGTAATAGACGTCGTCGACCGTCTTATAGGGTGCCGGAAAGGTCGTTCCCGCAGCCGGATAGGGCAGCGGGCGGCCGGTGGCGGTGTTCTGGTTCGCATAGACTTGCGCCAGCTGCGTCGCGAGCGGGAAGTTGTTCGAGATATTGTCGAGGTTGTAGCCGAACCGCTTGATCAGATCGAGGCTGAGATCCTGATAGTCCTGCTCGCGCCGGTCCGAATAATCGAAGAAACCGGTGATCGAGCCGCGGCTGCCGAGATCCTGGACGATCTTCGCGTTGACCTGATGCTGGCGCTGTTCGCCGAAGCCCTTCCACTTGTCGGTCTTGAGATAGCCGTAGCTGATATAGCCCTTGAGCCCCTGCCCGGTGATGTCACCGCTCTCGAGCCGGACGAACCCGCGATACGTCTCGTTGCTGCCATAGGTGCCCGACGCGACGATCCCCATCGTGTCCGACGGCTTGAGCGAGGTGAATTCGATCGTTCCGCCGAGATTGCTGCTGGACGCGGTGCCGAGCGCCCCCGCGCCCTGCGCGACCGACGCGACGCCGAGGTTCTCGGAAATGATCGCGCGGCTGATGTGGAGACCGTTGGTGTTGCCGTAGCTCATGTCGCCGAGCGGAATGCCGTCGAGCGTAAAGCCGAGCTGGTTCTGGTTGAACCCGCGCAGCGTGATCCGCGACGACCATTCGTACGCGCCGAAGGCGTCGGCTGCCTGATAGTTGACGCCGGGAAGCTTGGCGATTGCCTTGAGCGGGGTCGAGCCGGGGGTCAGGCGTTCGATGTCGAGATTGCTGACCGTCTGCACCTGCCGCGCCTGCCCGAAGCCGAGCACGACGATGTCGGACGTGTCGGCGGCGGGGGCGTCGCTTGCGGGGAGGTCGGTCGCCTGCGGCTCGACCGGCGCGGCGGTTTGCGCGACCGCAGCGGTCGAACAAAGGGCAAGCATCATCGAACCCGCAAGCAGGTGAAAACGAAGCGTCATTGCTGGAAACTCCCTGACGGGCCGATTGTCGGCCTCGTCGTGGCGCATGCCGACTTTGTGTTGCGGGGTCATGACCGTTTCGGGTCTAATCCGCGACGGTTGGCTACCGTTTTCGGCGAGCGTCAGCGCAAGGCCGCTGCAGCGGCGGAGGCGTAGAAGATGCGCGGCTGGAGGGGCTTCTTAAAGAAGCCCCTCCCCTGAAGGGGAGGGGCTAGGGAAAGCCCTCACACGTGTCGCAACCCTTTGGCGGCGGAACATAGGAGCAATGGCGTGGGTCGAAATCCGTGTCGAGCAGCCAGCAACATCAAGCGAGCTAGCGACAACGGCTACCCCCCGTAAGCCCCGGCCTTCGCCAACACCCCGCGCGCCTGCTTCAAATGCGGAATATCCAGCATCCGCCCATCGAGCCCAACCGTCCCCGCGCCACCCGCCGCATCGAACGCCGCGACCACCCGCTCGGCGAACGCGACCTCCTCCGCATCGGGGAGATAACTCTCATTGATCGCCGCGACCTGCGCCGGGTGAATCGCCAGCCGCCCGGTAAACCCCTCCGCGCGCGATGCGCGAGACGACGCCCGCAACCCAGCGTCATCGCGGAAATCAACGTACAGCGTATCGACCGCCTGCACCCCCGCCGCCTTCGCGCCGAGCAGCGTCAGCGTCCGAACGGTGCGGTAGGTCAGCGCCCATCCCCCCGCCGGATCGAGATTGGTGGACGCGCCCAGTGCCGCCGCCAGATCCTCCGCCCCCCAGGTCAGCCCGGCAAGCCGCGCCTGCCGCACCTTGGCATAGTCGCCGAGCGTGAATGGCGCAGCGGCAGTTTCGGTCGCGACCGGCAGGATCGCGATCGATCCGACGGTGAGCCCGGCCTGCGCCTCGAGCGCGTCGAGATAGAAAGACAGTTGCGCGATATCGGCAGGCCCGCCGCATTTGGGCAGCATCACGCCATCGGGCGCCGCCGCCACCACCGCTACCAGATCGTCGAGCACCATCCCGCTGTCGAGCGGGTTGATCCGCACCCACAGCTGACTCGTCCGCGCCGCCTGCAGCCGATCCGCCAACAGTCCGGCGACGAGATCGCGCCCGCGTGCCTTGTTCTCGGGCGCAACCGAATCCTCGAGATCGAAAATCAACGCATCCGCGCCGGTGCCATCGGCCTTGGCGAGCTTCTTCTCGCTGTCGCCCGGGATGAACAGCCACGATCGCAGGTCGATCATGCGCTTGCCTCCACCGGGGTCTTGCGCTGCAATCCGGTCCGCTTGCACGACGCAACGAGTTCCTCCCGCTGGTTGAACGCGCGGTGGACGAAGGTGACGATCCCCGCGTCGGGCCGTGAGCGGGACTCACGCACCTCGACCACTTCGGTCTCGACCCTCAGCGTATCGCCGATGAACACGGGCGCGGGAAACCGCACCTCATCCCACCCGAGATTGGCGACCGCGGTGCCGAGCGTCGTATCCCCGACCGAAACGCCGACCATCAGCCCGAGCGTGAAGGTCGAATTGACGATGATCCGCCCGTAGTCGCTGTCCTTCATGTATTCAGCGTCGAGATGCAGCTGCGCCGGGTTATGCGTGAGCGTCGAGAACAACAGATTGTCGGTCTCGGTCACGGTCCGCCGGATCGCGTGGGCAAACGTCTGCCCGACTTCCAACTGCTCGAACCACAATCCCGCCATCGCCTGCCGCTCCCGATTACCGCCCTGTGCCGGGCCTGCTGTGTTGCAGGACTGGCCATACCAGCGATTTTCGGAAGGGCTAGAGCGGGATGGCCCTCCCCCAAACCGTTCGGGGAAAAGGGGTGCTTACCCCAGTGCGGCGATGAACGCGCGCGCGTTCGCGCCGACCTGCTCGGCGGTCGCGCCGACCGAATAGAGCGCACCGCCCAGACCGAACCCGGCAGCGCCCGCCGCGGTCCACGGTGCCATCCCCTCGGGGGTGATTCCACCGACCGGCAGGACGCGCGCCGTCTTGGGCAACACCGCGCGCATCGCCTTCAGGATCGTCGGGCTTGCCGCCTCTGCCGGGAAAAGCTTGAGCGCAGTCGCACCGGTTTCGAGCGCGAGGAATGCTTCGCTCGGCGTGGCGATCCCCGGCAGCGACACCAGCCCCGCCGCCGCCGTTGCTGCGATGACGCGCGGGTTCATGTTGGGGGAAATGATCATGGTCCCGCCCGCCGCCTGCACCGCGGCGACGCCGTCGGTATCGAGCACGGTCCCCGCGCCGATGATCGCGCGGCCCTCGAACCGCTTCGCCAGCCGCGCGACGCTGTCGAGCGGGTCGGGCGAGTTCATCGGCACTTCGATCAGCGTGAACCCCGCCGCGACGAGTTCCTCGCCGATCGCCTCGACCTCGTCGGGGCGAACCCCGCGCAGGATCGCGACCAGCGGGCAACGCGCGAAGGCGGCGTCGAAATCGGAAACCATGGTCATGTGATCATTCTCCAAGCGCTTTTGCCAGCGCGATGATTCCGGCCGCAAAGGCGGCGTGGCTGTCGACGACATGGGGCGTGCCGCCATTCGCTTCGACCGCGAGGGCATACAGCCCGCCCAGGTCGGGATCGGACAGGATATGGACATCGCCCGCCCCGGTTTCGAGCCGCACGGCAACGTCGCTGCCGATCAGCAGACCGCTCGCGTAAGAGGCGGCGTCGGCGTCATCGCGCTGCCCGAGCAGCTTGCTCGCGCGGATGCCGAACAACGCGGCGGAGAGGTCGCGCCGCTTGCCCGCTTCGACGCCCTCGCGGAACGCGGCACCGGGAACAACCGCACCGACGAGCTGGCTCGACAACAATCCGTGACCGCGCAGCAGCGCAAACAGTTCGCCGGTCATCGCGGTGGTGAAATCCACGACGATCCCATCGGCCATCCGTGCCCATTTGCAATGGGTTCCGGGCTGGCAGAGCAGGCCGTCGCGCGGCACGAGCCCCGCCTCGACCGCACCAAGCAACTGTACTTCCTCGCCGCGCATCACGTCCGCCCGACCACCCCGGAGGACCGACAGGCCCGGCACGATCGCGGTTCGGTCGTCGATCCAGCCGAGCCCCTGCGCGAGCGTCGCGAACCCGGCAGGCACCGCGACATAGGGCACGTCGCGCCAGCCGATCGTCGACCCGACCATTCCGGCAAGCAGCATCGGAAGATCCCCGAAGTGCGCACGGATATCGGCGACTTCACTGGCGAACCCATCCTTCGCCACAGCGGTGACGCCGCGCGCGTCGCGGTCGGTGGCGACGACCTTGCCCGCCTCGATCCGATAGACGCGACGGTTCGTCGTTCCCCAATCGACCGCAAGAAAGGCATCGGTGAAGGCCGACGATACGGACATGGTCAACGCTTGGACTCCTTCGCACCGACAACGGCGATCACGCCCGCGCAAAGCGGTTGCGGGCTGCTGCGGTATTTATCTGACTTATTCCGTGTGTCCAGCGGATCCGCACGGGTCTGGATGGTGACAGTGCCCCAACAAACGGTCAGAATGGGCGCTTATGGCCCAGCAGACACAGCCGCCCGCGCGCAACCTGACCTACCGTCTGCTCGATACGATCGGGCTCGCGATCGTCACCGGCCAGTATGAAACCCAGCCCTTCCCGACCGAAGCGCAGCTTGCGCAGACACACGGAGTCAGCCGCTCGGTGACCCGCGAAGCGGTCAAGATGCTGACCGCCAAGGGCCTGCTCAGCGCCCGTCCACGGCAAGGCACGGTCGTCCGCCCGGCCGAAACGTGGAACCTGTTCGACACCGACGTCCTGCGCTGGATGCTCGAGCGCACTTTCTCGGTCGATCTGCTGCGCCAGTTCAGCCAGTTGCGGATCGCGATCGAACCCGAAGCGGCGGCGCTGGCGGCGCAGTTCGGCGGGGCGGCGGACTTGCGGCAGATCGATGCCGGGCTGGACCGGATGATCGCCGCCGATCGCGAAGCGGATGATCCGCTGGACGCCGACATCGCGTTCCACATCGCCATCCTCAAGGCGTCGCGCAATCCGTTCTACGGGCAATTCCGCGATGTCGTCGCCACCGCGCTACGCACCTCGATCCGCTTCACCAACCGCATCAAGGGGCGCAACGCGAGCATTACCGATCACGCCGCCGTCCGCGACGCGATCGTCGCGCGCGATCCGGTCGCAGCGCGGGCCGCAATGCGCCATCTGATCGGCGACGTGATTGAGCTGATCGACCGAGTCGAAGGGAAGGACGGATCGCCAACGGGTTGATGCCGCCCCCGCCGCCGCCTAGGAGCGCGGCAGTCATCATACAAAAGACGAGTGCCGCCATGCCGACCGCGACCGACCCCGCTTCGCCGCGCGATGGTGTCCTCCGTCTCGGTATCGTCGGCATCGGCAAGATCGCGCGCGATCAGCATATTCCCGCGATCCTGGCGAATCCCCGCTTTACCCTGATCGGCACCGCGGATCCACACGGCAGCCTGGCGGGTGTCGCGGCGTTTGCGGATCTGGCGGCGATGCTGGCCGCCGTCCCCGGTCTCGACGCGGTCGCCGTCTGCACCCCGCCGTCGTACCGCGCGGGCATCGCCACCGCCGCGATCGATGCGGGGCTGGCGGTGCTGCTCGAAAAGCCGACCGCCGCGACGCTCGTGGAAGCGGAGGCGATCGTGGCGCATGCCGCCACCACCGGCACGACGCTGATGGCGACCTGGCACTCGCGCGAGGCCGCCGCGGTCGCCGAGGCGCGCGCATGGATTGCCGAACGGAACGTCGTGGCGGTCGAGATCGTGTGGAAGGAAGACATCCGCCGCTGGCATCCGGGACAGGAGTGGATCTTGGCGGAGAATGGTTTGGGCGTATTCGATCCCGGGATCAACGCGCTGTCGATCCTCACCTTCATCCTGCCCGACCCCGTTCGCATCGAAACCGCGCGTATCGCGATCCCCGAAGGCCGGGGCGCCCCGATTGCCGCGACGTTCGCGATGGCGGCAGGCGACATCCGGATCACGGCGGATTTCGACTTCCTGCAAACCGGCCCGCAAAGCTGGGACATGCGGATCGATACCGATCGCGGGAGCCTGCTGCTCAGCGACGGCGGCGCGACGATCGCGATCGACGGGGAGGCACCGCGCAAATCGGAGAACATCGAGTATGGCTCGATCTACGCGCGGTTTGCGGATCTGGTGGCGGCAGGTGAGTCCGAAGTCGACTTGTCGCCGCTGCGGCTGGTCGAGGACGCGCTGCGCATCGCGGATCGCACGACGGCCGCCCCTTTCACGTTTTGAGCGCCACTCGCCCGGGCCTACCTTACCGCCGCACCGCCGCCACGTCCGCTTCGGTCCACCCGCCCCCCATCGCCTGGTACAGCGCGACATAGGACGTCAACCGATCCGCATTCGCCTGCACCAGCGCAAGCTCGGCGGTGAGCAGCCCGCGTTGCGTATCGAGCTGGTCGAGATACGACGAATAGCCCGCCCGGTAGCGGTTCGACGCGTTGCGCAGCGCGGCGGCATAAGCATCGCGCTGCCCGCGGATTGCGACGGCCTGCTCGCCCGAGCGCTGGACCCCGGCGAGACTGTCGTCGACTTCGCGAAACGCAGTCAACGCAGACCGCCGATAACTAAACGCCGCCTGGTCCCGCCGCGCAACGGTCAGATCGACGTTCGCGCGCAACCGCCCGCCGTCGAACAGCGGCGACAGCACGCTCCCGCCGAGCGAAAAGATCCCGACCGGATTGGCCAATGCGGTCGTCAGGATCACCCCCGCCGAACCGGTCAGCGCAATGTTCGGGAGCAACGCCGCGCGCGCACTGTCGAGGCTGCGGTCGGCGGCGACCAGCGTCTGTTCCGCCTGGAACAGATCGGGCCGACGGCGCAACAGGTCGGCGGGCAGCCCGTCCGGGATCGGTGGCAGGACCAGCGCGGTCAAAGCAGCCCCCCGCCCGATCGCGCGGGGCGTCGCGCCGAGCAACAGGCTCAGCGCATCCTCTTGCCGCGTGATCGCCAGTTGCGCCTGCGGGATCAGCTGTTCGGTCGCGCGATATTCGCCCTCCGCCTGATGCAGCTCGAGATTGGACGTATAACCCGTCTCCGCGCGTCGCCGCGCGATCCGCAGCGCATCGCCGCGCGCCGCAAGCGTATCGCGCGCGACCGCCAGCCGCGCGTCGAGCGCGCGCAGCGTGATGTACCCGCTCGCGACGCTGCTCGCGATGGCGAGCCGCACGACGTCGCGTGCGCCTTCACTCGCGAGCAATTGCGCGCGCGCGGCGGCGCTGGCGTTGCGCAACCGCCCGAACAGGTCGGGGTCGTAGCTGGCGGTGATCGACGGCGTCGCCGTTAGATTGGTGCTCGCTGTGCCAAAGGCATTGAGCGCGCGTGAATCGGTCGTTGGCACCCCCACGCTGACGGTCGGCGACAGTTGCGCGCGCGCCAAGCGCTCGGCCGCACGGGCTTCGTCGACGCGCCCCGCTGCAATCCCCAGGTCGGGATTGTTGGCAAGCGCTTCGGCCACCAGGCGCGTCAGCACCGGATCGCCGAACGCATTCCACCACTCCGCGCGGACCGGGGCCCCCGGACCGAGCGCGGTCCGCCATGCAGGAGGCGCGACGATCGCGGTCGCCACCGGTGCTGCGGGCCGCGGGCCGACGCAGCCCGTGACCAGCACGCCAAAAGCCGCCACGCCCAGCGCGCGTCTCATCGGATCCGCGGCCCGGAGGATGTGTCGATCCGAGTCTGCACCGACATTCCCGGGCGCAGCCGAGCCGCAAGCGGCTGACCCGGATCGATCCTGATCCGGACTGCGATCCGCTGCGGCACCTTGGTGAAATTGCCCGTCGCATTGTCCGCCTTGAGCACCGCGAATTCGGAACCGGCGGCGGGCGACAGCCGCTCGACATGACCGGTCAGTCGCGCATTGGCGAGGCCGTCGACAGTAAAGCTCGCGGGTTGCCCGACCGCCATGCGCGCGGTCTGCGCTTCCTTGTAATTGGCGATCACCCAGGTTTCGGGCGGCACGAGGAACATCAGCTGCGACCCGGCTGTGACATATTGCCCGACCCGCACGCCGACTTCGCTCAACCGTCCGCTTTCAGGCGCGCGCACCACCGTATTGTCGAAATCGATCTGCGCGAGCCGCTGCGCCGCCTCCGCGCCGCTGACGCCGGCTTGCTGCCCGCCGCGTCCGACCTCGACCGTGCGGATGTCCTGCCGCGCGATCTCGCGCGCGGCCTTGGCCTGCAACACGCCCGCCTGCGCTTGCCGGAGGGCCGCCAGCGTCTGGTCGCGTTCGCGCAGCGACACCGACCCATCGGTGACGAGGTCGTTGACTCGGTTCATGTCCGCCTGCGCGCGGAGCAACTGCGCGTTGGCGTTGGCCACCGCCGCATCCTGCGCCTGCAAGCTGGCGGCGCGCGCGCGCGCGGTCTGGTCGCTGTTCGCCAGCGTCGCCTCCTGCCCGGCAACCTGCGCCTTGGCCTGATCGACGCGCTGGCGGTAGATCCGGTCGTCGATCCGCACCAGCGGTTGCCCCTGCGTCACGCTTGCGAAATCGCGCACCAGCACCGCGGTGACATAACCGCTGACCTGCGGGCTGATCACCGTGGTGCGGCCGCGCACATAGGCATTGTCGGTCGCCTGGTTCGCAGTGGCGAACGGCGGCAGGCGCCACGCATAGAGCACCGCGCCGATCCCGACCGCCGACAATACGATCGCGACGATCAGCGCGCCGCGCGAGGGCCGCGGCGGCCGCCAGCCCGATCCTACCGGCGCAGCGGGGGCGGCGGGGGCGGCAGCGTTCTCCTCGGCGCGGGCCTCGGTGACGGGGGTGGCTGCGACGGGATTTTGCGGAGTCTGGCGCGTGTCGGTCATGCAGGAGCCTTGGCAAGCGCCGCGCGACGTTCGCGCCTCGTGCGGCGAATCAGAAGAAACGCAAGATAGACGGTGGTCAGCCCGGCGAGAACCGCCACCAGCCTAAACGTATCGTCATAGGCAAGGACATTCGCCTCGCGCGTCGCGGTTTGGGCGAGCAGCGCACCGCCCTCGGCGGCGCGCAACGTCGGATCGCCGACGACCCGCCCGACCGCGCCACCGCCCGCCGCGATCCGCGCAGCCACGATCGGATCGGTCGGGTCGATCGACTGGACGATCGCGGCGCTGTGCGCTTTCTCCGCGATCGTCTGATACGTGCCCAGCAACGCCGCCCCGCCGAGCCCGCCGATCGCGTTGACCATGCCGAACAGCGCGAGGAAACTGATGATATGCCCCGCGCCCGCCTTCAACGCGCGGGTCATCCCGAACAGCAGCGACGGGCCGAGGAAGAAGGTGCCGGCAAACGCGATCACGGCTTGCGTCAGGTACAACTGCGGCGGGCGCGTCAGGCTGGTCGATAGCGAATCGACATAGGCCGCAACCGCGACCAGGCCGATCGCGAGCATCACCGGATGCGTCAGCCGGTTGACGTCGAGCGTCACGGCGCTGGCAATGACGCCTGCGATCGAAGCGACGAAGATGATGACGAACAGCGTCCCGAACTGGTCGTTGTTTTGCCCCAATACGGTCAGCAACCCAACCGCGGCATAGGTCTGTTCGGACAGCACCAGCCGCGCCATCAGCGTCACCACCGCAAAACGGACGATATCGGCGCTGCCCAGCCAGCGCGTGTTGAGCAGCGGGTTGGCGCGCCCATGTTCGATCACCAGCGCCGTCGCGAGCAACGGGATCGCGACGACGAGCGACCAGCCGATCCACGGCGCCTCGAACCACCATACGATCCGCCCCTGCCCAAGCACCGCCGAGAACAGCGCGATTGCGACGGCGAACAGCGTGAAAGTGACGAAATCCAGCGGCTCGAACGCGCTTTTGCGTTCGGTCGGGGGCAAGCGCAGCAAGCTGACCGCGACCAGCGACAGCAATGCCAGCCCGAATTCGAACAGGTACAGCGCGCGCCATTGCGACATCGCGAGCAGTTCCGGGGAGAACAACCGCGCGAGCGGGGTGGCGCATTGCGGAATGCCGATCCCGATGACCAGCGCCCGCAATCGCCATTTCGTCGGCAACGCCTGCATCATGTAATAGAGGCTGAGCGAACTGAGCGCAGCGCCCGCCATCCCGCTCGCCGCGCGCACCGCGATCGCCGACCAGAACCCGTGGACGAACAGGTGCGCGAACGCGAGCAGCACGTACAATCCGAGGAAGATGATCGTAAAGGGTCGCAGACCGTATTGCTGGCGGAACTTGATCAGCAACAGGTTCATCGACGCATTGGTCATCACGTACACCGTCGGCAACCACGCGATCTCGGTCGGATCGAAACCGAGCGAGCCCTGCAATGTCATGGTGTTGACCGAAATCAGCGCGGTGCCGAGCCCGCCGGTCAGCCCCACAAGGATCGCAATCGCGCCATACGCCAAGCGGACGACCGCGGAATGTTCAGGCGATGCGGGCGAGCCGGGCAGCGCGGGCCGCTCATGCGGCGCGAAGGTCCAGTTCTCCTCGGTCAGGAAACGGCGAATACGACTGGCTGCCATCGTCTTTCCCTACGCGGTTGGCCAGGATCTGATCAATCCATCCCTATGGCCGATCGCCCGACAGGAAGGATACAACGCGCCCCCTTCCCGATCAAAAAAACGGTTGTTCGCCCGCACTCTTGATCCATATCAGTCCATAAAATCGGCGTGGGCGTTACGACCCGCGTCAAAGGGGAAATTGTGTGGCAGATTGTCCAACCGGCGTGGCGGGTCTCGATGACATCCTGGCCGGAGGACTCCAGCGCGGCCGCCTGATTCTGCTAGAAGGCAGCCCGGGCACCGGCAAGACGACCATCTCGACCCAATTCCTGCTGCAAGGGGCCGAAGCGGGCGAGCGGGTGCTCTACATCACCTTGTCGGAAACCGAGGAGGAGTTGCGCGAAGGCGCAGAATCCCACGGCTGGACCTTTCCCCCCAGCTTTACCGTGTTCGAACTCGTCCCACCCGAAAGTCTGCTCAACGACAATCACCAGCAGAGCCTGCTTTATTCGTCCGACCTGGAACTGGGGGAGACGACAAAGCGGATCTTCGAGATTTTCGAGCAGATCAAGCCGTCGCGGATCGTGCTCGATAGCCTTTCCGAAATCCGCCTGCTGGCGCAGAGTTCGCTGCGCTATCGTCGGCAGATCCTCGCGCTCAAACATTACTTCGCGCAGCAGGACGCGACCGTCCTGATGCTGGATGATCTGACCGCGGACATGATGGACAAGACCGTCCATTCGGTCGCGCACGCGGTCATCCGGCTGGAGGAATTGTCGCCCACGTACGGCGCGGAACGGCGGCGGTTGCGCGTCCTGAAATATCGGGGCCGGCGCTATCGCGGGGGCTATCACGATCTGGTCATCGACACCGGCGGGATCCGCGTGTTCCCGCGCCTCGTCTCGGCGGAGCATCGCGGCGCGTTTTCGCGGGAAAGCATTCCCGTCGGCAACGCGGCGTTCGACCGGCTGATCGGCGGCGGTTTCGAACGCGGCGCAAGCACCCTCGTGCTCGGCCCGGCGGGCACAGGCAAGTCGCTGTTAACGTTGAGCTTCGTCAAGGCCGCCGTCGAGCGGGGCGAAAACGCCGCGATGTTCGTTTTCGACGAGGAACTCGGGCTGTTGTTCAGCCGCGCGCTTGGTCTTGGAATTGACCTTGAAGCGATGGTCGCTGCGAACAAGCTCGTGATCGAGCAGATCGATGCGGCCGAACTCTCGCCAGGCGAATTCTCGGAGCGGGTGCGGATCTGTGTCGAACGCTACAAGGCACGGACCGTCGTGATCGACAGCCTCAACGGCTATCAGGCGGCAATGCCGGAAGAGCAGGCACTGATCCTGCACATGCATGAATTGTTGCAATATCTGAACCGGCAGGGCGTGATGACCTTCCTGACCGTCGCGCAACACGGCCTGGTCGGCGACATGAAATCCCCGGTCGACGTGACCTATCTGGCGGACACCGTGATCCTGTTGCGATATTTCGAAGCGACCGGTCGGGTCCGACGCGCGATCTCGGTCGTTAAGAAACGTATGGGAAGGCACGAAGACACGATCCGCGAATTCAGGATCGGGCATGCGGGGATTACCCTGGGCATCCCGCTGACGGCTTTCCAGGGTGTTCTACGCGGCGTCCCGACGTTGATTGGCGAAGACGATGAACTGTTGCTGGACTGACATGCGCAAGACTGCTTCTTGAACCGCACGCTCGCCGAAGGCGCCATCATCCTCGCTCCGCGCGGTCGCGATTCCGCGATTGCACGGGCGATGCTGGAGGAAGGCGGGCTCGAGGCCGAGGTTGCCAGCGACTTGCCCGCGCTGGCGGCGATGGTCGCGCGCGGATGCGGCTACGCCATTCTGACGGAGGAAGCGCTGCGCGGCGCGGACTTGCGAGAGCTTACAGCCGTGTTGGCGCAGCAGGCGGAATGGTCGGACCTGCCGTTCATCGTGCTGACCGAGCGCGGTGGCGGCCTCGAACGCAATCCTGGGGCAGTCCGGCTGCTCGAGGCGCTCGGCAACGTCACTTTCCTCGAACGTCCGTTTCACCCGACCACGCTGCTGTCGCTTGCCCGTGCAGCGCGGCGCGCGCGTTTGCGCCAGTATGAAGCCCGCAACCGGCTGGAGGACATTCACGCCGGGCAGGAACGCCTCAAGCTCGCGATCGCGGCGGGGGGACTGGGGGCGTGGACGCTCGACATGACGACCACCACGCTCCACGTCGAGCCCGATACCAAGGCACAGTTCGGTCGGACCGCGGAGGAGCCGTTCGACTATCTCGATTTGCTCGCAGCGATCCACCCCGACGACCGTGACGATACCGTCGCGGGCGTACGACGCGCGTTGGCGGACGGATCGGATTACCGCGCCGAAGTCCGCTGCCTGTGGCGCGACGGGTCGCTCCATTGGCTGCAGGTCGACGGTCGGGTCGAGCGTAGCCCCGCGGGACGGCCAGTGCGCGTCGTCGGCGTATCTCACGAGATCACCGATCGCCGGGTTATCGAATTGCGGCAGCGTGCGCTGCTGTCGCTGAGCGATCGGTTGCGGGAGGCGCCCGACACCGAAGCGATGTCGTTCGAGGCGGCGGCGATCCTCGGCAGTACGCTCGGTGTCAGCCGCGCCGGCTATGGGATCACCGACCCGGTCGCCGAAACGATTACGATCGAGCGCGATTGGGGCATGCCGGGAATTCCGACGCTCGCCGGCGTGCTGCACTTCCGCGACTATGGTTCGTACATCGAAAATCTGAAGCGCGGCGAGTTGGTCGCGTTTGCCGATGCGCGTACCGATCCGCGCACCGCGACCACGTCCAGCGCACTGGAAGCAATCGACGCGCGCGCGGTCGTCAACCTGCCCCTGACCGAGCGCGGGACGTTTTCGGCACTACTGTATCTGACCAACCGGCAACCGCGGATCTGGACGAAGGACGATCTCACCTTCGTCCGCGACGTGGCGGACCGGACGCAAGCCGCGATCGAACGTCGCCGCGCGGAGGACGCGCTGGCCCGGTTGGCGGAGACGCTGGAGCGACAGGTCGCCGAACGCACGCGCGAACGCGATCGGACCTGGCAGAATTCGCAAGACATGCTTGCGATCCTCTCCGACGACGGGATCATCCTGTCGATCAATCCCGCCTGGACCAAGATCCTTGGCTGGACTGCCGAGGAGATCGTCGGGCGCAGCCATCTCGTGTTCGGTCATCCCGACGAGGTACCCGCCAACGAAACCGCACGGGAAGAAACTTTGGCCGCGCCGCTGCGGCAATATGAAAACCGGTTCCGGCACAAGGACGGCAGCTATCGCTGGATCGCCTGGGTCGCGACTCTCGAAGGCGACCGGATCTATGCCAGCGGTCGTCACATCACCGCGGAGCGCGAGGCGCATGCCGATCTGGAACGCGCGCAGGACCAGTTGCGCCAGGCGCAGAAGATGGAAGCCGTCGGCCAGCTTACGGGCGGGCTTGCGCATGATTTCAACAACCTGCTGACGGCGATTTCGGGCAGTCTCGAACTGATCCAGGCGCGCATCAAGCAGGGCCGGATCAACGACGTCGATCGCTATATCGGGATGGCGCAACAAGGCGCCAAACGCGCCGCCGCGCTGACGCATCGGTTGCTGGCCTTTTCGCGGCGCCAGACGCTCGACCCCCGCCCGACCGACATCAACCGGCTGATCGCGAGCTTCGAGGAGCTGTTGCAACGATCGGTCGGGCCGTCGATCGAACTGGTCATCGTTCGCGATGAAGCGTTGTGGACCACGCTGGTTGATCCGAACCAGCTCGAAAACGCCGTCCTGAACCTGTGCATCAACGCGCGCGACGCCATGCCGGACGGCGGACGCATCACGATCGAGACCGGCAATACGGCACTCGATGCAACAGCCGCGCGTCGAAAGGACATGGCGCCGGGGCAATACATCACGCTGAGCGTCACCGACACAGGATCGGGGATGACCCCAGCGACGATCGCGCGTGCGTTCGACCCGTTCTTTACGACCAAGCCGCTGGGCGAAGGGACCGGACTGGGTTTGTCGATGATCTACGGCTTTGTCCACCAGTCGGGCGGCCAGGTGCGGATCACGTCGGAGATCGGGCGTGGAACCACGATGTGGCTGTATTTGCCGCGTTCTGACGAAGTCGCTTCCGCCGATCTCGAGGATCAGGTAGCGCCCAACGCCATCGGTGCGTCCAGCGGAAAGACCGTCCTCGTCGTTGACGACGAACCGGACGTGCGGGCCCTGGTCGTCGATACGCTCACCGATCTCGGCCATTCCGTACTGGAGGCGGGCGACGGGCCAAGCGCGCTGACGCTGCTGCATTCCACGGACGTGATCGATCTGATGATCACCGACGTCGGATTGCCCAAGGGGATGAACGGGCGGCAGGTCGCAGATGCCGCAAGATTGGCAAGGCCAGACCTCAAGATCCTGTTCATTACCGGCTACGCAGAGAATGCGGCAGTCGGAAATGGACACCTCGACCCAGGCATGCATATACTTACCAAACCGTTTGGGATGGATGTTCTGTCCGCGCGAATACAACAGCTCACCGCATCGTAGATACTCAATTAGGAGTAGTTCAAAGGATAGTCGCCCCCGCGCATTGCGCCGTCATTCTGTTTCCTCGATACTCCAGCACCGTGCTGAGGGGACTGATAGGATGGACGGGCCAAGGCAAGTAACTGGGCGCTTGATGACGTGTAACGACTTCGCCGGGCACGTCGGGACGACCTTCTCGCTCGGCCCTCCCCGGCTGGACGGCATGCCGTTGACGTTGGTCGAAGCGTCACGCAAACGCGGAGGGGGAATCGGCCGGGCGCCTTTCTCGCTCGTCTTCCGGAGTTCATCGGGGGAAACCTTGCCGCAGTCGACCTATCACCTGACTCACCCGGTGATGGGGAAGGTGGACATTTTGCTCGTTCCGTTCCGCCGCGTCGAGAATGGCATGGATTACGTCGCAACGTTCGACTGACCGTCGCGCGAAACGGCGTGTTTTCCCGTCGCAGGGAAGCAACCGAAGAGGCCGCGTCGCGTTGGCCCGACATGACGCGCAAACCGATCAGCTTCTTCATCCATCATCAGGGCCGCGGCCACGCCAATCGCGCGATGGCGATCATCCGGGAACTCCCGGCGGAGCGTCCGGTCAGCGTCTTGTGCGCGCGCCCCGAGCTGTTCGACGGGTTCGACCGGCCGATCGAGATCGTCCCGCTTCCCAACATGATCGGCGCGCCCGTCCCCGCCCCCGGCCTGTTCGCGCAACCCACGCCCGAGATCATGCATTGTGTCCCGCTCGGCGTCGCCAAGACCCGCGGCACGATGCGGACGATCCTCGACCATCTCGACGATGCCGATCCCGCGCTGTTCGTGGTCGACGTTTCCGCCGAAATTGCGATGCTCGCGCGGATCGCGAGCGTCCCTGCGATCAGTTTGCGGATGCATGGCGATCGGCTCGATCCGGGTCATCTCGGCGCGTATCAGGCCAGCGTTGGGTTGCTCGCGCCGTTCGACCGCACGCTCGAACAGGAGGATACGCCTAATTGGGTGCGCGATGCGACGTGCTACACCGGCGGGTTGTGCACCACCGTCGACGCCATCCCCACGCGGGAGGCCGCACGAGCCAAGCTCGGGCTCGACCCAACGCAGGAGATCATCGTCGTCCTCACCGGCGGCGGCGGCGCCGGGACGCCCTATGCGCCGTTGACGATGGCGGCGCGCGCGGTTCCGAACGCGCTGTGGCTGGTACTCGGGCCGACGCATCGCGAGGGGCATGAAACCGATTTCGGGAATTTGCGCGAGCTGGGCTGGGTCGCGGGCGTGACCGATTACATCGCCGCAGCGGACGTCGTCATCGCCTCCGCCGGGGACAATACCGTCCACGAAATCGCCCGCGTCGGGCGGCCCTATGTGTGTGCCCCGGAATGGCGATACTTTGCCGAACAGACGCGCAAGGCCGAACGGCTCGCCGAAGTGGGCGCCGCGGTCATGCTGCGGGAATGGCCGGGTGCGCTCGCGCCGTGGCGCAAGATCCTGGATGCTGCGAAAGCGCTCGACCCAGCTGCGCTAGCGGCCCTGTACGACTCTACCGCAGCGCAGAAAGCCGCGACCTATCTCGAACGGATGGCGGTGGATTTGTGGTCGAACGAGACACCGATTTCGACGCAAGTTGCACAGGGCGCAGGGAACGACGCGCCCCCGTTGCTTTCGGCGGCGTAACCGCCGCCGTCCTGCTCAGCTAAACAGCGCGGACGCCTCCAGCGTCGCGGCGACTTCGTCCGGGGTAGGATGCCGCAGTACGGTTAGGCACGCATCCTCGATCGTGATCAGGCCACGCTCGGCGAATTGCCCCAGCCAATAGTCCATGCACCACCGCCCCCATGTCGCATGGAACAGCCGCGCGTTGCGCAGGATCGCTTCGAAATGCTGGAGCGGAGGAATATGGATCGGATGATGCTGGTGATACGCCCGCGCGCCGCCGACCCATGCCATCGTCACCCCCGCGCGTTCGAGCCGCGCGGCAAAGTCGGTCTCCTCCCCGCCGTAACCGACATATCGTTCGTCCATCCCACCCGTTCGCGCCCAGTCGGCGGCAGACATCGCGAACGACAGGCCCCACAATTCGCCGTGGCTCGGTGTCGCGCGAACCTCGTCCTTGGCGATCGCGGGTTTGGCCGGGTGCCGCACGCCGATCCGGTCGAGCGCAGAATCGCTCGCCCCCGTGGGGTCTCCCGGCGGCAGGTACAGCACCTCGCCAAGCCGGACACCCGCCGCGTCCGCCGTCGCGCCATAGCGTTCGACCAGTCCCCGCGCCGGAATGCAATCGACGTCGAGCAGGATCAATTGCTTGCCCCCTGCAGCGGCTGCGGCGCGGTTGCGCGCAGCCGCGAGCGGCATCGGATCGCCGGGGACCATGACCGATCGCACCGGGAAGCGGGTCGCCGGCAAGGGCGTCGGCGTGTCCTGCATCCACGCGATCACCAGCTCGTCGGGCAGGCGCGTTTGCCGATCGAGCCCCGCGATCAGATTGGCGAGGTGCGCCGATCGTCCACGGACGATCGTCAAAACGCTGATCGTCACGCGCGCTGGGCGGTCTTGCGGAAGTGCGCAACGCCTTCGAGAATGCCGTTGGCGTAACTGCTTCGCGCGACGTAGCAGCGGCTAAGGTCCTTCCGCTCGGCAAGCCCGTCCGAATGATTACCGACGATGATCGCATTGGGGACCGACCGCAACATCTCGATGTCGTTGCCGCTGTCCCCCGCAACTACGACTTGCCCCGCCGCGAGCCCGAGCGCCTGGCGGACATGCTCAACCGCCGTGCCCTTGGATGCCGCGAACGGCAGCACGTCAAGATACCGCCCGTGGCTCTGGATGATCGTGCACGAGAGACCGCGGGAGTCGAGTAAAGTCCGCAGCCGCCGACCTGCATCGGGATCACCCTGGATCATGTAACTGAGCTTGGCGCGGCGTTGCTCGAGCGGGCTTTGCGGTGTCAGTCCGCCTTCCTCGGCGATGACGCGCGCAATTGCTTCGCGGTCCCAACCCGCGGCAACCTTCGCGTCCCAAGCGGTATCGCGCGCATACACACCACCCGGCTGGCGATGGTAGATCTCCGATCCGACCGAAGAGATCACGATCGCGGGCAACGGCGCATGATGCTGCGCCAATACCGCCATTGCACTGTGGAAGCTGCGGCCGGTCGCCACCGCGAAGACGAGCGCGCGCTCGTCACCATGCCACTGCCGAAACGCCGACAAAGCATCGCTGCATCCGAGCAGCGTGCCGTCGATATCGGACACGAGCAGATGGTCCGCATTCCTATGCCCAACGGATTGCGCCATTGGGGCGGCGGCGACTTCGGCCAGTAAGTCGGCGTAGATCGCGACATGGGCGGTCCAGTCGTAAACGCGCATCGCGGTGCGACCACCCGCGACATATTGCTCGTAGCGAGCTGCATCGCCTAGGATTACCAGCAGCGCGTCGGAAATCGCATCGGGCGAGCGCGGATCGACCAGCAGACCGTTACCACAAGTCTCTACGATGTCGTTCGGCCCGCCGCTGTCGGTCGCCACGACCGGGAGGCCCGATGCCGACGCTTCCAGCAGAGTCAGTCCGAACGGCTCGTTGAGAGCCGGATTGACGAACACCCCCCGCCGCGCGCGGGCGTGCGCGTAGACAGCGGGAATGTCGCAGGGCCGGTGCGTCTTGGGGTAAGCGACCTTGCCGTACAGGTCGTACCGGTCGATCAGGATCAGCAGTTCGGCGAGATTGTCGCGCACTTCGGGTTCGAGCGTGCGCAGGTCTTCCCGCGTCCCCGCAACAATCACCAGATTGGCCGCTTTTTGCAACGCCGGGGAACGACCGTAGGCCTCGACCAGTCCCGCTAGGTTCTTCTTTGAAACGGGTCGTGCGATCGCAAGGATCGTCGGCTTGGACGGATCGGCAAGGAACCGACCGATCGATGCGTCGATGGCGGGGTCCGTCTTCGCCTCGGCGAAGTCGTGCACGTCGCTACCCGGCGCAATGATGCGAATCCGGCCCGGATCATACGCATCGTACAGCGCATATTGCAGTTCCGCCTCGTCACGCGACGAGGCGATGATCGCCGATGCCCCGGCAATGGCGCGATCCTCGATCGCGATGCGGCGCTCCAGTCCGTCAACTTCGCGGCACGGACCGTCGAACGCCGCGCGCTTCACATGTCCCAGCGAATGCGCCGTGAAGACGTACGGTATGCCCAATCGCGCTTCGATTTCGGCAGCAAGGGCGCCGGCGTCCGCATAATGCGCGTGGATCACATCCGGCCAGCGATCGAGCGCGTTGATATGCGCGACGGCCGCCTCGACCAGACTATCGTGCTGAGTCCAGAGCTGTTCCTTGGCGAGATAGGCCTGATCGGCACTCCGCAAACGAACGATCCGCGTGTGGTCGTCGATTGTCTCGATGCACTGATCGTAACATTCGCCGTGATCCGGGTCGACGAAGGCCCGCGTCAGGATCTCGATCCGGTCGATCGCCGGATGGGCATCGCTCGCGCGGACCAGGTCGAGCAGATAGCGGATGTGTCCGCCGGTGTCGGCCGTCATGCCATATTCCACATCGTGCCCGCGAAGGCAGCCTTGCAATGCGATGTGAAGTACGAACATGGTTACCGTTCACTGGAGATACAGAAACAGGGAACAGATCCGCGCTCATCGCAGTTCCGGCACGATGGTCGTGAATCTACCTGATCCAGAGCAAGTCTCCTCCCCGTTGCAGGTCGGGCTGCTGACTTGGGCGTTACCACCCGAGAAAAGCGGGCTTTCTCGCGCGGCTCTCGAAATCGCGCATGCGGTGGCCGAGGCTGGCGCGAATGTTCGCGTGTTTACGCTCGACCGACACGGGCGAACGCGAGACGGCGCACTCGACATCATCGGCTGTGCGCCGCGTGGCGGGCTCGCTACGTTGCGGCGGCTGGCCGCGTTCGGGCATCTCGCTGCACCGCTCGCGTTTCGCGGTGCAGTGATGGCGGAGCATCGCCTGCGTCCCTTCGACGTTATCGAGGCGACCAACTGGTACGCCCCCGGCGCCGGTATCGCCGCGACCCGGAGGATGCCACTGGTGACGCGCAATTCGACGCCCGCGGCGATCTCGCTGGCGCAGGACCCGACGTTGCGGAACCGGTTCGATCGGGCGGGCGCGACGCTGATCGAACGCCTGTCGGCGCGCTGGAGCGGCGGGTTGATTTCGAATACTGCCGCGCATGGCGATACCATCGCGGACCTCTACGACGTGCCGCCCCCTGGACCGCGCCACGCTGTGATCGGCCTCAGTTTGCCACAGGCGATCACCGAGCGCGGTCGGCGAGCGACGTACCCGACCAGCCAGAATCCGGTCGAACTGCTGTTCGTTGGCCGGAACGAGCCGCGCAAGGGCTTCGACGCGCTGTGCGGCGCCGTCGCCCTGCTTGCAGCGGACACGGCCGCCGGATGCCTGCCCGCGTTCCGCCTGACGCTGGTCGGGGCACAGGCGGAGGATGTCGCCATGCTTCCCGCTCAAGCACAGTCGTTTCTGCGTCTGTTCCACCGTGTCGATGAGACTGCGTTGCACGATCTGTTCGAAGCGGCACACGTCGTGGTCGCGCCATCGCGCTACGAGAGCTTCGGTCTCGTGTACCAGGAAGCGATGATGTTTGGTCGCCCCGTGGTCGCCTGCGCCGAGGACGCGAGCGCACGGCTCTTCGTCGGCGAAAGCGGCGCCGGCGCGTTGGCGGCCCGCTGCAGCGCCGAGGATGTCGCCGCCGCACTGCGCCCGCTGATCGCCGATCCTGCCATACGTGCGACCTACGCAGCCGCCAGCCGCGCGGCGTCGGGGCAATTCACCCGGCGCACACTCGGCGAACAGACCATCGCGGCTTACCGATCGGCGATCGGATCGAACGGGCGCAGCAAGCGTGTTTCGTCCTCTGGGCGCGCACCGTCTGAGGACATGGCGGCATAGGTCAGCGTGCGCGCACGGACCCGCGCGGAATCGAGCCGATGCTCGATCGCACCCACCAGCGCGAGCGAGGTCTGCGCGAACGGGACGACCGGACGTTCGTGCACCGCTCCCGAAAACCGAACGTTGGCGCGGTTGAGCCGATACTGGATGTCGGGAAACAACGCCGACGCCACACCGTCGACCAGATTGCGCCGCGCCAACCCGAGCGACCGTAGCCCGTCCGCTTCCGCCGCCGACACGAGCCATCCCAGACTTTCGCGCAGCAGCGGGTCCGGTCGTTCATCACTGTCGAGCTGTAGCACCCACCCGTCCCCGGCGAGCGCCTGAACCCGGTTGCGCTGCGCCGCGAAATTTCCGTCGAGGGGATGGGCATGCACTTCCACGCCGGGAAACCGCGCCGCCCACGGCGCCGCATCCGGCGCATCGACCAGCACGATCCGCCGCCCGAACTCCGGTAATGTCGCAACGAGCGCCGCCGCCGCGTCACATTCGGATGGCTGCGTGATGATCCCGAGCGTGATCGTATGATTCCGCGCTTGCGCCGGGGATGCGTGCCCCTGCTCCACCACATAGCCGAACCGCCACGCGGCGTTGCGCCACGCTTCCGCAGTCATCGACCAGGGATCCGTGCCAAGGGCGCGCGCCGTCCCGTCCGCCAGCCGGCCCCGGATCGCGCGTTCGACCCCGTCCAGCGGAACGTCCGCGGCGACCCATAGCCCGCAGTGCGTGCATTCCTCGCCGTGCGTCCCCGCATCGTCGAATCGTTGGTGCCAGTCGGGATTGCCGCACACCGGACACCGCAAGCGCGCGGCGTGCCGCACGGTCATGCCGTCGCCCCGGCAATCTGCGCCATGTACAAATCGACATAGGCGCGCGCCATGCGCTCCGCAGTGAAGCGCGCTTCGAACGCGCGGCGGATCGCACCGCGATCGAGCGCCGCCGCCTGCGCCACCGCGGCAACCGCGTCCGCCTCGCTGGAAACGATGAACCCGGTCACGCCCGGCTCGATGATCTCACGCACGCTGCCCTTGTCCCAGGCGATCACCGGAGTCCCGCACGCCATCGCCTCGATCATCACGAGACCGAACGGCTCGGGCCAGTCGATCGGAAACAGCAAAGCCACCGCACCGCCCAGCAACTGCTGCTTCGCTTTGTCGTCCAACTCGCCGATATGCGTGATCGCGTCGCCGAGCGCGGGCGCGACGTGGCGTTCGAAATAGGTCGGATTGCCGACATCGACCGCGCCCGCCAGCCGCAACGGCATCCCCGCCGCCGTGGCAATCGCAATCGCCCGGTCGGGGCGCTTCTGGTCGGTCATCCGCCCGATGAAGGCGAGATAGCCGCCAGCCCCATCGCCGAGCGTATAGCGGTCGCGCGCGATCCCGTGGTGGACGATCCCCGCGAGGTTCGCGCGCGGTAGGGCAGACGCTTGCGATGCCGAAATCGCGGCGACGGGCAAATCGGCAAAGTGCCCGAAGAACAGTTCCCGGTCGCATTCGTCGAGCCGCCAGTGCACCGTCGTGATGCTCCGCGACCGCGCCGCGCCAAGCACTGCCGCATGCGCAAACTCGCCATGACAATGGATGATGTCGAACCGGTCCAACCGCGCGCCGAGCAGATCGAGCTGCATCGCCTCCAGCGCGGCGGGCACGCCGGGCGCAACGTCCCCGCGCGAGCGCTTGAGCGCCGCAAGGCTCGGTCCCGCAGAAATCAGCCGCGCCGACGTGACGCTGTCCGACGGCGCGAACAGCGTGACGTCATGCCCCTGCCCCACCAGTGCCTCGGTCAGATCATGCACGACCCTCTCGGTCCCGCCCGATCCCGTGGGCGGCGTGGGAAAGATCACCGGGGCGACTTGCGCGATCCGCAAGCGGTGGTTCGTTGCTGCGTCGGTCATGCTTCCCCTGCGCCGGGGCACCAATCCCCGATCCGGGGGGTGGACGAACGCGCGTGGTGGTCGGTTCCCACACGCCTCGTCGACGCCTGCATGGATCGATGCACCCAAATGCAGCGAAAACCGTTTGCCCAGCGCAACCCAAACGAAAGGCATTCGCATGTCCATCGACGTTATCTACAAGACCAAGGCCACCGCCACGGGCGGTCGTGACGGATCGACCCGCTCTGATGACGGATCCGTCGACGTCAAGCTGGTCGTGCCCAAGGAAATGGGCGGCCCCGGCGGGGTCGGTGCCAATCCGGAGAAGCTTTTCGCGGCAGGCTATTCCGCCTGCTTCCTCGGCGCGATGAAGGCGGTGTCGGGCAAGGCCGGTGTCAAGGTTCCTACCGACGCCAGTGTCACGGCGGAAGTCGGGTTCGGACCGCGCTCGGAGGGCGGCTACGGCATCACCGTGGACCTCTTCATCACGCTGCCAGGTGTCGAGAAGGCCGACGCCGAAAAGCTTGCGCATGCCGCGCACGAAGTCTGCCCGTACTCCAACGCGACCCGCAATAACGTCGATGTCGGTCTGAACATCGCGTAATGGGTTGAGCACCCCGGTCGGCGCAGAGCGTCGACCGGGGTCCGCCACAGCCATCCGCAAACGCTCAACCTAAACTGAAGCTGAACGGCGCGGTTCAGTCGATCGCCGTCAATGCCTTGATATCAGGGCTTTGACGAGACGATGCCTCCCGACGACATCCGTCTGGAAAACAATCTTCGTACCGTTGCGACCATATCGGCCCCTTTACGTTACGGTGGCTGGGATTCGGAGCTCTGCGTGATGATCGAATGTTTTAGGCGTGTGTCGACCGTTCGCGCGCGCCCTTGCCGGTGACACTTGCGACCGGCTTGGCCTGGGGAATTTGCGCCGCCTCCACCGCTGGCGTCATCACGCGCCCGTTCCGCTGGCCCGAGGCGATCTGGGCCACGCTTGGCGCCGGATTATTGCTCGTTCTCGGTCTGCTCCCGCTCCAGGCAGCCCTGGCGGCGGTCGGCAAGGGGGCGGACGTCTATCTGTTCCTGATCGGCATGATGCTGCTGAGCGAAACCTGTCGCCAGCGCGGCTTGTTCGACTGGGTCGCAGCAACCGCGGTGAACCACGCCAACGGGTCTCGCGCGCGCCTTTTCCTGCTCGTCTATGCGACCGGCGTCGTCACGACGACGTTCCTGTCGAACGACGCCACCGCGGTGGTTCTGACGCCCGCAGTCTACGCTGCCGCGCGCAAGGCCAAGGCGGAGCCGCTGCCGCTGCTCTTCGCCTGCGCGCTGATCGCCAACGCGGCGAGCTTCGTGCTGCCCATCTCGAACCCCGCCAATCTCGTGCTCTATGGGGGGCATATGCCCCCGCTCGGGCAGTGGTTCGGCTCGTTCGCGCTCCCCTCGATCGCCGCGATCGTGGTCACCTTCCTGGTGCTGCGCCAAGTCGAGCGTACCCGGATCGTCGGGGAATGCCTGTCCGGGGTCGAGCGCACGCCGCTGACGACCGGCGGGAAGATCGCGCTGGGCGGGATCATCGCCACCGCGATCGCGCTGCTGGCGGCTTCTGCCTTCGACATTCAGCTCGGCCTGCCGACCTGTATCGCCGGGGTGGCGACCACGCTGGTCGTCGCAATGTACACGCGGACCTCGCCGCTTGCGGTGGCGCGCGACGTGTCGTGGAGCGTGCTGCCGCTCGTCGCGGGGCTGTTCGTGCTGGTCGAGGCGCTCGATCATACCGGCGTCATCCGGCAGGTCGCGCAAATGCTGCGCGATGTCGCCGCCGACCCCACTCGGGGTGCGCTGACCGCTGGCACGGTGCTCGCCTTCGGGTCGAACCTCATCAACAACTTGCCCGCCGGGCTGATCGCCAGCAGCGCGGTGGCGCAGGCGCACCCGCCGCGGATGGTGATCGACGCGCTGCTGATCGGGGTCGATCTCGGCCCGAACCTGTCGATCACCGGGTCGCTTGCTACGATCCTGTGGTTGCAGGCGATCCGCCGCGAGGGGGAAGACGTCGGCTTCTGGCGCTTCCTCAAGGTTGGCGCGATCACGATGATTCCGGCCCTCGCCGCCGCGCTGCTGGCGCGTGTCGCCCTGGGCTGACCTGCCGCCCCTGACTTTCTCCCTACCTGCCCCGCCCCCCCTTCACTGCGCGAGACCCTTTATGGCCACTGCCTTCGCACCTCCCCAGTCCGGAGGCGCCGCTCCCGGGCGTTCGAAACCGGGCACGACGCTCGACGCCCTCAACTTCTTCCTTGCCGATGTCCGCGATGGGCTCGGCCCGTATCTCGCGATCTATCTCGTCGCAGTGCGCGGGCCAGCTCACGGCTGGAACGAAGCGACCGTCGGCTTGGTGCTGACGATCGCCGGGATCGTCGGGCTGCTTGCGCAGACGCCCGCCGGCGGACTGATCGATCGCAGCAAGAACAAGCCGCGGATCGTGATGATCGCCGCGCTGCTGGTAACGATCAGCAGCCTGTCCCTGCCGGTCGTATCGGGTTTTGCGGCGGTGACGGTGACGCAATCGATCGCCGCGGTCGCAGGCGCCGTGTTCGCGCCCGCGATCTCCGCGATCACGCTTGGGCTCGTCGGACCCAAGCTCTTCGCCAAGCGGGTCGCGCGCAACGAAGCGTTCAACCACGCGGGCAACGCCGTGTCCGCCGCGCTTGCGGGCGCGCTGGCGTGGAAATTCGGGCCGGTCGTGGTGTTCTGGCTGATGGCGGGGCTGACCGTCGCCAGCGTCGCGACCACCTTCCGCATCCGCAACAAGGACATCGACAATGCGGTCGCGCGCGGGCTCGATTGCGAACCCGAGGAGGGCTGTGAAGAGCCGAGCGGCTGGAAGGTGCTGGTCGAGAACCGCCCGCTGATGCTGTTCGCCGCCATCGCGTTCCTGTTCCACCTGTCGAACGCGGCGATGCTCACCTCGGTCAGCCAGTTGCTAGCGAAGACCGTGGGCAAGGATCAGGCGACCTCGCTCACCGCGGCGTGCATCGTGGCGGCGCAGCTCGTGATGGTTCCGGTCGCGATCGTCGTCGGGCGCTGCACCGAACGGTTCGGGACCAAACCGATCTTCCTGCTCGCCTTCGCTTTCCTCGCGGCGCGCGGTGCGCTCTATACCGTATCGAACGACCCGTATTGGTTGGTCGGCGTGCAGGCGCTCGACGGTGTCGGCGCGGGGATCTTCGGCGCGCTGTTCCCGGTCGTGATCGCGGACCTCACCGAGGGCAGCGGGCGGTTCAACGTCAGCCAGGGCGCGGTTGCCACGACCCAGGGGCTGGGTGCTGCGCTCTCCGCATCGCTTGCTGGCAGCGTGATCGTCTGGGCGGGGTACAGCGTCAGCTTCCTGACGCTCTCCGCGATCGCCGCAGCCGGGTTCACGCTGTATCTGCTCGCAATGCCCGAGACGAAGAAGGACCGGGCGTGACTCAGTGGATCCGCAACCCGGCGCTCAGCACCTCCAGCAACGCATCGACCTTTGGGCTGAACTGACGGCTGCGCTGCCAGACCAGGTGGAGCGGCAACCCATCGGTCGCCTGGTCTGGCAGCACCTCCACCAGATCGCCCCGCGCGAGTTCGTCCGCGATCAGCCAGGTCGCGAGTTGCGCGACTCCGAACCCCGCCTTGACCGCCTCGACCTGCGCTTCCGCGCTGCCGAGCACGATCCGCGGCTCCATCGGGCGATGCTCGACCCCACCCGCGCCATCCGCGAACCGCCACGCGATCGTGCTGCCATCCGCGCGACCATACAGGATGCAGTCCCGCTGCATCAGGTCCTCGATTATCTTGGGCACGCCATGCCGCGCAAGATACGCAGGCGACGCGCAGACGATCACGCGTTCGGTCCCGAGATGGCGGTGCCCCAGCGCATCGGGCCATGCCGCCACCGTGCCGATCCGCACCGCGACGTCGACCCCTTCCTCGACGATATCGACCAGCCGGTCGGTGAAGGTGACATGTGGCCGCACGTTTGGGTTACGCTCGGCATACGCCAGCATCAGCGGCATCGCGCGCATCCGCCCGAACGCCACGGGTACGTCGACCTTGATCCGCCCGACCGCCTCGGAGCGATGCGCCGCGAGCACCGCCTCCGCCTCGACCAGATCCGCCAGCACCCGCACGCATGTGTCGTAGAATGCGGCGCCCGCCTCGGTTAGCGTCAGCCGCCGTGTCGTCCGGTCGAACAGGCGACTGCCGAGCCGGGCCTCGAGCCGCGCGATCGTCTTGCTGATCGCCGAGCTCGAAAGGTTGAGCCGCTTGCCCGCGGTGGTGAAACTCCCCGCATCCGCCGCACTGACGAAGGCCTCGATGCCCTTGAGGCGTTCCGACGGGATCATGCTGGCTCACGATTGATGACGATTGGTCACAGGTTATGCGAAATCTTGCCGCGTGACGAGACGTTTCGTCATCCTACATCGGGAGGCTTCCGTTGGAGACGTCGCGATGCCCCCTTCCACTCTATCTACCGCCCATGCCGGGGCACCGCATCAGACGAGCGGCAACAGCCTTGCCGTGCTGTTGCTGGCGATCTCGGCATTCGTGATCGTCACGACCGAGTTCATCATCGTCGGGTTGCTGCCGAGCCTGGCGCGCGACCTCGGCGTTTCGGTCGCGGTGGCGGGACAATTGGTGACGCTGTTCGCCTTCACCGTCATGCTTGCGGGTCCTTTCCTAACCGCGATGCTCTCGCATTTCGAACGCAAGCGGCTATTCGTCGTCATCCTGTTGCTCTTTGCGGGTGCGAACGCGTTGGCCGCCGCCGCTCCCAACATCTGGATCCTCGGACTCGCCCGCTTCCTTCCCGCGCTCGCGCTCCCGGTGTTCTGGGGCACCGCGAGCGAAACCGCCGGCGCGCTCGCCGGGCCCGAACGGTCGGGCAAGGCGGTCGCCAACGTCTACCTCGGAATCTCGGGCGCGATGGTACTCGGCATTCCGCTCGGCACGCTCGCGTCGGAGGCGTTCGGCTGGCGCGGGACGTTCTGGGGGCTGTCGGGCCTGTCGCTGCTGATGGGCGTGCTGCTGTTCTTCGTTATGCCGACGCTCGCGCGCCCCGCCCGCGTCCGGCTCGCCGAACAGGCGCGAATCTTGAAAGACCCGTATTTCCTCGGCAACGTCGTCCTCTCGGTCGTCGTCTTCACCGCGATGTTCACCGCCTACACCTATCTCGCCGATACGCTGCAGCAGCTTGCCGAAATCCCGGCGGGTCAGGTCGGCTGGTGGCTGATGGGGTTCGGGATCGTCGGGCTAGCGGGCAACTGGCTTGGCGGGCATTTCGTCGGCAAGGGACCGCTGCAGGTCACCGCGGTGGCGGCGCTGGTGCTCGCGGTCGGGATCGCGGCGACCACCGCGTTCGTCGGATCGCCCGTGTGGCTCGGCGTGGCGCTGGCGGTGTGGGGTGTCGCGAACACCGCGCTCTACCCGATCTGCCAGGTCCGCGTGATGCAATCGGCAAGCCACGCCCAGGCGCTCGCCGGGACGCTCAACGTCTCGATGGCGAATGCCGGGATCGGCCTCGGCGCGATCATCGGCGGAACGATCATCGTCCATAGCGGCCTGCCGAGCGTGGGTTACGTCGCTGCGGCGATCGCGCTGCTGGCGGTGGTGCTGACCCCGCTGGTCGCGCGGCTGAAGCGCTGATCCCGTTTGCCTCCCCTCCCTGGAAGGGAGGGGATCGAGGGGTGGGTCGGCCCGCAAATCGAACGCACCGCCAGCCTCACACCGACCCACCCCCGGCCTCTCCCTTCCAGGGAGGGGAGGCACAGGTCCTTGCAGCCCGAACACCCTCCCAGCGTTGACAATCGACGCTGCACCAAAGGAACATGCGAATGCCCAAGCCATCCACCGACCACGATTATGCGGCCCGCGACGCCAGCATCTCGATCAACAGCTACACCACCGTGCTGCGGCGACCGCATGTCCCGCACGACCTGTTCGCGACTTATTGGCGCGACGTCCATGGCCCGCTGTGCGCGCGGATTCCGGGCCTCGCCTGGTACGTGCAGAACCATTTCGACCGCGATCAGGATGCGCATCTGTGGCCGGCCGTCGACGGCATCACGCCCTTCCCGGACTATGACCTCGACGGCGGCGTGGAGATCGGGTTCGCCTCCGCCGCGGATCAGGCGACGTTCAACGACGCCAGTCCTATCCTGTTCTCGGACGAACAGAACATGTTCGCCGCCACCGTCGCCTATGCGCTCCCGGATGGGTCACGCACGTTGATCGACCGTATTCCCGATCCGATCCCCAATGCCGACGACGGGTTCGACCGGATCCATGTCCATTTCGGCGCAGCGGGCGACGATCTCGCGGCGTTCCGCGCCTTCCTCACCGAGTTCGCGGAAATGCTCGCGGCGTCGGCGGCGGTGCTCAAGGTGCGACTGCATCTGCCTGAGCGCTACGACAATGCGAATCCGGCACCGCCCGCCCCCAAGGTCGATCACCAGGTCCCGCCCGAACGCACCGCGATCGCGATCCTGGAGCTCGCGTTCGCTACACCATTGACGCGGCGTGCCTTCCTCGAAAGCGAAGCGTTCCGCGCGACCGAGGCGGCGCAGCGCGTCCATATCCGCCACGCCACCGCCTTCGCGGTCAGCGGGGTCTATACCTATGTCCGCGACAAGACGCTGACGCTCGCCGGCCTGCGCGGGAGCCGTCCGGCGCAATTGATCGAACGATTGGGCGCGAACAACCAGACCACGGACGACGTACGCCGGCTGATGCTGACCGGCAGGCCGTGATCGGACGACCGCGACCACGGCGGTTCGCGGCGTATCGCTGGACGTTTGCGCGGCCATGCCTATATACCGCTCGGTATGAATAGCGTGTGTTCCATCTCCGCCCCGAAAGGCCGGCCCCGCGAGTTCGACATCGACGTCGCGCTCGGCAAGGCGCTGCTCGTGTTCTGGCGCAACGGCTATGAAGCCGCGTCGATGACCGAACTGACCAGCGCGATGGGGATTACCAAGCCCAGCCTGTATGCCGCGTTCGGCAACAAGGAAGCGTTGTTCAACAAGGCTCTCGATCTCTACGAACGCGAGAAGCTTGCCTATATGACCTCCGCGCTGGATGCCCCCAGCGCGCGTGGCGTGGCCGAGCGACTGTTGCGCGGTGCACTCGAGATGCAGATGAGCACGTGCGATCCCAAGGGATGTCTCGGGGTGATCAGCGCAGCGACGTGCGGCGCGGAAGCCGAGACGATCAAGGCCGCGGTGGTCAAGCGTCGTGCTTCGTCGGAGGCAGCCCTGATTCGGCGGTTCGAGGAAGCGCAGGCGGCGGGCGAATTGCCCGAGGGCATGACACCGGCGGCGCTTACCCGGTTTCTCTTTGCGATCCTGCAGGGTCTCGCCCTGCAAGGCGGCTCGGGTGCGACGTGTACGGAACTGAGCGAGCTGGTTGCAACGAGCATGGCGGTCTGGCCGACCAAGTAGGGCTATCAGCCCCCTTGAGATAAATATTCGGACCGGTATAGAATGCAGTTGACGGAATGCTTCAGCCCTTTATATACCGACTGGTACTGAAGCCGGGTTCTACTGTGGACCGGGTGCCGGCAAAGGGGTTCCTGCCCATGATTCTCTCAACCACCTGATCCGGCCCGCGCACCCAATGCGCGCCCGTCTTCCTCATGATCCGAACCGCCAGACGGCGCGCCGTGCGTCTCCGTCAGCGGCATCACCACGCCTTGCGACCTTCCCACCGTTGACGATGGTTCGTCCGCGATGCCGGTCGTGCGTCCTGCAAAGACCCGAAGGGGGAATTTCCATGGCCTATTTCGACATCAACCACCCATTCGCCGCACCCGTCCCCGTGCGCAGCCAGACCGTGTCGGCGACCACGCCAGCCGAACAGACGACCGCCACACGCGCCGGCTTCTCCGCGCTCGAATGGAGCGTCATCGCGCTGGCGCAGCGGGATACGCTCGGCAGCCTCAACACGCCCGGTCGCATGTCCCGCGCGCTGGGCACGGTATTCGGGCGCGGCACCGCATCGCGCCTCGCTGATCCCAAGCTCGAAGCGCTCCGCCGCGCCGCCGTCTACGCGCGCCATCGCGGCTATGCGATGCCCGTCACCGAAATCGGCAACTTCCACGAAAACGGTTTCTCCGAAGCGCAGATGGAGACGCTCGTCACCAGCATCACTGGCCTGCGGATCGGCAAGCCAGCCCGGAGTACGTCCGCATGAACATGATCACATCGATCGCGACGACCGAGCACAGCGCGCAAATCGACGCTACGCCGCCGAAACGCTGGACCCGCTGGCAGAAACGCAGCGTGATCCTCGTGCCGGTCGCGATCGCGGGCGTCCTTGGCGTCAAGCTGTTCGACCATTCCGACGCGGTCGCCGCCGCCCCGCCCCCCGCTGCGGTGACGATCGCGACCCCGCTGGTCCGCCAGATCAGCGAGTGGGACGATTATGTCGGCCGTTTCGCGCCGAGCCGCTCGGTCGAGGTGCGTCCGCGCGTCGCCGGCGAAGTGACTGGCGTCCATTTCCATGATGGCGACGTGGTCCGCCCGGGCCAGTTGCTCTTCACGATCGATGCGCGCCCGTTCGCGGCGGCGCTCGCCGAAGCACGCGCCAACGAAGCGAGCGCGCAGAGCGCGCTCGTTCTCGCGCGCACCGACCTTGGTCGCGCGACACGCCTGATCGATGACGAAGCGGTCTCGGCGGGCGAAGTCGATGCGCTGCGTGGGAAGCTCCAGGCGGCGCAAGCGGGGCTCGCCGCGGCGCAGGCACGCGTCCGCGCGCGGGCGCTCGACGTGTCGTTCACCCAGATCCGCGCGCCGATCGGCGGACGCATCTCGGACCGCAAGGTCGATGCGGGCAATCAGGTTGCGGGCGGCGAAGGCACCGGCGGCACCGTGCTGACCACGATCAACGCGCTCGACCCGATCTACTTCACCTTCGACGGGTCCGAGGCGCTGTACCTCAAGACCCAGCGCGCGCGCCAGCCGGGGGCCGCCGCCCCCGCGGTCGAGATCCAGTTGCAGGACGAGACCGCGCATCGCTGGAAGGGCAAGCTCGACTTCACCGACAACGGCCTCGACACGCATTCGGGGACGATCCGCGGGCGGGCGGTGCTGCCCAATCCGGGGCTGTTCCTGACGCCGGGGATGTTCGGCAACATGCGGCTCGCCAGCGCCGGGACCAAACCCGCGCTACTCGTTCCCGACGATGCGGTGCAGACCGATCAGGCGCGCAAGGTGCTGCTGACGGTCGGGCCCGACAATGTCGTGACCGCCAAGCCGGTCGTCGTCGGCGCGGTGGTCGACGGGATGCGCGTGATCCGTTCGGGGGTTGGACCCAAGGACCGGATCATCATCAAGGGCACGCAAATGGCCATGCCGGGGGCCAAGGTCGCGCCGACGCTCGGCAAGATCGCGGTGTCGGCGGATGCATCCGCTCCGATGGCGCAACCGATCGCGGGCGAAGCGACGCTGACCAAATAGCCGCCTTCTCCCCCGGCGAAGGCCGGGGCCCAGTCGGGACGCACTCTCGGCTCCATTCACTGCCGTTCCACTCCTGAACCCCGGCCTCCGCCGGGGAAGGAGGGAGTGTGCCCGCGGAATAGGAACTCGCATCATGCGCTTCTCGCGCTTCTTCATCACCCGGCCAATCTTCGCCGGGGTCATCGCGGTGGTCATCACCATCGTCGGGCTGATCGCCTATCTCGGCCTGCCCGTGTCGCAATATCCCGACATCGTGCCCCCGACCGTCACCGTCAGCGCGGTCTATCCCGGCGCATCCGCCGAGACGGTCGCGGAGACCGTCGCCGCGCCGATCGAGCAGGAAATCAACGGCGTCGACAACATGCTGTACCAGTCGTCGCAATCGACCGGCGACGGCAAGGTGACGATCACCGTCACCTTCAAGATCGGCACCAACCTCGATGCAGCGCAGGTGCTGGTGCAGAACCGCGTCGCGGTCGCCGTCCCGCGCCTGCCCGAGGACGTGCAGCGGCTCGGAGTCGTCACGCGCAAGACCAGCCCGGACTTCCTGATGGTCGTCAACCTCGTCTCGCCCGACAACTCGCTCGATCGCGGCTACATCTCCAATTACGCGCTGACGCAGGTCCGCGACCGCCTCAGCCGGATCGACGGCGTCGGCGACGTGCAACTCTTTGGCGCACGGGACTATTCGATGCGCGTGTGGATCGACCCCGGTCGCGCCGCCGCGCTCGATCTTACCGCCGGCGAAATCGTCGCCGCCCTGCGCGCGCAGAACGTCCAGGTTGCGGCGGGTACGCTCGGCCAGCCGCCTTATGCGCAGGGCAACGCCTTCCAGCTCAACGTCGAGACGCAGGGCCGCCTGACCGACCCCAAGCAGTTCGCCGACGTGGTGATCCGCACCGACACGGACGGCCGTCAGGTCAAGGTGTCCGACGTCGCGCGGGTCGAGCTCGGCGCGCAGGATTATGGCGCGAACACCTATCTCAGCGGCAAGCCGACCGTCATTGCCGCGGTCTTCCAGCGTCCCGGCTCCAACGCGCTCGCCGCCGCGCAGGCGGTGTCGGCCGAGATGGAGACGATGGCGAAGAAGTTCCCTAAGGGGCTGGCGTACAAGGTCATTTACAACCCGACCGAGTTCATCGCGCAGTCGATCGACGCAGTGAAGCACACGCTGATCGAGGCGATGGTGCTGGTCGTCCTCGTCATCCTCGTCTTCCTGCAGAAGTGGCGCGCCGCGATAATCCCGATCGTCGCGATCCCGGTCTCGCTGATCGGCACATTCGCGGTGCTAGCGGCGGTCGGATATTCGCTTAACAACCTGTCTTTGTTCGGACTTGTGCTCGCGATCGGGATCGTCGTCGACGACGCGATCGTGGTGGTCGAGAATGTCGAGCGAAACCTGGAACAGGGGCTTTCCCCGCTCGACGCGGCGCGCAAGTCGATGGATGAAGTGTCGGGGGCGCTCGTCGCCATCGTACTGGTTTTGTGCGCCGTTTTCATTCCGACCGTGTTCCTCACCGGCCTGTCGGGCGCGTTCTACCGCCAGTTCGCGGTGACGATCTCGACCGCGACGATCATCTCGCTGCTGCTCTCGCTGACGCTGTCGCCGGCGCTTGCGGCGATGCTGCTCAAGCCCCATATCTCGACCGACACAGGTGGTCGCGCGACGCGGCTCGTCCGGCGTGCAGGCGACGCATTCAACCGCGGTTTCGAGCGGATGAGCGTCGCTTATGGTCGTCTCACCGCCCGTTTGGTGCAGGCGCCGCGCCGAATGATGCTGGTTTACGGCGGTTTGATCGCGCTCACCGCGGTCGTCTTCACCGTCACCCCCGCAGGCTTTGTCCCCGCGCAGGATCAGGGCTATTTCCTGACCGTGATCCAGCTCCCGCCGGGCTCGTCGGTCGAACGTACCGATGCGGTGATGCAGAAGGTCGCCAAGCGCATCCTCCCGCTCGCGGGCGTCAAGGGCGCGGTGATGCTCGCGGGTTTCGACGGCCCGTCACAGACGCTCGCCCCCAACAGCGCCGCCGCCTACATCCCGCTCAAGAGTTTCGAGGAGCGTCGCAAACTCGGCGTCACGCTCGCGTCGATCATGGGCGAGGCGCAGAAGGTCACCGCCGACATCAACGAGGCACGGTTGCTGATCGTCCCCCCACCGCTGATCCAGGGGATCGGCTCCGCGGGTGGCTATCGGCTGATGGTGCAGGACCAGGGCGGCCACGGCTATCAGGAGATGGGCAAGACCGCCTATGACCTGATCGGCAAGGCCAACCAGACCAAGGGTCTCGCGCAGGTCTATACCTTCTTCGACACCGCCACGCCGCGCATCTTCGCGGATGTCGATCGCACCAAGGCGAACATGCTGGGCGTGCCGCCGGAGCGCGTGTTCGAGGCGTTGCAAGTCTATCTCGGCTCGGCGTTCGTCAACGATTTCAACCTGCTGGGGCGCACCTACCGCGTCACCGCGCAGGCCGACGCGCCGTTCCGCAACACCACCGCCGACATCGCCAATCTGAAGACGCGCTCGAACACCGGCGAGATGGTGCCGATCGGCTCGGTCTCGACCTTCCGCGACAAGACCGGGCCGTACCGCGTCGTGCGCTACAACATGTTCCCCGCGGTCGAGGTCGACGGCGATACCGCCAAGGGCTCCTCCTCCGGCCAGTCGCTCGTCGCGATGGAGAAGCTCGCCGATACCGCTTTGCCCACCGGCTATGCGCACGAATGGACCGGCATCGCGTTCCAGCAGAAGTCGGCGGGCAGCACCGCCGCGCTCGTCTTCGGCATGGCGGTGGTGTTCGTCTTCCTCGTGCTCGCCGCGCAATATGAGAGCCTGACGCTCCCGCTCGCGATCATCCTGATCGTGCCGATGTGTCTGTTGGCAGCAATGACCGGCGTGAACCTGCGGGGCATGGACAACAATGTGCTCACGCAGATCGGGCTCGTCGTGCTGATCGCGCTGGCCGCCAAGAACGCGATCCTCGTGGTCGAGTTCGCCAAGCAGGCCGAGGACGAGGATGGCCTCTCCCCGGTCGAGGCGGCGGTGCGCGCCGCGACCGACCGGTTGCGCCCGATCCTGATGACGAGCTTCGCCTTCATCCTCGGCGCGGTGCCGCTGGTGATCGCCGAGGGGGCTGGTGCAGAGTTGCGCCAAGCGCTCGGCACCGCGGTGTTCTTCGGGATGATCGGCGTGACCGGCTTCGGGTTGCTGTTCACCCCCACCTTCTACGTCGTCGCGCGCGCGCTGGCGCAGCGGTTCGAACGCCGCCGCCCAACCCCAGCGCCCGCCGCGCCATATGGCCCGGTAGCGCCGCACGCGCTCCAGCCAGCCGAATAGGACCGCTCATGAAAACCCTTTTGCTCACCGGCCTCTCCGCGCTCGCGCTCTCCGCCTGCGCCGCCGGGCCGACCTACGTCGCGCCGCTCCCGCCCCCCAAGGCGGCCGCCCCATTCGCCACCACCAGCGCCGCGACCGTGACCGCCGCGCCCGACGACGACTGGTGGCGGATGTACCGCGATCCCGTCCTGGACGGCCTGGTCGCGGATGCGCTCGCCGCCAACACCGACCTGCGCGTCGCGGTCGCGCGGCTCGACAGCGCGGGCGCGTCGCTGCGCGGCGCCAAGACCGATCGCGAACCGCAGATCAACGCGGGCGCGAGCGGCAATTATGCGCGCACCTCGCAGCTCCAGAACCTCCCCGGTCTCGACCGCGAGCGCGCGACCTACGATGTCGGACTCAACGTGAGCTACGAAGTCGATCTTGCCGGACGTGTCCGCCGGGGTGTCGAGGCGGCGCGCGGCGATGTCGGCGCGGCGCAGGCGGATGCCGATGCGGTGCGCGTCTCGATCGTCGCGGCGACCACCCGCGCCTATGTCGACGCCGCGTCGTCCGCCGAACGGCTCGGCGTCGCCCGCCGCATCGTCGACCTACTCGACAAGTCCACGACCTTGACCGGCAAGCGCGTCGAGGCAGGACGCGCCGCCAGGCTCGATGAAGTGCGGATCGCCGCGCTGCGCAGCCAGCGCGCCGCGCTCATCCCGCAAATCGAAGCCGAGCGGCAAGCCGCGCTGTTCCGGCTCGCGACGCTGACCGGGCGTACCCCGCAGGATCTTCCCGCCACCGCGGGCGCACGCACCACGACGCCGCGAATCGACCAGCCGATCCCGGTCGGCGACGGTGCGGCGTTGCTCGCGCGCCGTCCGGACGTTCGCGCCGCCGAACGGCGCCTCGCCGCCGCGACCGCGCGGATCGGGGTGCAGACGTCGCAGCTCTACCCGCAGATTTCGCTCGGCGGATCGATCGGGTCGACCGCGCTGACGGTGGGCGACATCTTCACTGGTGGTCCGGTCCGCTGGCTGGTCGGCCCCTTGCTCAACTGGACGCTCAACCAGTCCGCCGCGCGGGCGCGGATCGCGGGTGCGCAGGCGGATACGCGCGGTGCGCTCGCCAGCTTCGACGGCAGCGTGCTGGTCGCGCTCGAGGAAACCGAGACCGCGCTCTCCAATTACGCCCGCGAACTCGATCGCCGGACCCAGTTGCAGGCGGCGCGCGACAGTGCCGCCACCGCCGCGCGCATCACCCGGGCGCGACAACGCGAGGGCACGATCGACTTCCTCGAAGTGCTCGACGCCGAACGCACGTTCGCGGACAGCGATGCCGATCTTGCCAGCGCCGACGCCCGCATCGCGGACGCGCAAGTCGACCTGTTCCGGGCGCTCGGCGGCGGCTGGCAGCAACCCGATAGGGCACGCCCAACGCTCGGTTAACGGTCCATCGACCGCTGAACGCGGCCGACCGGCGCGGCGCGGCCACGGTACCGCGCCGCGATTGTGGGGACCGGACGCTCGGGCGCACTCGCTGCGGGGATCGCGGTCAGCACGGCGAACAGGACCGCGATCTGCAAGCCGAAGTCGACCGACGTCGCACTCCCCACAAAGGGCACCATGCTGATCAGCAAGCTCCGTTTGGCGCCTGCGACCAACAGCCGATCCGCGAACCCGGCACGCGCTATCGGTTGGAACACGACATTGAGCAGGAACAGCCCCAACAGGGCCGTTCCGATCACCCCGGTCCCGCACACCAGCGCGACGATCCAGCTCGACGCGCGAGTCGAACCGACGCCCAGCCCGACCCCGCCCGTCGCGAAAAAGCCTTCGAGGCTGACCGTGTTCCAGTACAGCCGTTCCTCGAACGATCCGGTCGTGGTCTTCTGCACGACTGCGGCGTCGAAGATCTCGAGCAGATGCGCGCCGACGCCGGGCAATACGGTCATCATCAGCCCCGCCGCGATCGCAAGCCCGGCCAGCACCGTGAGGTTGCCGACCAGACGCCCGGCCTCCGAACCGCCCTGTCCGCGCATCAGGAGGACGATCGTATCGGACGTCAGGACCAGCAAAAACACCAGCAGGCCAGACAGTGCGCCCGACGACGTCGACATCGCCGCCATCGCGAGACAGGCCCAGCCGGTGAGCGGAGCAAGCCAGCGCCATGCGCGATCGAGCATCACTGCCGGACGCATCAGGACGATCATCGCGCCGAACGACAGCGTGACATAGCCGAAGCTCGATGCCTCGGGCTGCAAACCGACGACGCGGCGCGTGCCCGCCATGTCGGCATTGGTCAGCATCGCATAGCCGGCGGTCCGCAACGGCTCCAGCACGCTGCTGCCGTAGGTGACGATATCGGCGACGCCACTCAGCACCACCGCGATTCCGCCGATGATCAGCCCCTTCCGGAAGATCTCACGCCCGCTTTCGTCGGACAGCAGCAGATACATCGCCAGCGTCATCAGGCAGGCGTTCGTCAGGTAGAGACCTTGCGTGAGATTTCCGGTGCCCGGCGCGAGTGGCATCGCTTGCTGGATGTTGAGCCCCATCGTCGGAACCCCGGCAAAAAGTCGCGGCGCCACCCCGGTGAGCAGGATGGCGTAGAGCATGAAGGCGATCAGAATCCCCAGATGTCGCCAGTCGAGCACAGCGTCCCACACGGCGGCAGGATCGCTCTTCAAAATCAGCCGGACGATCAGGAGGGAAGACAGGATCGTCGGCGGAATGAGGTTTATCCCACCGCTCATCGTCAACGGTACGACCGCGATCGTGCCGAGACTCATACTCGCAAACAGACCGTAGACGAGAATCCGGATTGGCATGCCGATGGCGAGAACGGCAAATGCCCAGAACAGCGCAAGGACCATTTCGTTGTTACCAATACCGCAGGTCTGCGGTATCCATACTGTATGAAGGTCCTCTTGAACATGCCGAGTCAAGCATCGGACAGACCGGGGGGCGTAGGGCGATTTGGACTTGAACTGACTCGACAGTTGCTTTCGCGAAATACGTACGCTTACTCCTTGCGGTCACAATTCTCGAAGAGTGACCTCGATCCTTCGTTTTCCGGTTTGAAGTGCGTCGAGACGATTGGTCGTGTTCGGCAGTTTGCACGCGAAGTCGTGGAATCTTCGCTCTATTCGCCATTTCGTGCGGTCTTTCGATCGAACGACCTCGTCGTCAATATCGATCCGCTCGGGATCTTCGCCGGGGGGCGCGCGCGCGTCACGATCGTCCACGACCTGTACTTTGCGACGATGCCGGCGCTGTACAGTCGGTTCGACATCGCAAAGGCGTGGCTGGTCTATCGGCTCGTCCTCAACCGCAGCACGCGGATCGTCGCGATTTCGGAGTCCACCGGGAACGACATCAAACGGCACTTCCCCCATCTGGCACGCCGCGTCCGCGTCATCCTGTCGGATACGGCGATGGATGCCGCGCCGGATCCGGCAACGCTCGCGCAGTGGAAAGACCAGCGCTTCGTCCTCGCGGTCGCCAACGCCAGCCCCAACAAGAACCTCGAAACGCTCGGACACGCCTTCTGCCGTGTCGCCGGGGCGGAACCCGGGCTGCTGCTCGTCCATGTCGGGAGCGATCCGGCGAACCGTCTGGCGGCGGTGATGGCGGAGCACGGCCTGTCGGACCGGCTGGTCCGCCAGCGCGGCATTTCCGATCACGCGCTTGCGGCTTTGTACCGGTCAGCGCTGTGTCTGGTGACACCGTCGCTGTACGAAGGGTTTTGCCTGCCGCTCCTCGAGGCGCAACGCTATGGCTGCCCGGTGGTCTTTGCAGACGCGCCTGGCACCGCGGAGATCGGCGGGATTGGCGGGTTGCGGTTCGATCCGCGCGACGTTGCCGCCTTGGCGCGCTTGCTGGACCGCGTGATCCACAAGCCTTCGCTACGATCAGTAATGCGCGCGCGCGGGCATCGCAACGCGACGCGGTTTTCGTGGGAAAGAAGCGCGCTCGAGTATGAAACCGTCTTTGCAGAAGCGCTGAGCGAGATCGGCCGGGGGTAGCGAGCAAGCCGGCCCGGTCGCGCTACAGGTCCAGAATGTTGGTCGGGTGCAATCGCCCGCGAAGCAGATCGCGCAGCGCGAGGACGTTGCCCTTCAACCGTCCCGCGCGATCGATCCACGGCTCCGGAAACCACGACCGCGCGAGGTTCTTGGCCGCATGGCGCGCGATGAAACGGAGCATCGCGGTCCGGCGCAACGTGCCCTTCCGCCACAGGTGGATCGGGTTCGCGACTTGCGAATAGCCCAGCTTCACGCCACTCGTCCGCCCGTGCTTGATCCCCTGATGAACGCCGGCGAAGGCGTTGGTGTAGGCGATCAAACCCCGCCCGACGAGCGCGCAACCGAAATCCACGTCCTCCAGCCATCCGTACAGCGGAAGCTGCTCATCGAACCGCACATCCCCGATCGCGCGCGATCGATAGACCATGTTGCACCCGTAGAGCCCGCCTGGATGCGCCCGCACCCAGACCGGTGGCGGCGGGCAGCGATCATAGGCGTCGACCGCGGCAAGCGCGGTCGCATACGACAGCCCCGCCCCGCCGATGCCATCGAGCAACAGATGCCCGGACGCCGCGATCAGATCGTCATTGGCGTGAAACAGCGCGACGATGTCCGCCACCGCCGTCCGCGACGGGACATAATCGTCATCGAAAAAGGCAACGATCTCCGCGCGATCGATCGCATGGGCCAACCCGGCGTTGCGCTGGATCGGCAATCCCTTGGGACTGATGATCACGTCGCATTGCAAAGGCCAATCATCCAGGACCGGCAAGTCATCGGGACCGGACACCGCAATACAGAACAGGTCTGGAAGGCGAGTCTGGCGTTGCAGATGGTCTTTCCACTGCAAGATCTCGCGGGGTCGCCCGGTGCTCGCGATGATGATCGCCAGAGAAGGGCGCCGTTTCGCAAGCACGATTGATCGAGACTCCAGATGTCTCGACTCCATGCACCATTGTTCTTGACCGGTCCAGCCGATCGCGGAGACTAGCCGCTGATCAACCGTTCCGCTTCGCGCGCCAGCCGCCCCAGCGCCATCAGGTCGGGGGCTTCATCGCGCGGAACCATGTCGACGACGCAAAGCGCGCCCAGCGCATATCCCGCGCGATTGACCAGCGGAATGCCAGCATAGAAGCGCACGAACGGTGCCTCCGCGACGGTCGGAAACGATGCGTACCGTTCGTCCTTCCGCGCATCGAGGATGACGAGCGGCTCCCCCGGACGCAGGATGACTCGGTCGCAGATCGCGGAAGACCGCGGCGTCTCGGTCACGTCGATGCCATGCCCTGCCGCAATCCACTGCCGGTTCCGGTCAATGATCGACACCGACGCGATCGGCGTACGCGCGAGGGCGGCGGCCTGCTCGACGATCCGTTTCAGCTCCCCTTCGCGTTCGGTCGTCGTCTTGCGCGCAGCATCGACCGCCATCTGGCGTCGCAATTCCAGCGCCGCGCCGTCCCGGCTCTCAAAATGCTGCATCGTCTACGCTTCCGTACATCAAGTCCGCTTCCCCACCTTTGCTGTCGCAATCCTTAACGGTTCGTATCGACCTGTTCCTGCGACAAAAATCTTTGTGTCCATGGGCCGGGGCTGTCCTCTTACCGCGCCGCGCGACCACAGCGCGAAACGCCATCAGCAGCGGTTACGCCGTGATGGCATCGACCTCCTTGATGAAGGCCGCCATCCGGATCGTCTTGGTGAGGAAAACATCCGCACCCGCAGAGCGACACGAGTCCTCGTCCGTTTTACCGCTCAGGACCGTGATCGCCATGATCGGGATGTGCTGCGTCAGCGGGCTGGCCTTCAGCTGCCGAATGATCTCGCGCCCGTCGACATAGGGCAGCCGGATATCGGTTATGATCGCGTCGGGCTGCCGGGAAACCGCCTCGAGATAAGCCAGCCGTTCGTCGGGAACCAGAACCGGTTCATGCCCCGCCTTCTGGAGCCACGCCGCGAACAATTTGCGGTGCAGCATGTTATCTTCGATCACCAAGACCGTTTTCGTCATACGCACCTTCTCATCCCGATTATGACAGCTACGATAGGGACGATCGCAGCCCTTTTACAAGCGTTTGCAAAATACGCAGCGCTTTGCGGGTTCCGCGGAAAGGTTGCCGCCATTCAAGGGCTTGGAAACGGTGTTCGACAGGTCGCGCGATTGCCGCCGCGCGCGTGGCTCGGCCAGGTCCGCGCGTCCGACCGTCCGGCAATAGTTCCGGTTTCCGTTGCCGCGTGCGCCTGCTAGGCTGTGGCGGTGGACAATGTGAAGTTTCCTCCCGTAGCCGATGACAGCGACGCCGCCCCCGCGGTCGATCCCCCTGCCCGCCAGCCGCGCGGCAAAGGGCGACGGTTACGCGGCGCCATCGCGCACAAGCTCGGCGTGGCGATTCTGTCGGGCGAATTCGCCCCGGGCGAGACCCTGTCGAGCGAAGTCGTCTTCGCGGAAACGCTCGACGTTTCGCGCAGCGCGTACCGCGAGGGGATTCAGGTCCTGATCGCCAAGGGGCTGGTCGAAAGCCGCCCGAAGGCCGGAACGCGTGTCCTGCAGCGGGACAGATGGAACCTGCTCGACCCCGACGTCCTCGCCTGGGCATTCGCCGGCGAGCCGGATCCGCAACTCGTCCGCAGCCTGTTCGAATTGCGCGCGATCATCGAGCCCGCCGCCGCGGGGCTGGCCGCGACCAACCGCGATCGTGCCGATTTGAAACAGATGAAGGAAGCGCTGGCCGCGATGCGCCGCCATTCGCTCGCGACCGATCTTGGCCGCGCAGCGGACCGGCAGTTTCACGACGCGATCCTGCGGGCGACGCGCAACGATGCCTTGCGGGTGTTGAGCGCCTCGATCGGCGCGGCGGTCAGCTGGACCACGCAGTTCAAGCAACGGCTGCGCGCCCTTCCGCGCAACCCGATCCCGGATCACGTCGTCGTCTACGACGCGATCGTCGCCGCCGATCCGGTCGCGGCCAGCGCGGCGATGCGCCAGTTGGTCGATCTGGCGCTCGAAGACACGCAGAACGCGATGGCGCGCTGAACCCGCGCGCCACCGCTCACATCAACGGCTGGACGTGGTGACCAGGTTCTTCCCGAAAAACGGGATCACATGGTCCTGGAAGCGGGCGGCGACATCGCTGACATGCGTGCCCGGATAGATTTCGAAACTGTTGGCAATGCCGTAGCGATCCATCGCCGCATGCAGCTTGGCGGCATCGTCCTTCAACCCGTCCTGATCCCCGACATCGATCGCGATTGCGCGATACTGCCGGAGATTGCCGACATATTGGTCGACCATCGCAAGCGGCGCATTCGCCGCCCACCGCGCGAGCACGTCGGGTTGCACCACGCCATTCTTGGTCGGCAGGTCGAGAAAGAAGGGTGGGTTCTTCGGGTTGGGCGACCAGGCGGCAGCCGTCGCAAATTGCGCGCGCCCGCCGAACGGCAACGCCGCCGCCGCCGCGCGCGTCTGCACCGCCTCCAGCGCCGCCCCGGCCTTCACGTCGAATTGCGCCGGATCGCGCGGCGACAGGCAGCACGGGCTCATCATGTAGATCGCCGCGAACAGATCGGGATGCCGCATCCCGATCCGCGTCGTGCCATACCCGCCCATCGAATGCCCGGCGAGACCGCGGCTGCGCCGGTCCGCGAGCGTGCGGTATTTCGCATCGATCGCGCGGATCAGGTCCCGCGTAATGAACGTCTCGAAATCGCCCGTCGTGACCGAACTCGAATACATCGACCCGTTGTGGACCGTCTTGGAATCCGGAATCACGACGATCATCTCGGGCGCGCCCTTCGCGAACGCGCCTTCGATCGTCTGCGGCACGTGGATCTCGCCGATCCACTGCTCCGCGCCGATCGAATAGCCGTGCAGCGCATACAGCACCGGATAGTGCCGGGTCGGGTTGGCGGCATAGCTCGGCGGCAGGACGACGATGACGTCGCGGTCGGCCGCATTGCCTTCGAGATTGCCGACGAGGCTCGGCGCGTGGACCTTGATGCGTTCCATCACGACCGCGCGCGCGCCTGCAACGGGCGCTGGCACGTGCGTCGGCACTTGCGCCACGGACGGCAAAGCCACCGCTGCCGTCATGGCAAGCGCAAAAACGCCGCGAAAAACGGTCCGGCGCGCACCCCGCGCCAGTGCTGAACGATCGTACCGCATCTGCATCCCCCCCATTGTCGTTTCTGTGTGCTTGGCGTGCACCACCACCCTGATCGCGCGGCAGCGCCTTGTCCGTCTAATCGACCCGATCGTCAAACCCCGCGACGGTCGACCATCGCGATCTTATCCCCCGCGCAGCATCTTCATCACCCACGCCCGGATCCGACCGTAATTGCCCTGGCCAAGCGGTCCGAGAATGCCGTGCTGCGCCTCCGGCAAATGCGCGAGCGGATGCCCCTCCGGTCGGAAGACGTAATGATCGAAGAACGCGCGCCACGCGGCACGCTCGGCGGGCGGGCGTTCGGCGATCGCGATCATCGACAGCAGCATCGCGGTATACGGCGCGTCCGGCCCCGCGGCGAAAGCGTCCCACCAGTAATTGACCAGCACGTTGAACGGCGCGGTCGCCTCGACCGAATGCCACCACAGCTTGGGCATGTACAAGGCGTCGCCCGGTGCGAGATCGACCACCATCGCACGGGCGCGCGCCGTCGCAACGTTCGGATAGCGCGGGTCGCCGGGCGGTGCGTTGGCCGCGAGGCTGATCGGCTGCCCCGCCATCGTATGGTCGATCGGGCCGACATAGAGCTGGCCGATCGCATCCGGCGGATACAGCGTGAACCGGCGCGTCCCGGCGACGACGCAGGCGAGGTTATCGAACGTGTCGTAATGACAGGCAACCGACGAAGCAGTCCCGATCCAGATTCGCGGACGCGCGGTGGCCGGCACGATCGGCAGGATGTTCTCCGCCGCAAAGCCGGGGAGATAGGCATCGGTCGGCAGCGATCCGAGATAGACCGACTCGGTCTCCGGTGCATCGGCAGCGGCAACGATCCGCGTCAGCGCATCCCCGAACCGCAGGCTTTCCCGCACAAAATTGAACCCGGCAAGGTCTTTGCCATAGGCATAGTGACCGGCGATTGCCGGATCGCCGACGAATGCTTCCGCCGTGCGCCCCGCATCGAACCGCGCGAGATACGCCACCAGCGCCGCACTCGATCGGATCGCCGCGGTAACGACCGGCCAGTTGCGGCAAAGCCCGCGCACCACGACCGGCAGGCATGGCTGGGCGATGTCCCGCACGAACGCCGCGAGATCCGTGATGGTCGCGGCGTCGACGCTGCGGGGTTCCGGGCCGCGTTCCATCATCCGGTAGCCAGACGATCGTTGCGCAACCGCGCGAGGCGACGGACATGCTGGAGCGAGGCGATCACGCCGTGGATCCGTTCCAGATCTCCCGATCGGAACAGCTCGAGCACGACCGCGTCGGACAGTTCGGCAAGCGAATCCCGGCTTACGGTATAGAGTCCTTCGACGCTCAGCCGTTCGCCATCATCGAAGGTGAAGGTCAGGTCGATCGGCTCGACCAGCTTCAACGACAGCAACCGCGCGATAAACGCATTGGTCGGCGCAATCCCGGAATGCAGTTGCCCCAGCGCGCGCTGGATTCCGCGCAGCGCTGGCGACGCGGAACCATCGGTTTCGAACACGGGCGTACCATATCCGGTCCCGAAGCGCGGATGCTGCGGATCGATCGCGATCGCCTCGTCGGATATGTAAAATCCTTCACGAACAACGTCGTTCAGGCGATTCGCGTGATCACCATCCGCTTCGCCACGAACGAGGTTCTGCCCCGGTTGCAGGCCCAGCATAGCCCCGGCGTAGAATTCGCCGGTGTCGGCATTCTTGCAAAACAGAATCGGGAAGTGTGCTGCTACCGATTCGATCTCGCTCGTCACGATCTGCACGAAATGGCGGTCGCCCGCGTCCGGCGGCGTGATCTGGAGCGAGTCGTGCGCGTGAATGTTCAGCAATTCCAACGTCGCCATGCCTGGCTCCCTCTCCGTCACACGGCTGACCCGCGGTACGCCCTCCGAATACGCGGCATGGCGGCGACCGCAAGGCTCGTACTCGTTATTCTATAATACACGGACAAATCGCTTGCATCCTAATTGTGGTAGCGATACCAACCCTAACGGCTCGATGATCGCACAAACGATCGCGGTCCATGGGCACTTGCGAGTTCGGTCGTTTCGACGGTTCGGTACGGTGTCCTGAACGAATAATGAGAAAAATCTCATAGAGGAGGGGATCGATGAAGAAATTTATCCAGCACGACGGCTTTAATTTTGCGGCGCGCCAGCGCCGCCGGTGCATGCTCGTCGGTGCCACCAGCTTGGTTGCGCTCACACTTGCGACTCCAGCGCTCGCCCAAACCGCAGACGCGCAGAACGCAACGACGAACCAGCCCGCTCCGGTCCAGCCCGCAGTCGCTGCCCCCGCCGGCACGGTGACGGCCGCGCAGGCCGGTACGCCGCAGGATGAGGCAACGTCCCCCGCCGCCGGAAACACCGCAGGCGCGCAAGGCGACGACATCATCGTCACCGGCCTGCGCGGCTCGCTCCAGCGCAACCTCGACATCAAGCGCAACGCCACCGGCGTGGTCGACGCGATCTCGGCCGAAGACATCGGCAAGTTCCCGGATTCGAACGTCGCAGCATCGCTCCAGCGCCTTCCCGGCGTGTCGATCCAGCGCTCGGGCAACCGCGGCGAGCCGACCGGCATCACCGTTCGCGGCTTCGGCGGCGATTTCAACACGACGCTGTATGATGGCCGCCGTATCTCGACCGCAACCGGCGGACGCCAGATCGATTTCTCGACCGTCGGCGTGGACTTCATCGGCCAGTTGAGCGTGTTCAAGACGCCGGACGTGACGCTGTCGTCCAACTCGATCGGCGCGACCGTCAACATCGAATTCCCCAAGCCGTTCGATCACCCCGGCTTCCGCATGGCGGCAAGCGGTTCGGGTTCGATCCAGGATCGTTCGGGCAAGGTCGTGCCGACCGCAGGGCTGCTGCTCAGCAATACCTTCGCCAACGATACGCTCGGCGTTCTCGCCGACGTGATCTACACGCGCCGCGACACCACCAGCAACCGCGTCTCGGTCTCGGGCTGGGCCGGCGGCTTCTACGCACCGTGCCAGTTGGCCGGAGCGACCACCACGACCTGCGCACCGTCGACCAACATCACGGCGGCACCGGGCAACCGCGCGAACATCACCGGCTGGTTCCCGCAGCAATATGTGATCAGCCAGGAAGCCGTTAAGGACGAGCGCGTCGACGGCCGGATCGCGCTGCAGTGGCATCCGTCCGAATCGGTCATGGTCACCGTCGACGACAATTTCTCACGTCAGGAAATCGTCACCAACGTCCCCGCGCTGGGCGTGTGGTTCAACCAGGGTGCGCTGCGCAACGTCACGCTCGACGGCAATGGCACGGCGGTCAACTTCAGTCAGCCGGGTGGTTCGCCGACCGATTTCACCGCGGCACGCAACACGCAGGTTCTCCAGACCAACCAGCTTGGCGGCAACGTCAAGTGGGATGTCTCGGACAACTTCTCGGTCAACGGCGATCTTGCCTGGGCGAAGAGCTGGCTCAACCCGGACAGCGACACGATCGGCAGCCAGAACGGCGACATCGGTTATGGTGGCGCACAGGCGAACAGCGCCGGTATTTCCATCACCGGCAACAGCAACAACAGCTTCCCGTCGCTCACCGCCTTCGGTCCGCAGGGCAATGCCGCCAACTTCCAGAACCAGGCGCTGATCGGTTCGCACGTCACCGTCAACCAGACGCAGAACAACGTCGACGAGCTCAAGCAGGGCCGCCTGACCGCGACCTGGAAGCAGGACGACCTGACGATCAAGTTCGGCGGGCAATATTACGAAGACAAGTTCAACCTTCGTAACAAGAGCACGTTCACCAACAACTTCTGGCAGGCCTATGCCGGCTACGGTGGCCCGTCCGCACAGGGTTCGGGCATCGCGCCGCTCCCGTCCAGCCTGTATCAGGGCACGGTCAACCTCGGCAGCAACTTCATCCCCGGTTTCAAGGGAACGCTGCCGTCGTCGCTGATCGTGTTCGATCCGGCTGCGTATCAGAGCTATCTGACAGGTCTGGGCAATCCCCAGGCAACGCGGGTTCCGGGCTTCAACTACCCGAACAACACGACCGACGGCTTGAACGGCTTCACTGGAACGTTCGATCAGCAGGTCGATCCGAACAGCGTCCAGCAGATCACCGAGAAGACGTGGTCGCTCTACATGAACGTCGCGTTCCAGACCGAAATCGCGAGCATGCCGTTCCACTTCGCGGCGGGCGTCCGCAACGAGAACACGCATCTCGTCTCGGTCGGCCAGGGCCGCCTGCCGACCTCGATCTCGACCAGCGCGGCGGATCCGACGCTGCTCAACCTCAACTTCGGCGCGGTCTCGCCGATCAGCGCGCGCAGCAACTATTCGTACTTGCTGCCGTCGATCGATACGCGGCTTGAAGTGACCGACAAGCTCCAGCTGCGCTTCGATGCGTCGCGCACGCTGACGCGGCCGGGCCTCGGCAACCTCAACCCGGTGCTCGCGGTCGGCGTCGGCCAGCGTGTCGGTGCCCTCACCGGCAGCGGCGGCAACCCGAACCTCAAGCCATACCTCGCGGACAATTTCGACGTCGCGGCGGAATGGTATTACCAGCGCAACTCGTACCTCTCGATCGATTTCTTCCTGAAGAACGTCAGCAACTTCATCGTTGGCGGCGTGACGCGGCAGGCGATCAACGGCGTGATCGATCCGACGACGGGTTCGCTCGCCAACTTCGCGGTCTCGCAGCAGGTCAACGGGCCGGACGCGACGGTCCGCGGCGTCGAGCTGGCGTGGCAGCAGGTGTTCGGCACCTCGGGCTTCGGGTTCAACGCGAACGCGACGTTCGTCGGCACCAACAAGCCGTATGATCCGACCAACATCTCGCAGACTGGTTTCGCCGTCACGGGCCTGGCCAACTCCGCGAACTTCGTCGGCTTCTACGACAAGAAGGGCTTCCAGCTCCGCGCTGCGGTCAACTGGCGTGACAAGTATCTGCTCCAGTTCGGGCAGAACCAGAACACCAGCAACTTCGGTGCCGAGCCGACCTTCGTCAATTCGAGCCTCCAGCTCGACCTGTCGACGAGCTACGACATCAACAAGCACTTCAGCGTGTTTGGTGAGGCGATCAACGTCAACAACAACCAGCAGAGCACGCATGGTCGCTTCGCGAACCAGCTGCTGGACGTGTACGACTATGGCCGCCGCTTCGTAGCGGGTGCCCGCTACCGCTTCTGATGTTCCTCCCCAGGGGGGTGTCGTATCGGCACCCCCCATTTTTTGGTACGAACCGGGCGCCATGCAGACCGTCAGCAACATCGTCATCGTCGGCGGCGGAACGGCCGGCTGGCTGACCGCGGGGATCATCGCCGCGCGCCATCAGGGGCGGATTGCCGCTGGAACGTTAACCGTCACCCTGGTCGAATCCCCCACCACCCCGATCATCGGGGTCGGCGAAGGCACTTGGCCGACGCTGCGCTCGACGCTCTCCAAGATGGGCGTGTCGGAAAGCGACTTCTTCCGCGAATGCAACGCCTCGTTCAAGCAAGGCGCCCGCTTCGCGCGCTGGACCACCGGCGAGCCCGATGAGGGCTATTACCACCCGCTGATGCTCCCGCAGGGCTTCACGCGCGTCAATCTCGCCGAACATTGGCTCGCCGATCCCAAGGGCCAGAGCTTCTGCGACATGGTGTCGCCGCAAGGCCTGCTCTGCGACGACGGCCTCGCCCCCAAGACGATCGCGACCCCCGAATATGACGCGGTCGCCAATTACGCCTATCACCTCGATGCGGGAAAGTTCGCGGGCTTCCTCCAGCGGCATTGCTGCGAGAAGCTCGGCGTCCGCCACGTCCTTGCCGACGTGCAGCATGCGACCCAGGCCGAGAATGGCGACATCCGCACCGTCGTCACCGAACAGGCGGGCGAGATCGCGGGCGACCTGTTCATCGACTGCACCGGTTTCGCCGCGCTGCTGATCGGCAAGACGCTCGGCGTGCCCTTCAAGAGCTGCGCCGACACGCTGTTCTGCGACACCGCGCTCGCGGTGCAATTGCCGCACGAGGACCCCGACGGCCCGATCGCGTCGCACACCATCTCGACCGCACAAAGCGCGGGCTGGATCTGGGACATCGGCTTGCCGACCCGCCGCGGGGTCGGGCATGTCTTCTCCAGCAGCCACATCTCGGACGATGCCGCCGAGCAGGAACTGCGCGCCTATCTCGGCCCGGCGGGCAAGGACCTGCCGGTGCGCAAGCTTGCGATCCGTGCCGGGCACCGCGAGACTTTCTGGAAGAACAATTGCGTCGCGGTCGGGCTGGCGGCGGGGTTCCTCGAACCACTCGAGGCGTCCGCGATCGTGCTGATCGAACTGTCCGCCAAGCTGATCGCCGAGCAGATGCCGGTGTGTCGCGAAGTGATGGACATCCTCGCCGCGCGGTTCAACGCGACGACGCACTATCGTTGGGGTCGGATCATCGATTTCCTCAAGCTGCATTATGTGCTCACCAAGCGCACCGACAGCGATTTCTGGCGCGACAACGTCCGGCCCGAGACGATCCCGGATCGGCTGCAGGACCTGCTCACGCTGTGGCGCTACCAGCCGCCGTGGTTCCACGACGAGTTCGACCGGGTCGAGGAAGTCTTCCCCGCGGCAAGCTACCAATATGTCCTCTACGGCATGGGCTTCCACACCGAAGTCGCGCGCGATGCGATCGCGGGCGACCGGCGGATCGCGGACCAGGCGCGTCGCGAGGCCGCGACCCAGACCGAACGGATGCGCCACGGCCTGCCGCGCCACCGCGACCTCATCCGCAAGATCGTCGAGCGCGGATTGCCGACGATCTGACGTCTCCTTTCCCCGACCAGAGGTACAGCATGGCATCGACCGTCTCGCACACTGCGCGTCTCATCCTTCTGGTCGGAGCCGGCGTCGCGGCGATGACCGCGCATGCGCAAACTGCCCCCGCCCCCCAGCCGCCCGTCCGCGCCGAGGCCGATCGCATGGCCGCCGCGATCGTCGCGCGGATGACGCCGCAGGAGAAGTTGCCGCAATTGCTCAACGTCGCGCCCGCGATCCCGCGGCTCGGGATTCCCGCGTACAATTGGTGGACCGAATCGCTCCATGGCGCGATCGGCCCGGTTCCCACCACCAACTTCCCCGAGCCGATCGGTCTCGCCGCCAGCTTCGACGCGCCGCTCGTCCACCGGGTCGCCGAAGTCATCAGCACCGAGGTCCGCGCGCTCCACACGCTCGGGCGGCAGACCGGCAAGCTTGGCCGGATCGGCACCGGGCTTGATACCTGGTCGCCCAACATCAACATCTTCCGCGATCCGCGCTGGGGCCGGGGTCAGGAAACGTACGGCGAAGACCCGTATCTGACCGCGCACATGGGCATGGCGTTCATCACCGGCATTCAGGGGCCCAACCCGGACATCCCCAACGTCATTGCCACGCCCAAGCATTTCGCGGTCCACAGCGGCCCGGAATCGACCAGGCACGGCGCGAATGTCTACGTCTCGCCGCACGATCTGGAGGACACCTATCTCCCCGCCTTCCGCGCCGCGATCGTCGAGGCGCGCGCTGGGTCGATCATGTGCGCGTACAATCGCATCGACGGCCAGCCCGCCTGCGCGAACGATCTGTTGCTCAAAGATCATCTGCGCGGCGCCTGGGGGTTCACCGGCTATGTCGTGTCGGATTGCGACGCGGTGAAGGACATTGCCGACGGCCACAAATATGCGCCTGACCAGGCAACCGCGATCGCGGCGGCGATGAAGGCAGGCACCGACAACGAATGCCACACCCAGACGATCGGCGACATGGGCGGCTTGCCCGAACGCTTCGGCGACGCCTTGCGGCGCGACCTGATCTCGCAGGGCGACATCGACCGCGCGCTGGTGCGGCTGTTCTCGGCGCGGCTGCGCAACGGCGACCTGCCGGGAATCGCCGGTGCTCCCGCCGTGGTGCCGGTCCGCGCGATCCTGACGCGCGATCACACCGCGCTCGCGCTGGAGGCGGCGGAAAAGAGCCTGGTCCTGCTCAAGAACGACGGCGTGCTGCCGCTGCGCCGCGGCGCGCGGATCGCGGTGATCGGCCCGCTCGGGGATGCGACGCGCGTCCTGCGCGGCAATTATTCCTCGCCCCAGTCCGCCACCCCCATTTCGATGGTCGAAGGATTGCGCCGCGCCGCCGGGGCGCGATCGGTCACGCTGGTGCCGTTCGGGGAATCGATCACCGATGGCGATCGCATTCCCACGGTCGCGCTGCGCACGCCGGACGGCAAGCCCGGGCTGCTCGCGCGCTATTTCAACCCCGTGACGCCCCCCACCCTGCCCTTCGCCCCCGGCACCGATCGCGCGGCGATCGCAGCGCTGACCTATCAGGATCGCCCCGTCGTCACGCGGCGTGAAGAGGACGTCGCGGCGCGCGGGCTGCTGCTGCCGACCGTCAACGATTATCACCGCACCGAATGGACCGGGTTCCTCGTCCCCCCCGAAACCGGCAGCTACCGCCTGGGCCTCGGCGGCAGCGGGCTGATCGAACTCGACGGCAAGACGTTCCTCGATGTCGGGGCGGATCATCGCGGGCCGCTCCCCTCGCTCAAGACCGTGCCGTTGCAGAAAGGCCATCGCTATCGCCTGCGCGTCGTCTCGACCGCGCGCGGGTTCGGCAATACCGATCTGGTGTGGAAGCGGATCTCGGCGCAGCCCGACGCGGCGCTCGATGCCGCCGCCGCCCGCGCCGACGTGCTCGTCGCGGTGGTCGGCCTCACCTCCGATCTGGAAGCCGAGGAGACCGGGACGGACATTCCGGGCTTCAAGGGCGGCGACAAGACCTCGCTCGATCTGCCCGCCGAGCAGGTAGCGATGCTCGAACGCGCCAAGGCCACCGGCAAGCCGGTGATCGTCGTCGCGATGAACGGCAGCCCGATCAACCTCGCCTGGGCGAAGGACAATGCCGCCGCGATCGTCGAAGCCTGGTATCCCGGCCAGTCCGGCGGGCTCGCGGTCGCCAACGTGCTGACCGGCAAGACCGATCCGGGCGGGCGGCTGCCGCTGACCTTCTACCGCAGCGTCGCCGACCTGCCGCCGTTCGACGATTATGCGATGACGGGGCGCACCTATCGCTATTTCACCGGTACGCCGGTGTACCCGTTCGGGCACGGGCTGAGCTACACACGCTTCGCTTATACGCCCCTTGTCGTGACGCCCGCTGCGGGCGGCGCGGACCAGGGGCTTCGCGTTATCACCGAGGTCAGCAACACCGGCAAGCGCGCGGGCGACGAGGTCGCCCAGCTTTACCTCACCTTCCCTGCCGTCCCGGGTGCGCCACGGATTGCGCTGCGCGGGTACAAGCGGATCACGCTCGCTGCCGGTGCACGCCAGAGCGTGACGTTCGACCTGTCGCCGCGCGACCTGAGCGCGGTCGGGGTGGACGGAGTACGGCAAGTGATGGCGGGCCAGTTCCACGTCAGCGTGGGGTCCGGCCAGCCCGATACCGGCGTCCCGGTCCAGTCGGCGGACTTCAAGATCGACCGTACGGTGCCGCTGCCGTTGTAAGGGCACCTACCAGCGATTGCCTTCAAACGCTTGGGTGCGATGACGTTTGATGGACTCCCCTCCCCTTCAGGGGAGGGGCTGGGGGTGGGGCCTATCCGTCTCATGGAGACCGCGCACGCGGGGAGAGGCCCCACCCCAACCCCTCCCCTGAAGGGGAGGGGCTTGCCGGATCAACGTACCGTCATCGGGCCTTGAATGTAGCGGCGCGCAATGATGACCCATCAAAACTCCAATAAAGGGCAGTTTGCGGCTCACGTTGCGTGAGACGGACCGGCGCGGCAGGCGCGGCGAGGCGCACGTTCGTTGAGACAAAAACCACGATCGGTGCGTCGGACGCACAATACTGATCCGTCCGCTCGCGATGTCCGAAACCACGAGGAAAGCCAGTCGTCTGCCGTCAGGCATGCGCTGATTTCAAGATCAGGTTTTCTGACACACAATCCTTCACAGCGAGGTCGCTTGTCGACCGCAAGAAAAGCGGACGTTCTCCTTGTAGTGCCGGCGTCCGCCAGATCGGCAGGGTTCGCCTAATTGCCGAAATTTAGTGTAAGGACTTTTTACACTTTGCGCCGATCGGTGAACGTCACGGCACTTGAGCGGACGTTAATCTGGGCTTGGCACAAAATCTGCTTGGAATCAGCTACCGGCTCTTTGCCGGCTACTTAGGGGGGCTTAATGAAGAAGCTTTTTTGCTCGGTTGCCGCACTCGCGTTCATGACTACAACGCCGGCCGCAGCGGCGACGTACGTGTTCACTCTGTCGAGTACCTTCGGTTCGGGATCCGGGAACTTAACGACGGTTGGAGACGCATCTCAGGGATTTTCGGAGATCACTTTGCTCAGCGGTGTTTTTGCAGGCGGCAGCATCTCATTGATCGCACCCGGACTTTATCCGACCGGTGCTGCGAATGATAATCTGTTCACGGCCACTGCGCCCTTCTTCAGTTTCAACGGACTGTCGTTTTCGGCGAATGGCTCCAACTACAATCTCTATAGCAACAGCTTCAACGTCCAGCTTTGCGGCGTGACCGCCGGTTGTGGCCTCGCTAGCTCGACGACCTTCTCAGCCACGCTTGCGCCGGCCGTTCCTGAGCCCGGCACTTGGGCGATGATGCTGCTGGGCTTCGGCATGGTCGGCTTTGGCTTGCGCAGCCTCAGGGGCAAGGTCACGATCAAGGTTAATTACGCCTAAGCTGACCGTCAGCAAGGCTTGCAGTCGAGCCGCCGGTTCTAATGGGGCCGGCGGCTTTCTGGTCTCTGGCGTATGTTCGCTCTACATCCAATTATTGCCATTCGTGCCCGCTCGCCGAGCGTCTCGCGTTCGTCGCACTGAATGTGATTTGCGTCTCAGCCAACGTGCGTTCCCGACCGCCAGCGCCTCACATCATCCGGGCCCGAAGAGCCATCTATTGCAGTTCTGGCCGCGCATCCTTGCGAGCCGATACAACTATGGTTGAAGCTCGACCAGAACCACGCCTTGCCGGGGGATCGTCACGTCCATCCCGCCCGGCGTCACCGTGACCGTCTCCGCAACGAGCCGCGAGGCGGTCTTCAACTGCGCGACCTGCGCTGCGCTCGGGCGCGCCGGGCTGCCGAGTTTCTGCCACTCGCCGAACGCATTCGCGTGCGTCGCATCGACCCGCCACAGCCGCGCGGTGGCCCCATGCTTTCCGCTGAGCGCGACGTGCACCGCGGCGGAAGGCCCCGGCACATCGTCGTCATGATAATTCCACAGCAAAATCGCGACCTTGCCCGCGCGATCGCGCGTCGCCAGCGCGCCGACGTCGGGCGCCGCCCGCACGCCATCCCGCACGATCGTATCGAGCGCGACTTCGCCGTCGCTCGTCGCCGCCACCTGATTTTCGCCAAGCTTTGCGAACAAGCGGAACACGTTAAACACCGCGAGATCGACCCCGTTGCTCGCGAGTTGCCGATAGCCGGCGAACCACGGTTGCCCGACGAAGGTGTACGACCACGACAGCGCGCCCTCCAGCGTGACGCCTCGCCGCCGCGCCAGCGTCCACAGCCGCGCATAGCTCGCCGCGGTGTAACTCGCATAGAGCGGCCCGTTGCGATAGGCGTTCGCCGGGCCGGGGCACGCCGCGCAGCCTTCGGGATCGTTTTCACCAATCACGATCGGCTTGTGCGCCAGGGACGGTACGGCGGCGATCTTGGCGAACCCGGCGTCCGCGGTCTTCAGCTGGTTGGCGATCCCCATGCGGACATGCCCGTCGACCACGCTCGGCTGGCCCTTGGCGTGGAACGAGACGAAATCGGTCGGCGTCCCGATCTTGCCGGTCGCATAATTCTTCCCCGTCGTCACATGCGCGAGGAAGCCATCCATGAACGCATCGCCCGACCCGGCGACGTCGGGTCCCCCGACCCGCGCGGTCGGCAACGCCCGCCGCACCGCGTCGATCGCGACATCGTGCATCCGGTAGAATTGCTCCGGATTGCCCGACCAGTAGAAATCGAGATTGGCCTCGTTCCACACCTCGAAATACCAGCGTTCGACCTCGGCGCGACCGTAGCGTGCGACGTTGTGCCGGGTCCATTGATAGATCAGCTCGCCCCATTTGGCGTAATCGTTGGGCGGGTAGGACCAGCCCGCGGTGATCCCCTTATAGTCGTTCCCGGGCTTCCACGCGCGGCGATAGGGAACGCCCTTGGGCGCGGACGACAACGCCTCGGGCATGAACCCGATCTCGAGATACGGGCGCACCCCGCGCGCGCGATAGCTATCGATGATCCCGTCGACGATCCGCCAGTCGTAGACGGGCTTGCCGTTCTTCTCGGTATAGGCGTTGGTGCTGCCCCATTTGAAATCGGCGGTGCCGTCGCCGGTGGTCAGCAGATTGTGCGCGCGGAAGTAGACCGCGTCGTGCCGCAACTGCCCGAGTTCGCGCATCAGCGCGACGCCATCGGGCGCGGTCGCATAGTTGGGTTCGTCCGCGCCAAAGAAGCGCCAAATCGGCGGCAAAGGCGCGACAATGCGGTCTGAATCGACGCGAACCGTCACAGGAATTGGCGGCAGCTCGGCGGATGGAGCGGCGGTTGCCGGCCCGCTCGACAGCAACACTGCGCTCACCCCGACTGCAAAGCTGCTCAACCGCATCGTCCATCTCCCTGTCGTCGGGCCGCAATCTTTGTGCGTGTCCGTCCGGGAGAGCGCTAACACGGAACCTGCCAAGTCAAAACGACTTGTCTTGAAGGATTTGCCTTAACCGGTTGCCGATACGGCCACTTCGATCGCGCCGGGGGCGATCTTCGCGGTCACCGGCGTACAGGCAAGGACTTCGCCATCGATCGAAATGCGTTGCGGCGGGTCGATCGTCACTTTGAAACACTCGCCGACGAAATCGCGGCTGCACGCATCCTTGTCCCGCAGCTTGAAGAACTTGGCATACCAGTCCCGCGCGAGCGCGACCTTGCTCTGCCCGACCACTGCCTGCAGCAACAGTTTGCGCGAGCCGACGTCCGCCGTATCCGACAGCGCGACCCCGCCGTGATGCCGCCCGTTGAGGATGCGCAATTCGGTCGCCCACAGCGTCTGCGCCTGCGTGCCATCGTCGATCGTCAACCGAAACGCCCGGAACCGGACCGAACATTTGAGCGCCCACATCAAATACCCCACCCGCCCGGCGTAGCGCTTGAGCTTGTGCGGCACCGTCTCCCCGATCATCGTGGAAAGCCCGATCGACGCACCGTTCACGAAGTAATCGTCGTCGATCATGCCTAGATCCACCCGCCGCCGCCGCCCGTTGGCGATCACATCGATCGCGCCGTCGAGATCCAGCGGCAGATGCAGCGACCGCGCAAAGCTGTTCGCGGTGCCGAGCGGGAGGACGGCGAAGACGCAATCCTTTCCGACCACCTCGTCGACTACACCCGAAAGCGACCCGTCCCCGCCACCGACGATCACCATCGGCACGCCGCTGGCGACCACGGTGCGCATCGTTGCTTCCATCTCGTCGGGATCCTTGACCGCATGGCAGGCGGTGAGGATGACGCCTGCCGCCACCAACTTGTCGCGCGCGGTCTCGAATAGATCCTGGCCCTTGCGCGAATGCGCGTTGATGATCAGCGCAGCTTCGCGCGGCAGGGGCTTTGTTTCCATTTCGCAACAACACATGAACTGCGCGGTTGCTCCAGCGTGGTGCAGTTAAACCCGCCAAGCCTTCCGCATGGCACGGTTGACCGGCGCAACCGCAATCGTCAGGCGGACGATCATGCCACGCCCGCTTGAGAACCCGGCAATGCGACGCAGCCAGAACCGCCCCGGCGCGATGCAGTTCGTGGTGTTCGGCGCGGGCGATTTCGCGTGCAATCTCTACTGGCAGAGCGTCTCGCTGTACCTGCTGTTCTTCTACACTGACGTGCTTGGGGTATCAGTCGCGCTTGGCGGGGCGCTCTACATGATCGGTGCGTTGTGGGACGGGATCGCGGACCTGCTCGTCGGGATTGCGGCGCAGCGGCCGGGGGTGCGGTATCGGCGGTTCATCGCCTGGGGGGCGGTGCCGTTGGGGATTGCGTTCGTGTTGCTCTATTCCACCCCGGACCTGACCGGCGTGTGGCTGGCGGGGGTGATCGGTGCGACGCAGATCCTGTTTCGCACGCTCTACGCGCTGGTCAACGTGCCGTATGCGGCCTGGACCGCGCGGATTAGCCCCGACAGTCGCGATCGCACGATGCTCGCGGGGGTGCGGATGCTATTCGGGACGATCGCGGCATTGGTCGTGACGATGGGGACGCCGTGGATCGCGCTGCGCGTGACGGGCGATGCGACGAGTCAGGCGGGGTTCGCGAGCGCGGCGATCGTTTACGGCGTCGTTGGTGCTGGGCTGTTGCTTGCGCTGGCTTTTGGCGCGCGGGAGGCTTTGCCGGCGGCGACGTCCAGGGCGCAGGCACCGCTGCTGACGTGCCTGCGGTTGCTGCTCGCCAATCGGGCGTTCGTCACGCTCAATCTGGCGGCGATGGTCGCGGGGCTGGCGGCGGCCGTGCTGACGCAATCGGTGCTCTATTATTTCAAACACGTCGCGGGGCAGCCCGCGCAGGGGCCGCAGACGCTTGCGCTGATGGCGGTCGCGGGGGCGGTCGCGGTGCCCGTTTGGTTGCTCGTCACGCGCTGGATCGGGTTGCGTGGCGTCTGGTTCGCGGCGGTTGGCTGGGGGCTCCTGTGCCTGACGCTGTTCGGGTTTGCGCCCCGGGGCACGGCGACGATCGCGGTGCTCGCCTTGCTGCAGGCGGCGTTTACTGGGTTCAATCTGGTGTTCTGGTCGATGCTGCCCAACACGGTCGAATATGGCGAAGATCGCACAGGCGCGCGGGTGGAGGCGCTGGCGTTCGGGGTCGCGGCCTTGTGGCAGAAGATCGGGCTGGCCGCAGCGGCGGGGGGACTTGGCTTGTTTTACAGACACATAGGGTATGTTGCCGGCGCGACCCAGAGCGCGGCCACCGCTGCGGGGATTCGCGACCTGATGCTCTATGCCTGTTCGGCGGGGTTGGTGGCGTCGGCGCTGGTCATGCTGGGCAATCCGCTCAAGCGCGGGGTCCATGCCGCGCTGGTCGAGGATCTGGCACGCCGCGCCGACGTCTGAGGATTAGGCCGCAACCAGTTCGAAGGAGGCGCTAACGCCTTCCGCTTGTGCCGAGGGGGCAACCCACAGGCGGAACTGGCCCGGCTCGACGGTCGGCTTGAGGTCGAGCCCGACGAACTGCAGGTCGCTGCGCTTGAGCGTGAACACCACCTCCTGTCGCGCCCCGGCGGCGAGGCGGACGCGGCGGAACGCCTTCAATTCGCGCACCGGTCGCGTGATGCTGGCCGCAACGTCATGAATATAAAGCTGAACGACTTCCTCTGCCGCGCGCGTCCCGCTGTTGGTGATCGTCGCGCGCACGTCGAGCGTTCCGTCCCACGCCAGCTTGCCATCGCCCAGTTGCAGGCCGGAATAGCCGATCTTGCCGTAGGTCAGCCCGTGCCCAAACGCGAAGCGCGCGGCGTTGGGGACCTCGCGATAGTGCGCCTTATAGTCGACCCGCGGTCCCTCGGGGTTGGGACGACCGGTCGATTTGTGCGCGTAATGGTACGGTTCCTGCCCGGTTGCATACGGGAAACTGACGGGTAGCCGCGCAGACGGCGCGACGATTCCGAACAATATGTCGGCGATCGCGGGGCCGGATTGCGACCCGAGGAACCATGTCACCAGAATTGCAGGGGCATCGAGCACCGCGCCCGACAAGGCCAGCGCGCGCCCGTTGCGCAGCGCGACGACGATCGGCTTGCCGGTCGCCGCGACCGCCGCAGCGAGCGCCATTTGCGCCGCCGGGACGACGATATCGGCACGCGATTGCGCTTCTCCCGACATGTTTTGCGCCTCACCGACGGCGAGAATCACGATATCCGCGCCGTTTGCCGCCGCCACTGCCGCCTCGATCCCGCCGGGAAGCGGCGCGTCGATCCCGGATCCGTCGGTCGCGGTGACCGAGGCGGGGTCAGCGACCAGCGCGCGAACCCCAGTCAGCAGGTCGACCGCTTCCTTGTCCGACCCATAGACGTTCCACGGGCCGATCAGCTCACGCTGGCCTTGTGCGAACGGGCCGATCAGCGCGATCCGCTTGCCTGAGCGGGGCAGCGGCAACAGGTCGCCGTCGTTCTTGAGCAGCACGATCGAACGCCGCCCCGCATCGCGGGCGAGCGCGAGATGCGGCTTGGTCCGCACGCGGGTGCGTTCGCGCTTGGGGTCGATCCGACGGAACGGGTCGTCGAACAGACCGAGCGCCTGCTTCGCCAGCAATACCCGCCGCACCGCCTGGTCGAGCCGCGCCATCGGCACCGCGCCCGATGCCACCAGCGCCGGCAGATGATCGCGGTAGAAGTTGCTCTGCATGCTCATGTCGACACCAGCCATGAACGCCAGCCGCGTCGCTTCGCGGGCATCGGCGGCAAAGCCGTGCGCGATCAATTCCTCGTCGGCGGTGTAATCCGACACGACCAGTCCACCGAAGCCCCATTCCTTGCGCAAGACCGTGTCGAGCAGCCACGGGTTGGCCGTCGCGGGGACGCCCGAGATTTCGTTGAACGACGCCATCGTCGATCCCACGCCAGCGCCGAACGCGGCCTGGAACGGCGGGAAGTACACGTCGCGCAGCGTCCGTTCGGACACGTCGACCGAATTATAGTCGAGCCCCGCCTCTGCCGCACCGTAGGCCGCGAAATGCTTGGCGCAGGCCATCACGGCGTCGTTTGCGGTGAGCCCCTTGGTCCCCTGGAACCCGCGGACACGCGCGGCGGCCATCACGCGACCGAGCAACACGTCCTCGCCCGCGCCTTCGACTGCCCGTCCCCAGCGTTGGTCGTGTGCGATGTCGACCATTGGCGCGAAGGTCCAGTCGATCCCGGCGGCAGACGCCTCGACCGCCGCGGCGCGCGCGGTCTGTTCGGCGAGATCGGGATCGAAGCTTCCCGCTTCCGCCAGCGGGACCGGGAAGACGGTGCGGAAACCGTGGATGACGTCGGCGGCGAAGATCAGCGGGATCTTGAGCCGTGCTTCGCGCATCGCGGCGGTCTGCATCCGCTGCGCCATGTCGGTACCGTGGCCGTTGAACACGCCGCCGAGCTGGCCTGCGCGGACTTCGCCGAGTTGCGCATCGAACGTCGCTCCGGCCTTGGTCGGGTTGAGGGCGTTGGCCGCGCCGCCGGCCCAGGCGGCGGCGTTGAGCGTCAACTGCCCCGCTTTCTCGGCGACCGTCATCGAGCCAAGCAGCGACTCGATCATCGGCGAACCGGCCATCGCGTCGGCCCCGGCCAGCAGCGCCCGTGCGGGACTTGCCGCCCAGGCGGTCACGGCCCCTGCCCCTAGCAGCATTGCGCGCCGTGAAATGCCCGACGGTTCCATCGCTTATCCTCCTGTTGGGGGAACTTCCGCCGCCCCGCCCGTGCGCCGGAAGGCCCGGTCTTGAACAGCGTTAATGAATGATGTAACCGGTTACATCAAGCAGGGAGATCGGCAGGGCCTCTGTCCCAGTCGGCGGAATGCAAAGCGGAGGCGCCCTCCGCAGCGCTCTCAGGAAGGATGTTCTCGACCCATGGCGAACGCCACGATCCGCGATGTTGCGCGTGAAGCCGACGTATCGGTCGCGAGCGTGTCGCGGGCGCTCAACGGGCACAGCAACGTCCGTCCGGAGCTGCGCCGCCATGTCGAAACGGTTGCCGCTGCGCTTGGCTATGTGCCCCACGCGGGCGCGCGCAACCTTAGTATGGCACGCGCGAATGCGATCGGCGTGGTCCTGCCCGACTTGCATGGCGAGTTCTTCTCCGAAACGCTCCGCGGGATGGATCGCGCCGCGTCCGAACGCGGGCTGCAGCTGTTGCTGTCGAACCTGCACGACGGCGACCGCGCGGTGGCAATGCTGCACACGATGCGCGGTCGGGTCGACGGGCTGATCATCATGGCGCCGCATATCGATCCAGCGCTGTTGCTGGCAGGGCTGCCGTCGAGCATCCCGGCGGTTCTGGTCAATTGCGCTGCGCCAGGGAAGGATCGCCCGACGTTGCAAGTCGACAACGTCGCGGGTGCGCGCGTGATGACGGAGCATCTGATCGCGACCGGGCGCCGCCAGATCGTTCATCTTTCCGGGCCGGAGAGCAACGCCGAAGCGCGCGAGCGGATCGAAGGATACCGCGCCGCTATGGATGCCGCCGGGCTGCAACATCGGATTGTCGCCGGCGACTTCATGCAGGAAACCGGCGCCGCGCTGACCCCGCAGATCCTGCGCGATCATCCCGAGATGGACGCGCTGTTCGCCGCGAACGACATGATGGCGATCGGCGCGCTGATCGCGCTGCGTGCCGCAGGGATCGACGTGCCCGGGCAAATCGCGCTCGCCGGTTTCGACGATATCCCGCTGTCCCGCCTGATCTCGCCCGCGCTCACCACGATGCACGTCGACATCGCCGGGATCGGGGAGCGCGCGGTCGCGCGGCTGACCGATGCCATTGCCGGCGCAAAGGATCACCAGCTCGAGATGTCGTTGCCCGAGCTGATGGTACGAGAAACGACACAAAAAGCCCGCGTCAGTCGGGCGTAAAGCAGGGAACACGAGTATGAACATGCGTAACCAGAAGTCTCTCCGGCTGTTGCTTGCGAGCGCGGCCATCTCCGCCGCGAGCGTTGCCGCCGTCCCCGCTTTTGCGCAGACCAGCACCGCCGCAATTCGCGGGCAAGTGACCGACGCCGCGGGCGCACCGGTCGCGGGCGCGAGCGTCGCGGCGGTCAGCAGCGACACCAACCAGACGTTTCGCGCGACCACCGATGCGAGCGGCAATTACGCGCTCAACGGCCTGCGTCCGGGATCGTATCAGGTAACGTCTACCGCGACCGACGGCCAGACTTCCACCCAGCTCATCACGGTCGCGATCGGCCAGACCGCCTCGCTCGACGCGACGGTCGAGGCCCCGGGCGCAGCCCCCTCGACCGGCAAGGACATCGTCGTCACCGGCAGCCGCCTGACCGAGACGCGCACCAGCGAAATCGCGACCAACGTCAGCCAGGCGCAGATCCGCGCGCTGCCGCAGACCGACCGCAATTTCCTGTCGTTCGCGGCGCTCGCGCCCGGCGTGAAGTACAATGACAGCGAGACCGACAAGGGCATCCAGTCGGGTGCCTCGACCGCGAGCCAGGTCAACGTCTTCATCGACGGCGTCAGCCTCAAGAACAAGATCAGCGAAGGCGGCATCGCCGGCCAGCAGAACAGCCGCGGCAACCCGTTCGGGCAGCTTGCGGTGCAGGAATTCCGCGTCCTGACGCAGAATTACAAGGCCGAATACGAACAGGCCGGGTCCGCGATCATCACCGCGGTGACCAAGTCGGGCACCAACGAATTCCACGGCGAGGTGTTCGGCCAATATACCGGCAAGGGCCTGTCCGAAACGTCGTTCCTCGACAAGCGCGACGGCAACCCCAAGCCCGACTTCACGCGCAAGCAGTACGGCATCGCGCTCGGCGGGCCGATCATCAAGGACCGCCTGTTCTTCTTCGGGACCTATGAGGGCAACGACCAGAACCGCGCGTTCAACGTCAAGAGCTCTGGTTCGGCCGACGCGGTCACCGAATTCGAGCAGGTGTCCGGCCGTCGTCTGCGAGATTTCGAGGGCGCTTTCATCAGCCCGTTCCGCGGCGATTTCTACTTCGGCAAACTGACCCTGACGCCGGACGATCGCCAGACCTTCGACGTCTCGTTCAGCCGCCGCCAGGAAAGCGACATCCAGAATTTCGGCGGGAACGTCTCGTTCGAGAATGCCGAGAACAAGCGCAACACGGTCGACACCTACCTTTTTAAATGGGCGTATAAGGGCGACAATTTCGTCAACGAATTCAATGCCAACTACCTCGAATACACGTTCAATCCGTCGTCGATCAATCCGGACCTGCCGACCTATGACTATGACGGCGTGATCGTCTTCGGCGGCAAGGATTCAACCCGCAAGCAAGTGCAGCGAGGCTATACGCTGCGCGACGATTTCACCTTTTCGGGGATCGACGGCCATACGATCAAGGTCGGCGGACGCGTCGAGATCACCGATCTGTCGTTCGACAACCAGACGTACGTCCAGCCGCGCTACACCTTCCGGCGCGACCCGCTCACCAACCTCACCTTTTCCTTCCCGTCGGAAGCGCGCCTCGGGCTCGGCAGCGGCCTGATCCAGAGTTCGAACACGCAGATCGGCCTGTACGCGCAGGACGACTGGAACCTGACCAACCGGCTGCAGCTCAATCTCGGCGTCCGCTGGGATTATGAGACCAATGCGGTCAACAACGATTATGTCACCCCCGCCTCCGCCGCGGCGGCGCTGCGGTCGCTGCCTACCTCGTCCTATTTCAACCCCGAGAATTACATTTCGACCGGGTCCAACCGCAAACCGTTTGCCGGCGCGGTGGCGCCGCGGGTCGGCTTTTCGTGGGACGTGAAGGGCGATCGGTCGACGGTCGTCTTCGGCGGGTTCGGGCGGTATTACGACCGCAACAACTTCAACAATACCGGCGACGAACTGTCGCGTGCGATCAACCCGATCGGCATCTTCCGCTTCTCGGCGGACGGCCTGCCGCGCAACGGCCTGTCGACGATCCGCTGGGACCCGTCCTATGCCACCCGCGACGGCCTGCTCGCGCTGCGCGCCAGCTCGGCGACGGCGGGAGCGTCCGAACTGTTCGCGGTGAAGAACAACGCCAAGCCCCCGGTCAACGACCAGATCAGCCTGGGCGTCCGGCAGCGGATCGGCGTCTTCGAGGCATCGCTGACCGGATCGTATCAACGCGGTCGCAACGGTTACACCAACATCTACGCCACGCGGAACACCAACGGCCTGGGGACGTGCTGCAACGTTTCGACGATCGAGCCGCTTGGCTATTCCAACGCGCTGATCGGCTATGACGGGCTCGATTCCCGCTACAAGGCGATCTTCTTCACGCTCGACAAGAACTACACCAAGGCGTCAGGCTGGGGGCTGAACATCGCTTATACGCTGTCGAAGGGCGAACAGAATGGCGACGGACTGTTCAGCCTCGATAACGTCACGCCGGATGCCTATGGCTGGCGCCCGCGCACTGGCGACGAACGGCATCGCGTCGTGCTGTCGGGGCTGGTCGATCTCCCGCTCGGCTTCCAGTTCGCGACGCTGAGCACGCTGGGCAGCGGACAGGCGTTCCGCGTGATCGACGGGACCAACGGCACCGCGGGAATCAGCCCGTTCAGCGCGCGCTATCCGCAGAAGAACTGCATCAAGGGTGTGTTCGCCTTCTGCGAGATCAACGTGACGCTCTCGAAGAAGATTCCGGTGCTCGGCAAGGATACGCTGGAGGCGGCGGTCGACGTTCTCAACGTCTTCAACAACAACAACTTCTCGGGCTTCGACGACGCGTTCAACAACACCATCAACCCCGCCACCGGGCGCGTCACCGATACGCTCGATCCGGCGCGGATCGGCAATTCGCTGCTGTCGCTGCCACGGCGGATCCAGTTCCGTCTGGGGTATCGTTTCTAAGGCGTTTCTGCCGGGCGGACGGTGCAGTGGCGCTGTCCGCCCCTCTTTCTGACTGCGTTGCGCGAGGCTTACCCGATGATCGACCGGCGTCACTTCCTCGGCACCGGTGGGCTGGCGCTCGTCGGGCTGGCAAGCGGCGGGATTGCCGCGCAACGGCGGCGGGTGCGGCCCAAACCCGTCCTTTCCCCGCACGAAGCGCTGATCGGCGACCTGCAACGCCGCACCTTCCAGTATTTCTGGGACACGACCGACCCGGTGACGGGTCTCGCGCCAGATCGCTGGCCGACGCCGGCGTTTGCGAGCATCGCCGCGACCGGCTTCGCGCTCACCGCTTATCCGGTCGGCGTGGTCAATGGCTGGATCAGCCGCGACCAGGCGCGCGCGCGGACGCTCGCGACGCTGCGTTTCTTCGCCAATGCGCCGCAGGGCCCCGCCCCGAGCGGTACCGCGGGGCACAAGGGCTTCTTCTACCACTTCCTCGACATGCAGAGCGGCACGCGCTTCCGTCGGACCGAACTGTCGACGATCGACACCGCGCTGCTGCTGGGCGGTGTGCTGTTCGCGCAGAGCTGGTTCGACAGCGACCATCCCGACGAAGCGCAGATCCGCGCGCTGGCGGAGCAGATCTATGCCGCGGTCGACTGGACGTGGTTCACGCCGCGCGCGCCGTTCGTGTCGATGGGGTGGCACCCCGAGCGCGGCTACATCTCGAGCGACTGGGACATCTACAACGAATCCCTGATGATGTACCTGCTCGCACTCGGGTCGCCGACGCATCCGCTGCCGGCGGAAACGTGGAACGCCTGGACCGATCGCTTCGCCGCCGCCTGGAGCGACCGCTGGGGCGAACCGCACCTCGCCTTCCCGCCGTTGTTCGGGCACCAATACAGCCAGACATGGGTCGATTTCCGCGGCATCCGCGATCGTTTCATTGCGACCAAGGGCCTCGACTATTTCGAGAACAGCCGCCGCGCCACGTATGCCCAGCGCGACTATGCGATCGCCAATCCGGGCAAGTTCGTCGGTTATGACGCGGCGTGCTGGGGGCTGACCGCCTGCGACGGACCCGGCGATTTCACGGTCACGCTCAACGACGTCGAGCGCCGGTTCTTCAGCTATTCGGCGCGCGGCCCCGGCGACCGGGACGACGGCACGATCGCCCCGACCGCGGCGCTCGGTTCGATCGCGTTTGCGCCCGAGATCGTCCTCCCGGCGGCGGGTGCGTTGCACAAGCGCTACGGCAGCGGGATCTACCAGCGCTACGGGTTCATCGACTCGTTCAACCCGACCCTGACCGCCGCACCGCCCGGAATGCGCGCCGGCCATGTCGACCCGGGCATCGGCTGGATCGATCAGGATTATATCGGGATCGACCAGGGGCCGATCGTGGCGATGATCGAGAACCGTCGCACCGGCCTGATCTGGCGCACGATGCACCGCAATCCGCATTTGCGCCGGGGGCTACGGCGGGCAGGGTTCACCGGCGGCTGGCTGGCCTGACAGGCGTCGGCAAGGAGGTTCCGTCCCCGTCCCCGTCCCTGCCCGGCCCCCTGAACGAAACCTTTCTGATTGGTGTACCATCCGGGACATGCGGATCGGTTCGGCGCACGCCGACCGCAGACTGGCGCAGCGCTATTGCCCATCACCTCCGTAGGAATAGCCTTAGGTCACACGTCGTGGATCGAGTCGCACCGTAAGACCGGGCGTCTGATCCGACGTACGGACAGGAGAGTAGTCATGGACCGCGACGTAAGGGAACATGCGACGGAACCCCGGGCGATCCTCGTCAGCGTGGCAGGCGATCCGCCCGCGCCGGCCGGGATCGAGCACGTCATCCTGGACCTCTCCAAATTCCACAATGGTCGCTGGGCGCTCGAGCTCGACGCCGCTTTTACCCGGCGCCAGACCCCGGTCGTTATCCTGGCGCGGGGGCTCGCCTGTCTTGCGGTATCCTGGTGGGCACAGCTGTCGCCCCGCAGTTATCTGCGGCAAGTACGGGGTGCGGTGTTCGAATCCCCCTTGTCCGTCGATTTCCACCATGTCGCGGCAGCCGCGAGCATCCGCACTGGACCGACCTATCGGCTGCCCTTCCCGTCGGTCGTCGTCAGCGACGGATCCTTCCAGATCGAACAGGTTCTGGCGCTCGCCGACAAATGGGGCAGCCAGCTTGTGACGCAACCGTCGGACATGATTGCGGACCATACCAACCGCCACGCAGCCTCGGACGGCACGGCGATGTTGCTGACCTATGCGCAGTTGCTGGACCGGACCGGTCGTGAGACTCCAGAACCAGCAAAGTGGTTTCGATCCCAAACGCTTATCGGGACTATCGGGCGCTGACCGGCGCCGCTTCGCGGTGATCTCCGCTTGCCCGACAACGCTCTCATACCTTTGATTGACAAGGGATCGGACCTAAACCACACTCGAGGAAGTGCCCAGCTTCCCGCAGTCCGAACCGCCGTCGCTGCCACCGCAATACACCAGCTTCATCGAGGAGCAGGTCGCTTCCGGTGCCTATCGCGATTCCGAATCCGTCGTCGCGGCGGCGTTGGATTTGTTGCGGGCACGAGAGACCGCGCAACCCGCAGATATACAGCCCCAGCCCGGCGCACACCCATGGCCCCATGAAGGTGGGGACTGCGGCAGCATCCTGCGCGCGCGCGACTGGAGCAAGACCGTGCTGGGTCCGATCGCCGACTGGCCGGCCGAACTCCGCACGACGGTGACCAACATCCTGCATTCGCCGATCGCCAAGGTGCTGATGTGGGGTCCCGAGCATATCATGCTGTACAACGATCCCTATCTCGCGATCGCGGGGGACCGGCATCCGATGGCGCTGGGTATGCCGGTCGCCACTGCCTTCCCCGACGTATGGGACTGGAACCGACCGATCCTGGAAGCGGGCTTTCGCGGCGAGCGTTTGTCGCATCGCGACCAGACGATCGTCTTCAACCGCCCAGACGGGGCGGAAACGATGGTCCTCGACCTGTTCTACACCCCCGTTCACGACGCGAACGGGCAGGTCGGCGGGATCATGTGCACGCTGTTCGACAATAGCGCCCGAGTCGACGCCGAACGCCGCGTCGCCGCGGCCGCGGCGGAATTGCGCCGGATCACCGATGCGGTGCCGATGTTGGTGTCCTACGTCGATCGCGACCAGATCTACCGGTTCGCCAACGGCTGCTATCGCGACTGGCTCGACATCGACCCCGACGCAATGATCGGGGAGACGGTCGAAAAGGTGCTCGGTCCGGAACTGTACGCGCTGCGCCGCCCGTCGATCGAACGCGCGTTGGCGGGCGAGCGTCTTTCCTCCGAAGCCACGCTGTTCCACCGCGACGGCACGCCCAAGCGCAGCGAGGTGCGCTACATTCCGCACATCGATGCCGACGGATCGATCCCAGGGGTCCATATCCTCGCGATCGACATCGAGGAACGTGCCCAACGCGAGGCGGCGCTCGCGATCAGCAACGGTCGGTTTCGCACCGCAATGGATGCGATTCACGGCGTCCTGTGGACCAACAGTCCCGATGGCCGGATGATCGGCGAACAGCCGGGGTGGGCTGCGCTCACCGGTCAACCGATCGAACAGTATCAGGGCTATGGCTGGACCGACGCGCTCCACCCGGACGATGTCGAACCGACCACGCGCGCCTGGCAGGCCGCCGTCGCCGCCAAATCCATGTTCGTGCATGAGCATCGCGCGCGGCACCATTCGGGCACGTGGCGCACCTTCGCGGTGCGCGCGCTGCCGTTGTTCGACGATACCGGGGAGATCCGGGAATGGGTCGGCGTCCATACCGACATCACGCACCAGCGCGCCGCCGAGGCCGCGCTGCGCGAGCAGGCCGAAAAGCTTGCGCGTGAGGCGACGCATCGTCGGCGCGCGGAAGATCAACTGCGCGCGCTCAACGAAGAACTCGAGGCGCGCGTGATCGCCGAGATCGACGAACGCCGCCAGGCCGAGGCGAAACTCGCACAGTCGCAGAAGATGGAAGCCGTCGGAAAACTGACCGGCGGCGTTGCGCATGATTTCAACAACCTGCTCCAGGTCGTGTCGGGCAATTTGCAATTGCTGGCGAAGGACATCGCCGGCAACGACCGTGCCGAGCGGCGCGTCGCCAATGCGATGGCGGGGGTGTCGCGCGGCGCGAAGCTCGCTGCGCAATTGCTCGCCTTCGGTCGGCGGCAGGCGCTCGAGCCAAAGGTCGTCAACGTCACGCGCTTCGTGCGCGGGATGGACGAAATGCTGCGCCGCGCGATTGGCGAGGGGATCGAAGTGGAAACGATCGTCGGCGGCGGATTGTGGAACACCTTCATCGATCCCGCGCAGATCGAGAACGCGCTGCTCAACCTGGCAATCAACGCACGCGATGCGATGGACGGGCAAGGCCGGCTGACGATCGAACTCGGCAATGCGCATCTGGATGACGGCTACGCCGATGCCAACGACGACGTAACGCCGGGGCAATATGTCATGCTCGCGGTGTCGGACACCGGCAGCGGGATGCCATCCGACGTGATCGACAAGGTCTTCGAACCGTTCTTCTCGACCAAGAGCGAGGGCAAGGGCTCCGGGCTGGGACTCTCGATGGTCTATGGCTTCGTCAAGCAGTCGGGCGGCCATGTGAAGATCTATTCCGAGCTTGGCGAAGGGACGACGATCAAGCTCTATCTTCCGCGTGCGATCCAGTCGGAGGACGTCGAGGTGATGACCGCGGCGGGCCCGATCGTCGGCGGAAACGAGACCGTCCTCGTGGTAGAGGACGATGCCGAAGTCCGCACCACCGTGGTCGAGATGCTGGCCGACCTTGGCTATAGGGTGCTCAAGGCGGTGGACGCGGCGAGCGGGCTGAGCGTCATCGAAAGCGGGATCGCGATCGACGTGCTGTTCACTGACGTGGTGATGCCCGGCCCGATGAAGAGCCCCGAACTCGCGCGGAAAGCGCGCGAACGCTTGCCCGACATCGCGGTGCTGTTCACCTCGGGCTATACCGAGAACTCGATCGTGCACGGCGGCAAGCTCGACGCCGGGGTCGAGCTGCTGTCCAAGCCCTACACCCGGGAAGCACTGGCGCGGAAGTTCCAGCATGTGCTGGCGAACCATCGCCAGCGCGCCGAGCAGGCCGCCGCCATGGCGCCTTCGGTCGGGTCGGACGACGGTGCCGCGGCGCGCCTGCAACGCCGGACGGTGCTGCTGGTGGAGGACGATGACATGATCCGCCGCAACAGCGCCGAGATGCTGCAGGCAAGCGGTTATGCCGTGGTCGACGCAGCGAGCGCGGAAGAGGCGATCTCGGCAATCAGGACGGTTCCGATCGACGTGCTCGTCACCGACATCAACCTGCCGGGGATGTCCGGCCTCGAGCTGGCGCGGACGGCGCGCGCGCAACGGCCCGAACTCGGGATCGTGTTCGCCAGCGGCGACCTGACGGTCATCGAAACGGATGTGGCGGCGGTGAAACTGCCCAAGCCGTATCGGCCGATCCATCTCGTGGCCTCTGTCGAAAAAGCGCTTGGCGTGGTCGAAAGGTTCGATACCGGCGCCCCACGATCCGACTGAGCGATCGTCCCCGTTTCCGGACGACCGCCAGGTCCTGTTCTGCGTTTCGCGCGACCTGCGCTCCATTGATACTAAAAAACGGAGGAGACGATCGATGAAATCCCTGTTCCCCTTGGCCATCGCCGGCGTGCTTGTCAGCACCGCCCCCCTCCCCGCCGCCACCCCGCCGACCGCGGAAGCGGTGACGATCGACAGCGGGCCGATCCGGGGTGCGCTGGCGGACGGCGTGCTGAGCTGGAAGGGTGTTCCGTTCGCGGCCGCCCCGGTCGGGCCGTTGCGCTGGCGCGCGCCGCAGCCCGTCGCGGCGTGGAAGACGGTGCGCGACGCGACGACCTATGCGCATGATTGCATGCAGGTCCCCTTCCCCAGCGACGCCGCCCCGCTCGGCACGCAGCCCGCCGAGGATTGCCTGTACGCCAACGTCTGGAAGCCCGCGCAGGCAAGCGGCAAGCTGCCGGTGATCGTGTGGATCTACGGCGGTGGCTTCGTCAACGGCGGCGCTTCCCCGCCGACCTACGCGGGCGCGAATGTCGCCAAGCAGGGCGTGGTGTTCATCAGCTTCAACTATCGCGTCGGGCGGTTTGGGACGTTCGCGCATCCGCAACTCACCCGGCAGAATCCCGATGGCGGGATGCTCGGCAATTACGGGTTCATGGATCAGATCGCCGCGCTGAAATGGGTCCAGCGCAACGTCGCGGCGTTCGGTGGCGATCCGGCGAACGTGACGCTTATCGGCGAAAGCGCAGGCGGCATGTCGGTCCACGCGATGGTGACGTCGCCGCTGGCGAAGGGCTTGATCGCCAAGGCGATCGTGATGTCGGGCGGCGCGGGCAAGACCGCGCCCGAGGCGACGCTTGCATCGGCCGAGCAGATCGGCGTCAACTTCGCACAGGCACACGGCGTCGCGGCGAGTGACCCCGACGCGATCGGCAAATTGCGCGCCTTGAGTGCGGAAACGGTGACCGACGGGCTCAGCATGATGCAGTTGTTCCGCCCTGCCCCCGGCCCCAAGACCTTCACCGGGCCGATCGTCGACGGGACGGTCGCGGTCGACACGGGCAAGGCCTATGCCAGCGGCGCGTTTGCACAGGTGCCGATGATGATCGGCGCGACCAGCCTCGACATGGGGGGCAAGACCGGGTTCATGATCGGCGGCGCCCGTGCGGCGGCGATCGCGGTGTCGGACAAGGGTGTGCCGACGTACGAATATCGCTTCTCCTACGTCGCCACTTCGGTCGATCGCCCGGGCGCCGACCATGCCTCGGACATTCCGTTCTTCTTCGACAATGCCGCGATCAAATACGGTGCCGCGACGACGCCGCGCGACGCCGCGATGGGCAAGACGATCAGCGCATACATCGTGAATTTCGCGAAGACCGGCAATCCGAACGGGGCCGGTTTGCCAGCCTGGCCGGCCTATCGCCATGAGACCGATTCGCTGATGGACTTCACCCCGGCGGGAACCGCGCAGCCGCAGAAGGACCCGTGGGGCGCGGAGATCGAGGCCGCACCGCCGCCGGCGCGGTGACCGGCTAGACCGTCCCCGACGCACGCGGCGGCGCCCACCGCAGAAACGCGTGCGTCGGGAAACGCGACGGGAGTCGCCCGAAACCCGACCGCGTGTACAGGCGGAGCGCGCCGACATTCTCCGACGCGACGTACAGCGCGACGGATTCGGCCGCTTCCGCCTCGGCCATGCCTTGAACCCATCGGATCATCGCCGACCCGCGCCCGTTCCCGCGCTCCTCGGGGAGGAGCGATAGTTCGATGACGTGCCACGCGCGCCGACTTCGGTCGAGCGAGAGCCGGCCGATCGGCTCGGTCGCAGGACCGCGGTCGATGACCCAGTAATCGGCCGCAGGGTACGCCGCTAGATAATGCGCCTGTTGCAGGCGGAACTGGTCCGCGATGAAGGCCTGCTTGCGGCTTTCCGGCCATGCGCATCCGCGCAACTCCGGTGCCCGAACGCTGCCGTAGAGTGTCAGCAAAAAGGACCTGTCCGCGCGTCTTACGGGACGGAGCCTGAAATCGTCCGGCAAGCGCACGTCCGACACGGGCCGACAAGGCAACGGCGGGGTGGTGGATCCGCGTGTCATGCGGTCTGCCAACCGTATCCGTTGTCGTTCCATCGCCTTCTCGAGGCGCGCATTCTTCGGCAAGAAACGATCGAACCGCCGTTCCGCCTGTGGAGGATGCCCTGAAATGCGCCTGGTGAAACCCGAAGACTTCGAACCCTGGGTCGGCCGGCGCGTGCGGGTCGACACCGCCCCGCGACCGATCGAACTGGTGCTTGCGAAGCTCGACCGCATGCCGGCGATCGTGGGTGCGGATTTCCGCGAGCCCTTTTCGATGCTGTTCGAAGGATCATGGCCGGTGCTGCTGCTGGATGCCACTTATGTGTTCGACTGCGGTCGCGGCGGTCCCCACGCCTTTCACGTGACGCAAATCCTCCCGCGGGGACAGATGCGACGGTATCAGGCGATTTTCGCCTGACCGACAAGACCGCCGACGCCGCATCGCGGCTCAATCGGGTCGTTCGGGCCAGATCCCGACCGTCGCGATGATCGTCGTCACCGCAAGAAACGGCGACATCACACTAAACGCCGCGCCTTGACCGGCCTGCCCGACGGTGACCGCGCCGGATAGCCCCGCGATCGTCCCCGTGACGCCGGCCAGCTGAACCGGCACGACGCCCGGCAAGCTCGCGTTCGCCGCCGGTACGTACAGCGTGGGTGTGACGTCGGGATCCTGCACCTTCCCCAGGAACGCGTTGTTTTCGGGGTCTGGGACCTGCTGCGACGGCGTCAGGCCCTTAAGCGCGGTCAGCGTACCGGCGACTCTGGGGGTGCCCGTCATCTGGAACGTTGCGCTATGATTGTGCACCGGCAAATGCGTGATGTTTAGCGCGACCGCTTCCCCCCCGCCGTTGGCGCCGGGGTTGCGCGGTGTCAGTCCCGGTCCCTGCCCGGTCCCAAGCATCGTCCGACCGCGTGCGTCCGGCAATCCGAAATCGGTCTTGCCGTTCCCGCCGAAGGTGTTCCCCAGCAAGGCGTACAAGGCGTTGTTCTGATTGACCTGGAGAATTGCGCCGTTGCATGCCAGCCAGTTGACTGGGGCATATCTGAAACCAACTTGCATGATCTGACCAATGAACGGATCCAATGTCGCCTCCTTCTACCAATAGGCGATTATACTATAGTGCGAGCGTCCCCTGCACTTGGTATTACTGGTTCAGTTTGGAGCATAATCATTCACTAGAGTCTTCAATTGAGGTAACTTTATTACCTCGGTTTGTCTTGCCTGCCGTCTTTCAGACCAACCGTTATTAACATGAATACTGGCTCTATAAATTCACCACCAGACGTCTCGAATTAGACCCTGAGCAAGGCTGGATCGTCGGCAAACCTCAGGCAGCAGTCTGTTTCGACCTGTGGGTGCCAGGGGACCGAGGGGGAATTGGATGCTGGAAGGCGTCGTTTTTCGTTTGCACGATGCTTTCTCAGGTGGTGCGCGTCGCTCCACGAGGATGGCGATCGCGGCAGGCATCCTGGCCGCCGCCTTTTTCCCCGCACAGGCGCACGCGCAGAGTAGCGGGTGCTCCGCGATCAATGGCGGCTTGCTCGATTTTCAATCCGTGTTCGCCAATGGCGAGCCGACTTCCGGCACGACCAGCAACTATCAGATCCATGTCGCGCTCTCGATGATGCGGACGACGACGGCCTATACCGACAATGTCACCGGATCGTCCTTCGTGCCCGACGGCATGACGACCTACGCGTTCGTGACGGGGGACAGGGTCGTTTTCAACACGACCGTGTCCTCCGTCACCAGTACCACGCGGATACGCATCCGCTCCGCCCCGTTGGGGTCAAGCGGCGGAGGTTATGCGGCGACGGGGTCCGGCGCGCGTGTCGATACCAGCACGCCCGGGACGTTTACCGGCAGTTACACGGTCCCGGCCGGGTTGCAGGCGGTCGGCATGTCGGTGGACACGGTTAGCGGGAATTCTGTCAGTAGCGCGGTGGTGACCTGCATTCCGTTCGTCGACCCCGGCTTGTCGCTCGGCGTCACGATGACGCACGGCGGAACGCCCGCGCAGAACGGCACGGTCGACTATACGATCACCCCCAGCGCGAGTGGCGCAAGCACCGGCACCAACCTGACGCTCGCCTTCACCTTGCCGGCCGGGTTGAGCTTCGCCTCGGGCTCCGGCTCCGGCTGGAGCTGCACCTCGACACGCTGCACCTACGGCAACGCGATCGGTTCGGGTGCCAGCGGCAACCCGCTGACCCTGCGCGCGAACGTCGCGAGCACCGCCAGCACGAGCCTGACCCCGAGCGTAACGCTTTCCGGCGGAAATGCCGGCAACGCGGCCAACGCAAGCGACCCGACCACGATCGCGCAAACCGCCGCATCGGTGAGCGTCGACGCCGGCAACAACCAGACCGCCGCCGCCGAAACCGCGTTCGCCACACCGTTGAGCGTGACCGTGCGGGATGCGGCCAACGCCGTGATTCCCAACGCGGCCGTCACCTTCACCGCGCCCGCATCGGGGGCGAGCGGGAGCTTTACCAACACCAGCAACACGATCACCGTCACCGCGTCCGGCGCGGGCGTCGCCAGCTCGGGAACGTTTACCGCCAATGCGACCGCAGGGGCCTATTCGGTCCTCGCGACGGCGGGCTCGGTGTCCGCGACCTTCAGCCTGTCGAACACGGCGGTCGTGGGGTTGCCGACCGTAACCGCGATCACCCCCACATCGGGTACGACGGCGGGCGGCACTTCGGTGGTGGTGACGGGCACCAACCTGACTGGCGCCAGCGCGGTGCAATTCGGCGGGGCGGGCGCTACCAGCTTTATCGTCGATAGCGCGACCCAGATCACCGCCACCACGGCGGCGGCGAGTGCGGGCGTGGTGGACGTGACGGTCACCACCCCCGGCGGCACCAGTGCGACGAGTGGCGCCACGCAATTCACCTACGTGGTCCCTCCGGCGACGCCGACCATCCCTTCCGCGCCGCCTGCGCTGTCGAACAGCGCGAGTGCGACTTTCCAGTTCACGATCGCCAATGGATCCGCGGAATGCGCGATCGACAACGGCAGCTTCACCGCCTGCGTCAGCCCGGTCACGTTCAGCGGGCTCTCCGATGGCGCGCACGTATTTCAAGTCCGCGCGACGAATGGCGGGCTGACGGGGTCGCCCGCCTCGTATAACTGGACGATCGACGCGAGCGCGCCCGCCGCGCCCGTCGTTACGACGCCCGCCAACGGATCGAACCGCGCCGTGTCTGAACGCGGAGTCAGCGGAACGGCCGAGCCAGCGAGTACCGTTACGGTCTATCTCGACGGCACGCCGGACGGGACGACGACGACCGCTGGATCGGGTCAGTGGAGCTTTACGCTGACCGCCTTGACCGCCGGCCCGCACACGGTGAAAGCACACAGCACCGATGCGGCGGGCAACGTCTCCACCGATTCCGCGGTCAGCAACTTTACGGCCGTGACGGCGCTCACCGCGACCCAGGCGGTGCCGAGCGTGTCGGCGACCATCAACACCGCGCTCACGCCCGTTCAGCCGGTTACGGCCAGCGGGGGGCTGGCGCCGATCAGCTATGCGTTGAGCGGCGGCACCCTGCCCCCTGGCCTGAGCTTCGACACGGTGACCGGGCAGCTTTCCGGCACGCCGACCGCTACGCTGTCCCCGACGACCTTCACCGTGACGGCAACCGACGCCCTCCCCCAGTCGGACGCGCGGACGTTCAGCCTGAGCGTCGGCAATGCAAGCCAGACGATCGCCTTCACCTCGACCGCGCCGGTGGCTGCGGTGATCGGGGGCGCAAGCTATACGCCGGCCGCGACCGCGACCTCGGGGCTGACGGTCACCTTCACGATCGATGGCGCGAGCAGCGGGGTTTGCGCCATTGCCGGAGGCGCGGTCAGCTTCAGCGGAGCGGGCACGTGCCGGGTCAACGCCGACCAGTCCGGCAACGCCAGCTTCTCGGCCGCGCCGCAGGTCCAGCAGAGCTTCGTGGTCGCAGCCGCAAGCCAGACGATCGCCTTCACCTCGACCGTGCCGGCGGCTGCGGTGGTCGGCGGCGCAAGCTACACGCCGACCGCGACCGCCACCTCCGGCCTGACGGTCGCCTTCACGATCGACGGCTCGAGTAGCGGGGTTTGCGCCATCGCCGGAGGCGCGGTCAGCTTCAGCGGAGCGGGCACGTGCCGGGTCAACGCCGACCAGTCCGGCAACGCCGGCTTCTCGGCCGCGCCGCAGGTCCAGCAGAGCTTCGTGGTCGGGGCCGCAAGCCAGACGATCGCCTTCACCTCCACCGCGCCCGTGGCTGCGGTGGTCGGGGGCGCAGGCTACACGCCGACCGCGACCGCCACCTCGGGCCTGACGGTCGCCTTCACGATCGACTCGTCGAGCACCGCGATCTGCACGTACAGCGCGGGTGTCGTCGGCTTTACGGGCACGGGGACGTGCCGCATCAATGCCGACCAGCCGGGCAACGCGAACTATGGCGCTGCACCGCAAGCGCAGCAGAGTTTCGCCGTCGGCATGGCGAGCCAGACGATCAGCTTCACCACGAGTGCGCCGGGGACGGCGCGCGTCGGCGGCGCGGACTATACCCCTGCGGCGACCGCGACCTCGGGGCTTCCGGTCGTCCTGACGATCGATGCCGGTAGCAGCGCGATCTGTACGCTGTCGGGCAGCAGCATCGCATTCACCGCAGCCGGGACGTGCCTGATCGACGCCAATCAGGCCGGGAACGCGGGCTATGCCGCCGCTCCGCAAGTCCAGCAGAGCGTCACCGTCGCCAAGGGCGACCAGACGATCACCTTCTCTGGGCTGGGCAATGCCTCGCTCTCCGCGTCCCCGCTGTCGCTTTCCGCCACCGCGGGGTCGGGGTTGGTCGTCCAATTCGCCAGCAGCACGAGCGCGGTCTGCACCGTTGCGGGGACGACCCTGGCGCTGGTTTCCCAAGGCACCTGTACCGTGACCGCGGACCAGCCGGGCGACGTCAACTGGAATGCCGCGCCGACCGTGACGCGCAGCTTCACCGTGCTGCCGGTGACGCTCGCGGTATCGAGCGGATCGGTCGCGACGGCGGTGGTCGGCACGGTCTATACCCAGACCAATACCGCGACGGGCGGCGTCGCTCCGTACCACTTCACGCTCGCGGGGGGCGCGCTGCCGCCGGGCGTTAGCCTCGACGCCGCAACCGGAACAGTGAGCGGCAGCCCGACCCAGGCCGGTGCGTTCAGCTACACCCTCTCGGTCAGCGACTCCGCCGCGCCGCCGTCGACCGTCACCGGCAGCGCGTTCGGCGGGAGCATCGCGAAGGGGAGCCAGACGCTCGCCTTCACCTCTTCCCCACCCGTCCCCGCGATCGTCGGCGGCAGCTACGCCGTCGTGGCGGTTTCATCGGCCACGTTGTCGCCGAGCTACGCGATCGAGTCCGCAAGCTCGGGCGTGTGCAGCCTCGCCGGATCGACCGTGAGCTTCGTGGCCGCCGGAACCTGCGTCATCCTCGCGGACCAGGCGGGAACCAACGACTATGACGCCGCGTCCCAGGTCAATCAGTCGATCACGGTTCTTGCCGCCCCGACCACGGCGGATCGCACCGTCGCGGTGCCGTATGACGCGGCTGGCACTGCGATCGATCTTTCCTCGAGCATCGGCGGCGGCGCGCACGTCAGCATCGCGATCGTCACCCCACCGACGCACGGCACCGCGACCGTGGCGGGGGACACCGTCACCTATGTTTCGGCCTCCGGCTATTTCGGTGCGGACAGCTTCACCTTCAACGCGACCGGGCCGGGCGGAACATCCGCCCCCGCGACGGTGCAGATCACCGTCGCGACGCCCGCGATTCCCGGCGCAGCAGCGGGCTCCGCCGATGTCGCGTACGACAGTCCGGGACAGGCGATTCCGCTCCAACCAAGCGGTGTCTTCGCCAGCCTTGCCATTGCCACCGCGCCAACCAAGGGGACGGTCACGATTGCCGGCACGACCGCCACGTATATCCCGACACCGGCCAGTTTTGGCGCGGACAGCTTCACCTATACCGCGACCGGACCGGGGGGGACGTCCCCACCCGCCACGATCGCCATCACGATCGCACTCCCTGCAACACCCGGCGCCGCAAACACGACCGCGCAAGTGGCGTACGGCGCCACGGGTCAGGCGATCGCGCTCCTTCCGAGTGGGGTCTATACCAGTGTTACGCTGGCAACCCCGCCAACCAAGGGCACGGTGACGATCGCCGGAACGACCGCAACCTATGTGCCGAACGCCGGAAGCTTCGGTGCCGACAGCTTCACGTACACCGCGACCGGCCCCGGCGGCACCTCCGCGCCCGGAACCGTCAGCGTGACCATTGCCACCCCCGCGGCGCCGGGCGCGGCGAACGTCTCGGCCGACGTCGCGTTCGGCAGCAGCGGCCAGCCGATCGCGCTCGCGCCCAGCGGAGTCTATACTACGCTCGATCTGGGGACCCTGCCGACCAAGGGCACGGTGACGATCACCGGGACGACTGCCCTGTATGTGCCTAACGCAGGAAGCTTCGGCACCGACAGCTTCACGTACACCGCGACCGGCCCTGGCGGCACCTCCGCGCCCGGAACCGTCAGCGTGACCATTGCCACCCCCGCGGCGCCGGGCGCGGCGAACGTCTCCGCCGATGTCGCGTTCGGCAGCAGCGGCCAGCCGATCACGCTCACGCCCAGCGGAGTCCATACGACGCTCGGTCTGGCGACCCTGCCGACCAAAGGCACGGTGACGATCACCGGCACGACCGCGCTCTATGTGCCGAACGCGGGAAGCTTCGGTGCCGACAGCTTCACTTATACCGCAACCGGGCCCGGCGGCACCTCCGCGCCCGGAACCGTCAGCGTATCGATCGCAGCACCGCCACCGCCAGTCGCCGCGCCAATCGACGTGGCCGCAGCCGGGACGACGGTGGAGGGGGGCGCGAGCGTCGGCATCGATCTTGCCAAGCTCATATCGGGGACCTTCGCGACGATCGAAATCGTGACGCAACCGGCGCACGGCATCGTGACGCTGCGCCCACCCGGCGCGGCACGCGCATCGGGCGCGCGGAGCGGCGGCGACGCGGGGCTCCTTGCCGTTGCCGACTGGACCGCAGTCTATGCGCCACAGGCTGGCTACGCCGGGAAAGACAGTTTCCAGTTCGTCGCGGTCGGCCCAGGTGGACGGTCGCTGCCCGCGGTCGTCGAGATTACTGTTAGCGGCCAGCCCCCGACCGCGCTCGCCAAGACTGCCATGACGGGCGACGCGCAGACCGTTTCGGTCGAGCTGACCGAGGGTGCGATCGGCGCCCCGTTCACCACGGCAACGATCGACGGAATCACCCCGGCGGACGCCGCCACGGCCCGCATCGTGCAAGGGGGCACCGCCGCGCAACCGAGCTACCGGCTCGACCTGACCACCCAGGCGCATTTCGGCGGAAAAGTGATCGTGCGCTATCGCCTTGGCAACGTCTTCGGCCTGTCCGCCCCCGCCGAGGTGACGGTCACGGTTACCGCACGCCCGGACCCGTCGGCCGACCCTGTGGTCCGCGCGATCGCCGACGCGCAGGCCGAAACCGCGCGCCGCTTCGCCCGCACGCAGGTTTCGAACTTCATGGCCCGCGCGCAACAGCTTCACCACGGCGGCGGCGCGACCAACCCGCTGGGGATCGCGCTCAACTTGCGCGACGCGGTCCTGACCCCGGGCGCGCCGAACACGGTCGCGGACGATTCCGCGATGTCGCCGACCGGGCGCAACCGCTTCGTGTCCAGAAGCGTCGCGGAAGCGACCTTGCCGGGACGATCGATCGGCAACGCGCCCGCAGACGAGCGATCCTTCGATGCGCTGCGCGGTTCCGACACCGCTGGCCACGAACAGGAGGATAGGTCGACAGCCGGTCCGCGCCCGATCGGCGATGTCGCGCTGTGGACCGGGGGATCGATCGAGATCGGCACGCTCGACCGGCGGTCGGGTCGCGCGAAGATCACGCTGGCGAGCGGCGGGCTGTCGACCGGCGCGGATATCCGGATCGCGGACTGGGCCACGCTCGGGCTCGGCGGCGGCTATGGCAGCGACGTCAGCCTGATCGACGGCGAAGCAGCGCGGGTTCGCGGCGAGACCAAGGTCTTCGCGGCTTACGGGAGCTTTGCCCCGATCGACGGCGCCTTCGTCGACGCGATGGTCGGCCATGGCAGTCTCGACTACACGACACGCCGTTTGGTCGCCTCGACCGGGGAACTGGCGCGTGGTCGGCGTGACGGGCACATGACCTTTGGCGCCGTGTCAGCGGGCGTGGACCGTGAGACGGACGATCTGCGCTGGTCGGGCTACGGCCGTCTCGAATGGCTGAACGGCAAGCTCGATGCGTATAGCGAGACGGGCGCGACACGCTATGCGCTGCGGTTCGACACGCGAAGCGTCCGCTCGCTCACCGGCGTCGTCGGCGGTCGATTGGAGGTCGCCCAGGACCTAGGCTTTGCGCGGGTCAGTCCCCGGATCGCGGCCGAATGGCTGCATGAGTTCCAGACGGCCGGGGTACAGAGCCTCGACTATGCCGATTTTACCGGCGCATCGACCTACCGCATTCGCGGAACCGGCTGGCAGCGCGAACAGTATCAAGTGTCGATCGGCAGCCGCTGGAGCCTGATGGTCCGGTGGATGATCGACATGGAACTCGGCATGCGCGGTGCCGCGGGCGAACATGCGGCACAGGCGCGGCTGCGGATCAGCAAGCGTTTCTGAACCGCACCGTCCCCCGCACTAGTTCTTGAGCCGCCACCCGCTGCGAAAGATCCAGCCGACGACGCCGAGGCACAGCACCAGGAACAGCGCGGTGACGCCGAGGCTCAGCCCGACCGAAACGTCACCCTTGTCGAAGAACGCCCAGCGGAACCCGCTGACGAGATACACCACTGGGTTGAACAGGCTGACCGTCCGCCACGGCTGCGGCAGCATGTCGATCGAGTAGAAGGCGCCACCCAGAAACGTCAGCGGGGTGATCAGCAGCGCGGGGATGAAGTTGAGCTGCTCGAACCCCTTCGCCCAGATGCCGATGATGAACCCGAACAGGCTGAAGGTCACGCTGGTCAATACCAGGAACGCGAGCATCGCGAAGGGGTGGACGATCTGCAACGGCACGAACAGCGCCGCGGTCGCGAGGATGATCAGCCCGATCACGATCGACTTGGTCGCGGCAGCCCCCACATAGCCGACCACCATCTCCATCGCCGAGACCGGCGCGGAGAGCAGCTCGAACATCGTGCCCGTGAACTTGGGGAAATAGATGCCGATCGAGGCATTGGCGATGCTTTGCGTCAGCAGCGACAGCATGATCAGGCCGGGCACGATGAAACTGCCATAGCCGACCCCGCCGACCGTGCTGATCCGCGACCCGATCGCACCGCCGAACACGACGAAATAAAGCGACGTGGTGATCACCGGGGTGACGAGGCTCTGCCACAAGGTGCGCAAGCCCCGCGCCATTTCGAAGCGATAGATCGCCCAGATGCCGTTGACGTTGATCGCGGGAGCTTTGTGCGTACCGCTCATGCCGCGTCCTTCTTTTCGACCAGGTCGACGAAAATATCCTCGAGGCTCGATTTCGAGGTCTCGAGATCCTTGAACCCGATCCCGAGCTCGGCGAGCTTGCGCAGCAGTGAGGGGATGCCGGTATGCTCGGCCTGCGCATCGAAGATGTAGCGCAAGGTCTTCCCGTCATTCTCGAGCGCGACGTCCCATTCCGCGAGTTCGGTCGGGAGCGTAGCCAGCGGTTCCTGCAGCGAAATCAGCATCTGCCGCTTGCCGAGCTTCTTCATCAACTCGGCCTTGCCCTCGACCAAGATCAACTGGCCCTTGTTGATGACGCCGACGCGGTCGGCCATTTCCTCGGCCTCCTCGATGTAATGCGTCGTCAGGATGATCGTCGTCCCCTTTTCGCGCAGCCGGTGGACGAGCTTCCACATGTCGCGACGCAGCGCCACGTCGACACCCGCGGTAGGTTCGTCGAGGAACAGGATGTCGGGTTCGTGGCTGAGCGCCTTGGCGATCAGCACGCGGCGCTTCATGCCGCCCGACAGTTCCATGATCTTGGCGTTGCGCTTGTCCCACAGCGACAAGTCGCGCAGCACCTGTTCGAGATACGCCTCGTTCGCGCCGCGCCCGAACAGGCGGCGGCTGAAGCGGACCGTGGCGATGACCGTCTCGAACATGTCGACCGACAGTTCCTGCGGGACCAGCCCGATCGCGCGGCGCGCGCTGCGGAAGTCGGTCAGCGCGTCATGGCCGAGCACGGTGACGCTGCCGGTGGTGGGGGTGACGATCCCGCAAATGATCGAGATCAGCGTCGTCTTGCCCGCGCCGTTGGGACCAAGCAACGCAAAGATCTCACCCCGGTTGATCGACAGATCAATCGGTTGGAGCGCGTGGTGGCCAGATGCGTAGGTCTTGGAGACCCCCGCGACCGAAAGTATGCTGTCCATCAAGCCCCCATGTGTTGTCCCGGAGATAGGGGCACTGGTGCGGCGCAACAAGGCAGACTCGGATGCATCGGGCTTCAGCGTCCGATCCGGCGGCGCAGGACCGACAGGCTGATGGCGATCGCGCGTCCCAGCGGGATCGGCGGCTTGCCGACCAGCGTACGGATCTTGTCGAGCCGCGTGGATCGCCCCGCATAGAAGCGGCGGACGAGCGCCGGGCGCAGGCCGTAGAAGCGTTCGATGACGCGATAGCGTTGTTGCGGATCTGCGCCGAGGAACATCATCGCGTTGAGAAACCGATAGAAGCCGCGCTCGCGCCACGCGGTTTCGCTATGGCGGCGCTGCGCCGCATGGATCGTGGCGCCGTCGATCACGTCAAGCGCCGCGATCAGGTCCGCGGTCCGCACCGCGTCGGGGAAGCTGTAGCCAGTCGCCGGTTGGAACAGCCCCGCGCGGAGCCCGGACAGGGTGACGCCCTCGGGTGCCGCGTCCCACAGGTCCGCCGCGTCCCCGCCGATCGCCATCGGCAAAACCCCCGCTTCGGTGCGGACGATGCTGGCGACACGCCAGCTTTGCGCGGCGGCATAGTCGAGCACGCGCGCACGCACCGCATCGTTCGCAAGATCGGCGCCATCGCTGAAATAGGTATCCTCGACCAGCAGGCGACGCGGGCCGAACGGCAGCGTGTAGACGAAGCGATAGCCGTCCTTCTGCGCGACGGTGGCGTCCATCACGATCGGCCCCGCCAGCCCGTGGTCCTCTTCCAGCTCCAGTTCGAGCCCGACGAACTTCTGCCAGCGCAGGTCGAGCGGATGATCGCGTGGAAGACCGCGCCCGTCGATCACTGCCTTGGTCCGCAGCACGCGCTGGTCCGCCAGCGTGACCGAGGTCGCCTCCAGCGCGACCACGCGCGTTCCAGTCAGGATGTGATCGGGTGGCACCGCCGCGCGCACCGCGGTGTCGAGCAGCACGCTCGTTGCAGTGCGATACCCGGCGCGGATCCTCCGCACGCGCTTGGGAAAGCGGACGGTGTATTCGTCCCAGCGATAGGCGATCAGCGGATTGGTCCAGCGCCGCTGCTCGGGCTCCATGTCGTCGTCGAACGAGGACCAGATATGATCGCCGCCGATCGTATCCCCCGCCTCGACGATCGCGACCGAAATCTCCGGACGAAGCTGTGCCAGCCGCAGCGCGATCAGCCCGTTCGACAGACCGCCCCCGACGAGTACGATATCGAAGTCCAACGGCGGCCCCCTCGCGTGGCCATCCTGACCGATGGCTTATACGATGACCATAGCAGAAACGGGGGCTTGGCGCGGCAGGCAATACGCCGTCGCTATTTCGCCGCGCGGGCTTCGGCGACCGCCTTTTGCAACGCTTCCAGCGTCAGCGCGGAGGACACCACGCTGTTGCCGATCACCCAGCTCGGCGTCCCCGTAAGCCCCAATTGCCGTGCGATGCCCATGTTGGAGGCGATCTGCTCCTCGGCCTGCGGAGCGAACGCTGCCGCCTTGGCAAGGTCGACGCCCGCCGCATTGGCGGATGCGGTGATCGTCTCGCCCGACACCGGGCCCGCCGCGTAGAGCGCGTCGTGGAATGCCTTGAACTTGCCCTGCTGCGCGGCGGCAAGGCTCATGCGCGCTGCGTCGACGCTCGCGTCGCTTAGCACCGGGAATTCGCGGAACACCACGCGGAGCTTTGGATCGCTTTTGAGCAGCGCCGCGATCGTCGGGAGGCTGGCACGGCAATAGCCGCAATTATAGTCATAATATTCGACCAACGTGACGTCGGGATTGGCGCTGCCCATCCAGGCGCTGCCGAACGGTTTCAGGATCGCGTCGCGGTTCGCCGAGATGACGTCGGCATGCGCGCGGTCGCGCAACGCGTCCATCGCTTGCGGGATGATCTCGGGATGGCGCAGCAGATAATCGTGCACCACCTGCTCGGTCCGTGCTGCATCGGGCGAGTTTGCGGGGACGAACCGGGCGAGCGCCCAAAACGTCGCCGCGCCGAGGATGGCGGCGACGAACGCCACCGCGAAGGAACCTGCATAAGGGCGCATCAGCGTCTTTTCTTATATTTCTTGGGGTTGTCCGACATCTCGTTCTGCGCGGCCATGGCAATGTCTTGCGCGCGGATCCAGTCGGTCGAATTGGGCGGAAGGCCCGCCATCGCGCCACGCGCGCTATAGGCGGCGGTGCGCTGATCGCCGGTCAGGCTCGCCTGCTCGGCGGTCGCGAGCAGCGCGCGGGTCTGGTCGCCCGACGCCTCGTAGACGGTGCCGAGTTGATACCAGGCGAACGGATTGTCGTCGTCACGCGCGACCGCCTGACGCAACACCTTGATCGCCTCGGGATAATTCGCCTTGTCCTCGGTCGCGATCAGCGCGTGGCCGAAGGTGGTCGCGATCAGCGGGCTGTTGCGCGACAGGTCTGTCGCCTCGCGCAGCGGCGCAAGCGCCTCGCTCGGCTTGCCCGCCTCGAGCAGGATCTGGCCCTGGATCTCGAGAAAATACGGGTCGTGCGGCGCGGTCTTGATGAGCGCAGCGGCCTCCGCATCGGCCTTCTGCGGATAGCCCGATTTATGCCAGGCGTACGCCCGCGCATAATGCGCATAGACGCTCTGGTCCTGCTCGGGATATTTGTTCAGCGTCGCCTTGGGGTCGGCGACATAGCCCATCAGCTTGGCCTTCACGCGCTTGAAGCGTTCCTCGAGCCCGGGATCGGGCCGGTTGTTGTACGCGGGCGAGGCCTGGACGTCGGCTGTCAGGTTGGCGATGCGTTCGCCCGACAGCGGGTGGCTCTGCGCGAACGGGTCGATGTTGTTGAGCCCGTAGGCATATTCCTCGTTCTGCAATTTCTTGAAGAAGGTCAGCATGCCCTTCCCGCTAATCCCGGATTCGCGGAGAAATTTCGCGCCGGTCGCATCGGCGGTCGATTCCTGGACGCGCGTATAGGCGAGGAACTTGCCCTGCGCCGCGCTAGTGCCCGCCGACAGGATTCCCGCCCCCGCCTCGGGCGCGCCCGCCGCGATCGCTGCAACGCCGAGCACCATGCTGAGGATCGAAATGCCCATCGCGGGGCGCGCGCCGCCGTCCATCAGCACGACATGCCCATCGGCGACGTGGCCGAGCTCGTGCGCGATCACGCCCTGGACCTGGTTGGCGTTGTCGGCGGCTTGGATCAGCCCCGAATGGACATAGATCGTCTGCCCGCCCGCGGTGAAGGCGTTGACCGAATCATCGTTGATCAGGACGACCTTGACCGCCGCGGGCGACAATCCCGCCGCCTTGACCAGCGGCAGCGCCATGTCGTTGAACATCGCTTCGGTCTCGGCATCGCGCAGGATCGACTGTGCTGTTGCCGGTTGCGCGAGGAGCAGGAGGGAGGCCGCGAGTCCCGCGATGTACCGCTTCATGCTTCTCCTATCCCCGAGTTTGCGCGTGCCGGCAACCGTGGCGGCACTGCGCGCAGCGGGCTGAACGGCGGGTGAAGCCAGGGCGTGCCGGGCCAGCGCACAAGCCGCCCGGCGCGATGGCGTTACGGTTTACCCGCTGCGTCGGCACCCAGCCGCTTCTCGGTCAGGACGCTCCATCCGGTCAGGAACAGCGCGCCGACGATCGGGCCGACGACGATCCCGCTCAGCCCGACCAGTTCGATCCCGCCCAGCGTCGTCACCAGGACCAGCCAGTCCGGAATGCCGGTGTCGCGCCCGACGAGGATCGGCCGCAGGATGTTGTCGACGAGGCCGATCACCACCACCCCGGACACGATGACCACGCAGGCCTGCCAGATCGCACCCGTCGCGAACAGATAGATCGCGACCGGACCCCAGATGATCGCCGGCCCGATCGCGGGCAGCAAGGCGGCGATCGCCATCAACACGCCCCACAGCAGCGCCGCGGGTAGCCCGACGATCCAGAAGGTGATCGCGCCGAGCGCGCCCTGCACCAGCGCCACGACGACCGACCCCTTGATCGTCGCGCGCGCGACCGCCACGAACTTGTCGGTCAACCGCTGTGCCACGTCCCGTTCGAGCGGCAGCGCGCGCATGACCGCCGGGCCAAGCCGCTCGCCGTCGCGCAGCAGGAAGAAGGTGACATAAAGCCCGACACCGAACGCCAGCAGGAATGCCGCGGCGTTCGCGCCGATCGAGAACGCGCGCCCCGCCAGCATGCTTGCACTGTTGGAGACCGCTTCCGATATCTGCGCTTGCGCCCGTTCGAAGCTGCCAAACCCGCTGCTGTCGAGCATCTGCTGCAAACGCTGCGGCAAAGCGTCGTGAACCTGCTCGAAATAGGACGCGACATTGATCTTTCCGGCGCGGAACTGACCATAAACGCCGGCAGCCTGATCAATAATCATGCTGCCCACGATCAACGCCGGGATGATCACCGCCACCGTGATGATCAGCAGCGCGACAAGCGCCGCTCGGTTGCGCCGGTCTGGCCAGCGGGCGAGCAGCCGCTGGAACAACGGCTGGAACAGGATCGCCGCCAGCGTCGCCCAGAGCAACGCGCCCAGAAAGCTGGTCACGACCAGCCCCAGCGCGATGGTGATCAAGACGAGGAAGACAATAAGTCCGCCATTTTCCACGCGCTGCCGTTCGATAGCGATTGTCTTATCCTTGAACATGAAAACGAGCACACCGAGCCGGGCAACCGTCTGGGTCGTTGCGGGGGTGAAACTCTCAACCGTGCAAATCGCTCCACGCGAAGCGGTCATGCTTAAGATGCAATGCGAGCAGGGAGATTGGCGCGGGAGGTTGGCCTGTCGCCGCATGCGGCACGCGTTCGGCGCGAGACGCCCCTCAGGCAAAACCGCGGCGGACCGGAACGGTGCAATATCAGCAGCGTGTCGTCGCCGACTCGCTGGGAAGCCCCCGCGTCCCCCGGCACGATGCCGGAGGACGCGGGGTCAGAGTCACGCGCCGAACGTGCGCTGCCACCAACCGCGACGCGGCGTGCCGGCTTCGCCCGGATCGGGATCGATCGCGGTCGGCGCGGGGGCCGGCGCTGCACGGTCGCTGTCCGCGGCGGGCGCGGTGGCTTCCGGGGCAGGCTCGATCGCCGGGGTCGATTCGACCGCTACGACCGGGTCAATCGCCGGGGCGCTGTCCGCGACTGGTGCTTCGGCAACGACTTCGGCCTTCGCCTTGGGACGCCGCGTGCGCTTGGGCTTGGCAGGCGCTTCCTCGGCGACGGTCGCGACCGGCGCTTCGACGACGGCTTCCGCGGGAGCCTCGGGGGCGACGGCCTTCTTGGTGCGACGGCGCTTCGGCTTGGCATCGGCCTCGGCGTCGACGGCGGGAGCCTCGACCACCGGGGTCTCGGCGACCGGCGCTTCGACCGCTGCAGCCTTGGCTGCGGGCTTGGCGTCAGCGTCGGGCTTGCGGGCCTTCGGACGACGACGGCCCTTCTTGGGCGCCTCTTCCTCGAGCACAGGCTCAGCCGGTGCTTCCGCCTCAGTCAGCGCAACCATCGTCTCGACGTCGACCGCGGGCAATTCCGCAGCAACTTCGACCGGCTGGGCTTCCTCAGCAGCGGCATCGCTCGACGGCTCGACCGCAGCCTGCTCGCCCTCTGCACGACGACCGCCGCGACGACCGCGACGACCGCGACGGCGCTTGCCGCCCTCACCTGCCGCGGCATCGCCTTCGGCGCTCGCAGCCGTTTCGTCACCATCGGACTCGGGCATGATGTCGGCACCGAGCAGCTCGGCGACATCGGACGCTTCCGACACCGCGTCGCCGCGATCCTCGTCGGTGTCCGCCATGGCTTCGCCGTCGGGCGAACCCTCGACCTCGCCCTCCCCCTCGGGACGATTGCGACCGCGACGCCCGCGACGGCGGCGGCGGCGGCGCGAACCACCCTCGTCGTCGCCCGCCCGCTCGGTCCGCTCCGGACGCTCGCGCGGTTCGCGCGCCGCCTTGGGCTCTTCCTCTTCCTCGACGACGTCGTCGACCTCGTCCTCATACTCCTCGTCGGCGATGTCCTCTTCGATGTCCTCGATCGGCGCATCGAAGCGCGGCGTGTAGGCGGGCGGCGGTCCGGAGACCTCGACCGACATACGCGCGCCTTCCTGCTCGCCGTCGGGCGAGACTTCGATCATCACGCCGTAGCGTTCCTCGATCTCGGCGAGTTCGGCGCGCTTGCGGTTGAGCAGGTAGAAGGCCGCTTCCTGGCTCGCGCGGAGCAACAGCTGCGATCCGCGACCTTGCGCGGCTTCGTCCTCGAGCAGACGCAGCGCCGACAGGCCCGACGACGAAGCGGTACGGACAAAGCCCGAGCCCTCGCAATGCGGGCACGGACGGGTCGATGCCTCGAGCACGCCGGTGCGCAGGCGCTGGCGGCTCATTTCCATCAGGCCGAACGACGAGATGCGACCGATCTGAATGCGTGCGCGATCGTTCTTGAGCGCTTCCTTCATCGCCTTCTCGACCTTGCGGACGTTCGAGCCGTTATCCATGTCGATGAAGTCGATCACGACGAGACCCGCCATATCGCGCAGGCGCAACTGGCGCGCGATCTCGGCAGCGGCCTCGAGGTTGGTCGCGGTCGCGGTCTGCTCGATCGAATGCTCGCGGGTCGAACGACCCGAGTTAATGTCGATCGACACCAGCGCCTCGGTCGGGTTGATGACCAGATAGCCGCCCGACTTGAGCTGCACCACCGGGTGATACATCGCGGAGAGCTGCTCCTCGACGCCCGCGCGCTGGAACAGCGGCACGGGGTCGCTGTAATGCTTCACCTTGCGTGCATGGCTCGGCATCAGCAACCGCATGAAATCCTTGGCGTGCTGATAGCCTTCGGTGCCCTCGACGATGACTTCGTCGATCTCGCGATTGTAGATGTCGCGGATCGCGCGCTTCATCAGGTCGCTATCGCCGTACACGAGCGCCGGCGCGGACGAGGACAGCGTCGCCTCGCGGATCCCGTCCCACAGCCGGGCGAGATAATCGAAGTCGCGCTTGATCTCCTGGCGCGTGCGCTGGAGCCCTGCGGTCCGCACGATGCAGCCCATCGACGGGGGCAGCTTCATGTCCGCCATGATCGACTTCAGACGCTTGCGATCGCCCGCGTTCGAAATCTTGCGGCTGATCCCGCCGCCGTGCGACGTGTTGGGCATCAGCACGCAATAGCGACCGGCGAGCGACAGATAGGTCGTCAGCGCAGCACCCTTGTTGCCGCGCTCTTCCTTGACGACCTGGACGAGCAGCACCTGGCGGCGACGGATGACGTCCTGGATCTTGTAGCGATGGCGCAAATTGGTGCGACGCTCGCGCAGATCGTCGGCGGCATCGTCCGATGCCGAGCGCTTGCGACGGCGACGGCCGCGGCCTTCACCGGGGTTTTCGCCTTCGGACGCGACTTCGCGATCGGGGACGATCTCGTCCGCGTCGTGCTCGCCATCATCCTCGAACCGCTCGATCGCATCCTCGTCGGGCTCGAAGCCTTCGTCGTCGGCTTCCAGATCGTCCTCGGCGTCCTGCTGGGCGCGCAAGGCTGCTTCTTCAGCAGCATGCTCGGCCTCTTCGCGCAGGAGCGCGTCGCGATCCTCCTTGGGGATCTGGTAGTAATCGGGGTGGATTTCGCTGAAAGCGAGGAAGCCGTGGCGGTTGCCACCGTAATCGATGAACGCGGCCTGGAGCGACGGCTCGACGCGCGTCACCTTGGCCAGATAGATGTTCCCCTTGAGCTGCTTGCGCTCAGCGGATTCGAAATCAAACTCTTCGATCCGGTTTCCCTTGACGACGGCAACACGGGTTTCTTCCCGGTGCCGTGCGTCGATCAGCATACGCGTGGTCATGTAAATATCTCCGGACACGCGGCCGGCTGCGCCATGGCGCTAGCCGCGCGAAATAAAGGTACGCGGAGCGAGGGGCGGTAACGCCGCCGGTTTCGCTCGCGCGGTGGGTTGCTAAAATCGCCTCTGTTCGCTCTGCATGCCCGGCCTTCCGGCCCTGGGCATCCCGCGCAGTCGCGTTCCCGCCGGTAGCAACCGGGGGAAACGAGAAACGGGAACCATGCATCATGCGAACGTCAACCTGGATAGGCCGCGGCCAGAGAACACCGGGGCGGCCGAGTGGACCTGTCGCATCCGTTACTTGGGTAACGATCAGGTACTGGTTATTGCCTAGCACCGACCTGCGCGCGCAGCAACCGGCACGTTTAGCGACGATATCGGGTAATTCTATGGTTGGACGACACGTTAACGTTTGTGCGCTATCACCCGCGAAATGGTCGTCGGGGGATCCGGGAAGGTGTGCGTAGTGCGCTTGGTGCAGGTGTTTTCTGCCATGTTTGCGTCGATCCGTGCCAGGTTTGCACCCGCTGGCAGCCCTTATCGCGCCGTTCGTGGCACGTTTGCCGCCGGTTTCTGCGTGGCAACGATCAGCCTGGGGACGGCGCCCGCGATTGCCGAAGCAACCGCGCAAGAGACAGATCGTGTTCCGGCCACCGCGATCAAGACCACGATGCCGAAAATGCCCGCGACCCGCCGATCCGCCGCGGCCCTCTCCCGGCCAGGACCGCAGCGTCGCGGGAGGCTGCCGCGGATTTATGGCGAGGACGAGCGTCGTCCGCTGGTCGTGATCGATGCGGGGCACGGGGGCGTGGATCCCGGCGCGATCTCGCCGATCGACGGGCGGCGCGAAAAGGACGTGACGCTCAAGATCGCGCGCGCGATCCGCGACGAACTGGTCCGCGCCGGGCGCGTCCGGGTCGCGTTGACGCGCGAGGATGACCGCTTCCTGATCCTGCGCGAACGCTACGGGATCGCGCGGCGGCTGGGGGGAGCGCTGTTCATCTCGATCCATTGCGACAGCGTCGGCTCGGGCGCGGCGACGGGGGCGTCGGTGTACACGCTGTCCGAGGTCGCCTCCGACCGCGAGTCCGCCCGCCTCGCCGCGCGCGAGAACAAGTCCGACATCATCGCGGGCGTCAACCTCGCGTCGACCAACGCCGACATCTCCTCGATCCTGATCGACCTGACCCAGCGCGAGACGATGAACGCGTCGGCGGGGTTCGCGCGGCTGCTCGGCCGCGAGGCGCGCGACCGGGTACCGCTCAAGCCCAATTTCCACCGGATGGCATCGCTGATGGTATTGAAGGCGCCCGACATGCCGTCGGTGCTGTTCGAAACCGGCTATATCTCCAACCCGGCTGACGCCGAGTTCATCGACAGCGAGGACGGTCGCCAGCGGATCGCGGAAAGCGTCGCGCGCGCCGTCGAAATCCACTTCGCGCGGCGCATGGCAAACCGCTGAACGACGTACGCAGACCCCCGCGATGCGACGGGTATCGGGCTGCGCGGGATAAGGCGGCTGGCAAGAGACGCGAAAGTTGCTAGAGCCTCGTGACTTATGGCCGAGCCCGACTCCACCGTGACATTCCGTATTCGTCGGGAAGAAGGGAGCTCAGAAGGCTTTCTTCGGCGCGCCTGGAAACGCTGGTGGGTCAAGACGCTCGCGATTCTGGCAGGTCTTGCCGTCATCGGCGCAGGCGTGGGCTGGTATGTCTTCGCGTCCGACTTGCCCGCGGTCGAAAAGCTGCGCACCTACGAGCCGCCCTTGCCGAGCAACGTCCGCGGGAACGACGGTACGCCGATCTACACCTATGCGCGCGAACGACGGGTCGAACTGAGCTACGCCGAATATCCGCCGATGCTGGTGAAGGCGTTCCTTGCCGCCGAGGACAAGTCGTTCTTCGAACATCACGGGGTCGACTATCTCGGGATCGCGGGCGCCGCGTTCCGCAACCTCAGCACTGGCCGTCGTCCGGCGGGCGCGTCGACCATCACGCAACAGGTCGCCAAGAACTTGCTGATCGGCAACGCGCCCAATTACAGCCGCAAGATCAAGGAAGCGATCCTCGCGTACCGGATCGAAGGCGCGCTGACCAAGAAGCAGATCCTGGAGCTGTACCTCAACCAGATTGCGCTGGGGCGGAACGCCTTTGGCGTGGCGGCGGCGAGCTATGCCTATTTCGGCAAGGATCTGAACAATCTCGACCTTGCGCAGATGGCGTATCTGGCGATCCTGCCCAAGGGTCCGTCCAATTACGATCCGGTCCGCCACACCCAGCGCGCGCTCGACCGGCGCGCGTATGTGCTGCGCGAGATGCTCAAGAACGGGTTCATCACGCAGAGCCAGCATGACAGCGCGCTGGCGGAGCCGCTCGGCACGGTTCCGCGCCAGACCCCCAAGCGCGAAACCGCGGGCGCAGGCTATTTCGTCGAGGAAGTCCGCCGCCAGTTGATGGGCAAATTCGGCGAAGACGCGCTCACCGGGCCGTACAGCGTCTATGCCGGCGGGCTGTGGGTGCGCACCTCGCTCGACCCCAAGATGCAGGATTATGCGCAGACCGCGCTGCGTGAAGGCCTGCTCCGGTTCGATCGCGGACGTGGCTGGTCCGGGCGGCTCGATCATGCCGAGATCGACGGCGACGCGTGGCAGAGCGCGTTCCTCAACAAGAACATCGGGGTCGATTACGACGACTGGCGCGCCGCGATCGTGATCGCGCTCGATACCAGCGCGGCGACGCTCGGGTTCGCCAACGGTGAGACGGGCACGATGCCGCGGTCCGCCGCGCAGATGCCGGTGCGGGGCGGGGGCGGCACCGCTTATGCCGCGCTCAAGGTCGGCGACCTGATCGCGGTCGCGCCCGAGGGCGGCAGCTTCGCGCTGCGGTCGGTGCCCAAGATTTCGGGCGCGTTCGTGGTCGAGGAACCGCAGACCGGCCGCGTGCTGGCAATGCAGGGCGGATTCGATTCACGTTTGCAGGCGTTCAACCGCGCCACCCAGGCGCAGCGCCAGCCGGGCTCGACGATCAAGCCGATCGTCTATGCCGCCGCGCTGGAGGGCGGGATGACCCCCGCCTCGATCATCGTCGACGGGCCGTTCTGCGTCTATCAGGGCGCGCGGCTGGGCCAGAAGTGCTTCCGCAACTTCGGCAACATGCGTGGTGCCGGGCCGCACACGATGCGCTGGGGCGTCGAACAATCGCGCAACCTGATGACGGTGCGCACTGCGGCGACCACCGGAATGCCGCGGATCGTGTCGCTGATGGACCGGATCGGCGTCGGCAAATATCCGCCCTACCTTTCCTATGCGCTTGGTGCGGGCGAGACGACGGTGTCGCGGATGGTCAACGCCTATGCGATCCTCGCCAACCAGGGGCAGTCGCATCCGTCCTCGCTGGTCGATTTCGTCCAGGACCGGCATGGCAAGGTAATCTGGCCCGAGAACTGGCGCGCGTGCGATCGGTGCAACGCGCCCAACTGGAACGGCAAGGCGATGCCGCGCCCGGTCGTGCGGGGGAAGCAGATCGTCAGCGCGATGAGCGCGTATCAGATGATCCACATCGCCGAGGGCGTGATCCAGCGCGGCACCGCGACCGTGCTGCGCGATCTCGACCGGCCGATGTTCGGCAAGACCGGGACCAATTCGGGGCCGACCGACGTGTGGTTCATCGGCGGCACCCCGCAGATGATCGGCGGGCTGTATATCGGCTACGATCAGCCGCATTCGCTCGGCGGCGCGGCGCAGGGCGGCACGGTCGCGGCGCCGATCTTCAAGGCGTTCGCGGTCAAGGCGTATGAGGGCCTGCCCAAGATTCCGTTCCGCGCGCCTGCCGGGATCCGCATGGTGCGGATCGATCGCGGCAGCGGGCGTCCGGTGTTCGGTGCGTGGCCGACCGACGACCCCAAGGCCCCCGTCATCTGGGAAGCGTTCAAGCCCGAGAGCGAACCGCGCCGCGTGATCCACCGCGACGCGACCGTTCCCGACCCCGTCGCTGCCGCCGCTGCCGCGGCGAAAGCGCGCGCCGCGGCCGAGGCGCAGAAGGACACGCGGCGCGACAGCGATTTCTTGCAAAGACAGGGTGGTATTTACTAGCACCACCCCCGGCCCATATACGTCGTCCCCGCATTGGCGGGGATCCATGCCCGTCTTACGGTCGAAATCATGGGTTCCCGCTTCCGCGGGAATGACGAAACGCTGTTTTCTGGAAGGTTTTCCGATGCGCGCTGAAGCGCAGGCTCATATCGACTCGATCAAGGACGCGCTCGCGCTGCTCCGCCGGTTCCTCGACTGGGACCGCGCGCTGCGGCGGCTCGACGAGCTCAACGCGCGCGTCGAGGACCAGGCCTTGTGGAACGATCCCAAGGCCGCGCAGGCGGTTATGCGCGAGCGGCGGCGTCTTGATGAGGCGATCACCGCGACGCGCGCGATCGAGAGCGAACTTAACGATACCGCAGAGCTGATCGAAATGGCCGAAGCCGAAGGCGATACCGAGATGGAGAGCGAAGGCGTTGCCGCGCTCGCCGATCTTGCGCGCCGGGCGGACACCGACAAGGTCAAGGCGCTGCTCGCGGGCGAAGCCGATGGCAACGATACCTATATCGAAGTCAATGCCGGCGCGGGCGGGACCGAAAGCCAGGACTGGGCGGGGATGCTCAGCCGCATGTACTCGCGCTGGGGCGAACGCCACGGGCTCAAGGTCGAGCTGATCGACCAGCATTCGGGCGAGCAGGCCGGGATCAAGTCCGCGACGCTGCTGCTCAAGGGCGAGAACGCATACGGCTATGCCAAGACCGAGAGCGGGGTCCATCGCCTCGTCCGGATCAGCCCGTATGACAGCGCCGCCCGCCGCCACACCTCGTTCGCGAGCGTGTGGGTCTATCCGGTCGTCGATGACAATATCGAGGTCGAGTATAACGAGAGCGACCTGCGCATCGACACGTACCGCGCGTCGGGCGCGGGCGGGCAGCACATCAACACGACCGATTCGGCGGTGCGCATCACGCACATCCCGACCGGGATCGTGGTGCAGTGCCAGAACCAGCGGTCGCAGCACAAGAACAAGGCGGAAGCCTATAACCAGCTCCGCGCGCGTCTCTACGAGCGCGAGCTGGCGATCCGCGAAGCCGCCGCCAATGCCGAGAATGCGGGCAAGACCGACATCGGCTGGGGGCACCAGATCCGCTCCTACGTGCTTCAGCCGTACCAGATGGTGAAGGACCTGCGGACTGGCGTCACCTCGTCGAGCCCGTCGGACGTGCTCGACGGCGATCTCGATGCGTTCATGGCGGCGGCGCTGTCGCAGCGCGTCACTGGCGAGACGGTAGAGGTCGAGGACGTCGAATAGTGGGGGAACGGCGCATTTCGGGTTTCCTAGGCGGTGCCGCCCCGGCGTATGTCGGGGTGATCGGCCAGCGTGGATCGCTCCGCCGCGCCGCCCTCGCCGCCTTCATGCTCGTCTCCGCGTGCGATGGCGGCCCGGCGCGTGTTCCGGACCGGACCGAGAAGGCCGGCCCCTTCCCCGCCCCCGACCGTCCGGTCGCGCCGGTCGTCTCGTCGCGCTGGTCGACCGAAGAGGAACGGGACCGGCTCAACGAAGCGAGCGAGGTGATGGCCAAGGCCGGGATCCGGCGCGGGATGACCGTGGCCGACATCGGCGCGGGCGAAGGCTATTACACGATCCGCCTCGCCGCGCGCGTCGGCAAGGAGGGTCGCGTGCTGGCGGAGGACATCATTCCCGCGGTGCGCGACAGCCTTGCGCTCCGCGTCGCGCGCGAACGGCTCGAATCGGTCAGCGTGCGGCTTGGCGCGGTGAACGACCCGAAGCTGCCCGACGCGAGTTTCGACCGCGTGGTGATGGTCCATATGTATCACGAGATCGAGCAGCCCTACGAATTCCTGTGGCGGCTGCGCCCGTCGCTGCGCCCCGACGGGCTGGTGGTGGTGGTCGATGCCGACCGCCGGACGCAGGATCATGGCACCCCGCCGGCATTGCTGCGGTGCGAATTCGCCGCGGTGGGCTATGTTCAGGTCGGGACCTACGACATGCCGTCGGCGGGCGGCTATCTGGCGACCTTCCGCCCGCAGGGACCGCGCCCGGAGCCGGCGTCGATCAAACCGTGCCGGATGCCCTGACCCTGCTATAGCAACCCGCGCGCGCGGAACCGGTCGCACCCGCCGCGCGCGAGCACGACATGCTCGACCAGCCGCACCCCGATCGCGTCGAGCGTCACCGCCAGCCGGCGCGTGATCTGGTAATCTGCGGCGCTTGGCGTCGGATCGCCGCTTGGATGGTTATGCGCCATTGCGACGGCCACGGCATCGAAGGCGATCGCGTCCGCCACCACGGTGCGCAGCGATAGCGCCAGCGAGGCAGCACCCCCCGCAGCGACGTGCCGCATGCCGAGAACCCTCCATTCCGGATCAAGATAGGCAAGGATCGCAACCTCCTGCGTCGCGCGGGCAAGCGGGGCGAAGTGGCGGTCGAGCCGCCGCAGCGCAGCGGCGACCGAGCCTCCCTCACTGTCAGGCGGACATGCGATCATCCCCGATCTAGACGCCGCGCCGCCGCATCCGCCCAGCCGAGCCATATCCGTTCCGGAGCGAGGGCCCCCTCAAAAACCGGCGATGGCCGCTCGCGCGAAAGATGCTAGGTCGTCCGGAAAGGACCGACGGGCGACCGGCGACACGACAATGAGGCAGGACATGCGACACCCGGAATATCAGTATCTCGACCTGCTCGAGACCGTGCTCGATCGGGGCGACGAACGCGTGGATCGCACGGGCGTGGGCACCCGCTCCGTCTTCGGCGCGATGGTGCGGTTCGATCTGTCGGGCGGACAGGTGCCGATCCTCACCACCAAACGCGTCTATTGGAAGACCGCGGTCCGCGAGATGCTGTGGTTCCTGACCGGCGGCACCAACATCCAGCCGCTGCTGCGCGACAATGTCCGGATCTGGTCCGACTGGCCGCTCGCCAGCTACCGCCGCGAGACGGGCGATCCGATCGAGCAGGCGGCGTTCGAGCAGCGGATCGTTGAAGACGACGGGTTCGCGGCGCGCTGGGGGGATCTGGGCCCGGTGTACGGCAAGCAATGGCGGCGCTGGCTGGGGTCGGACGGGCAGGAACATGATCAGATCGCGACGCTGATCGAAACGCTCAGGACCAATCCGTCGAGCCGCCGGATGCTGTTCCACGCGTGGAACGTGGCGGAGATTTCCGGCATGGCGCTGCCGCCGTGCCATATGGTGTATCAATTCCACGTCAGTTCGCGCGGTGCGCTGAACTGCCTGATCTTCCAGCGGTCGTGCGATCTGTTCCTGGGGGCGCCGTTCAATTTCACCGGGGGCGCGGCGTTGCTGCTGATGCTCGCGCAGCAAGCGGGCCTGGAGCCCGGGGAGCTCGTCTGGATGGGGGGCGACGTCCACATCTACAACAACCATCACGATCAGGTCCGCGCCCAGCTGGCGCGCGAACCCCGGGCCATGCCGACGATGAGACTGGTGCGGAAAGCCGATTCGATCGATGGATACACGATCGATGATTTCGAAGTGACGGGCTACGATCCGCATCCCTCGATCCACGGCGACGTGGCGGTCTAGCCGCGCTGCTGCACTGGAAACACGCATAGGATTTGCCGTAATGCTCCCCCTGCCCACGGTTCACATGCCCTCGATCGCGATCGCCGGCACCGACGCGCGCTTCCCGGTCCGCCGGATCTTTTGCGTGGGTCGGAATTATGCCGACCATGCGCGCGAAATGGGGGGCGACCCTACGCGCGAAGCGCCGTTCTTTTTCACCAAGCCGGGCGACGCCGTAATCGACAGCGGGAGCGTGCTGCCCCTCCCGAACCGGACGGCGGAGCTTCATCACGAAGTCGAACTCGTGCTCGCGCTCGGCGCGGGCGGCAGCGCCATCGCGATCGAGGACGCGGCTTCAAAGATCTTCGGCTACGGCGTCGGGATCGACCTGACGCGGCGCGACCTTCAGGCGGAAGCGAAGAAGGCGGGGCGCCCGTGGGACATGGCGAAGGGGTTCGACCGGTCGGCGCCGGTCGGTCCGCTCGTCACCACGCGCCCGGACGCGGCGGCGGAGATCGCGCTTTCGGTCGACGGTGCGGTGCGGCAACGCGGCAGCCTGTCCGACATGATCTGGACGATCGAGGAGATCATCGCGAGCCTGTCGACCTATGTGACGCTGGCGGGCGGCGATTTGATCTTTACGGGCACCCCCGCAGGCGTCGGTCCGGTTGCGCGCGGCGAGGGGATGCGCGGCACGATCGCCGGGCTTCCCCCGATCGAGATCCGCGTGGCGGACTGAACCCGACATGGGAGGCGCGACCGTCAATGGAAGTCGTGCGACTTGAACCGCACGACCTCTTCCGGGTCCATCCCGTCGGCATGCGGCGGCCAGTAGCAATTGCGCGGTCCGGGGCTCCACCCCGCATCGCCGCGATCGGGCGACCCCGCATGCCGCGCGCCGTCGCCGCGCCCGGTGACGTGGTGGAAGGACATTTCCCCGACGCGGTGGAGCAAATCGCCATGATCGATGATCCGGTCGCAAATGACATGGATCACCTCGCCTTCCTTCTGCACGCGCCCCTTCAAGCCGACCATCGCAGCGGTCATCACCGTCCGGCGTTGCTTCTCGAACCGGTCGGGCCACAGGATTCCGTTGGCGATTCCGGTCTCGTCCTCGATCGTGATGAACAGCACGCCCTTGGCGCTGCCCGGTTTCTGGCGGACGAGGATGATCCCGGCGACCTCGACGTGCCGCCCGTCGCGGATCGTGGCGAGATCCGCGCAGCGCGTGACGCCGCGCCGGGAAAGATCGTCGCGCACGAAAGTCAGCGGATGCGCGCGCAGCGATAGCTGGAGCGCGCGATAATCCTCGATCACTTCGCGCCCGTCGGTCAGCGGACGTAGCGCGACGTCGGGCTCGCCCCCTTCCGCGCTGGCAGTCTCGGCGGCGCGGTCGGCTGCGGCGAACAGCGGCAGCGGTGCCTCGCCCAGCCCGCGCACTTTCCACAGACCCTGGCGGCGATCGGTGCCGAAGGTGTGAAACGCGTCGCCGTCCGCCAGTTTCTCGATCGCCGCGCGCTGGACCCCGGATCGCCGCCACACGTCCTCGACCGCCTCGAACGCGGCAGTGCTGCGCGCCGCCACGATCCTGGCGCCGTCGGCGTTGGACAGGCCACGGATCTGCCGCAACCCGAGCCGGACCGCCAGATACCGCCCGCCGCCTTGCTCCAGCGTACAGTCCCAGCGGCTCGCGTTGACGCAGGGCGGGCGAACCTCGACGCCGTGCTCGCGGGCGTCGCGGACGATCTGCGCTGGCGCATAGAAACCCATCGGCTGCGCGTTCATCAGCGCGGCGCAGAACACGTCGGGATGATGATGCTTCATCCACGAGGATGCGTAGGAAATCTTGGCGAACGACGCGGCGTGGCTCTCGGGAAAGCCGTACGAGCCAAAGCCCTCGAGCTGGCGGAACGTCCGTTCGGCGAATTCGCGGGGATAGCCGCGCTCGACCATGCCCTCGATCAGCTTGACGCTGAAGTGGCTGACGCCGCCGGTGAACTTGAAGGTCGCCATCGCGCGGCGCAACTGATCCGCCTCGGCCGCGGTGAACCCGGCGCCGACGATCGCCACCTTCATCGCCTGTTCCTGGAACAGCGGGACGCCGAGCGTCTTTTCCAGCACGGCCTTGAGCTCGGGGCGCGGATATTCGGGTTTCTCCAGCCCCTCGCGCCGCCGCAGATACGGGTGGACCATGTCGCCCTGGATCGGCCCAGGCCGCACGATCGCGACCTGAATCACCAGGTCGTAGAATTTCTTGGGCTTCATCCGCGGCAGCATCGACATCTGCGCGCGCGATTCGATCTGGAAGGTGCCGAGCGTGTCGGCCTTCGCGATCATCGCGAAAACGGCGGGATCGTCGTCCTGCAAGTCCGCCAGCCCGACGCGCAGCCCCTTGTCCGCCGCGAGCATGTTGAACGCGCGGTTGAGGCAGCCGAGCATGCCGAGGCCGAGCACGTCGACCTTCATGAACTTCAGCGCATCGATATCGTCCTTGTCCCACTCGATGATCTGGCGATCCTCCATCGCGGCGGGTTCGATCGGGACCAGTTCGTCGAGGCGATCGTGCGTCAGGACGAACCCGCCGGGATGCTGGCTCATGTGGCGCGGCACCCCGATCAGCTTGCGCGCGAGCTCGAGCGTCAGGCGCAACCGGCGATCCGCCATGTCGAGGTTGAGCTCCGCGACATGCTTGTCGCCCACGCCTTCGGCCGACCAGCCCCATACCAGCCCAGCCAGCGAGGACGTTAGATCTTCGGGCAGGCCGAGCGCCTTGCCGACGTCGCGGACCGCGCCGCGTGCGCGGTAGCGCGTGACGACCGCGGTCAGCGCCGAACGGTCGCGGCCATAGGTCTGGTAGATCCACTGGATGATCTCTTCGCGCCGCTCATGTTCGAAATCGACGTCGATATCGGGCGGTTCGCGACGCTCGGCCGAGACGAAGCGTTCGAACAGCAGCTCGTGCTTGATCGGGTCGATCGAGGTGACGCCGAGCACGAAGCAGACACAGGAATTGGCCGCGGACCCCCGCCCCTGGCACAGGATCCCGCGCCGCCGCGCCTCGCGGACGATCGCATAGACGGTGAGGAAGTACGGCGCGTAGCCCAGCTCGCCGATCAGCCGCATTTCGTGCGCGATCTGGTCGGTATAGGCAGCGGGCACGGCGCCATCGAACATCCGGTCGACCGCATCGCTCGCCAGTTTCTGGAGCGCCTCCTGCGCGGTCAGGCCGTCGATCAGCCGTTCGTGCGGATATTGGTAGGCGAGCTCGCCGAGATCGAAGGTGCAGAGCCGCGCGATGTCGACGCTCGCGCGCAGCGCATCGGGATAGGCGCGGAAACGCCGCACCATCTCCTCCGGGGCCTTGAGCGCGCGATCCGCGTTGACCTCGCGGCGATAGCCCAGTTCGTCGACGGTGCATTTCTCCCGCACCGCGGTCACCACGTCCTGCAACAGCCGCGCTTCGGGGGCGTGATAGAGGACGTCGCCGGTCACGACCGCGCGCACTCCCGCTTCCCCCGCCTGGCGCGCCAGCGCGTCGATCCGCACCGCATCCCCCGGACGCCGCCGCTGGAACAGCGCCATATAGCCGCGCCGCCCGAACACCGCCTTGAGGTCCGCAAGCGCGGCAAGATTCTCCGAATCCGCCTCGCGCGGCAGCAGGATGGCGATCACGCCATCCGACCAGGGGGCAAGATCGGCCCAGTGGAGCAGACATTTCCCCTTGCCCGCGCGCTTCTTGCCGGTGGTCAGCAGGCGCGTGATCCGCGACCAGGCGGGCCGGTCGGTCGGGTACAACAACAGACTCCGGCCGCAGGACAAGTCGACGCGCGTGCCCGCGATCGACCGGACACCGGTCGCCTTCTGCGCTTCCCAGGCGCGCACGACGCCAGCAACGGTGCCGATGTCGCTGACTCCAAGCGCCGGATAGCCGAGCATTGCTGCTGCCGCGAACAGCTCGTCGGGCGCGGACGCGCCGCGGAGCAGCGAAAAGTGGGTGAGCACCTGAAGCTCGACATAGGCGGTCATCCGAACAGCCCGTGAATCCACCAGGACAAGTCCCCGGTGTCCTCTTCGAAGCCGTCGCCGCGACGGAACAGCCAGTAGCGCCCGCCTTCTTCATCCTCGACGCGGTAATAGTCGCGGACGGCCCACACTTCCGCATCCCGCCGCCACCATTCGCCGTGGACGCGCTCGGGGCCATCGCCTGCCACGACGGTGTACGTCTTGCCGCGCCATTCGAACCGCCGCGGCGGCTGGTCCGGCAGCAGCGCCATCACATGCAACAGCGGTTCGGGCCGTGCGAACAGGCGGATCGGGCGTTGCCACGCGGGCCAGTTGCCGGGCCGCTCGTTCGGATCGGAGTGGACGACCGCACGCTCGGGCACATGGCTTTCGACCGGCGCGATCCTGAAGACCGAGCGCACGCCGATCCGCCCCGCGATCACGTCGACCAGCCGCGCCGGGTCGCGCACCAGCGTCTCCCCGGCAAGCACCGCCCCCAGATCGACCGCGTCGAGCGGCTCGGTATGCGATGCCACCAGGCGGAAGTGTTCGAGGCCCATCCCCGGATCGATCCGTTCGATCCTGAGCTTGAACAGCCGCAACAGGTGCGACACCTCGCGCGTCGGGCGCGAGGTGCCGACCGCCACGACCTGTTCGCCGCCGTCGACGCGCAGACCGGTCAGCCGCAGCGATCGCGCGCCAAGCCCGCGCGCCTGGAGCACCACCGCCAGATCGTCGAGCAAATCGTGCATCACCTGCTCGATCGCCTCCGCCGTGCCGATCGGCTCGAGCAGGCGTCGCTCGACCACCGGGACCTGCGCATCCTCGCGCGGGGTAATCGGCTCGGCGACCGCGCCAAGTGCCTGATCCAGCCGCGTGATCGCCGCGAGGCCAAGCCTGCGCGCCAGCGGTCCGCGCGCGACCGGCAACAGGTCCGCGATCCGCTCGAACCCGAACTTGCGCGCGGCCGCGAGCGCGGACGGCGCCAGGCGCAGCGCCGCGACCGGCAAGGGGGCGATCGCTTCGGCGGTGGCGCGCGGTTCGATTCGAGTCAGCTCGTCCCGGCCGAAGCGGGCGAGCGCATGCGCGGCCCCCGCCGTATCCGCGACCGCGACGCGCGCGGTAAAGCCGGCGCGGCGACAGAAAGCGATGAGGCGCGCGCAGAACCGCTCCTCCCCGCCGTGCAGATGGTCGCAGCCCGCAAGGTCGATCCACAGCCCGTCGGTCGGCGTCACCGCCGCAATCGGCGACCAGCGCCGCACCGCCAGCAGCGCGAGCCGGTCGAGCAGCGCGGCATCCGCCGCGGGTTCGGCGGGACGAAAATCGAGATCGGACACGAGCGCGCGCGCATGGGTGGCGGCCATTCCGGGATGGATGCCGAGCGCGCGTGCCCCGACGCAGGCGGAGACCACCTCCTCGCGCCGCCCGACCTTGCCGACCAGCGCGAGTGGCGCCTGTTCGATCGGCTGGGGCACCGATGCGATGATACGCCGTGCCGGCACGCCAGCCTTGTACGGATGGCTCGCCGCTTCGGATCGCCGCCCGAGTTCGCGCATCGGGGGCTGGGCATGCGTCGGGAGCGCCGCGATCTGCGCCGCCACGTCGCCATGCGACGGCGTATCCTGGCGGGCCCAGCGCGCGCCGGGTCGCCACCCGCCGCGCCGTGGTGCGGAGCAATCCCCCGGATCGTCATCGACCGGCGCGAGCAGGACCGCGCGTTCAGGCAGCCGCATGGCGGGCCGTTCCAACCGTCTCAGCCGCTCGATGGCCAAGTTCGGCAGGAACAGCGAGACGACCCGTCTCATCGCTGCCCTCCACAATCAGGGAAAAGGATTCGCCGCCACGCTGCCGCGCGAGGTCGAGCGACCAGCGCGCGCGCCCGACGCCCGCGACATCGAGCCGGGCCGAAGGGGCGGAACCGATCCGCCAGCGCGTCCACGCCGCGGACGGCTCGGCAAACGGGTCCTGGTCGCGTGCGCGGCGGCGGCGCAGCAGCAGCACCGGCATGTCCGCCTCCGCCGCGACGAGTTGCAGGCGGCGGGTGGCGACCATCGAGACCTTGCGCGCCTCCGCGACGATCGCGGACGGCGTTCCGTCGCGCACCGCATCCTCGATCACCGCGAGCAGCGCCGCATCGTCCGCGGGTTGCGCGTAGAGGACGCTGGCGGAGGACAGCCCCGCCTGCGCGAGCCCCGGCGCGTACAGATCGCAGCGGCAGGTTGCCCACAAAACGGGGCCTCCGGTGCTCGCCGCCTCGCGCGCGGCGATCCCGGCGAGGAACAGCGTCGCGGCGCCATCGTCCGCCATCGAACCGCTGCGCGCGGTGGCCTCGTGCAAGGCGCCGGCGCGCAACCCGCCCGCCGCAAGCCGGCGATCGATCGCCTCCACCCCGAACGGCAGGACGCGATAGTCGGTCACCGGCGTGGCGATCGTCCGCAGCTGTTCTATTCTGGGCGCAAGGGAATCGGGGGCGGCGGACATTGGGTACAGACTCGGTTTGTTCCTATTATGTTCCACCTCAAAACCAAGTTGGTCAAGGTCGGATCCGATCGGCTCATCGATTCAAAAGGAACGGAATCGAAACGAAAACCTGCCGGGCGGGCGTGCCACGCTACCGGTTGCAGAAGCCCACGCGACGCATACATCCAAGCCTTCCCCAACCCGAGCAGCCCTTGCGCGCCAGCGCTACGGACTGGCTGAAAGGACATGGATCATGGCGCTCAAGGATGTTCTCCCCGACACGCTCGGCTTCGGTGCCGCGCCGCTCGGCAACATGTTCCGCGATATCCCGGACGAAGAGGCGGTGGCGACCGTCCAGGCGGCGTGGGACGATGGTATCCGCTACTATGACAACGCCCCCTTCTACGGCGCGGGCCTTGCCGAATTGCGGATGGGCGAAGCGCTCGCCGGCAAGCCGCGCGACCAATATGTCATCAGCACCAAGGTCGGCCGCGTGATCCTCGACGCGGTCGAAGACGTCAGCGCGCGGCAACAGGGCGAGAAGGCCGGCGTCTTCGCACACGGGCGCGCCAACACCGTCGTCAACGACTATTCGCACGATGCGACGCTGCGCTCGATCGAGGGTAGTCTCGAGCGCTTGCGGACCGACCATGTCGACATCGTCTTCGTCCACGACCTCGCGCGCGATTTCTGGGGCGACGCCTGGATCGCACGGTTCGAGGAAGCCCGCACGGGGGCGTTCCGGGCGCTCGACCGTCTGCGCGACGAGGGCGTGATCAAGGCCTGGGGTCTTGGCGTCAACCTGTGCGAGCCGATCGAAACCGTGCTCGACTTGAAGGCGCCGCGCCCGGATGCTTTCCTGCTCGCTGGGCGCTACACCCTGCTCGATCATTCGCGGGCGCTCCAGCGCGTCCTGCCGACGGTCGCCGAGCGCGGGCTGGGCGTCATCGTCGGCGGTCCGTACAGTTCGGGCGTGCTCGTCGGCGGTCCCAACTTCGAATATGCGCCCGCCACGCCGGCGATCCTGGACAAGGTGGCGCGGATCAAGGCGATCGCCGACCGGCATGGCGTGAGCATGAAGGCGGCAGGGCTGCAGTTCCCGCTCGCGAACCCGGCGGTCGCCGCGGTCATCCCCGGGGCCAGTCGCCCGAGCCGGATCGCCGAGGATCGCGCAGCGCTGACGGAAGTGATCCCCGCGCCGTTCTGGCAGGATCTGCGCGGCGCTGGTCTGGTCGATCCGGCCGCGCCACTGCCGGGTGGTGTCTGACCGTCAAGGCTCCGGAATACTGTTCTTGACGACCCCTCCCCCACGATCGAAGGTAACGATATCAACGATAAAGGAGGGGATCGCATGCGCGGTTTCACACGTCGCGACATCACGCTTGCCGCCGTCCTCGGTACCGCGGCGGCATCGCTCCCGGCGACTACACGGGCGGCGACACGGTCTGCGACCTCGCTCGATGCGCTGGCGCGGCGCAAGGGGTTGCGGTTCGGCTCCGCGATCAACTGGTCGGCGGCCGGCGCGGATCGCGGGTCGATCGCCAACCCGCCCTATGCGCGTCTGGTTGCGGCGGAATGCGGGGTCATCGTTTCCGAAAACGAACTGAAATGGCAGGCGGTGCGACCGACGCCGACGACCTTCGCCTTCGAACGGTTCGACGCGATCCTCGCCTGGGGCGAACGCCAGGGCATGGTGACGCGCGGCCACAATCTGCTGTGGCACCAGTCCAAATGGTTTCCCAAGTGGCTCAACAGCTACGACTTCGGCGCGACACCGCACCGCGACGGCGAACGCGTGCTGACCACGCATATCGAGACCGTCCTCGGACGCTACAAGACACGGATCGCGAGCTATGACGTGGTCAACGAAGCGGTTCGCCCGGAGGACGGGCAATTGTACGAAACGAGCCTGTCCCGCGCGATCGGCGGGGCGGAGGCGACGCTCGACCTCGCCTATACCACCGCCCGCGCCGCGGCGCCCAAGGCCGAGCTGGTGTATAACGATTATATGAGCTGGGAGCCCGGGAACGCCGCGCACCGCACGGGCGTGCTCAAGCTGCTCGAGGGGTTCAAGCGACGCGGCATTCCGGTCGATGCGCTCGGCGTCCAATCGCACCTGATGACCCAGGGCCTCGATGCCAAGGCGAGCGTCACGCGGCTCGAGCGCGACTGGCGGGCATTTCTCGATGCGGTAACGCAGATGGGCTATGCCCTGGTGCTGACCGAACTCGACGTCCGCGACAACAACCTGCCCGCCGAGATCACGCCCCGCGACCGCGCCGTCGCGGATTTCACGCGCGGCTATCTCGACGTGACGTTGAGCTACCCCGCGGTGCGCGACGTGGTGAGCTGGGGCCTGTGCGACCGGTACAGCTGGATCGAGGGGTTCGAACCGCGCAAGAACAAGGCGACCCGGCGCCCGACGCTGTACGATTCCACCTTCCGGCCAAAGCCGATGCGCGACGCGGTCGCAGCCGCCTTTGCCGCCGCCCCGACGCGCTGATCGGACCAGCCAAACGCCACACGCTTGAAATGGTGTCGATTTTTCCGGCGCACCCGCGTGTCAAAAGCTATGGACAGTCAGGGGTGGGTCGTGAGAAACAGGAGCCAGCGGGAGAGTCGTAACCGACCAACAGGAGCAGGATGATGAATCTAGGATCGACACCGTCTTTCCGGACGTCTTATGGACGGCTGGGTCTTGGCCTTGCCTGTGCGGCGTTCGCGCTGACGGCGTGTGGCAAGAAAGCCGAAACCACCGAAACCAGCACCACGACCACCACCGCCGCCACGACGGAAACCGCCGCGCCGGCGGCGACCGAAGCCGCACCCGCCGCTGCGCCCGCAGCAGCCAAGGCACCTGCGCCCGACAATACCGATACGGTCGCCGGCGTGAAGTTCGCGGCCTATACCGGCGACGCCGCGAAGGGCGCGGTCGACTTCGTCACGTGCAAGACCTGCCATGCGATCGAAGCGGGGGTCAACCGGATCGGTCCGTCGCTCCACGCAGTGGTGGGCCGCGCCGCCGGGACGATCCCCGGCTTCACCTATTCGCCTGCGAACAAGAACAGCGGCATCACCTGGACCGAAGAAAAGCTGTTTCAATATCTCGAAAACCCGCAGCGAGTCGTTCCCGGCACCAAGATGACCTTCGCCGGATGGCCGACCGATCCGCAAAAGCGTGCGGACGTGATCGCTTACCTCAAGACCCAGTCCTGAGGCTTTGGGACGGGATCCGGCGTCAGGCCGGATCCCGTCCGACGTACCGCGCGCCTGTCCGCACGACTGGACGTCCAGCGCTGCGGTCGCCCACACTTCCTTCCCGACCCTGCCGTATCAGCGCCGTCGCGCGAGATCTGCAAGATGCGCCGGAAACGACGCCGCAAGCGCAAGCGCGATCCACGGCCAGGCAAGCCCGGTAAGGGCGGCGCGCAGCGCGAGCAGCATCATTGCCCCCGGGAGCAACCGCAAGGTCGCCGCGCGTACCGTCCACTTCAGGCGTTGCGTCAGGACGACCCATTCGACCAGAATCACGACGAGGATCAGGTCGACGGCATGGGCCTGCCCGAACAGCCAGTGCCCGATCGCGTTCAGCCGAACGGCCCGTTCAACCGGGCGAGCGTCATCGTCAGATACCCCGCATAGGTCACCCAGGCGAGATAGGGCAGCAGCAACAGCGCCGTCGCGACCGAGCGCGGCCAGATGACGTAGATCCACAAAGCGATTGCCGCCCACCACGCGACCGCCTCGACCATCGCCCAGTCCGGGCGGTGGAGGCGAAACAACAGCACGCTCCACACGATGTTGAGGAAGCCGTTGAGCGCGAACAGGCCAATCATCCATTCCGCCGCCGACTGGTCCGGCATCGCGCGCCACCCCGCCACCGCCGCCAATGCGGTGCACAGATAGACCGCGGTCCACGCCACGGCGTAGACCTGCTCGGGCAAGGCCCAGCTTGGCTGGACGAGCGTGCGATACCACGGGTCGATCTCGGTGATCGTGGCGCCCATGGCGACGACGGCAACCGCCGCGATCGCCGCCATGCTGATCGGCAACCCCCACGAGCGGTGGACCCCGGGCGCGCGAACCCTCATGCCGGTGCTAGCCCGAGGAGATGCCGCACGTCCTTCAGGAAAATGCGGACGTGCGCGATCGGCTTGGCGCGGACCAGTCGCTTGTTCATATAAGCGTCCCACGTCAGCCGCTGGACGTCCGGATCCTCGCAGATCTTGACGAAGCGTTCGCGACGCGTGTCGCTCGAATACCAGAAATACTGCATCATCCGCAGGATCCAGAACACCCGACCATGGTCGCGCATGAAGCGCTTGCGCGCCAGTCTCAGCGCGGACACCTTGCCCGTCGCGAGGAACAGCGTGACCGCCTCGGCGACGTGGCGACCGCTCGCCATCGCATAATAGATCCCCTCGCCCGATGCCGGCGCCACCACCCCGGCGGCATCCCCGGCGACGATCACATCGCGGCCATTGTCCCACCGTCGCAGCGGCTTGAGCGGGATCGGCGCGCCTTCGCGGCGCAGCGTCGCGCAGCCGTCCAGCCCGGTCTGCTTGCGCAGCGCAGCGATCGCGTCGCGCAGCGCGAGCCCCTTCTGCGCGCTGCCGACGCCGATGCTCGCGGTGTCGCCATGCGGAAAGACCCAGGCGTAGAAATCGGGGGAATGCTTGCCTTGATAGATGACATCGCACCGTGACCGCGCATAATCGGCGCTGCCGTCGGGCGGCGCGGCGATGATCTCGTGATAGGCGAAGACGTAGCGCATCCGCTCCGCGCCCTTGAGTTCGGACCGCGCCACGCCGGAGCGTGCGCCATCCGCGCCGATCACGGTCCGCGCCGTCACGCGCTGTTCGGGCTCGCCGCGGTCGGGGCGGTAGACCACCACCGCATGCCCGTGCGCATCGCGCTCGATCCGCTCGAAGGTTCCTTTGCGGCGTTCGGCTCCGGCAAGCGCGGCCCGCGCGCGGAGCCATTCGTCGAACGTCTCGCGATCGACCAGCCCGACGAAACCGTCGCCGACCGGCATGTCGACCGTTTTCGCAGACGGCGCGACCATCCGTGCCATCGTCGCCTTGCTGACGAGCAGATGATCGGGAATTGCGAAATCCGCAATCGCGCGCGGGGGGATCGCCCCGCCACACGGTTTGATCCGCCCGGCGCGATCGAGCAGCAGCACTTTATGCCCGGCGCGCGCGAGATCGGTCGCGGCGGTCGCGCCGGACGGACCCCCGCCAATGACGATGCAATCGAACATGGTGCTCATAGCACAACCTCCCGATCGAAGCGGACCGCCCGCGGCGGAGAGCGGAGCGACACCGCTGCCGCCGCCAGAAACAGCAAAGCTTCCACGCCGAAGACGACCATGAACGTGTTGGGCACAGACCCCGTCAGCGCGCGTCCCGCGTCGACCGCGACCGCGCCGGTCACGCCTCCGAGCCCGAAGGCGATCGCCTGCGCCGCCCCCCAGATGCCCATGCGAAGGCCTTCCCCGTGTGATTCCCCCGGTGATTTTGCGTGTGATTCCCCGTGCGACTTGCCGTGTGATTTTCCGGCCGGTCCTGCGCTGGCCAGCGCCATCATCGCGCCGATGGCGGCGACGGCGAACACCCCATTGGCAAAACCGAGCGCGAAGACGTTGGCGAGAATCGGCCAGCCCGGACCGACTCGCGCCGCGACCGCAAGCCCGCACAGCGCGATCGCCGAGCCCGCACATCCCCCGACGATCCAGCGCCTCATCCCCGCCGCGGTCCGACCGCTGGCCCCGCTCCCCGCGACCCCGGTGAGGATCATGCCGAGCAGGACCCCGCCATGCTGGATGCCCGAAACCTGCGTCGACTGGCCCGGCGACAGACCGAAGCGCAAGCCGGTGAACGGCTCGAGAATGAGATCCTGCATCGCATAGGCGAGCATCGACAGGAAGATGAAGCCGGTGAACCGCCGCGCCTCACGGTCCGCCCACATTGCTGCAAGGGCATCCCAGAAACGCGCTGGCGGAGGGGCAACGCGTGCATCGACCGCGGTCAGCGACCCGCGCTCGATCCCGGTCACCGCGAGGATCGCGACGAGTAGCGCGACCCCCGCCACCCCGGCAACGACCCGCAGCAGGCGCGCGAACGAGAACGGATCGAGCAACGCCCCGGCGATCCCGGCGGACACGGCGATCCCCGCGACCATCATGATCCACGTCACCGCCGCTGCCCCCGCCCGCCGGTCGGGCGCGACCTGGCGCGCCAGCAGCGCGAGCAGCGACGTTCCTGCGGCGCCGACCCCCGCACCGATCACCGCGAAGGCGAGCACCGCCAGCGCATAACCAAAGGTGGAACCGCCTGCGATGACCCCGAGCGCCCAGACGGCGGTAACCGCACCTGCCGCCAGCATCCCCATTCCCGCGATGATCCACGGCGTCCGACGGCGTCCGCTATCCGACCCATGTCCCCACAGCGGACGGGACAGCTGAACCGCGTAATGCCAGGCGACGAGGCCTGCGGGCAGCGCCGCGGGCAGCGCATATTCGACCACCATGACGCGGTTGAGCAGCGACGTCGCGAGCATCACGATCGCACCGATCGCGCTTTGCACCAGCCCAAGCCGGACGATCTCCAGCCAGGTCAGCGACGTGCCAGACCGACCGGCGCTCATAACCCCAGCACTCCGCCGAGCCCGAATGCAGAAGCAAGCATTCCGAGGACATAGAGGCTCGTCCCGGTCGCATTGTACCAGGGCGTCTCGCGCAACGGATTGCGCAACAGCCGCGGCATCAGCGCGAGTTGCCCGGCCAACAGCACCCCGACCACGGCGGCCACCAGCATATGCCCCCACCAGGCGAGACACCCGATGACGACGATCTGTGGCACCGTCATCACGACGCACGCGATCCGTGCCGCCGGGCCGACCCCGAGGGTCGCCGGCAGCGACCGGATTCCCATCGCGCGGTCCCCCGCGACCGCCTTGAAATCGTTGAGCGTCATGATCCCGAACGCGCCGGCGCTGTAGAGGCCGAGCAGGATCAGGATGTGCCCGTCGGGCAGCGTGCCCGCCATCACGCTCGCACCGGTGAACCAGGTGAGCCCTTCATAGGTCAGCGCGACCGCGGCTGGCCCCCAGATCCCGCTGCGCTTCAACCGGAACGGCGGCGCGCTATACGCCCAGGCGAACGCCAGACCGACACCCGTGGCGAGCACGACCCAAATGCCGGTCGCCGCCGCGACGCCGATCGCGAGCACCGTGCCGACAATCGCGATCCACAGCCCCCACTGCCCGCCGACTCGGCCCGACGGGATCGGGCGGCCCGGCTCGTTGATGGCATCGACGTGCCGGTCGAACCAGTCGTTGACGGCCTGGCTCGTCCCGCACACCAGCGGCCCGACCAGCAGCACCCCGGCGATGAGGAACGGCCAGCGGCTCGAAACCGCGACTCCGGACGAGATCACCCCGCACAGGAACGCCCAAATCGGGGGAAACCACGTGATCGGCTTGAGCAATTCGAGGACATCACGAGCGCGGGGCCGCGCGCCGGGCCGCGCGCCGGGCGCGGAGCGGGATGTCAGCCGATGGGTTGCCATACGTGCCATGAGAGAAAGCTAATATGGACAGTCTCTGGCGTCAAATCTATTTGACAGTCAGCACGGCAACCGCGTCAGTTTTCCCCCGACACCAGATTGCCCAGCCCATGCCGATGGAGCTTCGAATAGAGGCTCTGCCGACTGATCCCGAGGATCTCCGCCGCCGAAGCACGGTTGTCCGACGTGTAGGCGAGCGCCGCCTCGATACAGAGCCGTTCGATCATGTCGGTCGACTCGCGCACGATGTCCTTGAGCGACATGCGCCCGACCAGCTCGGTCAATTGTTCCACCGACCGCGGCGTTTCGCGTTCCGTGGTGGGGACGACGCGCAGCCGACGCGCGACGTTGCGGATCGTGAAACCGTAGCAGTGGTCGCCATCCTTCGGCGCAACCACGCCTGAAATCTCGATTTCTTCGTGACCACCGCCGGTTCCGCGCAGGATCGTGGCGACGTTGCGGACCACGCCGTGTTCGCGCAGCTGGTTGACGATCAGGTCCAGATCAATCCCGGGGCGTCCAAGCCAGGTCGCCAGCGGTGCACCCACCACGCGCGCGACCGACGCCGCCCCCGCAAGCTCGACGAACGCGCCATTCGCGAACAGGATGGTCAGCGCCGAATCGACCAGCACGAACGCGTCGGGCATATGTTCGATGACATCGCCCATCGCCGTCGTATGGCCAGCGTCTTCGGTGGCAACCTGCGCCGGCAACAACCGCACGAGCAGCAGCGCCGCACGCCCCTGCCGGAACAGACGCGCCGAGATTGCGACTTCTCGCCCGCTCGCCAGCCGTACCGAAATCGCGGACAGATCGTCGCTTGCGCCCGCCGCGCCCAGATGCGCGATGAATGCATCGCGATCGGCGGCGTCGACGATCGTCCCGACTGGCTGGTCGTTCACGGCGTCGGGCTTTACGCCGATCAGATCCGCGGCTGCGGGATTGATCTCGCGGATCCGTCGCGTTGCCGCATCGATGATCAATACGGGCTCGGTCCCGAGGTCGAACAGCAAGCGATAGCGTGCCTCCGCCTGGCGAAGCTTGATATAGTCGCGTTCGAGCGATTGCTGGGTCTGGAGCAAGCGCTGCTGCATCGTTGCAGTGGCGCGCATGTCCCGCCCGATCGCGATCGCCCCGCCTTGCGCGAGCCGCATCACCAACCATCGCACGGGGACATCGCCGCCATGCGTCGGATGGTTGATCTGGCGCCAACGCGCAGGCTCCGCGCCAGCGCTGTCGGCGAGCATCTGGACGACCTTGGTCCTGCTTTCCACCGTTACGGTATCGATCCAGTTCTGGCCGATCCAGTCACTGAAACCCTGCGCGACGAGATCGGCATTGGCGATCGCTATGTCGCGGATCATACCGTCTGACCCGAGGACCAGCGAAATATCCCCTGCCGACGCGAGCAACGCAGCGGCGACATCGGGCGCAAGGGTATCCGCGACAGCGGAGGGGCTGGTAAAGGCATGCGGGGCGAAAAGGATGGGACGATCGTTCATCGACGAACAATTTGCTCCTGCAACTGGTGTCGCGGTTCGTACCCTGCCCGCGACCCCCGATCGCGATCAACCGGTCATGGCCGAAACCGCCTCCCGCGCGACCGCGTCGACCAGTTCCCCGGCAACGCGAACCGCTACCCTTGCGTCGGGGGCCGTCCCGTCCGCACCGATTGCGGCGGCAAGGTCCGCGTTTTGAGCGAAGACCCGTCCACCGACCATCACACAAATCCGGGGATTTCTGGATGACGCCCGCACGCCGCGGACGATCGAAGGCAAGGCGGCGATATGGCAGTCGCACGTGATCGTCAATCCGATCAAGTCGAACGCCTCGGCCCGGACATACCGGAACAATTCATCCGTCGACACTTCGTTGAGCCGATCGGTGAGCCAGCCGTTGGCACTAAACATCTCATCGACCACGACCGTCCCGAAACTATGCTGGTCTCCTTCCAGCGATGCGAACAGCGCGCGGCGGAAGCGATGGTCGTCGTGCACCCCCGTCCGGCTGCTGCCGGAAAGTTCGTGGACCACTTCCTGCAGCCGCCACAATCCCATCGTCACGTCAACGAAGTCACAGCGATCGTCATCCCACAATTCGCCAAGATGCCGTGCGGCGGGCGCGAGCAGGTCGACCAGCAACATTTCATAGGATATTCCGCGGGCGACCAGTCCCTCGACATGCTGAAGCAGTTCGTCTGCTTCGACCTGAAGGGCGAGCGGCGCGAACGCCGCGACTTCTTCTGCCGTAATCATGGAAAGGGGCTCGCCTACGCTCTCGAGGAGCGGCCCACTGGTATGCGCTGCCAACAAGCGTGGGATGATCTCGCCTTCGATCAGGCGGGTAAGGGAACGGGCCTGCTCATTGACGGCCTCGACCTTCCGGTCCGGCATCGTCGCGCCACGCATCATGGCGCTTCGCTTTGGATCGATCCAACCGCAACCACTTCGAAAGAAATGTTCAAGTCCGGTAAGCGAAGTCATCCTGACCCCCTCCGGTCTGGTTGAACATGCGAAGCGGTCGAACGCACCATATTTGGCTGGTCCGGCGAATCGCAGCGTATCCCGATCGAAACGACCTTGCAACGGACAAACGTTGCTGCATCGCAGTATGTGTCGACATTTCTTTACGTCAAGATGTGTTGACACTTTGCAAGGTGCGGCGATAGGTTGCGCAGCGAGAGGCGAGGCAACTATGCGGACAAACAGTCCAGTCCTGGCAAAGACACCGCGGCGGTCCGCGGATGCTCCGCTGTACACGCCCGAGCAGAAGCAACGGCGCGATGCGACCGTCTGGACGATCGTCCAGGCCATCCTGGCACCGCTGCAATTCGCGATCTTCCTGGTGAGCCTTGGGCTCGTCCTCCGATATCTCGCGACCGGCGAAGGCGCACTGGCGGCGACGGTCTCGATCGTGGTCAAGACGCTGACGCTCTATACCATCATGGTCACCGGATCGATCTGGGAGAAGGTCGTGTTCAATCGCTGGCTGTTCGCGCCCGCGTTCTTCTGGGAAGACGTGTTCAGCTTCCTCGTTCTGGCGCTGCACACTGCGTATCTGGTGACGCTGATCGGCGGGCTGGGGACCGAACGCGACCGGATGCTGCTCGCGCTCGCAGCCTATGCGACCTACGCAATCAACGCGACGCAGTTCCTGCTCAAGCTGCGCGCCGCACGTCTGCAGGCGGCGGCTGCGCCCGCGAACCGCAATACGGTGGCAGCGTGAACGCGCTGGCCCCTTGCGTCGCGCCGGACGGCACGGCGGCTGCGCCCATCGCGGGCACGACGATCCTGCGCGAACGCGGGCAGCGCGAGGTGTTCTGCGGGCTCACCGGGATCATCTGGCTCCATCGCAAGATCCAGGATGCGTTCTTCCTCGTCGTGGGGTCGCGCACGTGCGCGCATCTGCTGCAATCCGCGGCCGGGGTGATGGTGTTCGCCGAGCCGCGCTTTGCAACCGCGATCATCGAGGAACGCGATCTTGCCGGCATGGCCGATTGCAACGACGAACTCGACCGAGTCGTCGACCGCCTGTTGCTGCGCCGACCGGACATCAAGCTGCTGTTCCTGGTCGGCTCCTGCCCTTCCGAAGTCATCAAGCTCGATCTCGCGCGCGCTGCGCAGCGGTTGTCGGTCGAGCATGTCGGGCGCACGCGCGTGTTGCACTATTCCGGCAGCGGGATCGAGACGACCTTTACCGAGGGCGAGGACGCGTGCCTCGCCGCACTGGCGCCGGAGCTTGCCGCGACCGCACCCGATGCAGCGCTCGAACTGATGATCGTCGGCGCGCTTCCCGATGTAGTCGAGGATCAGTTCCTCCGGCTGTTCGCGCAAATGGGAATCGCGACCGTCCGGAGTTTCCCTGCGCGCCGCGCGGGCACGATGCCCCCGGTCGGGCCGAACACGCGCTTTTTGCTGGCCCAGCCGTTTCTCGGCGAGACTGCCCGCGCGCTTGCCGATCGCGGCGCGGTCCGGCTGGACGCGCTGTTTCCGTTCGGGGCCGAGGGGACGAGCGACTGGCTTCACGCCGCCGCCCGCGCGTTCGGGATCGACGAGATGCACTTCCGCTCGGTGATCGCGCCGGGCCGCGAACGCGCGCAGCGCGCAATCGCGCACGCGCGGGAACAGCTTGCCGGAAAGAGCATCTTCTTTCTTCCCGATTCGCAGCTCGAACTGCCGCTTGCCCGGTTCCTCGCGCGCGAACTCGGGATGACCCCGCTCGAAGTCGGCACGCCGTATCTCCACCGGGCGCATATGGCGGCAGAGCTGGCGTTGCTCCCCGCCGCTACCGTGATCAGCGAAGGGCAGGACGTCGACCGCCAGCTCGACCGTGTTCGCGCCGCGCGCCCCGACCTGACGGTCTGCGGGCTCGGGCTCGCCAACCCGCTCGAGGCCGAGGGGCTCACGACCAAATGGGCGATCGAACTGGTGTTCTCGCCGATCCACGGGTTCGACCAGGCGGGTGACCTCGCCGATCTGTTCGCGCGGCCGCTGCGGCGGCGCGACGTGCTGAAGGTATAGCCGCGATGCAGCTGACCGTCTGGACCTATGAAGGACCGCCCCACGTCGGCGCGATGCGGATCGCGACCGCGATGAAGGACGTCCATTACGTGCTCCACGCGCCGCAAGGCGACACCTATGCCGACCTGTTGTTCACGATGGTCGAGCGCCGCGACAAACGTCCGCCGGTCACCTTCACGACCTTCCAGGCGCGCGACCTCGGCAAGGATACCGCCGCCCTGTTCCAGACTGCGGTGCAGGACGCGGTCGACCGGTTCGCCCCGAAGGCGTTGCTGGTCGGCGCGTCGTGCACCGCGGAATTGATCCAGGACGATCCCGCCGGGCTAGCCGCGGCGTTGCGGTTGCCGATCCCGGTGATCGCGTTGGAGCTGCCCAGCTATCAACGCAAGGAACATTGGGGCGCGGCGGAGACCTTCTACCAGTTGGTTCGGACGCTGGCAGCGCCGCATCCCGGCGGCGAGGGCGTCGCTTCTCCGGCGCAGGGGGACATGGCGAAGCGCCCCAGCGCCAATATCCTCGGTCCGACCGCGCTCGGGTTCCGGCACCGCGACGACGTGGTCGAGATCACGCGGTTGCTCGGCACCCTCGGGATCGACGTCAACGTCGTCGCGCCGCTGGGGGCGAGGCCGGACGATCTGGCGCGGCTGTCGGCGGCGGATTTCAACATCTGCCTCTATCCCGAAATCGCCGATACCGCGTGCCGCTGGCTCGAACGGACGTTCGGCCAGCCGACCGTCCGCACCGTCCCGATCGGCCACGGCGCGACGCGCGATTTCATCGCCGAGGTCGCTGCGCTCGCGCGCGTCGATCCCGCCGCCGCGCTCGATACCTCGCGGTTGCCGTGGTGGAGCCGGTCGGTCGACTCGACCTACCTGACGGGCAAACGCGTCTTCATCTTCGGCGATGCGACGCATGCGATCGCCGCCGCGCGTGTCGCGCGGGACGAGTTCGGGTTCGAGGTCGTCGGGCTGGGCTGCTACAACCGCGAATTCGCCCGCGACCTCCGCGTCGCCGCGCAGCGCTACGGGCTCGATCCGTTGATCACCGACGATTATCTCGCGGTCGAGCAGGCGATTGCGGCGCTTCAGCCCGAACTCGTGCTGGGCACACAGATGGAGCGCCACATCGCCAAGCGGCTGCGCATTCCGTGCGCGGTGATCTCGGCGCCGGTCCACGTCCAGGATTTCCCCGCACGCTATTCCCCGCAAATGGGGTTCGAGGGCGCCAACGTGCTGTTCGACACCTGGGTCCATCCGCTGGTGATGGGGCTGGAAGAGCATCTGCTGACGATGTTCCGCGACGATTTCGAATTTTCGGACAGCGCCGGGGCGAGTCACCTGGGGCATGGTGCTGCCCCCCTCCCGCAAGCGGGAGCGGCTGGGGGTGCGCCCGCACCCTCGGCGGAAGCTGACGGTGATGCCGCGAGCCCACCCCCGACCCCTCCCGCGAGCGGGCGGGGCGGATGGAGTGCCGAAGCCGAGCGCGAGCTGCTCAAGATCCCGTTCTTTGTCCGCGGCAAGGCGCGGCGCAACACCGAACGCTATGCCGCAGAGCAAGGCATCGCCGCGATCACGCTCGACACGCTCTACGACGCAAAGGCGCATTATGCTCGCTAGCGCACCCTCGCCCGCCCCCATTGGCAGCCCCCCCGTCCGCGTGGTGATCATCACGCTCGACAATCATTTGTCGGGGGCGGTGCAGCGCGCGCAGGTCCGGCTCGCGCGCGAAAATCCTGGAATCACGATCGGCTTCCACGCCGCCGCCGACTGGGAGGAAAAGCCCGCCAGCCTCGATGCGGTCCGCGCCGACATCGCGCGCGGCGACGTGGTGCTGGTGACGATGCTGTTCCTCGAGGATCATATCCGCGCGATCCTGCCGGACCTGCAGGCGCGGCGGGACGCGTGCGACGCGATGATCGCGCTGATGTCGGCGGGCGACGTGGTCAAGCTCACGCGGATGGGCGACTATCGCATGGACAAACCCGCCTCGGGGATGCTCGCGCTGATCAAGAAACTGCGCGGCACCAGCAAGACCGGGGGAAGCTCGGGCGCGGGCCAGATGGCGGTGCTGCGGCGGCTCCCCAAATTGCTCAAGTTCGTTCCGGGCACGGCGCAGGACGTCCGCGCCTATTTCCTGACGATGCAATACTGGCTCGCCGCGTCGGACGACAATGTCGTCGACATGATCCGCGCGCTGGTCGATCGCTACGCCGCCGGGCCGCGTGTCGCCTTGCGCGGGACGATGAAGGCCCACGCCCCGCGCGATTATCCCGAGGTCGGGGTCTATCACCCGGCCCTCCCCCAGCGGATCGCGCCGACCGCGACCGAGCTGCCGCGGCGCCGCGGCGCGAAGGGCACGGTCGGGTTGCTGATGCTCCGCTCCTATGTGCTGGCGAATGACGCCGGCCATTATGACGGCGTGATCGCGGCGCTCGAAGCGCGGGGGCTCGACGTGATCCCGGCGTTTGCGGGCGGGCTCGACGGTCGGCCCGCGATCGAGGCGCTGTTTATGCGCGACGGGGTCGCAACGGTCGATGCGGTGGTAAATCTCACGGGGTTCAGCCTGGTCGGCGGGCCAGCCTATAACGATGCCGCCGCCGCCGAAGCGATTCTCGCGCGGCTCGACCGGCCGTATCTTGCCGCGCACCCGGTCGAATTCCAGACGCTGCAAGCGTGGGGGGCGAACCGGCAGGGGCTGCTTCCGCTCGAATCGACGATGATGATCGCAATTCCGGAGCTCGACGGGGGCACCGTGCCGATGGTATTCGGCGGTCGCTCGGACGGGTCCGATGCGCCCTGTACCGGATGCGCGCGCGGCTGCACCTTCCCCCCGGCGAGCGAGGTCCGCGCGATGCACGCGTGCAGCGACCGCGCCGAAATGCTCGCCGCGCGAGTCGACCGCCTCGTCGCGCTGCGCCACGCGGAGAATGCCGAGAAGCGCGTCGCGATCGTCCTGTTCAACTTCCCGCCCAATGCGGGCGCCGCCGGGACCGCGCAATTCCTCAGCGTCTTCGCCTCGCTCCACGCGACGCTGCACCGGTTGTCGCGGGAGGGGTACCGAGTCGAAATACCCGCCGATGTCGATGCGCTGCGCGAGGCGATCCTCGGCGGCAATGCCGCGCGGTTCGGGAGCGAGGCGAACGTCCACGCGAAGGTCGGCGCGGACACGATCGTCGCGCGCGAGACATGGCTGGCCGAGATCGAAGCAAGCTGGGGACCGGCGCCGGGCAAGCTGCAATCGGACGGCACCTCGGTCCAGATCCTCGGACGGCAATTCGGCAACGTCTTCGTCGGGCTGCAACCCGCGCTTGGATACGAAGGCGATCCGATGCGGCTGCTGTTTGCGGGGCGGTTTGCGCCGACGCATGCCTTTGCCGCCTTCTACCGGTGGTTGCGCGACGATTTCCGCGCGCATGCGGTGCTGCACTTCGGCACGCACGGCAGCCTGGAATTCATGCCGGGCAAGCAAAGCGGGCTGAGCGCATCGTGCTGGCCAGACCGGCTGATCGGCGATTTGCCCAACATCTATCTGTATGCCGCGAACAATCCGTCGGAGGGCGTGCTGGCGAAGCGGCGGTCGGGCGCGACGCTGGTGTCGTACCTGACGCCTGCGCTGACCAATGCGGGAGTCTATAAGGGGCTCGCCGCGCTCAAGGCGTCGATCGAACGGTGGCGCGTGGCGGAGCCGGGCAGCGACGAGGCGCGCGATCTGGCCGAACTGATCCACGATCAGGCGGCCGAACTCGATCTCGATCGGGCGTCTGCGCCGCTGTTGAGCGACGCCGGAAGTACGGAATTCGAGGGCGGCGCGCCGTACCACCCCCCGCAGGACCATGCGGACGCAGGAATCGCGGACCTTGCCGCCAAACTATATGAAATCGAACGCGAACTCATTCCGCAGGGGCTTCACGTCGCGGGCGAAGCGGCGACCCGCGAGGAACGCATCGCAATGCTCGCCGCCGCGTCAGACGCGCGCGGAGAGAAGCTGGCGCATGATATCATCGTCGCGCTGATCGATGGCGCGATCACGCCCGATACGCCGCTTCTGAAGGACATGGCGGCGCTCGACCGCGCGCTGTCGCGCAATGCCGAGATCGACGGGATCGTCGCGGCGCTGGACGCACGCTACATCCACCCGGTTACCGGCGGCGATTTGCTCCGCAGTCCCGAGATCCTGCCGACCGGGCGCAATATCCACGGCTTCGACCCGTTCCGTATCCCTTCGGCCTTCGCAGTCCGCGACGGCGCGGCGCAGGCCCAGCGGTTGATCGAGCGCAGCCTCGCCGATTCGGGGCATCTTCCCGAGACGGTCGCGATGGTGTTGTGGGGCACCGACAATCTCAAGAGCGAGGGCGCGCAGATCGCGCAGGCGCTGGCACTGTTCGGCGCGCGGCCGCGGTTCGACAGCTACAACCGACTGGCAGGGGCGGAACTCGTCCCGCTCGCGGAACTGGGCCGGCCGCGGATCGACGTGGTGGTCACGCTCTCCGGGGTGTTCCGCGATCTGTTGCCGCTCCAGACGCGGATGCTCGCACAGGCCGCGCTGCTTGCGGCGGAGGCGGACGAGCCGGACAGCCACAATTTCGTCCGTCGGCACGCGCGTGCACACGCGACGGCGCAGGGGTGCGACATCGAGACCGCGGCGTTGCGCGTCTTCTCCAATGCCGAGGGGGCTTACGGCGCCAACGTCAATCTGATGATCGACACCGGTGCGTGGACCGACCCGGACGAACTCGCCGACAGTTTCGAGCGGCAAAAGGGATTTGCGTACGGGGTGAAGGGAGCGCCGGTCCGGCAACCGGACGTGCTCAAGGCCGCGCTGCAGACCGTCGATTGCGCGTATCAGAACCTCGAAAGCGTCGAGCTCGGCATCACCAGCATCGATCAATATGTCGATACGCTCGGGGGAATCAGCCGCGCGGTGACGCGCGCGAAGGGCGGGCAGACCGCGCCGGTCTATATTGGCGACCAGACGCAAGGGACGGGCAAGGTCCGCTCGCTCCAGGAGCAGGTCGCGCTCGAAACCCGGACGCGCGTGCTCAACCCGGTGTGGACGGAGGGACTGCTGCGCCACGGTTATGAAGGCGTCCGCCAGATCGAGGGGAGCGTGACCACGACGATGGGCTGGTCGGCAACAACCGGCGAAGTCGATCCGTGGGTCTATCAGCGGATCAGCGAGACCTATGTCCTCGACGCGGCGATGCGCGAACGGATCGCCGCGCTCAACCCCAAGGCCTCCGCGCGCGTCGCCAACCGCCTGATCGAGGCGAGCGAGCGCAACTACTGGTCCCCCGACGCGGCGACGCTCGCCGCACTCCATGCCGCCAGCGACGAACTCGAGGATCGCCTCGAGGGGGTCGTCGCCGTCGCCGCCTGAAGGAAAAGAGAATGGCCCTACTCGACCCCCCCCGCGGACTGGACGGCGAAGGCTCGCTCCAGGTGGCGCTCGATCCCGGTGACCGGATCGGCAACGCCAAGGTGTTCGCGGTCTACGGCAAGGGTGGGATCGGCAAGTCGACCACCTCCTCCAACCTGTCCGCGGCGTTCTCACTGCTCGGCAAGCGCGTGTTGCAGATCGGCTGCGACCCGAAGCACGACAGCACCTTTACGCTGACGAAGAAACTGATGCCGACCGTGATCGACGTGCTCGAGACAGTCGAGTTCCATGCCGAGGAATTGCGCCCCGAGGACTATATGTTCGAGGGGTATAACGGCGTGATGTGCGTCGAGGCGGGGGGGCCGCCGGCGGGCACAGGGTGCGGCGGCTATGTCGTCGGGCAGACCGTCAAACTGCTCAAGCAGCACCATCTGCTCGAGGAAACCGACGTCGTGATCTTCGACGTGCTGGGCGATGTGGTGTGCGGCGGGTTCGCCGCCCCGCTGCAACATGCCGAGCGCGCGGTGGTGGTCGCGGCGAACGATTTCGACAGCATCTTCGCGATGAATCGGATCGTCGCGGCGATCAAGGCGAAGGCGAAGAATTACGACGTGCGGATGGCGGGCGTGATCGCCAACCGCTCCGCCGCGACCGACGAGATCGACCGGTTCAATGCGGCGACCGGGCTCAAACGGCTCGCGCATTTCCCCGATCTCGATGCGATCCGCCGCTCGCGGCTCAAGAAATGCACGTTGTTCGAGATGGACTCGACCCCCGAGGTCGATGCCGCCTGCCTCGAATACAAACGGCTCGCAGCGCAGATGTGGGCGGGTTGCGAGCCGCTGGACGCGCAGCCGATGAAGGATCGCGAGATCTTCGAATTCCTGGGGTTCGAATGATGCGCACGGCGAGCTACACCCACTTCCGCGGCAACCTCGAAACCTATTTCGATCGCACCGCCGCGAAAGCGTGGGAACAGCTCACCTCGGACGCGCCGGTCAGCGGGATCCGGGCGACGGTGCGCGCGGGGCGCACCGAAATGCGCGAGACGTTGCTGTCGTGGTTGCCCGCCGACATGACCGGGCTGCGGCTGCTCGACGCCGGATGCGGAACCGGCGCGTTCGCGGTCGCGGCGGCGGAGCGCGGGGCGGAGGTGGTGGCGATCGACGTCGCGGGGAGCCTCGTCCAGATCGCGCGCGACCGCGCGCCGGCCGGCCTTGCGATCGACTGGCGCGTCGGCGATCTGCTCGACCCGGCGCTCGGGACGTTCGATCACGTCGTCGCGATGGACTCGCTGATCCATTATCCCGCCGCCGATATCGTGAGCGTGGTGCACCATCTCGCCGCGCGCACGCGCGGATCGATCGTCTTCACCTTCGCGCCGCAAACGCCGCTGCTGCTGGCGATGCTCGGGATGGGGCGACTGTTCCCACGCAGCAACCGGTCGCCCGCGATCCTGCCGGTGCGCGACCGATTGCTCCGCACGCGGATCAAGACCGCGCTGCCGACCGCACAGATCGGGCGCGACCGGCGCGTGTCGGCGAGCTTCTATACCAGCCACGCGCTCGAGGTGCTGCCGTGACGCGCGACCTGACCGCGCTCAAGGCGTCGCTGCAACCGCGACCCGCGCGGTTTGGCGCGTTGCGCAGCGGTGCGTTCTGGAACCGGCTGGGCGCGCGTTTCCTGCCGTTCGCGGATGCCGCGACCGTCGAACTGCCGCTCGGGCGGCTGCTGCGGCTGTCGTTGTTCCAGGTTTCGGTCGGGATGGCCGCGGTGCTGCTGACCGGTACGCTCAATCGCGTGATGATCGTCGAACTCGGGATGGCGAGCTGGGCGGTCGGCGCGATGGTGTCGCTGCCGCTGGTGTTCGCGCCGCTGCGCGCGCTGATCGGCTTCAAGTCGGATCATCACCAGTCGCTGCTCGGGTGGAAGCGCGTGCCGTATCTATGGTTCGGCACGTTGCTCCAGTTCGGCGGGTTCGCGCTGCTGCCCTTCGCGTTGCTGGTGATGACCGGGCTGGGGCATGGTCCGCAAATCGTCGGGCAGCTCGGTGCGGGGCTCGCCTTCCTGATGGTCGGCGCGGGGATGCACACGACCCAGACCGCCGGTCTCGCGCTCGCGACCGATCTGGCGCCGCCCGACAGTCGTCCCCGCGTGGTCGCGCTGCTCTATGTGATGCTGCTGGTCGGCATGATGGTCAGCGCGATCGTGATCGGGCGCTTGCTCGACCAGTTCACGCCGACGCATCTCGTCCAGATCGTCCAGGGCGCGGCGGTGCTGACGGTCGTGCTCAACATCACCGCTTTGTGGAAGCAGGAACCGCGCCGCCGCGGCGGCACGGTGACCGAGGAGCGCCCGGCGCGATTCCGCGAGATATGGGCGATCTTCATCGCGCGGCCGCGGACGATGCGGTTGCTGGTCGCGACCGGGATCGGGTCCGCGGCGTTTTCGATGCAGGACGTGCTGCTCGAACCCTATGGCGGCCAGATCCTCGGGCTGTCGGTCGGCGCGACGACGTCACTCACCGCCTTGTGGGCGATCGGGATGTTGAGCGGGTTCGCGCTCGCCGCCCGCGCGCTCGGCAAGGGGGCGGAGCCACACCGGCTCGCAGGCTTCGGCGGAGTCGCGGGGATTGCGGCGTTCCTAAGCGTCATCTTCGCGGCGCCGCTGCACGCCACCGGATTGCTGGCGGTCGGCGCGGCGATCATCGGGTTTGGCGGGGGACTGTTTTCGGTCGGCACGCTCACCGCGGCGATGGCGATTTCGGACGCGAAGGACCTTGGCGGGCGGACCGGCCTCGCGCTTGGCGCCTGGGGTGCGGTGCAGGCGACCTGCGCGGGGACCGCGATCGCGATCGGGGCGATCCTGCGCGACGTCGTCTCCGCCGCCGCGGTAACGCACGCGCTCGGTCCGACGCTTGCCGATCCCGCGACGGGCTATGGCATCGTCTACGGGCTCGAGATCGCGTTGCTGATCGCGACGCTGATCGTGCTCGGACCGCTCGTGCGCCCGGCCACCGACCCGAGCCGAATCCGATTCGGCCAAACGCGCTTCGGCCTCGCCGAATTTCCGGCCTGAACAGGGGAGACAGAGCATGCACCCGACCCTTACCCCCGGCATCGATGTCGCGTTGCTGGTCTTCTATGCGTTCGTCTTGTTCTTCCTGTGCCTCGTCTTCTACCTGCGCCGCGAAGACCGGCGCGAAGGCTATCCGCTCGAACATGAATTCACCGGGCGGCTCGAATCCGAGGGCGGACCGTTCCTGACCGCGCTGCCGAAGACGTTCAAGCTCCCGTTCGATCGCGGGACGGTCACCACGCCGACCAAGGACCGCGAACCCGTCGAGATCGCGGCGCGCTTTACCGATCGCTTCGCGGGTGCGCCTTATGCACCGACCGGCAACCCGCTGATCGACGGGATCGGCCCGGCAGCGTTCGCCAACCGCGCCAACCATCCCGACATCGACCTGGAAGGGCATCCGCGGATCGTCCCGATGGGCACCGCGCTCGATTTCTCGATCGAACGCCGCGACCCCGATCCGCGCGGGATGGCGGTGCTGGGATGTGACGGCGTCGTCGCCGGGACGGTCCAGGAGCTGTGGATCGACCGCGCGGACCGCCTGATCCGGTACCTCGCCGTCGCGCTGGCGTCGGGCAGCGGGACCGTGCTGGTGCCGATGATGATGGTCGATGTCCAGCGCCGCCACGGGCGCGTGGTGTGCGACGCGATCACCGCGGCACAATTTACCGACGCGCCACGGCTGGAAGCCACCGACCGGATCACTTTGTACGAGGAGGATCGCGTGCTCGGCTATTTCGGCGGTGGATATCTCTACGCCACACCCGATCGGCAGGAGCCTTTTCTGTGACCGAGCATGACCATGAACCCATCCCCGGGCTGCCGGGCGTGTTGCCCAAGGACGAGCGCATCCTGTGGCAAGGGGCACCCGACTGGCGGATGCTGGCGCGGACCGCGTATCACACCCGGATCGTCACCGCGTATTTCGTGGTGCTGGCGGGGTGGTCGCTCGGGGGGGCGCTGGGACGCGGGATCGACGGGGTCGGCGAACTTTCGGGCGTTGCGCTGACCGCCGGGTTCGGCCTGATCGCGCTCGGTCTGCTCAACGGGCTCGCCTGGAGTGCCGCCCGCACGACCCTGTACACGCTGACCAACCGGCGGATCGTGTTCCGTGTCGGGATCGCCTTCTCGAAATGCATCAACCTGCCGTTGCGGCTGGTCGACACCGTCGGCCTGGCGGTGCACGCAGACGGATCGGGCGACTTGCCGCTTGCGCTGCGCAGCGACCGCAAGCTCGGCTTCCTCGCGTTATGGCCGCATGTCCGACCGTGGCGGGTCGCCACGCCCGAACCGATGCTGCGCGCGGTCCCCGACGCGCGCCACGTCGCCGCGCTCGTCGCCCGCGCGTGCGTTTCGGTGAATCCGAACGGCGCAATGGCACGCCCATCCGCGGACGCGCCTCGCGAAAAAGCGCTCGGTCAGGCGGTGGCAGCATGACCCGGGCACACCCCGAAGACGTGCCACGCAGCGCGCTGATCCTCGCCGGGACGCTCGTCGCGTTCGCGTTCACGCTCACCGCGGGCATGCGGATCGCGCACGTCGCCCCCGCAGCCTCGCCGGCATTGCTCCGCAGCGCCGAGCATATCGCGCCGGTCCGGTCACGCGATCTGCGCTTCGTCGATCAGGCCGACCGTGGCGTCCGGATCGAGGATGTCGGCACCGGCCGCACCGCCTCGGTGATCGTACCCGGGCAGCAGACCGGCTTCATTCGCGGCGTGATGCGCGGGCTGGCGCGCGAGCGACGGATGCGGGGGATCGGAAGTGCGCCCGCGTTCACGCTGACTCGGTGGCAGGACGGCGAACTGACGCTGACCGATACCGCCACGGGGCGTTCGATCGAGCTCAACGCCTTTGGCACCACGAACCGCGCAGCGTTCGCGGCCTTGCTCGACGAACCGGAGGCGGCACGATGATGCCGTTCCGCCGCACGTCCTTCGACACGCCCTGCCGGATCGAGGTCGAACATAGCGACGAATTCCTGTGTGCGCATGTCGAGCTTGCCGATGGCATTGCGATCAACCCGGGTGACCGGGTGCGCGTCCACGGCGACCCGATCCATGTCGCATTCGGCGAATCGCGGGTGATCGAACGGCTCGCCACCGTTGAGCGGGCGGGCCTGGCCGAGCGGTTGTGGACCCGGCTTTGCGGCCATTTCGAAATGACCGAACTCTACGAAGTCAGCTTTTCGGATCGGAGACTGTCATGAACGCCGTCACCCCGTTCGCCCCCGCCGACACGATGCGGATCGCGCGGCAGGACACCGTCCTGTCCCCGCGCTTCTACACCACCGATTTCGCGGCGATGGACCGGATCGACGTCTCGCCGGTGCGCGCCGAATGGGACCAGCTGATCGCGGAGATGGTCGCCGACCCCAACCGCCGCCACTTCCGCCGTACCGATGCGTTCGACGGCGTGATCGAATCCCTCCCCGCCGGGTTGCGCGAGGAATTCATCGATTTCCTGGTGAGTTCGCTCACCGCCGAATTCTCGGGCTGCATCCTCTACGCCGAGATCCAGAAGCGCGCGCAGAACCCCGACATCAAGGCGCTGTTCAAGCTGATGAGCCGCGACGAAAGCCGCCACGCCGGCTTCATCAACGATACGCTCAAGGACGCCGGGATCGGGGTAAACCTCAGTTTCCTGACCAAGACCAAGAAATACACGTACTTCCGCCCGAAATTCATCTTCTACGCGACGTACCTGTCCGAGAAGATCGGTTACGCGCGGTACATCACGATTTTCCGGCACCTCGCGCAGCATCCGGAATGGCGCTTTCACCCGATCTTCAACTGGTTCGAGGAATGGTGCAACGACGAGTTCCGCCACGGCGAGGCGTTCGCGATCCTGATGCGGACCGATCCCAAGCTGTTGCGCGGGCATAACGTGCTGTGGATCCGGTTCTTTCTCGTTGCGGTGTATACCACCATGTACGTTCGCGACCACAATCGCCCCGCCTTCCACACCGCGCTCGGGATCGACCCGACCGACTATGACCAGCGCGTCTTCACGGTCTGCTCGCAGATCACACGACAGGTTTTCCCGGTCGTGCTCGATACCGACTCCCCCGGGTTCCGCACAGGGCTGGAGCGGATGCGCCGGATCGCCGCGCGGATCGATGCGGCGAAAGCGCAGGGTGGCGTCATCGGCGGGCTCAAGCGGATCGGCCTGATCGGCGCGGCGGGGGTGGCGTTCGCGCGGCTGTACCTGACGCCGGTCCAGCGCAACGCGATCCCCGCCTCGGCGCGGCTGGTCCCGGCCTGGTGAGCATTCCGCCGCTCCTGTTCGCACTCGTCATGTGGTTCATCGGCACCGCAGCGGTGGTGTGGCTCGACAGCCGCCCGCGCGCGACGTTCCGTACCAGCTTCACGCTGGCAGGGATCGTGGCGGCGATCGCGACGGGCGCGGTATATTGGTCCGCCGCCGATGCGACTTGGGGCGGTGCCTATTGCGGTTTCGCAGCCGCGATCCTGATCTGGGGGTGGCACGAAATGGCCTTCCTGATGGGATTCGTTGCCGGGCCCAACCGCTTGCCCTGCCCACCCGGTGCAACCGGCTGGACTCGGCTCAGGAGCGCGACCGCGACGGTCATCCATCACGAGATCGCGATCGCCCTCACTGCGCTGCTGCTGTTCGCGCTAACCTGGGGCGAGCCCAACCAGGCCGCGCCGCTGACCTTCCTTCTGCTGTTCGTCCTGCGGCTGAGCGCCAAGTTCAACCTGTATCTCGGTGTGCCCAACCTCAGCGACGAGGTGTTTCCGGCGCATCTCGCTTATCTCAAGAGCTATTTTCGCAAGCGCGCGGGGAATCCGCTGCTGCCGGCGTCTATATTGGGTTCAGGCGCGCTCGCCGTGTGGACGTGGACGCTCGCCGAAGCCGCGCCCGTGCAGAGCGGCGCTGCGGTGACCGCGACGCTGCTTGCGGGACTGTCCGCCCTTGGGATGGTGGAGCATCTTTTTCTTGTGTTGCCGCTTAGGGATGCCAAACTGTGGCAGTGGGCGTCGGCAAAGACCAAAGCGGCAAAAGCCGCTGCCAACGACTAGAAGCGGGAGGGTATGCAATGGATTACGAGGCATTCTTTCAGGTTCAGCTCGACGTGCTGAAAGAAGACGGGCGCTATCGCAGCTTTGCCGAGCTCGAGCGCCGCGCCGGGCACTTCCCCCGCGCCCGCCATTATGGCGAGGACGGCGTCGACGAGGTCACCGTGTGGTGCTCGAACGACTATCTCGGCATGGGGCAACACCCCAAGGTGCTCGCCGCGATGCATGAGACGCTCGACGTGTGCGGCGCCGGCGCAGGCGGCACGCGCAACATTTCGGGCACGACGCATGCGCATGTGCTGCTCGAAGCCGAGCTTGCCGATCTGCACGGCAAGGAAGCCGCGTTGCTGTTCACGTCCGGCTATGTGTCGAACTGGGCGGCGCTGAGCACGCTCGCCGCGCGGTTGCCCAATTGCGTGGTGTTGTCGGACGAACTCAACCACGCGTCGATGATCGAAGGTATCCGCCATAGCCGCGCGGAGTGCATCCGCTTTGCGCATAACGATCCGGCCGATCTCGATCGACTGCTGTCCCAAATTCCGGCGGACCGACCCAAATTGGTCGCGTTCGAAAGCGTCTATTCGATGGACGGCGACATCGCGCCGATCGCCGAGATCCTCGACGTGTGCGAGCGCCACGGCGCGATGTCCTATCTCGACGAAGTGCACGGCGTCGGGCTGTACGGGCCGCGCGGCGGTGGCGTCGCCGAGCGCGAGGGGCTGATGGCGCGTGTCACGCTGATCGAGGGGACGCTGGGCAAGGCGTTCGGCGTGATGGGCGGCTATATCGCGGGCTCGGCCGCGTTGTGCGACTTCATCCGCAGCTTCGCGAGCGGGTTCATCTTCACGACCGCCCTGCCCCCCGCGCTGGCTGCGGGCGCGACCGCGAGTATCCGCCATCTCAAGCACAGCGCCGTCGAGCGGGCGCAACACCAGGCGCGGGTGGCGCAGGTGCGGCGGCGGCTGGATGCGATCGGCATCCCGACGATCGACAACCCCAGCCATATCATCCCGGTGATGGTCGGCGATGCGCACAAGTGCAAGATGATCAGCGACTGGCTGCTCGAACACCATGGCATCTACGTGCAGCCGATCAACTATCCGACCGTGCCGGTCGGGACCGAGCGGTTGCGGCTGACCCCGTCACCGGTTCATTCGGATGGCGACGTCGACAAGCTGGTGAGTGCGCTATCGGAAATCTGGTCGCAATGCGCGCTGGCCAGGCGGGCGATGGCGGCGTGAGCGCGGGCTGCGCGAAATAGTGGTTACACCCTCCCCGTTCGTTTGGGGGTTCGTTTCGAGCATCGTCGAGAAACCTGGAACCGGGTTTCTCGGCAAGGCTCCGCTCGACGCGAACGAGGGGTAATCGGTTGGACGTGCACGTTCCCACACCCCTGATCATGCCCGGGTTACCGACGAACACAATGTCTGCAGATAGCGTGTTGAAGGGAGCGGTCACCCAGCCGCGTTACTCCGACAGCCCCCGCCGGAACCGCCGCGCGAAAAGCCATGCGCCCCCGAACACCAGCGGCACCGCGGCGACCATCACCCATTCCTTCCAGGCATGCGCCGGGGCGGCAAGATAGCCGATCAGCGCGACCGCGTAATAACTGATCGCGACCACCGACAATCCCTCGACCGTCTGTTGCAGCCGGAATTGCAGCTGCGTCCGCGTGTTCATCGATTCGAGCAAATCGCGATTCTGCTTGGCGAGTGCGATGTCGATCCGTGTGCGAAGCAGTTCGCTGGTCCACGCCGCGCGTTGGGACAAGTCCGCGAGCCGTGCGGAAAAACTGTCGCAGGTCCGCACCGCCGGGGTCAGCCGCCGCTCGGTGAAATCGGCGAGCGTCTGATAGCCAGGGATCCGGCCGATCCCGAGCGTCTCGAGCCGGTCGAGGCTGAGTTGCGCATAGGCTCTGGTCGCGCTCATCCGATAGCGCGTTTCGGCCAGCAGGCGCGCGAGCTCGGCCGAGAGATAGGTCAGTTCGTCGAGCAGGCTGTCGTCCTGCGACACCCGTTCGGACACCGAGGCGGTGAGGCTCGCCAGCCGCGCCTCCAGCCGCGAGACATCGGGGGTCAGGCGCTGCGCGAGCGGCAGGCCCAGGAGCGCCATGTTCCGGTAATTCCCGAGTTCCTGCAGACGGAGCACGAGCTGCGCCGGCTCGTCGCGCAACAGCCCCTGGTCGAGCAACAGCAGCCGCCCGAAGCCATCCGCGTGTAACCGGAAGTCGGACAGGACGCGCGCCTTGCCGTCGCTCACGTCGCACAGGATCAGCGCCTCCGGGACGAACAGCGTGTCGAGCGCCGCTTCGTCGGGCGGATCGGTTCCGCAGGGATAGAAAGCGATCTGCGTCGCGCGGATCACGACGCCGGGCATATCGGCGAGGATCTTCGACGCCGCCGGATCGAACACCCCGCTGGCAAAAGGCTGGTCGAACGGACCTTCCCGGACGAACGTGTAGCTTGCGAACTCGGTGTGCCGCTCGAGCACCAGTTTCATCGCCCCGACGTCGACTACCGCATATTTGGTGGCGGCGGGAAGCGGCACCCCAAGCCGCGCGGCGATCGCCTCAAAATGCGCGCCCGCGCTCGCCGCCCCTGCCTCGCCAAGCACCGTCACCACTTGCATCAGCCGGCACGGCGCGGTGAAGCGCGGCAACCGCCGGACGTGCATTTCCTCCGCCAGCGCCGCGCGCAGCGGGTGGCTGTGCAGGCTCAGCCCATCCATGCGCGCGCGCCCGTCCATTGCGGGCGGCGCACGGTCATTGCCGCCGCGTCATCGCCTGCGGATTGGCCAGCACTGCCGGAACCGCAGCCCCCGCCGCACCACCCTCGGGTGCCGCGGTCGGCACCGGTGGCCCCTTCAATGTCGGGTTGTCCTTGAGCATCGAGTACCCGCCGAGCGGCTTGGACTGCCCCTGGTGGCACGTCTGGCAATTGACCTTATACGGGTCGCCATGCGGTCCCTTGCGATAGGCCGGGAACACCGCGGCGAGCGGGGAGATATAGCCCTCGTTCGCATCGCGGACCATGCGGATCCCGTAATAAGCGGTCGCCCGCTGCGGCCGGCTCAGACTCCACGATCGGAACGACTGGCTGTTGTGGCAATAGGTGCAATTGACGCCGAGCGCGGTGCTCATGTGCATCATCAGACCATAGGACTTTTCCGCTTCCTTGATCGACACGACATGGTTGGGCGACGGATATTGGCTGCTCGCCGCAACGCGGATCTGCGCCTTCCCCGCCAGATAGGTCTGGAACGGATCATAAGGCAGCGAAGCGTAGCCGACACTGACGTTGGGAGAATTCTGCCCATGTTTGTTGCGGACGATCGTATCGGGATCGGCCACGCCTTCGGCAATCGCCCATTTGTACGTCGGCACCGCGTTGCCCCGGTGGCAGGTGTAGCAGGTCACGCCGGTGCCCTTTACGTGGCTCGACCATTTCCCGTTGATCGTCCGGGTCATTTGCAACATCCGCCGCGCGACGACCTTGGTGTATTTTTCGTCCGAGGCCATGTTGTTGGGGTTGTGGCAGTAATTGCACCCCTGCTCAGGCGGCGCGACCCACTGGTTGATCGCGGCCATAAGGTGATTGAACCGCTCTGCCGACACGTCGCCCAGCACCTGGACATTCTGATAGGCCTCCCGCGCGCGCGGCCCGCTGTCGTCGGGAAGCGCATAGGGCGGCGGCGGGATCGCACCGAGCTTCGCGACATGGTCGGGATCGACGATCTGCGCCATTCCGGTCCCGCGAAAGCCGGTCTGTTGCGATTGCTTGGGCCCGAGTTCGCACCCGCCAAGCGCGATGGTTACGGTCACCAGCCCCGTGGCCGCGACTATCCTGCCAAGACCGCTCATTGCGATGCTCCCGGAAGCGTGGCGGGATCGATCACGCCCGGGCCCGGATACGCGGGCGCATAGCCGTGCTGGATCGCCCACAGATACCAATTGTCGACAACGGTGCCGGTCAGCAGGATCCCGATCCCGCCGGTCAGTGTCGTCAGAACCGCGAACCACCATGCCCAGCGATGGATCGATTCGTACGTCGCGTTGAACCCCATGGTCCAGCGCCAGAACAGCGCGGCGCGTTCGGCGGCGGTGCCTCGGTCGGTGATATGCTCGATCTCGCGCTCGCCGCCATAGCGCCCGACCGCGAGGATCGTCGCGCCGTGCATCGCGAACAACAGGGTCGATCCGTAGAGGAACACGATCGAAAGGCAGTGGAACGGATTATAGAAGAGGTTGCCGTAGCGGATCGAGAACGCCGCGGTCCAATCCAGGTGCGGGAAGATCCCGAACGGCACCGCTTCGGCCCAGCTGCCCATCAGCATCGGACGAATGAAGCCCAGGACGAGCATCAACCAGATCGCGCTGGCGAACGCCCATGGGACATGCGTCCCCATCCCCAGCGCCTTGGCGCGGCGGAAAGTGCGCAGCCACCATAACAGCACCGACGCGCTCATGCTGAACCCGGCGATCTGCCACCAGCCGCCCTTGGCCAGCGGCACGAACAGCTGGAAGCCATATTCCGGCCCCGGCGGTTCCAGCGCCAGCCACGGCAGTTGCCGCGCGAACTGGACCGGATCCCACCCGACCGACGCCCACATGTTGAGCCCGACCACCTCGAACGCGAGGAACCCGAAGAACAGCGACAATATGCCGAGCCCGCCCAGATAGATCGGGCCGATCTGCGCATTGCCGATCTTGCCGATCCAGTAGGAGAAGCCTGGCTTGCCGAGCCGCGGAAAGTCATAGGGCCCGAGCAGCGGGCCCATTTCCGGTGCCCCGCGCAATTGCACCTGCGTGAAGATGTTCTGATAGCGTGCCATCGTCTTTCCCCCTCACGACCAGATCGGCAGGTTGAGCCACCAGCTCCACCATTCTGGCCACCCGCGAGCCCACAACGGCCCCGAGATGATGATGCAGATCGCGCTCCAGAACCCCGCACTCAGCGCGAGGAACAGCCCGAGCCGGTGGATCCCCAGCGTCCCGATCGAATAGCCGATCGTGTCGCGGAAGAAGGCGTCCTCATATTCGGGCGACTTGACCTCGCCTTGCGTCCCGTCCGGGTTCTTTGCGGGGTTGACCGCGGACAACACCAACCCGCCATGCAGCGCGAGCGCGAGCGTGGTGGTGAAGAAGAAGCTCACCGCGAGCATGTGCGCGGGATTGTAATGGAAATGGAGATATTGGTAGCCGGTGTTCGACACCCAATCGAGATGGCTGAAAATCCCGTACGGAAAGCCGAAGCCCCACGCCCCGAGCAGCCACGGGCGGATCACCACCAGCGAGACATAGGCGAAGATCGCCACGCCGAAAGCGATCGGCACATGATAGCCGATCCCGAGCTTTCGACAGATCTCGACTTCGCGCAGCGCCCAGGACACGAACGACCCGACCGCGCAGATCGTGATGATCTGCCAGAACCCGCCTTCGCGCAGCGGCGCCAGCGACAAGCCATAGGACAGGTCTGGCGGCGCGATGCTGATCAGCCAGATGTTCCACGTCGGCCCGAGCGACGCGGCATAGACGATCAACGCCGTGCCAAGCCCCGCGAACAGCGCGGTCGTCACGCCGAAGAAGCCCACGTAAAACGGCCCGACCCAGAAATCGAAAAGATCGCCGCCGAGCAACGTGCCTCCTCGGACACGGTATTTCCGTTCGAAACTCAGCAACGCCATGACGACTTCCTCCTCCCCCGGAAGGTCGCGGACGGCCCAGACCCGGGTTTACAGTCTTTGCGGTTCGCTGCGACGGGAACGGATATTCCGCACCCGCCGCACCGAGTGTCTGCGTTTCACTGCGCCGGCGGCGCCGCTGGCGCGGTTGCCACCGCCTGCGCGTGATGCGGACCGTCGAGCCAATTGAACCGGTCGGTGCTGAGCAGGATGAAGTGGATCAACAATGCCAGCACGAACAGGAACGCGAACAGCGCGACGAGCGTCCGTCGCGGATCGAAGATGAGCCAAATTCTCCACATGGTGGAAGTCTCCCTTTTATCTGTATCAGGCGATCACTGGATCCACGGTTTCCACATCCACACCAGAATGTGCGCGACGATCGCAACCGCCGTGAACAGGGCGAAGCTGGTGATGAAGATCTTGTGGAACTCCCTCGCCTCTTCAGGGGTCAGGTAGGTTCCCGGACCGAATCTCTCGTCTCTCTTGTCGCTCATTGTTCCGCCTCCATCGTGACGACCAATATCAGGAGCGTCGGATGCGCTCCCCGGCTGCATCCGCGCGGCGTTGCACCGTGGGGATCTGGGGTCCGCGTTGCCGCGGCAGGGAGCGCGCGCGGAGTCATCCGCCGCGGCTCTCGAGAAGGGCGTGCGCAAGGCGAGTCGGGGTGACCGATTCCTCGCCTGCACGGCGGGCGCCACGTTCCGCGGCATCGCGAATGCGTTTGGCGGCGGAGATCCGGACCAGCACCGGCTCCCGCTCGACCGCTGCGTCGAGCGCCGCCTTGGCGGCGTCCTCCCAGGCGACCGCGCGATCAACCCGTGCCGGTGTCGGATCGACCTGATCGAGCTGCCCAGCGAGCGGAAGGATATGGAAAAGCGCGTCGAACAACGCGTTGCACACTTCCTGGATCAGATAGGTCGCACCGGCATAGCCCATGAACGGGGTGCCGGTATGGCGGCGGATCACCGCGCCGGGGAAGCTTGCGGGAATATAGACCCCGCGCGCACCCGCTTCGGCCATGTACATCCGCTCGTTGAAGCTGCCGAACACGATCAGCGGCGGATTTGTGCGGATCGCGTCGATCACCGCCTGATTATCGGGCTTCACGCCCGCCGACCGAGCGAAAGCGAAATGACATGGCAGCCCCATGTCGGTTTCGAGGAAGTTCCGGATTCCCCGCGCGTAGGTTTCGGTCGCGACGATGCCGAAGCTCGCGGTGCCGAAGAAGTCCTGCGTGACCGAGCGCCACAGGTCCCATAGCGGCTTGATCGTGGTGTGCTTCTCGCGTTCGATGAACGGCTCGGGATCGAGACCGAGCAGATCGCCGAGCGTGCGCAGGAACAGGGTCGTGCTCTCCAGCCCGATCGGTGCCTGCAGATACGGCCGCTCCAGCACCTCGCACAGGCCGCGCCCGAATTCGCGGTACATGCAGACGTTGACCTGCGCGTCGGCGAGTTTGCGGACATCGGCGAGATGGCTGCCGAGCGGGAAGACCATGCCCACTTGCGCGCCGATCCCCTCGATCAGGCGGCGGATCTCCGCAAGATCGGAGGGCATGTTGAAGCTGCCGTACATCGGCCCGATGATGTTGACCCTGGGACGCTCACCCGGTTTGAGCGGACGCGGCGCCGGGACCTTCTTCGGCCCGAACTGAGTCCACAGCCAGGTCAGCGCGCGGTCCCCCGACTGCCACTGGTCCTCGTCGATCGTGCGCGGCAGGAAGCGCTGGATATTGGTGCCTTCGGGGGTGACGCCGCCGCCGATCATCTCGGCGATCGAGCCGGTCACCACCACCGCGGGCAGATCCGGGTCGAGCGTCGCCCAGGCGCGCTTCATCGCGCCTTCGGTCCCGTCGCGCCCGAGTTCCTGTTCGCCGAGCCCGGTGACGACGATCGGCAATTCATGCGGCGGCAGCGCATCGGTATAATGGAGCACCGAGGTGACGGGGAGGTTCTCGCACCCGACCGGGCCGTCGATGATGACCTGCAACCCTTTGATCGCGGTGAAGGCGTAGACCGCGCCCCAATAGCCGCCTGCGCGGTCGTGATCGAGGATGAGGGTCATCGGATCGCCCCCGTTGCGTGCGCTGCAAAGCGAGCTGGACTCGCGCAAAGACGCAAAGACGCGAAGCAAGATATCTTCCTAGGAAGCACGGCGTCGACGTTCGGCGTCCGCCCGCTTTGCGCCTTTGCGCCTTTGCGTGAGGCCAACTTGCTGCAAGCGCTGCTACGCGCGGTAGGAAAACCGCTCATGACCCAACGCTTTCTTCGGCCTTGGCCGCGGCGATGCGTTTGGCGGCGTATTTCGCCTTGAACTCGGGCCGGTCGACTGGCGTGTCTTCCCACACGCCAGCCGTCGCACCTACGCCCACGCCCTCGAAGAACGCCGTCATCTTGTCGAAGCGCGCCTGATTGGCGAGCGCCGCGTTGACGACCATCGCAAGGCTCCCCGCCCCCGCCGGGCCCATCAGCGGGCGCGCCGAGATGAGGTTGGTGAAATACAGCGCCGGGATCGATTTCTGCTTGGCGTGTTGGACCACCGGGGTCGTGCCGATCGCCAGATCCGGGCCGAAGGCATCGACCGCGGCGAGATCCTGCTCGAGGCTCGCGCGATACTGGACCTGGACGCCGCGGCCGACCAGCCAGTCGCGGTCGGGTTCGGACCAGGGGGTGCGCGGGCAGGCGGTGCCGACATAGGGCACGTCCGCGCCGCTTTCGATCAACAGCCGCGCGACCAGCAGTTCGGAACCTTCATACCCCGAGACGGTGATCCGCCCGGCGATCGGCTTGGCCGCAAGCGCGCCGCGAATGGCGGGGAGGAAGCGATTCTTCGCCGCATCGACCTTGTCCTGCGCGATGCCACAGGCCGCGCCGATCGCGTCGAGCCACGCCGCGGTCCCGTCCGCGCCGACCGGCGCCGAGCCGACGACCGTGCGCCCCGCCGCCTCGAATTCGCGGACGCTCGCGGTGTAAAAGGGGTGGATCGCCGCGACGACGGCGCCGTCGAGCGCGGCATACAGCTCGCGCCATTCCCGCGTGGGGACGACCGGACCGGCCGCAAGGCCCAGCGGTTCGAGCAATAGCCCGATTCCTGGCGGGTCAGCCGGAAACATCTCGCCCAGGAGAGTCACGGTCGGCCGGTCCGGTCGTTGCTTGGGCGCAGCGACGGGGCCGAGCTCGGCCTCCTTGCGCGCATAGGCGAGCATTGCGCCCGCCAGGACATCCTTTGCCTCGGCATGCGTCGGCACGCCAAATCCGGGGACATCGATTCCGATGATCCGCACCCCGTTGATCTGGTCGGGAAGCAATTGCAGCGGCACGCCTGAGGCGGTTGGGACGCAGAGGTTGGTGACGATGATCGTGTCGTACAGCGCCGGGTCGGCCAGTTGGTGGACGGCATCGCGGATGTCTTCGAACAATTTCCCCGTCACCAGCGTCTCGGACGAGAAGGGGACGTAGCCGACGCTGCGTTTGGCGCCGTAGAAATGCGAAGTGAAGGTCAGGCCGTACACGCAGCAGGCCGAACCGGAGAGGACGGTCGCGGTGCGGCGCATGCGGAGTCCGACGCGGAGGGAGCCGAAAGCGGGGCACATGGATTGCGGTTGGTCGTGAGGACCTTTGGGGTAATCGGCGTCGTAGCGGGCTAGGATATCGGATTTTCCAGCGAGCTCGGCGGCTTCGCGGAGGGTGGTGCCGTTCGAACACGCAAGCCCCTCCTCTTCAGGGGAGGGGTTGGGGTGGGGCAGTCCAGCAGACACACCGCCGGAAGCAGGCACGGCCCCACCCCCAACCCCTCCCGTGAAGGGGAGGGGCTTGAGAAGATCTTGGCCCTCAGACGGCATCGTACACGACCTCGAGCGTCGGCTTCGCCACATAGGCAACACCGCGCATGTCGGCCTGGCTCGCGGGCTTCAGCGCATAGTCCGCCCCCGTCACGTCCGCTGAGAACAACCCCAGCAACCCGTCCTGATCCAGCGGCGACGGCCGTAGCGGCGGGGCCTCCGCCACGTTGACCGCGAGTTCCTCGAACAGGCTTGCCCATTGCCCGCCGGGCTTGCCGATGATCTGATAATTCGCGCTTTTCTTGCGAATGTTCTCGTTCGCGGGGATCGCGGTGAGTACCGGGATGCCGACCGCTGCGGCAAACGCCTGCGCTTCGCCGGTGCCGTCGTCCTTGTTGAGGATCATCCCCGCGACGCCGACATTGCCGCCCATCTTGCGGAAATATTCGACCGCTTTGCACACGTTGTTCGCGACATAGAGCGATTGCAGGTCGTTCGAGGCGACCACGATCACCTTCTGGCACATGTCCCGTGCGATCGGCAGGCCGAAGCCGCCGCACACCACGTCGCCAAGGAAGTCGAGCAGGACATAGTCGAAGCCCCATTCGTGGAACCCGAGTTTCTCGAGCGTCTCGAACCCGTGGATGATCCCGCGCCCGCCGCATCCGCGCCCGACCTCGGGTCCGCCCAACTCCATCGCGAACACCCCGTCGCGCTGGAAGCAGACGTCCTCGATCCCGATCTCCTCGCCCGCGAGTTTCTTGCGCGACGATGTCTCGATGATCGTCGGCGTGGATTTTCCGCCGAACAGCAGCGACGTGGTGTCGCTCTTGGGATCACAGCCGATCAGCAGCACGCGCTTGCCCTGTTGCGCCATCATGTAGCTGAGGTTGGCGAGCGCGAAGGATTTCCCGCTGCCGCCCTTGCCGTAGATCGCAATGATCTGGGTTTCCTTGGTGACCGGGCCGGTCGGGACCGGGTCCGGTTCCTGGGCGGCTTCGTCGCGCAGGGGGCCGGGATCGAGCATCGTCATACGGCTCTCCAGTCGAGTACCATCTTGAGGCAGGCAGGGTCGCCGAACGCCGCCGGATAGGCATCGGCAGCATCGGCGGCTGGGCGAACGTGGCTGATCAGGGAATCGAACCTCAAAGCTTTGGTCGCCACCAGCGCGGTCGTGGCGGCGACATCCGCTGGCGTGAACTCGGCGGAGATGCGAAGGCGCGCCTCGCGTTGGAAAGCGGGCGGAAACGCGAAGCTCAACCGGTCGTAAAACCCTGCGAGGACGATCTCCCCGCGTTTGGCGAGGCGAGAAACGGCCAGATCGAGAATGTCGGCCGCGCCGCTGGCGTCGCAGATCGTCGCATAGTCGCGGAGGTCATCCTGACTCGGGTCGATCACCGTATAGCCGTCACTGTCCTGCCGAGCAGGATTGGTTTCCCACACGACCGGCGCGGGTGCGCCGAGCGCGACCACGATACGCGCGATCAGCCGTCCGACGATCCCGTGACCGATCACCAGATCCGGCGGATTGCCCCCCGCCACCGCATGATAGGCCGTTGCCGCCAAAGCGGTCAGCGTTCCGTCGGCGCCGAGACGTTCGTCGATCGGCATGGCACGGAGCGACGGAAGTACGACCCGGCGTGCCGTTCCCCCGAACAAGCCGCGCGCGTCCCGGTAGCAATTGGCGCCAGGGACGAAGACCCATTCCCCGATCCGCCCCCGCACATCGGATCCGGCATCGACGATACGCCCCACCGACTCATATCCCGGCACCAGGGGATACCCCATGCCCGGGAAGGCGGGCATCCGGCCCGACCACAGCAGTTTCTCGGTGCCCGAGCTGATCCCGCTCCAGGCGACCTCGATCAGCACGTCTCCGGCGCCGATCGGGTTCAGCGCGAGCGGACGGAGCAACAGCCGTTCCGGCGCCTCCAAAACCACTGCCAGTGTCTCCACCGCGCCTCTCCCAAATCAACCGCCGAACCAGCGATCTTGTTGAGTGTCGGTTTAGTTGGACATTTCTGACTGTCAATATCGTTGATCAATTACCGCGCGACGCGACGATGATGCTGCACGTCAACGGCAAGGCGGTCGCGACCGTGCGCGCCGTTGCGAACCCGGCCAGCCGGAGCATTGCGTTGATTTCGTGGGACGTCCGCGGGCGACCGGACCCCATCGCAAACAGATACATCCCGAAATAGGCATCCCCCGCCGGTTCTGCCCCGCGCGTTCCCGCCATCGGTTCCGCGATCAGCAGGCGTCCTCCTGCCGGGAGCGCGTCGTGGATCGCGCGTAACAGGCGGAGCGCCGGGGCATCGTCATGATCGTGGAGCACGCGCACCAACGTGATCAGATCATACCCCCGCGGCAACGGATCGACCAGAAAGCTTCCGGCATGGAACGTCGTTCGCGATTCGAGCCCCGCTTCGCCGAGTCGCGCCCGCCCGCGCTCGACGACGGCGGGAAGATCGAACAGGCCAAGGTTGAGCGCCTTGGCCGTACGCGCGACCGTTTCGAGAAACCGCCCTTCCCCACCACCGATATCCAGCATCCGCCGATGCCTGGAAAACCGATAGGATCGAACGATTTGCGCGGCGACCAGCGGCTGCGACGCCGCCATCAGCCGCGAATACGGATCGACTTCCGCCGACTCCAGGGCGTCGTGCGTGCGGGCATAGCCCCAATAGTTGGCCAGGCGTCCGCCGCCCCCGCCCCGACGCAGCAACCCGACCGGATCGGCGAGATCGGCGTAGAGCATCGGGTGATGCGCGACCATTTCGGTGATGCCCGCATTGCCGCACAGCGCCGCCCCGGCACGCCCCAACACCCACTCCTCGCCGAGGTGGTCGACCAGCCGTAACGCCGCCGCCGAACGGAGCAGCCGGAGCGCCGCGGGTGGTGGCAAGGCACAGTGTTCCGAAACGTGCTCGGTGCTGGTCGGCCCGCGCGCCAGCAGGTCGAGCAGCCCGGTCTGAACGCATGCCGTCAGCGTCTGTGTGTAGACGAACCCCGCCACCAGATCGAACAATTCGCGGGCGCGCGCACGGGCGATCGGCCGGGTCGGCCAGAAACGGGTCGCCGCTTGCTGAAAGCGCGGCGACGCCAGCACCCGGTTGCGCCAGCCGACCCACGCCGTCCGCATCCGCAACCAATAGCCCTTTGACATGTTGCTTGAAGTGGACGAAGCCATATGTCCAGTTGATTGGACATAAATCCTGCTTCGGTCAACTGGCGGGAGCGCGTTCGATGGTATCGCAGCACAATACCGTGATCATCGGAGCCGGGATCGGCGGACTGGTGAGCGCTGCCCTGCTTGCCGCACGCGGCATCGGCGTCACGGTGGTAGAGGCTGGCGTAGCCCCCGGGGGCAAGCTGCGCGAGATTGTTGCAGACGGGGTTGCGATCGATGCGGGACCGACCGTGTTTACGCTCCGCGACGTGTTCGACGAGGTTTTCGAACGCTGCGGCACGACGCTCGACGCCCATCTCTCGCTGCGCCCCGCCGCTATTCTCGCTCGCCACGCCTGGGGAGCCGACCGGCTCGACCTGTTCGCCGACCCCGCGGAAAGCGAAGCTGCGATCGGTGCCTTTGCGGGAGCACGCGAAGCGGCGGGCTATCGCGCCTTCCGGGCCGAGGCGAAGCACATTTTCGAGACGCTCGACCGTCCCTTCCTGCGCGCGCCCGCCACCAATCCGCTCGAACTGACGTGGCGGATGGGGTGGCGGGGGTTTGCCGACCTCACTCGCATTCGCCCGTATGAAACGCTGTCGCGGGCGCTTGCCGGGCATTTCCAGGATCCGCGGCTTCGGCAATTGTTCGGGCGGTACGCGACCTATGCCGGATCGTCGCCGTACGCCTGCCCGGCAACGCTGATGTTGATCGCGCATGTCGAGGCAGCGGGGGTCTGGCTGATCGACGGCGGGATGCACGCCTTGGCCCGTGCGCTCGAAGCGCTCGCGATCCGCAATGGCGCGACCTTCCGATACGGCGTGCCGGTTCGCGAGATCACGGTGGACCGCGGACGGGCGGCGGGCGTCATCCTCGCGTCGGGGGAACGGATCCCGGCAGCCGCGGTAGTGTGCAACGCCGATCCCGCGGCGCTTGCCGCAGGAGCCTTCGGGGAGTCCGTCCGTCGGGCCGTTTCCGGCGTCGCGCCGAAGCGGCGGTCGCTGTCGGCGCTAGTGTGGTGCGCGCGCGGAACCGCCGACGGATTTCCGCTGGTCCGCCATAACGTGTTCTTCTCCGGGCAATCCCAGGCCGAATTCGGTGCGCTCGCGGCGGGCCGGCTGGCCGACGACCCGAGCGTCTACGTCTGCGCGCAGGATCGCGGCGCAGACCGGTCGGAGCACGCGTCCGGAGACGCCCCCGACGGGCGCACGCCGCACCGCGAGCGCTTCCAGATCATCGTCAACGCGCCCCCCACCGGCGACACTTCCCCCCTTACTCAAGCGGAGACGGACCAATGTACCCAGTCGATGCACGCAACGCTGCGCCGCGCCGGCCTGACGCTGGACTTGCCGGCACAAGCGACGGTTCTCACGACGCCGGCTACTTTCGCCACGCTGTTCCCACAGACGGGTGGAGCCCTTTATGGACCGGCCTCGCACGGGTGGGCGGCATCCTTCCGCCGCCCGGGCAGCCGGACGCGGATCCCTGGGCTCTATTGCGCGGGCGGGAGTACCCATCCGGGCGCGGGCGTCCCGATGGCGGCCTTGTCCGCCCGCCTAGCCGTCGCATCCCTGCTCACGGACCACGCTTCGATGGCGCGGTCGCACCCGGTGGCTATGCCTGGTGGTACGTCGATGCGTTCAGCGCGGACCGCCGCTTCGGCCTGACCATCATCGCGTTCGTGGGGAGCGTCTTCTCCCCCTATTACAAACTCTCGGGTCGCGAACGGCCCGACAATCATTGCGCGATCAACGTGTCGCTCTGCGGGCCGCGCGGAGGGGCGTGGGCAATGACCGAACGCGGGCACAAACGCGTGCGGCGCGACGCGGACCATCTCGCGATCGGACCGAGCGCGCTGAGCTGGGACGGCGATACGCTGGTGATCGACATTGCGGAGATTTCCGCCCCGTTGCCCTATCCCGTGCGCGGCACTGTCCGCGTGAAGCCCGAGATGATCGGTACGACGGCGTTCGCGCTCGATCCGGCAGCGCGGCATCGCTGGCACCCGGTCGCCCCGCGCGCGCGCGTGGAGGTCGACATGATCCATCCCGACATGCGCTGGTCGGGGGACGGATACTTCGATTCGAACTTCGGGGACGAGCCGCTTGAGGCCGGGTTCGACGACTGGCATTGGTCGCGCGCGCATCTGACACGCGACGTCGCGGTTCTTTATGAAGGACGACGCCGGAGTGGCGAGCCGTTCGATCTCGCGCTCAAGTTCGACCGTCAGGGGCGCTGGCACGATGTTGCGCCACCACCGCGAGTCGCCCTGCCGCGGACGGGCTGGCTAGTGTCGCGGGCGACTCGCGCGGATGTCGGATCGCACCCGAAAGTCGCGAAGACCTGGATCGATGCGCCCTTCTACGCCCGCTCCGCGCTGGATACGCAGCTGTTCGGCGAGCCCGTGCGGGCGGTGCACGAGAGCCTGTCGCTGGGGCGTTTCCGCTCACCCATCGTCCAGTCGATGCTCCCCTACCGCATGCCCCGCGCTTTCTGGTGAGTCCGCCTTCTTCGCCTTGTCCCGCGCGATCTCGCGGTTGATCGAGACGAGCTGCCAGACGACGAACACGATCGTCGGCACTCCGACGATCGCCATGTCCATCAACGCGAACAGGCCGGAAGGCATTGCGCTACGACACCGCTTGGGGGACCGGCATCGATGCCGGATCCGCCGCGAGGGCGCGGATCATCGCTGCCACGTCGGCGGGCCGTTCTTCATGCGCCAGATGCCCCAGATCCGGCAGGACCTGCACGTGACAGGCGGGCATCCGTTTCGCCGCCTGCTCGACCGAGGCCAATGGGATCGCCGCATCCGCCCCGCCGTGGAGCAGCAGCGCTGGCACGGTCATCCGGGGCAAGTCGCGCGCGAACGTGTCGAGATCCCACGCGGCCATCATCGTCAGCGCTCCTGCCACGTGATCCGACGTCGCGAAGAGCCGACGGTACAAGGTGACCCCAACGGGATCGATCCGCGACCCCGTCGCGCGCTGGAGATACGCCCCCGCATCCCCCGGTCCGCGAGCGAGCCCCGCGACCAGATGCGGCACGAACGGGTTGACGAACAGCATCCGGGCGAAGGTCGGGAACATCTTCGCGGCCAGCCCCGGAAACGGCATCAGCGCCGGGTTGAGGCCGACGACGGCGTTCGGCGCGACGATGCCATCCAGCACCATCCGGAACGCGATCGCCGCACCGGCGGAATGCCCGACGACGAGATCGGGCGCAGCCCCAAGCACGCGGAGCAAGTCGCCGACGCTCCGCGCCATTGCGGGCATCGCCAGACCACCGGTCGGACGCCCGGTCGTGAAGCCGTGCCCCGGCAAATCGGGGGCAATCACGGTGAAGTCCGCCGCGAGCAAGGGGGCAAGCGCCCGCCAGCTGTGCGTTGCCGCGCCTGTGCCGTGCAGCAGCAGCACCGCCGGCGCAGTGCCTAATTCTGCGCCGAGGACCTGTACGTGCCAGCGGATCCGCCCGGTATCGACGAAACGGCTCGCCGCGCGGTTGGGCCAGTCGCGCCCCTCGTCCGACCAGGTCGCGCGACTCATGCCGCCTGTACCGCCGCGATCGCGCGGTGCATTGCGGCGGCATCGGCGCGCGGCAACGGCAGGTAGCGCGCGCCCATCGCGAGCGCGAGCCGCGCACCCTCAGGCCGCGGGCGGGCGGCGGTATCGATGAACACCGCCCCGATCCGCGCCTGCCCGATCGTCCGCGCCGCCAGCTCGGCTTCCTGCTCGGCGCGCGCGCGGACCGCGCTGCCGTCGAGCGCGATGTTCGCGCGACCATCGGTGAGGACGACGAGAAACGGCGTCCGCCCCCGCCCCCGCGCCGCTTCCGCCAGCGCGCGGGCGGCATCGAGGCCGGCGGCCAGTGGCGTTCCTCCGCCGCCGGGCAAGTCCGCCAATACGCGCCGGGCACGCGTCAGCGAGCGCGTTGGCGGAAGCAATACCTCCGCCGCAGTCCCGCGGAACGCGATCAGCGCGACCTGCGCGCGTTTTACATAGGCTTGGGCGAGCAACAGTTCGACCGCGCCTTTGGCTTCCGCCAGTCGCGCGGCCGCCGCCGATCCCGATGCATCGACCGCGAAGATCGTCAGCGTTTCCGCGCGCGCCTCGAACCGGCGAATGCGCAGGTCGTCACGACGGATGCGGATCGGACCGTTCCCCCGATCGCGCAGCGCCTGCCACGGCGCAGCGGCGCGAAGGGTATCGATCAGACTGAGCCGCAATCCGCCGCGCGGCACCCCTGCGCGCGCACTCAACGGCCGTCCGCGGACAGCGGACTTGCGCCGTTCCCCCGCGCCCCGCGACCGAGTGCTTCCGCGCGGTCCTCGTCCGAGCGCAAGGCGTTCGAGCACGTCGCGCGGAAGCGTCGCCAGCGCGGCGGCGAGGATCACATCCTCGGGAAGGTCGGATCCGGTCTGCTCCCCCTCGCTCTCGTTGTTTTCGGGCGGCGGCGGTGGTGGGGCGGTGGTCCTGTCGGGCTCGGACGTCGGTGGAAGCCGGGTCGCACGCGGCCCCAGGACGAGGCGCACCGCAAGCAGCACGTCATCGCTGTCGATCGTCGAACGCCCGGCCAATGCTGCGGCGGCGCGAGCCGCCCGGAGCGCGAACACCGGCGCGCGCGCGGAGTCGACGCCAAGCGCCAGCGCGGTCGCGGCGAGGATCGTGATGGGGTCGATCGCGGCAGGATCGTCTTCCATGCCACTTGTCGAAACCGGCGGGTGCGCCGCCATGCGCTGTTCCGCGAGCGTGCCCGGGACAGCGGCATCCGGGAGTCTACATTCGGAGAGGTCGATCCGAAACGCCAGCCGCTCGACCAGCGCGGCCGGTGGCGCTTCCTCTTCGACGCCGTCGTCAAGCGCGATCACCGCAAGCCGCACGGACGCGCCATCCACCGCACCCGCATCGAGCACCGCCGCGATCTGCGCCGCCGTCGCCCCACTCATACGCTCCGCCATCGGTAGCACGACCACGCCACCGTCCGCAGCAGCCAACACGCCGCGTTGCCGCACCGGTCGGCCAAGCGCGAGCGTTGCGGTGAGATCGAGCCCGCCGACCAGTCCGTCGCCATCGACATGCGCAGGGATTCGCCGCAGCGGGGCGTTGTCCGGAAGCGCCGCGTGCAGGGCCGCGACCACCTCGTCGCGCAGGTCGCCGCCGCCCCGCAGGATGATTCCCCCCAGCCCGACCGAATCGATTGCGCATAAGCGTGCTGCCATCAGCGCATCGTCCAGCGACGAAGGCTTGGCGATCATGCCGCCGCCAGGTCTTCCAGCGCGCGTTCGATGCGGACGGTCGATCCGGTTTCGTCGAGCACCCCACGCCGCAACCGATGCCGCAGCGCAAGCGGCGCGACCCGTGCGATGTGCTCCGTCGCGACCGACCCTGCGCCTTCCAGCGCCGCGAGTGCGCGGCTCGCGCGCATCAGCGTCAGCTCGCCGCGCAGCCCGTCCGCCCCAACCGCCATACACAATTGAGCCGCACGGGCGAGCATCGCGTCTGGCACTGCCACCGCGGACACGGCTGCGCGTCCGCGCGCGATCCGCTTCACCGTCTTCTTTTCGGAACTGTGCCAGCTTTCGGCAAAGGCTTCGGGGGTTCGCTCGAACGCGTCGCACCGCTTCAGGATCTCAACTCGGCTTGCCAGGTCCTGCGGGGTCCGCACCTCGACCGACAGGCCGAAGCGGTCGAGCAATTGCGGACGCAGTTCGCCTTCTTCGGGGTTGCCGCTGCCGACCAGCACGAAGCGTGCGGGATGCCGTACCGACAGCCCTTCCCGCTCGACGACATTCTCGCCCGACGCTGCAACGTCGAGCAGCAGGTCGACGATATGGTCCTCGAGCAGATTGACCTCGTCGATATACAGGAACCCGCCATTTGCGCGCGCCAGCAGACCAGGCTCGAACGCTTTCACGCCAGCCCCCAGCGCACGCTCGAGATCGAGCGCGCCGACGACCCGGTCCTCGGTGGCCCCCAAGGGCAGATCGACGAAGGGGACCGGTACGGTGGCCTTCGCCGGCGGCGGTACTGCGCCCTCCGGATGGAACCCCGCGAGCGCGGCGGACATCGGCGGGAGCAGCGCCGCCAGCGCCCGCACTGCGGTCGACTTGCCCGTCCCGCGATCCCCGAACACCATCACGCCGCCGATCCGCGGATCGACCGCGGCGATCAGCAGCGCGAGCTTCATCTCGTCCTGACCGACGATCGCCGAAAAGGGAAAGGCCTTGCCCATACGCTTGGTGTACCACACACTTGACACCGGGCAAGTGGACACTGGTGTTTCGGGGCGCGATGCTTCAAGGAATTTACGATGAATCCGCTCTATGTCTCCGGCGCCTGTGCGATCGCGCTTCTCGTAGCCGGCGGTCTCGCAACGCCGATCGGCGCTTGGTACCGCGATTTGCGCAAGCCGAGCTGGCAGCCCCCCAATTGGCTGTTCGGTCCGGCATGGACAATTCTGCTGGGCCTCGCGGCCTGGTCGGCGGCGATCGCGTGGACTGCGGCTCCGGATGCGGCGGGGCGCACCACGGTGGTCATCCTGTTCGCAGTCAACGCGCTGTTCCATTTCCTGTGGAGCCCGCTGTTCTTTGCGCTTCGCCGTCCCGACTGGGCCCTCATCGAGGTCGTGTTCCTGTGGGGGTCGCTCGTCGCGCTCCTCGTTGGCCTTGCGCCGATCTCAGGCTTTGCCGCGCTGCTGATCGTGCCCTATTTCCTGTGGGTCAGCTTCGCGGCGGTGCTCAACTGGGCGATCGTGCGCCTCAACGCGCCGTTTGGACAAGCGGATCGGACACCGCGCGCCCAACCCTAGACTGCGCCGCCGCCATCCGCGCGAACTGGTCGATCGCGGCGACCCGCTCGACGATGTCGGCGCGGTAGAGCGCGCCCGCCGGAGTCACCGCCAGCGCATACGCCCAGAAGGGACGCGCCGCGGTCAGATCGCCCGCGTCGACATACGCCATTCCGAGGAAGAACGCCGGCCCCGGTGTGCCGGGCGCAAGCGCCACCGCTCGGCTGAACGCGAATTTCGCGGCGGGCGATACCGCGCGATCGTGCAAGGCCAGGACATAGCCGAGTTCGGTCCACAACGCCGAATCACGCGGATGTTGCGCGAGATCCTGCAACAGCCCTTGTGCGGCGGCGTGCGTATCCCCCGTCTCAAGCCGTCCATCCGCACTGGCGAGCGCGAGCGCGTCCGGCGATTGCGGCGCGAACACTGCCGTCCGGAACGCCACCATTCCGGGATCCACCGCAATCGGTACGCTGGCGGCGCGGACCAGGATCCCCGGCTGGTGCCGAACTGCCTGTACCGCAAACCCGGTCGCCCCGACCATCAGCGTAGCGCCGACCAGCATCGCGAGCGACCGCGCGATTCCCAGCGACCACAGCAGACCCACGGTCGCCGCCCCCATCAACGCCAGCATCACCATGTTCATAGCATCACGCCCCGCACGGTTGCCGTGCCGATGCGCTCCACCCCGACCAACCGATCCGCCATTTCGGCCAGGGCAGGACATTTCGACACCGGTACGGGATACGCTTCCTTCGATCCGAGCGCCACAATTTCAAAGGAGCGGCAGATCGGCAGCGCAAACAGATCGACCGCGCCCGATCTGGCTCGCTATGACCGGCGCAGGAGGAGCCCATTGTGACCAAGCCATTCAACCCCGGGACGCCGCAATGATCACGCTGATTCTGGCGCGCGCTACGAATGGCGTGATCGGTCGGGACGGCGCGCTGCCGTGGCACATTCCCGCCGATCTCAAACGTTTCAAAGCGCTGACCATGGGCAAACCCATGATCATGGGGCGGAAAACGTTCGACAGTTTCCCCGCGCCGCTGCCGGGGCGGCGCCACATCGTGCTGACCCGCGACCGGGACTGGCGCGCCGACGGAGCGGAACCGGTGTACGACGTGGACGCTGCGCTCGCCTGTGCCGGGGACGGAGCGGTTGCGGTGATCGGGGGCGCCGAAGTGTTCGCGCTATTCGAACCGCTCGCCGACAAGCTTGAACTAACCGAAGTCCACGCCTCGCCCGTAGGCGACGTGACCGTCCCGCGTTTCGTCGGTTGGAAGGAAACCGCGCGGGAAGACCATTCCGCGACCGAATCTCAACCGGCGTACAGCTTTGTAACCTCCGCAAGACTTTGAAACGTCGCGCGGGGTTGTCGCCACCGTTACCAGACCGCATACCGACGGCATGACCGGACGTGGCATCGCGGATGCCGCATAAAAGTCCTGCATGATGGAGAGCGGTGCCGATGCGCAAAGTCCTGGGGGCGGTGGCCGGCATCGTCGCGCTTGCGGCAATCCTGTTCTTCATGCTCGCGCCCAGCATGATCGAGCGCAGCATGAACGTCGTGGCACCGCTGCCCTTACCGATCTCGCCGCGCGCCGCGGCGCTCCACGCGCGGTTGCAGGTCGCCGACATGCATGCCGACAGCCTGCTGTGGAACCGCGACCTGCTGACGGAGTCGCGGCAGGGACAGGTCGACGTACCCCGACTGCTGAAAGGCAACGTCGCGCTGCAAGTGTTCTCGTCGGTCACGAAGACACCGAAACGGCAGAATTACGACTCGAACCCGGCCAACAGCGACACCATAACCGCGCTCGCCATCGCCCAATTGCAGCCGCCGCGCACGTGGGGATCGCTGCTGCAACGCTCGCTGTGGCATGCCAGCAAGCTCGATCGTTTTGCCGCCGCCTCGAACGGACGCTTGCGCGTGATCCGGTCCGCCGCGCAGTTCGACCGCCTGCTCGCCGATCGAGTCGAAGGCGCCAAGGTCGTCGGCGCGATGCTGTCGATCGAGGGGTTGCAGGACCTCGAAGGTCAGCTTTCCAATCTCGACGTTTTGCACGGCGCCGGGTTTCGGATGGCGGGCCTCGCGCATTTCTTCGACAATGATGTCGCGGGATCGATGCACGGGGAGCGCAAGGCAGGTCTCACGCCGCTCGGACGACAGGTGGTGCGGCGGATGGAAGCGCTGGGGATGATCGTCGATATCGCCCATTCCAGTCACGCGACGATCGCCGACGTGCTCGCGCTGGCCCGCCGCCCCGTGGTCGCGAGCCACGGCGGCGTACAGGCGACGTGCCGGGTCAATCGCAACCTGACGGACGCGGAAATCCGCGGCGTCGCCCGGACCGGTGGCGTCGTCGGGATCGGCTATTGGGACGGCGCGATCTGCTCGACGCGGCCGGATGCGGCGGCGGCGGCGATCGCGCACGTCCGCGATCTCGTCGGAGTGGATCATGTCGGCCTCGGCTCCGATTTCGACGGCGCGGTCACCACGGCGTTTGATTCGGCGCACGTCGCCGCGATCACGCAAGCGCTGCTCGATCGCGGGTTCAGCGATGCCGATATCGGCAAGGTGATGGGGGGCAATGTGCTCCGCGTGATCCGCGCTGGGATCGTTCCGAACAAACCTGCCTAGCGCAGCCGCTTCGCCGTGCTTATAGGCCGCATCCATGGAGCGGCTCGACGGCAGCTCGGCGGTTCCGGAGCGCTTGCGCGGTGGGATCATCGCGCTCGGCAATTTCGATGGATTTCACCTGGGGCATCAGGCCGTGGTCGGCAGTGCCGTCGCGCGCGCGCGCGCCGAGGGACGTCCGGCGTTGGTCGGGACGTTCGATCCGCACCCGATCCGCCATTTCGTGCCTGACAGCGCTCCGTTCCGGCTCAGCACGCTCGATCAACGCCAACGCCTGTTCGCGGAAGCGGGCGCAGACGCCATGGTGGTGTTCCACTTCGACACCGCGCTCGCCGCGCTGGGGGCCGAGGCGTTCGTCGAGCAGTTGCTGATCGACCAGATCGGGATCGCCGGCGCGGTTACGGGCGAAGACTTTACCTTCGGCAAGGGCCGCAGCGGATCGGTCGCGATGTTGGCGGAGATTGGCGCGACGCGTGGTTTTTCGGTCGATACGGTGGCGCCGGTGATGCTCGACGATACGCCGGTTTCGTCGAGCCGCATCCGCACCTTGCTTCAGCAGGGCGATCCGCGCGGCGCCGCGCGCCTGCTCACGCGCCCGTTTGCGATCGAAGGTACCGTCCAGCATGGCGACAAGCTCGGGCGGACGATCGGCTACCCGACGGCCAATCTCGACATGGGGCAGTATGTCCGGCCGGCCTACGGCATCTATGCAGTGCGCGGACGTCTGGCGGACGGGCGGATGGTGGACGGTGCAGCGAACCTGGGAATCCGCCCGAGCTTCGATCCGCCGAAGGAATTGCTCGAGCCGTTCTTCTTCGACTTTTCGGGCGATCTGTACGGTCAGGTAATCGAGGTTGCGCTGATCGAATATCTCCGCCCAGAGGCGAAGTTCGACACGCTGGAAGCGCTCACCACGCAGATGGACGCCGACTGTCTGCGCGCGCGAGACCTGCTCTCGGCCTGACGTTAACCAGGTAACGCCAAGACTTCGTTCGATATCCTCAAGTACTCCCCGCATTTTGCGACACACTGCGCGTAGCTGAACAGCAGGTTGTTTCAGGTTCATGCAACGTTGCTAGAACAGGGATCGTTCTTGCTGTGGAATTGATCCAAGCACGGTGTAACTGGGAGAAACTTTCATGCGTACGTTCTTGATGGCGCTCAGCGCCGCTTCGCTCGCCATCCCCGCAACCATGGCGTTCCCGACCGCGGAAGCCAGCGCGCGCGATCATCATCGCCGCTATGCGCCGCGCGTCTATGAGGGGCGCGACGGTCGCCGCTATTGCCGCCATTCGGACGGCACGACCGGCCTGCTCATCGGCGGCGTCGGCGGGGCGTTGCTCGGTAACCAGATCGCCGGTCGCGGCGACAAGACGCTCGGCACCGTCCTGGGCGGGGTTGCGGGGGCGTTCGGTGGCCGCGCGATCGACCGCGCCAGCACGGCGAGTCGTCGCTGCAACTAACAGCCGTCACATCCGCACCCTATATCCAACGCGGGCCCCAACGGGCCCGCGTTTTTATGCGCCAAGGAGAATGACGATGACCACACGCAGCGGATCGGCCAAATATGACGGCCTCGGCAAGGCCGGCAAGGGCCATGTCTCGACTCAGTCGGGCGTTCTTTCGGACACGCAATATGGCTTCAACAGCCGCTTCGAGGACGGTGCCGGCACCAACCCCGAGGAACTGATCGCAGCCGCGCACGCAAGCTGCTTTACGATGGCGCTTAGCTTTGCACTCGCGAAGGCCGGTTTCACCGACGGCAAGCTCGAGACGACCGCCAAGGTTACGCTCGACAAGGACGGCGATGGTTTCACCATCACCAAGTCCGCGCTCGACCTCAAGGCGACGGTCGACGGGATCGACCCCGCCAAGTTCGAAGAGATCGCAGCGGGCGCAAAGGCGAATTGCCCGGTTTCCAAAGTGCTGAATGCCGAGATTACATTAACCCATTCGCTTAACGCTTAATTTTATCTGACAAGAGTGTGAACGAACGGTAGTTTTCGGTTCACGCAACTTAGCGGCGGGGGATGAGTTCTCTATCCTGATCCACGATATGGATTTGGTTCAAGGAGCTCATCCCAATGCGTAAGTTCATTCTGGCGGCGGCAATCGCAGCGAGCACGCTCACCGCGATTCCCGCAGTCGCCCAGAACAATCCCAACCGCGAATATCGCGAGGACGTCCGCGACGCCCGCCAGGAGTACCGTCGCGACATCCGCAACGCCGATTCGCGCGATGACGTTCGCGACGCCCGCCAGGATTATCGCCGCGACGTGCGTGATGCCCGGCGCGACCGCAATCGCGATCGCAATCGCGATTGGCGCCAGTATCGCAACTATGACTACAATCGCTACGAAAATGGCCAGCGCGCCTATTACGCTGACAGCTATTATCGCGATGGTCGGTATTACCAGCCACGTCGCCTGACGCGGAACGACCGTATCTATCGCGGTCGCGACAATCGCTATTACTGCCGCCGTGGTGACGGCACGACCGGCCTGATCATCGGCGGTCTCGCTGGCGGTGCGCTCGGCAACACGATCGCAGGTGGCGGTTCGCGTCTGCTCGGGACATTGATCGGCGGCGGCGCGGGTGCGTTGCTTGGCCAGTCGGTCGACCGCGGGAACGTCGTCTGCCGCTAAGGTAATCGACAGGATGAAGAGGCCCGGCGTGCAGACGCCGGGCCTTTTTCTTGTTCGGCGTTACAGCAATCCGCCGCCGAGCATCAGCCGGATCGCCGCGACGATCAGCACGAAGATATTGAAGTTCCGCCCGCTCCTGTGTCCCGACAGCATGCCGACCGCAGCGCCTACGACCGCGATCGGAATCGCAAGGTAATTGGCGAGGCCAAAAAACGGCACAAGCCCGACGAGTGCCACCGGCAGGGCTACAAGGCCGACCAGAACTGAAACGATGTTGAAGATCATACCCATGACGCGAACATGACGTCGGGGGCGAGCTTATGCAAGGTGCGGCCCCCGAGGCCACGTGGATCCACGGCGATCCGGGGGGTCGTCAACGTGCGTCGCACGACGTTTCCGCAGGCCGGGGTGACGACGGCGTCAATCCGCGCTAACGCAGCCGCAATGTATCAGCTTTTTCTCGTTATGGCGGGCGGTGCCGTGGGCACTGCGGCGCGCTATCTCGTCGGGCGTGGCGCCGTCGCCGCGTTCGGTCCGGTCTTTCCGTTCGGCACGCTTGCGGTCAACCTCATCGGCGGGTTCGCGATGGGCGTGCTCGCGGGATTGCTTGCGCGTGTCGGTGGCAACGAGAATACACGGCTGCTGCTCGGCGTCGGGGTACTCGGCGGCTTTACAACCTTCTCTTCCTTCTCGCTCGAGGTCGTGACGATGGTCGAGCGCGATGCGTGGATGACCGCGCTCGGCTATGTCCTTGCGTCGGTCCTCGGCGCGGTGCTGGCGCTGTTCGCCGGCCTCTGGCTTACCCGGATCGCAGCATGACCACGAAGACTCCCGAAAAACCCAGCAAAGCCACCAGCGACGTTCGCCAGTTCAGCGTCGGTGGCGACGATGACGGAATTAGGCTCGACCGCTGGTTCAAGCGGCATCTGCCCGACACGAGCTACACCACCGTCGCGAAATGGGCGCGCACCGGGCAGCTCCGCGTCGATGGCGCGCGCGCCAAGCCGGGCGACCATGTCGTCGCCGGCCAGGCGATCCGCGTGCCCCCGGCCGAGCCGGTCCGCGTCGACGCGCCGCAAAAGCGCGAGCGTCCGCCGCTAAGCGACGATGAGATCACCTTCGCGCGCGAAATGGTGATCCACCGCGATGCGCAGGCAATCGTGCTCAACAAGCCCCCCGGCCTCGCGACGCAGGGCGGGACCAAGACGATCGAGCATGTCGACGGCCTGCTCGATGCGTTACAGGACGACATGGAGGGCCGCCCCAAGCTGGTCCACCGGCTCGACAAGGATACGAGCGGCGCGCTGCTGATCGCTCGGACCGCGCGCGCGGCGGCGTATTTCTCCAAGTCCTTCTCGTCACGCACGGCGCGCAAGACCTATTGGGCGCTGGTCGTCGGCGTTCCGTCGATCGAGGACGGGATGATCGAACTGCCGATTGCCAAGCAGCCCGGCACCGGCGGCGAGAAGATGCATGTCGACGAGAAGGAAGGCAGCCCCGCGCGCACGCGCTACCGCGTGATCGAGATGGCCGGGACGACGACGGCGTGGCTCGAGCTGATCCCGCATACCGGACGTACCCATCAGTTGCGCGTCCATCTCGCGGCGATCGGGCATCCGATCGTCGGCGACGGCAAGTACGGCGGACAGGCCGCGTTCCTGACCGGCAATATCTCGCGCAAGATGCATCTTCACTCGCGGCGGATCCGGATCGACCATCCTGATGGCGGTGCGATCGACGTCCAGGCCGAACTGCCGACGCATTTCGCCGAAAGCCTCAAGCAGCTCGGGTTTGACGAGATGCTCGGCAACATGATGCCGCTCGAATCGCCACCGCCGCCCAGCCGCGAGGTCAAGAAGCAGCAAGCGCGCCAGCACGCCAAGACCTACCGCAAGGATCGCAAGGGCGAGCGGCGGCGGCGCGGTTCGGCGACGTGATCGTCATCCGCCTTCCTGCGCATGCGTTAGGCTGATGCATCCCGATCCGGCCTTTCGCTGGGAAGACCGCACTGCGATGCGCGCGCTGGTGACCGAACTCGGGTTTGGCGCTTTGTTCGTCGCTACGCCCGATGGGCCGCGCGTGGCGCATGTCGCGGTGGTGTGGAACGACGACGCGACGCTCGCTTTCCACGTCGCGCGGGGTAACGGGATTGCGCGGCATCTGGATGGTGCCACGGGCGTGTTCGTGGTGCAGGGGCCGGACGGCTATGTCAGCCCGGACTGGTACGGGCTCGGCCCCGACCAGGTGCCGACGTGGAATTACGTCGCGGTCGAGCTGGAAGGCCGGATCGCGCGGCTCGACCATGACGGGCTGGTCGAGCAGGTCGATCGCGTCTCGGCGCTGCAGGAGGAGCGGCTCGCGCCCAAGACGCCGTGGACTCGCGACAAGATGGATGCGGCGCTGTTCGAACGGATGACGCGCGGGATCCTCGGGTTCACGCTCACCGTCCAGGCGTGGCGGGGCACGCTCAAGCTCGGGCAAAACAAGCCGGACGCCGCGCGGTTTGCGGCGGCGGATGGCGTCGAAGCGGCGGGGCGACGCGGGATCGCGCACTGGATGCGGAACGTATGACGCCCGCACGCAACGCCCAGCCCGATCGCCAGCACGACGGGACCCCGGCCCGAGCCGCGGAACGGAGCATCGTATGACAGCCATCCCTTCTCCCGCCCGCCTCGCTTTGTTCGATTGCGACGGCACGCTGGTCGACAGTCAGGACAATATCTGTCGCTCGGTCGAGGAAGCGTTCACCGGGGCAAATCTGATCGCGCCCGATCGCGGCGCAATCCGTCGAATCGTCGGCCTCAGCCTCGTCGAGGCGATGGAGAGGCTGTTGCCCGAAGGCGACTCCGCGCTGCACCGCACATTGGCGGACGACTACAAAGCGGCGTTCTTCAAGATGCGGACCTCGGGCGCGATGAGCGCCGAACCGCTGTACGACGGCATCCTCGACGTGCTCGACCATCTTGCGGCGGACGGCTGGAAACTCGGCGTCGCGACCGGCAAATCCGACCGGGGCCTTGCGCATATCCTGGCACATCACGGGATCGCTGCGCATTTCATAACGCTCCAGACCGCCGACCGTCACCCTTCCAAACCACATCCCTCGATGATCGAGACCGCAATGGCGGATGCTGGCGCAGTGCCGGAAACGACCGTGATGATCGGCGACACCAGCTACGACATGTTGATGGCACGCGCGGCGGGGACGCGCGCTTTGGGTGTGGCGTGGGGCTATCACCCCGCCGACGAACTGACCGAGGCGGGCGCGCATGCGATAGCAGAGACGGTCGCCGCGCTTCCCCGATTGATGGAACACCGATGAATGACCCGGATACTACCGCGCGCAACCGCTATTTCGCGATGGTAGGCACACGTCTGCTGGGCGTCGCTGGCGCGCTGCTCGGGCTGGTCCTGATCGCGCGCGCCGACGCGACTGTCCCCAAGGCGATCGGTACCGCGCTGGTGATTTCCGCGCTGCTGCTGATCGCGATCGTCCCGCGCGCGCTGGCACGGCGCTGGCGGACCCCGCCGCAGCCATGAAGCGCTTTTGGAAACACGTCGCGGTCGATGCCGAGCGCGGGATCCGGCTCGACGAGCGCCCGCTGCGGACGCCGGGGCGCGTGCCGCTCGTGCTGCCGACCGCGGCGCTGGCGGAGGCGGTTGCCGACGAATGGCGTGCGGTGGAGGATGGCCAGGAGATCGACCCGCGCGCGATGCCGCTGACCGGGCTCGGCAATGCCGCGATCGACCGGGTTGGCGCGGACCCGGCGCTGTTTGCGGCGGGTCTCGCGCATTATGGCGAGAGCGATCTGCTCTGTTACCGCGCAGATTCGCCCGAGGATCTGGTCGCGCGGCAGGCGGCGGCGTGGGACCCGCTGCTCGACTGGGCACGGGCGCGCTACGATGTGCATATCGAGGTCGCGACCGGAATCCTTCACCGCGCGCAGCCTGCTGTGACGCTCGCGCGGCTGGCGGATGCGATTGCGGCGCGCGATGCGTTCACGCTGGCGGCGCTGTCGCCGGTGGTGACGATCGGCGGCTCGCTGATCGCTGCGCTCGCTTTGGTCGAGCGTGCGGCAACGGCGGAACAGGTGTGGGACGCGGTGACGCTCGACGAAGAGTATCAGGCGGAACGCTGGGGCCGCGACCCGCTCGCCGAGGCGGGCATTGCCGCACGGCGGCGTGATTTCGGCGGCGGCGTGCGGATGCTGGAGTTGCTGGGGGACTGATTTCTAGGCATAGGCCTCGCCCCAACCGCTCCTTACTTCTCGGGCAACCGCCGGATGAATCCGATCATCCCGCGCTGGCGCGACCGCTTCAGCCGTTCTGCGGTCAAAATCGTCTGGACGCACTCGTAACAGTCGTCGAGATCGTCGTTGACCAGCACGTAATCATAGCCATCCCAGTGACTCACTTCGGCGAGCGCGCGATCCATGCGGCGGTCGATGACCTCCTGCGAATCGGTCGCGCGCTTCTCGAGCCGGTCGCGGAGCGTCTTCAACCCCGGCGGCAGGATGAAAACACGCACCACGTCGCCGCCCGCAAGCTGGAACAATTGCTGCGCACCCTGCCAGTCGATGTCGAACAGAATGTCCTGCCCGTGCTCCAAATCCTTGAAGACGGTGTCCCGCGGCGTGCCGTAGCGTTCGTCGAACACACGCGCCCATTCGAGGAACTGGTCGTCCTCCGCCATGTGACGGAAGGTTTCCTTGTCGACGAAATGATAATCGCGTCCCTCGACTTCGCCCTTTCGCATCGGGCGGGTCGTGTAGGACACCGACATCTTGAGCTTGTTACGCTCTTCCTTGAGCAGGCGATTGGCGATCGTCGATTTGCCCGCGCCAGAAGGCGAGGACAGGACGAACATCAATCCGCGGCGTTTGAAGCTTTTGGGCTGCGAAGAGCGATGGTCGGGCATGCCCGCTAGTGGCGCGCACGCCGGAAGGCGTCAACCCATCCGGCGCTCAGCGGCGTACGGGTTCGTCCGTGCCAAACACTTCGTCCTTGAGCTTCCCGATGCCGCGCAGGACGAACCAGCCGGTCGCGAAGGTTAGCGCGAGTGGGATCACCGCGGTGATCACCTTTGCCGCGATCGCGCCGCCGATCGCGCCGTCGAGGTTGCTGTCTTCGCCGTCGGAACCGTCGATTGCCGCGCCGATGGCTGCGCCGATAAGGGTCGTTACGCTCATGATGATCTCCTGTGTCGGGAGCGGTAGCGTTCGGGCGCGGCGTTGGTTCCGTCTGCGTCAGACCATGGTTTCGGGCCGCACCAGCCGGTCGAACGTCGCATCGTCCACCAATCCGAGCGCATGCCCCGCCTCGCGCAGCGTCAGCCCCTCGTGGTGCGCATACTTGGCGATCTTGGCGGCTTTATCGTAACCGATCTCGGGGGCGAGCGCGGTGACGAGCATCAGCGAGCGATCGACCAGCTCGGCGATTCGCGTCTCGTCGGGTTCGATCCCCTCGACGCAGCGTGTCGCGAAGCTCTCCATCGCGACCGCGAGCAGATCAATCGAGCGGAGCAGCGCCGCGCCGAGCATCGGCTTGAACACATTGAGTTCGAGATGCCCCTGCAAGCCCCCGATCGTGATCGCCTGATGATTGCCGATCACTTGCGCCGCAACCATCGTCAGCATCTCGCACTGGGTCGGATTGACCTTTCCCGGCATGATCGAGCTGCCCGGTTCGTTCTCGGGCAGATGCAGTTCGCCCAGCCCCGAACGCGGGCCCGAGCCTAAAAGGCGAATATCGTTGGCGATCTTGGTGAGCGCGACCGCCAGCGTGTTGAGTGTCCCCGACAGCTGGACGATCGGATCGTTCGACGCGAGCGCCTCGAACGCATTCTCCGCCGGATGGAACGGCAGGCCAGTGATCTCGGCGATCACCAGACAGACGTCGCGCGCAAAGCCAGTGGGTGCATTGAGCCCGGTGCCGACTGCGGTCCCGCCCTGCGCGAGGCGGTTGGTGCCATGCGTCACCGCCGGGTCGATCCGGCGGCGGCAGCGATACAATTGGTTGGCGTAGCCCGAGAATTCCTGCCCGAGCGTCACCGGCGTCGCATCCTGCAGATGCGTCCGCCCGATCTTGACGATGTCGCTCCACGCGCGTGCCTTGGCGTCGAGTGCGGCGTGCAGCCGGTCGAGCGCGGGGAACAGCCGCTGCGTCACGCCGATCGACGCCGCAATGTGGAGCGCGGTCGGGAAGCTGTCGTTCGACGACTGGCTCTTGTTGACGTGATCATTGGGGTGGACCGGCGTCTTGCCGCCGCGCGTGCCGGTCAGCTGCTCGTTGGCGCGACCGGCGATCACCTCGTTGACGTTCATGTTGGTCTGCGTGCCCGACCCGGTCTGCCAGATGACCAACGGGAACTGGTCATCGAGCGAACCCGCGGCGACTTCGGCGGCGGCCGACTCGATCTGTTCGGCAATGTCCTCGGGCAGGCCGTGCGCGCGGTTCACCCGCGCGGCGGCCTGTTTCACGATCGCCAGCGCGTGGACGATCGCGATCGGCATCCGCTCGGTCGCCGGGAAGGGAAAGTTTTCGATCGAGCGCTGCGTCTGCGCGCCCCAATAGGCGCTTGCCGGGACCTCTACGGGGCCGAGCGAATCGGTTTCGGTACGGGTGTCGGTCATCGCCAGTCTCCACTGCCCCCGCGCCCGTCAGCGGGGACCGGAGGGTTTATTTCTTGCGCTTAAAATCGACCGCGACGACGTTCGATCCATCCTCGATCGGAGTCGCGGTGGGGCCGTCATTCTCGGCTTCGTCGTGCGGCTCGGGGCCCTCGGGACCTTCCGCCGCCTGGAACCGAAGTTCGAAATTGACCGCAGGATCGCTGAACCCGGTGATCGCCGAATAGGGAATGACCAGTTTCGACGGAACCTGGTTGAAGCTCAGCCCGACCGAGAACTTGGTGTCATCGACGAGCAGATCCCAATAGCGGTTCTGCATGACGATCGTCATCTCGTCGGGAAAACGCTCCATCAACCGAGTCGGGATGTCCACGCCGGGGGCCTGGGTCTTGAAGGTGATGTAGAAATGGTGCTCCCCCGGCAATCCGCCGCTTTCGGCAACCGAGCCGAGCACGCGGCCGACGACTGCGCGCAGTGCCTCCTGCACGATATCGTCGTAGGGAATCAGGCTATCGGGAAGACCATCGCTCATGCGCCCTTGGGTAGCGCCCTTTGGTCCCCGGTCAAGATTGCACGGGTGCAAAGAAGCGTTATGGGAAGGCCATGCGCACCGCCACCATCAGCCGCCGTACCAGCGAAACCTCGATCGACGTCACCGTCAACCTCGACGGGACCGGTCGTTACACCGTTTCGACCGGGGTCGGCTTCTTTGACCACATGCTCGAGCAACTCTCGCGCCACTCGCTGATCGATATGGATATCAAGACGGTGGGCGATCTGCATATCGACCAGCATCATACGGTCGAGGACACGGGGCTCGCGATCGGCGAGGCGGTGCTCAAAGCGCTGGGCGAGAAGCGCGGCATCCGCCGCTATGCCGATGCGCTGTCGCCGATGGACGAGACGCTGACGCGCGTGGCGATCGATATTTCTGGCCGCCCGTATCTGGTGTGGAAGACCGAATTCTCGCAAGTGCGGCTGGGGGAGATGGACACCGAAATGTTCGAGCATTTCTTCCACTCTTTCGCGCAGACTGCCGGCGTTACGCTGCACATCGAGACGCTTTATGGCAGCAACAACCACCATATTGCAGAGGCCGCGTTCAAGGGGGTTGCGCGGGCGCTTCGCGAAGCGGTCGAGATTGACCCGCGCAAGGCCGATGCGATCCCGAGCACCAAGGGGACGCTCTGACATGGCCGCTTCGTTTCGCGCCGATGGCCCGCTTTGCCTGATCCTGCTCGACTACGGCGCTTCGATCGAAGCGGTCGATGCGCAGTTGAAGCACCATGTTGCCTGGCTCGAAAAGGGGTTCGCCGAGGGTGTGTTCCTCATCGCCGGGCGACAGGATCCGCGCACCGGCGGCGTGATCGTCGCGCGCGGGCGCAAGGCCGAGGCGGAAGCGCTCGCCGCGACCGACCCGTTCGTAACCAGCGGCGTCGCGACCGCGCGCGTCATTCAGTTCAACGCGAGCTTCGCGCTGCCCGAGATTGCGGCGCTGCTGGCATGACACTCGCGCTGATCGACTATGGCGCGGGCAACCTCCATTCGGTCGCCAACGCGCTGAAGGCGGCTGGCTGCACCGACATGCTGATCACCGCCGATGCCGACGCCGTGATGAACGCGGACCGGATCGTCCTTCCCGGCGTCGGCGCGTTCGCCGCCTGCGCATCGGCGTTGCGCGCGGTGCCGGGGATGGTCGAGGCGCTCGAGCAGCGCGTCCAGCGGGAGGCGGTGCCGTTCCTCGGGATCTGCGTCGGGATGCAGTTGATGGCGGAAACCGGCGAGGAACACGGCACCCACGCTGGGCTTGGCTGGGTCCGCGGGACGGTGCGCCACCTGACCCCCGACGATGCGTCCGCCAAGGTGCCGCACATGGGCTGGAACGACGTGGTGCCCAGCCGCGATCATCCGCTGATCGTGCCCGGCGAAGCGTATTTCCTGCATTCCTACGCGTTCGAAGGCGCGGACGTAATCGCCGGGACGAATCATGCCGGACCGGTCACCGCGGCGATCGGGCGGGACAATCTGCTCGGCGTCCAGTTCCATCCCGAAAAGAGCCAGCGTTATGGGCTCGATCTTCTCACCCGTTTCTTGAGCTGGATGCCATGAGCCTTATCGTTTTCCCCGCGATCGACCTCAAGGGCGGCCAGGTCGTCCGCCTTGCCGAGGGCGATATGGACCGTGCGACCGTCTATGGCGATGATCCCGCCGCGCAGGCGATGCTGTTCGCCGAGGCTGGCGCGGAGCATCTGCACGTGGTCGATCTCGACGGCGCGTTCGCGGGGGAATCGGTCAATGGCGATGCGGTGCGCGCGATCGTTTCGCAATTTCCGGGGCATGTGCAGCTCGGCGGCGGGATTCGCGACCGTAGGGGGATCGAACGCTGGTTCGATCTCGGCGTGTCGCGCGTCGTGATCGGCACCGCGGCGCTCGAGAATCCGGATCTGGTGCGGGAGGCCGCGCGCGATTTTCCGGGAGGGATCGTCGTTGCGGTCGATGCGCGCGACGGGTTCGTCGCGACCAAGGGGTGGGCGGATGTCTCGACGGTCGAGGTGATCGACATGGCGCGGCGGTTCGAAGATGCGGGCGTGGCGGCACTGCTGTTCACCGACGTTGGTCGGGATGGGATGCTCAAGGGCTGCAACGTGGATGCGACGGTCGATCTGGCGCGGAGCGTGCGGATCCCGGTGATCGCCAGCGGCGGGGTCAAGGGGATTGCCGAGATCCATGTGCTGGCGCTGCATAACCGCGATGGGGTCGAGGGCGTGATTACCGGGCGGGCGCTGTATGACGGGCGGCTGGATCTGGCGGCGGCGCTTGCCGTGGCGAAGGCGGCGTGAGCGGGCTCTATCGGGCGGATACCCCTCCCCTGAAGGGGAGGGGCCAGGGGTGGGGCTGGGTCTCACCGAGAGGTCGGCTTGCTGGACTCCCCCACCCCAACCCCTCCCCTGAAGGGGAGGGGCTTTTGAAGGTGATCGGGCGCAACACACGCATTCCCTTCCCCTTCAGGGGAGGGGCTAGGGGTGGGGCCGTGTCTCATAGAGAGTCCGGCTTGCCGGATGCGCGAACCCCTCTCCGGAAGACAAAGGGCTTTCGATGACCGTCCGTGCACGCGTCATTCCCTGTCTCGATGTCGCCAACGGGCGCGTCGTCAAGGGCGTCAACTTCGTTGAACTGCGCGATGCGGGCGATCCCGTCGAGCAAGCCCGCGCCTATGATGCGGCGGGGGCGGACGAGCTCTGCTTCCTCGACATCACCGCAAGTCATGAAGCGCGCGGAACGATCCTCGACGTGGTGTGCCGCACCGCCGAAGTGTGCTTCATGCCGCTGACCGTCGGCGGCGGCGTCGGCTCGGTCGCGGATGCGCGCGCCTTGCTGCTGGCAGGCGCGGACAAGGTCGCGGTCAACAGCGCCGCGGTCGCGCGGCCCGAGTTGGTCGGCGACATGGCGGACCGCTTTGGTAGCCAGTGCGTCGTCGCTTCGGTCGATGCGCGGCGGGTCGAGGGCGGCTGGGAAGTCTTCACCCACGGCGGCCGGCGCGCCACCGGGATCGACGCGATCGCGCACGCGCTGCGGCTGGCCGAGCTCGGCGCGGGCGAATTGCTCGTCACCTCGATGGACCGTGACGGGACGCGCGGCGGGTATGATCTGGAGCTGATTCGCACGATTGCCGATCAGGTCCGCGTGCCGGTCGTCGCGAGCGGCGGCGTCGGCGGGCTGGACGATCTGGTCGCGGGGATTGTCGACGGTCACGCCAGCGCAGTGCTGGCGGCGTCGATCTTCCACTTCGGCGAATCGAGCATCGCGGACGCGCATGCTGCGCTGGCGGCGGCGGGGATTCCCGTGCGGCGGCCGGTGGCGTGAGGTTTGCTGATCGCAAAATCTTCCTGATTGGGGCATTTGGGGCAACCCAGGCTTTCGCTGCCCCGCACAGCGGCGTGGCCACCCCGCGCACTGGCCCCGCACTCTCCGACATCGCCTTGTTCGTCGTCGCGGCGATCGGCGTGTTCCTCGTCCGCCGGGCGCTGCGCAAACGCCTCCTGAAGCGACCACCCAAGGATTGACGCGCGCGCCGGGTTGGGCCAGCCCCGACCGCATGGCCGACGACATTCTCGATACGCTCGCCGCGACGATCCTTGCCCGCAAGGATGCCGACCCCGCGACCTCCTACACCGCCAAGCTGTTCGGCAAAGGCCGCAGGAAGATCGCGCAGAAGGTCGGCGAGGAAGCGGTCGAGACCGTGATCGCCGCGCTGACCGAGGACAAGGCCGCATTGGTCGGCGAAGCGACCGACCTCGTCTTCCATCTGCTCGTCCTGCTGGCGGATTGCGACGTGACGCTCGACGACGTCCGCGCCGAGATCGCGCGGCGCGAAGGCGTGTCGGGGATCGACGAGAAGGCCGCGCGCAAACCGGATTGAGAGGAAGCCCCATGCCCGTCGACGCCACCCTGCCCTATGACGACCAGAATATCTTCGCCAAGATCCTGCGCGGCGAGATCCCGGCCAAGCGGCTGTATGAAGACGATTTCGCGATCGCCTTCCCCGACATCAACCCGCAATCGCCGACGCATATCCTGGTGATCCCGAAGGGGGCCTATGTGTCATGGGACGATTTCAGCGCGCGTGGCTCGGACGCGGAGATCAGCGGGTTCGTCCGCGCGGTCGGCACGGTTGCGCGCGACGCGGGGCTGGTCGTGCCGGGGTATCGGCTGCTCGCCAATGCAGGCACGGATTCGATGCAGGAAGTCCCGCATCTCCACGTGCATATCTTCGCAGGGCGCGCGCTCGGGCCGCTGCTCGCGCGCTAAGGGTCTTGCGCGAGGGTAATTTGCGGCTAGGCTCGCGCACAATCATTGCGCGGCGACAGACCGCGCACATCCCCAGGGGAAGTCACCGCATGCTATTTGGGCGTATCAAGTCTCTCGACGCCATTCTTGCGACAGCCGAAAAGAAATCGCTGCACCGCTCGCTCGGGTGGTTCCAGCTGACCCTGTTCGGGATCGGCTGCGTCATCGGCACCGGCATCTTCGTGCTGACCGCCGCCGGCGCGCAGAAAGCCGGCCCCGGCCTGATGCTCGCCTTCGCGATCGCCGGTGCGATCTGCATCGTCGCCGCGCTGTGTTATGCCGAAATCGCCGCGATGATCCCGGTTGCCGGGTCGGCCTACACCTATACCTATGCTTCGATGGGCGAATTTCTCGCCTGGACGGTCGGCTGGGCGCTGATCCTGGAATATGCGGTTGCCGCCAGCGCGGTCGCGGTCGGCTGGTCGGGCTATTTCTCGGGCACGATCCTGCAACATACGTTCGGGATCCACTTGCCCCCCTACCTTGCAGCGGGGCCGCTCGCGCTTGGTGGCGCGCCGGGCGGGTTCATCAACCTGCCCGCCGTCGCAATCGCGCTGCTCGTCACCTGGTTGCTCGTGATCGGCACGAGCGAGAGCGCCAAGGTCAATGCGGTGCTGGTGATGATCAAGATCGCCGCGCTGCTGGTGTTCATGTTCCTCACCGTGCCGCGGATCGACCCGGCGCAGTTCAACCCGTTCCTGCCCGCGGGCCTGTTCGGCGGGTTCGGCACGGGCGTCGGCGCAGTCGGTGCGGCGGCGACGATCTTCTTCGCGTACGTCGGGTTCGATTCGGTCTCGACCGCGGCCGAAGAAACCAAGAACCCACAACGCAACGTGCCGATCGGGCTGATCGGCAGCCTGTTGTTCTGCACGATCTTCTACATCATCGTCGCGGCGGGCGCGATCGGCACGGTCGGCGGACAGCCGATCATGGGCCCGAACGGGATCCCCTTCCCCACCGGGTCGGAAGAGCTGGCGCGGCAGTGCACCCTGCCCGCGTATCGGGACGCGCTGGTCTGCTCGAACGAGGCGCTCGCGCACGTGTTGCGCCAGATCGGTTTCAGCCAGGTCGGCAACATGCTCGGCTATGCCGCCTTCATCGCGCTGCCGTCGGTCATCCTGGTGCTGCTGTTCGGCCAGACCCGCATCTTCTTCGTGATGAGCCGCGACGGGCTGCTGCCCGCCGCGTGGAGCAAGGTCCATCCGAAGTGGAAGACCCCGCATATCGTGACGATGATCACGGGCTGCGCGGTCGCGCTGGCGGCGGCGTTCCTGCCGGTGGGGCAGCTGGCCGATTATGCCAATGCCGGGACGCTCTACGCGTTCATGATGGTGGCGATCGCGCTGCTCGTGCTGCGCAAGGTCCAGCCCGACCGCAAGCGCAGCTTCCGCACGCCGTTCGCCTGGGTCGTCGCACCGCTGACGATCGTCGGTTGCCTGTTCCTGTTCTTCAACCTGCCGCTGGTCGCAATGCTGGTGTTGCCGGGCTGGGGGCTGATCGGGTTGCTGATCTACTTCCTCTACAGCCGCCAGCGCAGCCATGTCGGGCGCGGGCTGGACGATCCGGAGGAAGCCGAGCTGGCGGGGATGCCGCCACCGCGGTGATTTTTGGCAGGTTGCCGATACGAAAAAGGCCGGGGAGCGATCCCCGGCCTTTTTCGCTGTCTATAGCCCCTCCCCTTCAGGGGAGGGGTTGGGGGTGGGGGAGTCCAGCAGAACCAAGCTCTCTGCGAGACACAGCCCCACCCCAACCCCTCCCCTGAAGGGGAGGGGCTTAAGCGGAGTGTTATGCCAGCTTCGATTCCACCAGCGCCTTGAGGTCGACCTGGGCGCGCGCGCCATAGTGCGAGATGATTTCCGCCGCGCAGACCGCTCCCATCTTGAGCGATGCCGCGACGTCCTTGCCCTGCGCCTGACCGCGCAGGAAACCCGCCGCGAACAGGTCGCCCGCGCCGGTCGTGTCGACGACGCGCTCGATCGGCTCGGCGGGGACGTGGACGGTCTCGCCGCCCGTCACCGCGATCGCACCGTGTTCGCTGCGCGTGACCACCAGCATCGGCACTTCCGCCGCCGCCGCCGCGACGGCCGCGTCGAAATCAGACGTCTCCATCAGCGCGGTAATCTCGGCTTCGTTGGCGAACATGATGTCGATCAGGCCATCCGCCATCAACTGGCGGAAGTCGCCGCCGTGGCGCGAGATGCAGAACGTGTCGCTGAGCGTGAACGCGACCTTGCGTCCGGCTGCCCGCGCGATGTCGATCGCGGCGCGCATCGCCTGGCGCGGTTCCTCGGGATCCCACAGATACCCCTCGAGATACAGGATCGCCGCATTGGCGATGAGGTCGCGGTCGAGCGCCGCCTCTGGCAGGAACTGCGACGCGCCGAGGAAGGTGTTCATCGTGCGCTGGCCGTCCGGCGTCACGAAGATCAGGCAGCGCGCGGTCGTCGGGTCGCCCTCGCGCGCCGCCGTCGTGAAATCGATCCCGACCGCGCGAATGTCATGTGCGAAGATGTCGCCCAGTTCGTCGTTCGCGACCTGGCCGATGAAGCCGCACTTGCCGCCCATCGCCGCGATCCCGGCGACCGTATTGGCCGCCGAGCCACCGCTCGCCTCGATCCCCGGGCCCATCTTCGCATAAAGCGCGTCGGCTTCCTCGGGCGAGAACATCAGCTGCATCGAGCCCTTGGTCATCGCTGCGGACGCGAGAAAGGCATCGTCGGACTGCGACAGCACGTCGACGATGGCATTGCCGATCGCGACGACATCATAGGTTGGCTCGGTCACGGGGAAATCTCCGGTTCAAAAATTCAGTTGCTGCGCCGTACCGGGGGGGTGCGCCCGGCGCAACCGGGACGCTGTCTTGCGTGCCGCACAGAAGAATTCCGGTCTGCCCGCAATTCGGCTACGGCGCTGACATGGTGCGCGCATTCCTCCTCTCGCTGGCCCAGCTCGGCGATCGCCGAATCCTGGCCGTGTTTCTCAAGTCGCTGGCGGTCACGGTGGTGTTGATCGCCGCCTTCGGTGCCGCCTTATGGTATGGCGCGACGCACCTGGCGGCGGGATGGGGTTGGGACACGACATCGGGCGGGCTGCTCGGCGCCGTTGCGCTGCTTGCCGCCTTCGGAGTCAGCTGGCTGCTGTTCCGCGCGATCGCGATCGGCGTAATGGGCGTGTTCGCGGACGATGTCGTCGTCGCGGTCGAAGCGCGGCATTACCCGAAGGCGCTCGCCACCGCGCAGAACCTGTCGATCGCGCGCGGGATCGGACTCGGGCTGCGCTCGGCGGGACGCGCGATCCTGATCAACCTGGCGCTGGCGCCGGTGTATGTCGGCTTGCTCGTCACCGGGGTCGGCACGTGGCTGCTGTTCTTTCTCGTCAACGGCTGGCTGCTCGGGCTCGACCTCGGGACGATGGTGGCCGCGCGGCACGTGCCGTCTGCGATGATGCGAGACTGGCGCAAGACCGGCGCGGTCGACCGGTTCGCCCTGGGGGTTGCGGGGACCGCGCTGTTCATGGTTCCGTTCCTCAACCTGTTCGCCCCGATCCTGGGCGCGGCAATGGCGACACATCTGTTCCATGAAAGACGTTCGGTATGACGAATCGCGTTACCACGGGCCGGAGACCGTGAAGAAGCTGGCCGGATCAGCACTGCTGCTGGCGGTGCTGGGCGGGTGCGCGTCCACCGCGACGAGCATCCCCGTCGCGCGTGCGCCGATCATTCCCATTCCGACGGGTACGGGCCTCGGTCAGGTCGTCGGCGCGACCGCGGCCAACCTGACGCGGATGTTCGGCACGCCGATCGCGGACGTGCGCGAAGGCACCGCGCGCAAACTCCAGTTCAGCAACGCGACCTGCGTCCTCGACACCTATCTCTATCCCAAGGGGAAAGCCGAGCCGGTCGTCACCTATCTCGACACGCGGCAGACCGACGGATCGCCGATCGACCGCGCGAGTTGCGTGGGGGCGTTGCAGATCGGGCGCCGGAAGTAGGGGGCTTCTCGCAGGCCCCTCCCCTTCAGGAGTATCGGGTGAACAGCGCGCCGCGCTCTTGAGGTCATGCTGGCAGCATGACCGACCCGACACTGGGTTGGGTTGGGCCGCTTTAAAGCCCCTCCCCTTCAGGGGAGGGGTTGGGGGTGGGGCTGTGTCTCGCAGAGAGGTTCGTTCTGCTGGACTTCCCCACCCCAACCCCTCCCCTGAAGGGGAGGGGCTTTAGACTAGGAGAGGCGTGCCAGCGCCCATTCGGCGGCTTCCGCCACGACCGTGTCCGGATCGTCGCGCAACGCCTGTACGCGTTCGATCAACCCGGTGTCCCCGCTGTTGCCAGCGGCGATCAGGCAGTTGCGGATCATCTTGTTGCGGCCGATCCGCTTGATCGGCGAGCCGGCGAAAACCTGACGAAAGCTCGCGTCGTCCAGCGCGAGCAGATCCGCCAGCCGGGGGGCGACCATCTCCGCGCGGGGCAGGAACGCGCGGTTCGCGGCGGCGCGTTCGGCAAACTTGTTCCACGGGCAGACCGACAGGCAATCATCGCACCCGTAGATGCGGTTGCCGATGCTTTCGCGGAATTCATGCGGGATCGGCCCCGCATGCTCGATCGTCAGATACGAGATGCACCGTCGCGCATCGAGCCGATAGGGCGCGGGGAACGCATCGGTCGGGCACGCGCGCTGGCAAGCGTCGCAGGACCCGCATCGATCGATGACGCTTTTTTCTTCCCCCTCCCCCATCTCCGCTGGGGAAACCCCTTCGAACACATCCGCCTCGAGCGTGGTGTAGATCGCCCCCAGGAACAGCCAGGACCCATGGTCGCGGCTGACCAGATTGGTGTGCTTCCCTTGCCACCCCAGCCCCGCCGCCGCCGCGAGCGGCTTTTCCATCACCGGCGCGGTATCGACGAACACCTTGAGGTCGGTCCCCGGCACTTCCGCCACAAGCCACCGCGCGAGCGCCTTGAGCGCGCGCTTCACCACGTCGTGATAGTCGCCCCCCTGCGCATAGACCGAGATTCGCCCGATCTCGCCGTGATCCGCCAGCGCCAAAGGATCGACGGCGGGCGCATAGCTCATGCCGAGCGCGATCACGCTGCGGACTTCGGGCCACAACGCTACAGGGCTCTCGCGCTGGTGCGCGCGCTCCTCCATCCAGATCATGTCGCCGTGCATCCCGCCCCCAAGCCACGCGTGGAGGCGCGCCGCGGTTTGCGGGGCGGCATCCGCGCGCGCGACCCCACAGGCGACGAACCCCAATTCGCTCGCCTTGGCGCGGAGCCGCTGCAACAGTGTCTTGTCTTCCTGCACCCGGCCCCGCTACCACGAGCGGGGCTATCTGGGGAATTGGCGTTGCGGCAGGATCTTGCGGTCGACGCATCGGGCTTGGTCAAACTGTTCGGCGGACGGCGTGTGGTCGACAGGGTCGATATCGCGGTGCCCAAGGGGGCGATCTACGGCGTCCTCGGGCCCAACGGCGCTGGAAAGACCACGACGCTGCGGATGCTGCTCGGGATCATCGAACCCGATTCCGGGTATCGCACCCTGCTCGGGCATGATCGCCCGCGCGAAGCGAGCGACCGCGTCGGGTATCTCCCCGAGGAACGCGGCCTGTATCCGGCGATGCGCGCGAAGGACGCGATCGCGTTCATGGGCGCGCTGCGCGGGCTCGATCTCAAGACCGGGCGCAAGCGCGCGGTGGCGTTGCTCGAAACCGCCGGGCTGGGCCACGCGGTCGACACCAAGATCCGCAAGCTCTCGAAGGGCATGGCGCAACTCGTCCAGTTGCTTGGCTCGGTCGTCCACCAGCCCGACCTGCTCGTGCTCGACGAACCCTTTTCGGGGCTCGATCCGGTCAATCAGGAACGGCTCGAGGCGCTGATCCTCGCCGAACGCGACCGCGGCGCGACGATCCTGTTTTCCACCCACGTCATGGCGCATGCCGAGCGGCTGTGCGACCGGCTCGCGATCATCGCGGGTGGAAAGCGCCGGTTCGAGGGCACCGTCGGCGACGCACGCGCGATGCTGCCGATGCGCGCGCTGTATACGCCGACGCGTAACGACAGCGGTCTCGCGGGGCAATTGCCCCCCGATGCAGAGCCGGTCGGCGACGGCTGGCGCTTTACCGTCCCCGAAGACGGCGTAGAGCGGATCCTCTCTGCGCTGATCGCTGCGGGCCATGGCATATCGGGCCTGTCAATCGAACGGCCGTCGCTCCACGACGTGTTCGTCAAGGTCGTCGGCCAGGCGGCGCTGGACGATGCCGCCGGGGAGAAGACCGCATGAGCCGGTTTCGCATTCTGCTCCGCCAGATCTGGACGATCGCGCGGCGGGACTTCGTCGCGACGGTGTTCACCCCGACCTTCCTGATCTTCCTGCTCGCGCCCGTGGTGATGGGGTCGTTCGGCGCGATCGGTGGTCTCGGCGCGAACGCCGCCTCCAAGGGGGCGGAAGCCAAGACGCGGATCGTGGCGATCGTCGATCCGGCGCGCAGCGCGGACGTCGCTACGATCGACCAGCGCCTGCGGCGGCTGTACCGCCAGTCCGAGGAAGCGCCGCCGGTGCTCGAGACGGTTGCCCCCGCCGCCGACCCGGCAGCGCAAGCGCGCGCGCTGTTCGACGACACGCGCGTCGACGTGGTTGCGGTTTTGTACGGTCCACTGACCACCCCGCAACTGCTGTACACGCCGACGAGCCTGCGTTCGGCCGATTATCTCGCGCTTCTGGCGGAGGACGTGGCGCGCGCGGATCGTAGCGGGATCGCGCCGCTCAGCACCCCGACCAGGACGGTGATTTCGCGCACCGCCCCGTCCCTGCGCGGGGCGAGCGCGTCCGCGTTCTTTGCGGTGTTCGGCTTGTTTTTCCTGACCCTGCTGCTCGCGGGACAAGTGGTGAGCGGCGTTGCGGAGGAGCGCAGCAACAAGGTGATCGAGGTGCTGGCGGCGGCGGTCCCGCTCGAATCGGTATTCTTCGGCAAGCTGCTCGGCACGTTCGGGGTCGCGGTGCTGTTCCTCGTGTTCTGGGGCACGCTGATCAGCCAGGCGAGCATGCTGATGCCGGCCAATGTCGCCGTCGGTCTTGCGGGTTTGACCCCTGCGCTGGGGTTGCCGGTCTTTACCGCGCTGTTCTTCGCTTATTTCACCATGGCGTACATGCTGCTCGGCGCGGTGTTCCTCGGGGTCGGCGCGCAGGCGGCGAGCGTGCGCGAGATCCAGCTGCTGTCGTTGCCGATCACGCTGATCCAGGTGGCGATGTTCGGGCTGGGCGCGGTTGCGGTGTCCAAACCCGACAGCTGGCTCAGCACCTTCGCCGCAATCTTCCCGCTGAGTTCGCCATATTACATGGCGGGTCGCGCGGCGCAGTCGGACAGTCTCGGTATCCACTTGCTCGCGTTGCTGTGGCAGGCGCTGTGGGTCGCGATCTTCATCGCGGTCGGGGTGCGCGCGTTCCGCCGGGGCGTGTTGCAATCGGGGAGCGGCACGTTCCGCTGGAAGCGCCGGCGGGCCGCGCACAACGCTGTTGACACGGCTGTCAGTTAGAGGTCTGCTCACTCCAAAATCAGGAGAGAGCCATGGCCACAGCAGCGATCGAGTCGGACTCCGTCAGCCCGTTGCCCGTCGATCCGTTCGACGTCAGCCGTCCCGAACTGTACCGCGACGACGTGTGGCAGGCGCCCTTCCGGGAGCTGCGCGCGAACAGCCCGGTCCACTACGTCGCGCAGTCCGACTTCGGACCCTATTGGTCGATCTCCAGTTACAAGCCGATCGTCGCGGTCGAATCGCTCCCCGATCTCTATTCGAGCCAGGCGGGCGGAATCACCATCGCCGATTTCATCGAGGACCGCGGCGACGTGAAAATGCCGATGTTCATCGCGATGGACCGGCCCAAGCACACCGGCCAGCGCCGCACCGTCGCCCCCGCCTTCACCCCGTCCGAGATGGTGCGGATGACCGACACCATCCGCGCCCGCACCTCCGAGATCCTCGACGGGCTCGACTGGAACACTCCGTTCGACTGGGTCGACCGCGTGTCGGTCGAACTCACGACGCAAATGCTTGCGATTCTGTTCGATTTCCCATGGGAGGACCGGCGCAAGCTGACCTTCTGGTCCGATTGGGCGGGCGACATCGAGATGGTCAAGACCGCCGAACTGCGCGCGCAGCGGTTGCAGCACATGTATGATTGCGGCGGCTATTTTCAGAAGCTGTGGAACGACAAGGTCGGCAAGGAACCGACCCCTGACCTGATTTCGATGATGATCCATTCCGACGCGATGGCGGAAATGGACCAGATGGAATTCCTCGGAAACCTGATCCTGCTGATCGTCGGGGGCAACGACACGACACGCAACACGATGAGCGCGGTCGCTTATGGGCTCGACCGGTTTCCGGACGCCCGCGCCAAGCTGGAGGCCGACCCCGGGCTGATCCACAATGCGGTGCAGGAGATCGTCCGCTGGCAGACCCCGCTCGCGCATATGCGCCGGACCGCGACGGTGGACAGCGAGCTCGAGGGGCAGCGGATCGCGGCCGGGGACAAACTGATCCTGTGGTACATTTCCGCCAACCGCGACGAGAGCGTGTTCGAGGATGCCGACAGCATCCTGGTCGATCGCCCCAATGCGCGGCGGCACCTTGCGTTCGGACACGGCATCCATCGCTGCGTCGGCGCGCGGCTGGCGGAATTGCAAGTGTATGTCCTGCTGGAAGAAATGGCCAAGCGGCGAATGCGCGTCAACGTGGTCGGCGCGCCCGAGCGGGTGGCGGCGTGCTTCGTCCATGGGTATCGCAAGCTGCCGGTGGAAATCAGCCGCTATTGAGCCGCGGTCGGGTGCGTCGGCTTGGCGAAGGCGTGCGTAGCTCCCACATGAGGGTGCGTACCCCTTGCCTGTTTAGGACCATTCGATGCACGATCGCCGCCATTTCCTGACGCTTGCTGGTTCAGGCGTTGCCGCTTTCGCGCTGTTCGGATGCAAAAGCGCCACCGCTGGACCGCCCGAGACGTTCGAGGTCACGCTGAGCGACGCCGCATGGAAAAAGAAACTGTCGCCCGCCGCCTACCGCGTGCTGCGCCAGGAAGGCACCGAGACGCCGTACACCAGCCCGCTCAACGGCGAGCATCGTGCGGGGATCTTTTCGTGCGGCGGCTGCGCCCTACCCGCGTTCTCGTCCAAGACCAAGTTCGAGAGCGGGACCGGCTGGCCGAGCTTCTGGGCGCCCTTGCCCAATGCGGTGCGCAACCGCGTCGACGGGTCGCTCGGGATGGAGCGCACCGAGGTCCACTGCCGCCGTTGCGGCGGGCATCTCGGGCATGTGTTCGACGACGGCCCCAAGCCCACCGGCAAGCGCTATTGCATGAATGGCGTCGCGATGACCTTCACCCCCGGCAAGGCGTAACGCCGCCGGGGCCGCCCACGGCCGCGGCATCGCGCGCTTCGCGGTATCCGGGGCAGCCGCACTCTATTCGGTTAACGTAGCCATCACGCCGCCCCTGATCGACGTTGAGCCGAGGCTGTAGCGCACCGCCCGCGTACGGTCCTTGTCATGAATGTTCGCCAGGCGATCTCGACAACGGTGGTTTCAAACGCACGCGACGTTTCGCGGGCGCCGAAGTCGACGCGCTCGAACACCGTCCGGCATACGCTATCGCGATGCGGTATCGCTCGAGTTCCCTGCAAGCGGTCTACCTCAAGACGAATCCGTACCGTCTCCGGCGTCTTCGGCGTGGCATTGCTCGGGATGCCGTCGACGTGTTAACGTTATCATGCGGCGGCGTTTGCAGCGCTGCCGACGGCGGCGCGCTAGACCAATGACCGGATCAATCCGGCCCCGCGTGATGAAGAGTAAGGATCGGCATGTCGAATACTTTGAAACGAGGCCTTTTTGCTTGCCTCCTGGCAAGTGTCGCCACACCGGCACTGGCCGAGGATGGATATGATCTGTGGCTCCGCTATCATCCCCTCGCGACGTCTGGCGTCATCGACGCCGCGACCGTCGCGGTGCTGGGCGACACGCCGACGCTGAAAGTCGCTGGACAGGAAGTGCAGCGGGGCTTGGCGGGGCTCTCGGCGCATCATGTACAGTTCGGCACTGCGATCCGTTCGGGCGGGGTCGTCCTCGCCTTGGCGACGGAACCACGGTTGCAGGCGCTCGGGCTCAAGACCGACGCGCTGGGCAGTGAAGGCTATCTCGTCCGGTCGGTCGATCTCGACGGACGTCGCGTCACGCTCGTTACCGCGAATAGCGATCACGGCGTGCTGTACGGCGCGTTCGCGCTGTTGCGCTGGGTCCAGACCGGGCATCCGGTGTCCGCCGCGAACCTCACCTCGACGCCGCACATAGCGCTGCGCGTGCTCGACCATTGGGACAATCTCGATGGGACGGTCGAGCGCGGCTATTCCGGACAGTCGCTGTGGGACTGGTGGACGCTCCCCGACTATCGCGACCCGCGCTACACCGATTATGCGCGTGCCAACGCCTCGATCGGAATCAACGGCAGCGTCCTCAACAACGTCAACGCCAAAGCCGAGAGCCTTACGCCATTCTACATCGCCAAGGCGGCGGCACTTGCCGATATCTTCCGACCCTATGGCATCAAGGTCTATCTCTCGGCGCGCTTCTCCGCGCCGATCGAACTTGGCGGGTTGAAGACCGCCGACCCGCTCGACCCCGCGGTCGCGGCATGGTGGCGCGCCAAGGCGGACGAAATCTACCGCGCGATTCCCGACTTCGGCGGCTTCCTGGTGAAAGCCAATTCGGAAGGCCAACCCGGCCCGCAGGACTACCACCGCACGCATGCCTACGGCGCGAACATGCTCGCCGCCGCGGTCGCGCCGCACAAGGGAATCGTGATGTGGCGCGCGTTCGTCTACGCGCAGGAAAACGCCGAGGACCGCGCCAAGCAGGCGTATGACGACTTCCATCCGCTCGACGGCAAGTTCGCGTCGAACGTCATCGTTCAGGTCAAGAACGGCGCGATCGATTTCCAGCCGCGCGAGCCGTTCCATCCGCTGTTCGGGGGCATGCCCAAGACGCCGCTGATGATGGAATTCCAGATCACCAAGGAATATCTCGGGCAGGCGACGCACCTCGCCTATCTCGGCCCGTTATTCGAGGAGACGCTACGCGCGGATACGCTCGCGCAGGGGACGGGGTCGACCGTCGCGCGGGTCGTCGACGGCACGCTCGATCATCACGCGCTGACCGGCATGGCGGGCGTCGCCAACATCGGGCGCGATCGCGACTGGTCGGGGTCGACCTTCAACCAGGCCAATTGGTACGCGTTCGGGCGGTTCGCGTGGAACCCCGACGACACGTCCGACGCGATCGCGCGCGATTGGGCGGCGATGACGTTTGACCCTGCCCCCGCGACCGTGGCGCCGGTCGTGCGGATGATGGCGGGGTCGCGCGAGGCGGTGGTCGATTACATGACGCCGCTTGGTCTGGCACACGTCATGGCGACCGGGCATCATTATGGGCCGGGGCCGTGGATTTCGGATCTCAAGCGGCCTGAATGGAACCCTTATTACTATCACCGCACGACCCGGGATGCGATCGGCGTGGAACGCGGGCCGAAGGGCAATGCGGCCACCGCGCAATATGCACCGGCGCTCGCACGGCAACTGGCGGACCCGAAGACCACCCCCGAACGCGACCTGTTGTGGTTCCACCGTGTGCCGTGGACCTACCGGCTGCGGTCCGGCGAAACGCTGTGGCAGGGAATGGTCGGTCGATATGATCGCGGTGTCGCGGCTGTCGCCGACATGCGCGCGGACTGGGACGCGCTCCGGCCACGGATAGATCCGACGCGCTACGCCAAGACCGAGAGCTTCCTCGGCATCCAGCAGCGCGAGGCAGCGTGGTGGCGCGATGCGAGCCTGGCCTATTGGATGTCGGTCAACGGTCTGCCGCTCCCGGCCGGCGTCAGGCCGCCCGCGCATGATCTCGACTGGTACAAGGCGCAGAAATTCCCCTATGCACCCGGTAACCCCTGACTTGCCGACTGCGTGACGTTGGCGTCATAGTCCCCGCAACGAAAGGACCCGAATGACGGACACCCGACCCTCGCGGCGCCAGCACAACGTTCCGACGATAACCGATGTCGCGCGCAAGGCCGGAGTATCCCCGATGACCGTGTCGCGGGTCATCAACGCCAAGCATACCGTGCGCGAACAGACCCGCATCCGGGTCGAGGCGGCGATCGCCGAACTCAACTACGCCCCCAATGCCGCCGCGCGGACGCTGGCCGGGGGCGAGGAAATGCGGATCGGCCTGCTGCATTCCAACCCGAGCTTCGCCTACCTCAGTGCCTTCCTGGTCGGCAGTCTCGATCAGGCGAGCCGCAGCAACGTCCAGCTCGTGGTCGAAAAGTGCGATGAACCGGGACAGGAAGCGGCTGCGGTCGCGCATCTGCTCAACGGTCGGATCGACGGGATCGTCCTGCCGCCACCGCTGAGCGATTCCCCCGAGGTTCTTGCCGCGCTCAAGGCCGCCGGTGTGCCGATCGTCGCGGTCGCCACCGGCCGTGCGCCCGAATGGGCGCTGTCGGTCAGCATCGACGATCGTCGGGCGGCGTATGACATGACGCGGCATCTCGCCGCGCTCGGCCATGTGCGGATCGGCTTCATCACCGGCAACCCCAACCAGACCGCCAGCGCGGAACGGCTCGACGGGTACCGTGCGGCGCTGGCCGACATGCACCTTCCCGATGATCCGGCGCTGGTGACCGAGGGTCTGTTTACCTATCGCTCGGGGCTGGACGCGGCGGACCGCTTGCTCGACCTTCCCGACGCGCCGTCGGCGATCTTTGCGTCGAACGACGACATGGCCGCCGCGACCGTCGCGATCGCGCATCGGCGCGGGCTCGACGTCCCCAGCGATCTGACGGTTTGCGGGTTTGACGACACCGCCCTCGCCACGACGATCTGGCCCGAACTGACCACGATCCGGCAGCCCGTCGTCGAAATGTCGCGGATGGCGGTCGAGCTGCTCGTCCATGCGATCCGGCTGAGCAAGGCCGGGCGTCTCGAAGACATTTCCGAACCGCACATCCTGGCGGACTATACGCTGATCCGGCGCCAGTCGGACGCCGCGCCACGGCGACGGCCTGCCGCGCGGCCGGTCGCCCGCTAAAGACCTGCCGCGGACATCGTACGATCCGTACCGCATTCGGCTAGTATCGGAGAATGGCCCGGCCATTTAAGCTCGTGCTCCGAGGACGCCTGACGGAAGGGGGAAGCATCCATGCGGCTCGCACTGGCGATGCTGACGGATCAGCACGGCTACCCCCTTGCCCGCTACGCGATGGCCTCGGCGCTGTTGACGCAGACCGAGGCCTTTCACCCGCATTTGTTCGTGAACGGCTGGGACGGGCCTGAGCCGGACGATACCGTCCTCGCGCTGGCGCACCGGTTGGGCAAACCGATCGCGGTGACGCGCCTGCGCGACGATCCGCTTGCTGCCATGACGCTCAAGACGGCAGCTCACATCACGCCGACCGCTTACGGCAAGTTCGCCGCGCTGGAGACGCTGGCCGACCGCTATGACATCGCGGTCTATGCGGATACCGACATCCTGTTCTTCGATCCCATATCGGTAAGCACGATCGATTTCCGGGGAAACGCAATCGCCGCGGTGAACGATCTCGCGGACTGCAATGCGGGCGGATTCTACCAGTTGCAGGTCCATCACCCCGACCGGACTCACCGGCATTATTTCAACTCCGGGCTCATCGCGTTCGATTTCCGGAACTTCGACATGCACGCGATGCGCGAAACCTATCTGGCGAATTGCGTGCGGCATCAATCGGGGTGCCCGATCTATGTGCGGTGCACGACCGCGGATCAGTGTCCCTTCAACCTCACCTTTGCCGGGAACTGGGTTGCGCTGCCGCTGGCGTGGAACATGCAGACCTTTGCGCTGCACACGTCGGCCTGGGCGACGGCGTCGGTCCGCCATTATACCGGCGCGCGCAAATTCCTGCCGGTGCAGGCGAGGCGGGCGGATCGCCGCGAGCGGGACTTCCTCCGCCGCATCGCCATCGCTTTGGGAGAGGAACCCCCGCGCGCTTGGCCGGGGATGGGGCTGGTCTATTGGGCCAACAGCGTGCGGCGGTCGCACGCTCGGGGCCTTGCGGAAGCCGCGGTCGCGCGAATCGAAACCGAAATGTCGAACCGCAGCGCCGAGCCCGCCATACCGGCGTGACCGGGAGTCCCCGGACCAAGGACCCTGCCGTGTCGGCAGGCCCCTTGGTCCAAGGGCAGTCCCTAGCCTTCCATGTCTTCCAACTCGCGACCACGGGTTTCGTTGATCATCGCCTTGACGAAGAAGAACGACAGCGCCGCGAAGATCGCATAGCCGGTGTAGGTGACCGCCAACCCGGGCGACACCGCGAGCGTGGGGAAGCTGACCGAGATCGCCGCATTCGCGATCCACTGCGCGAAGCCTGCGACGGCAAGCCCCGATCCGCGGATCTGGTTGGGGAACATCTCGCCCAGCATGACCCACATGATCGGGCCCCAGCTGAAGTTGAAGAACACGACGTACAGGTTCGCCGCAACCAGCGCGATCACGCCGTTGTTGCCCGGCAGTGATACGCCGCCGTCCGCCGCGGTTACCGCGGTCGAGAAAGCGTAGGCCACCGTTGCCAGCGTCACCGCCATGCCCGCCGAACCGACGAGCAGCAGTGGCTTGCGACCGATACGGTCGACGAAAGCGATCGTGAAGATGCACGCACCAATCGACAGCGCGCCGGACAGGATGTTGATCTGCAAAGCGTAATTCTCGGAGAAGCCGACGGCCTCCCACAACGTCGCGCCGTAATAGAAGACGACGTTGATGCCGACGAGCTGCTGGAAGATGGCAAGACCGATACCCGCCCACAGGATCGGACGGATCTTGCCGGTGCGCTTGTCGAGCAAGTCGGACAGCCGCGGCTTGTGATGGTCGGCCGCAAAACTGGCGCGGATTTCGGTGACCTTGCGATCCGCCTCTTCCTGGCCGAACAACCGCGCGAGAACGGTGCGCGCGCGCTCGTCATGCCCCTTGGCCATCAGATAGCGCGGGCTCTCCGGAATGATCAGCAGGGCGAAGAAATAGATCGCGGCGGGGATCGCCTGGAGCCAGAACATCCAGCGCCATGCCGGCTCGCCCAGCCACAGGATCGCGGTCGATCCGCCGGCATAATTGGCGAGGACGTAATTGGCGACGAACGCGCCGGTCAGGCCGGTGATGATCATCACCTGCTGGACGCTCGACAACCGGCCGCGGATCGACGCGGGGGTTACCTCGGAAATATAGACCGGCGAGATCACGCTCGCCGCGCCGACGCCGAGGCCACCGATGATACGGGCAATGATGAAAACGATCGACGATCCGGCCGCACCCGCGGCGATCGCGCTGACAAGGAACAGCACCGCGGCGAGCATCATCACGCTGCGACGACCGATCCGGTCGGCCAGCCGCCCGGCGGTGAACGCGCCGATCGACGACCCGACGAGGATCGCGCCGACGTTGATCCCGATCCCGAGCTTGCCGAGATCGAACGCGGCCTCCAGCCCCTTCTGCGTGCCGTTGATTACGCCCGAATCATAGCCGAACATGAATCCGCCAATCGTCGCCACCGCGACGATGGCGGCAATAAAGCCGAAATTGACCTTGCTCATATCCGGGCCAAGCCCGGGCAACGATGCCGTCGCCATCAGTGTTTCCTCTTTTCCCGATTTTATAGTTTTGCCGGCGTCACGGGCAGGCCCGCCACGCCGGGGTCGAACGCGAACACATTCCCCGCCTCGGGTTGGTCCGCCAGCGCCGCCGGGTCGAGCCCCTTGCGCGCGGTGGTGGCATAAGCGGTGCGCAGATCGGCACCGCCAAAGGCGATCTTGGTGATATTGGAGACGGGGAAGCGCACCTCGCTGATCGCGGTGCCCGCCGGATCGTACCGCCGCACCCGCCAGCCGCCCCACAGCCCGGTCCACAGGCAGTTCTCGGAATCGATCACGCACCCGTCCGGATGCCCCGCGCCGTCCTCGATCTCGACGTGCACAGCGGGCGTGCCGAGCGTGCCGTCATCGTTGATCGGCACGCGCCAGATGCGCTTGCCGAGCGTATCGGTGTGGTAGAGCGTCGTCGCATCCGCGCTGACCGCGGGACCGTTGGTGATCGCGACGGGCGGGAGGCCGCTGTCCTGCGTCGTTCCGTCCGCAAGGCGGTGGAGCCGCCCGGTCTCGCCCGCTTCATTGTCGTCCATCGTGCCGAACCAGACGCGCCCGCGCGAATCCGTCGTCGCGTCGTTGAGACGATTGTCGGGGTGATGCGGTTCAGGATCGTGGAACAGAGTGAATGCGCCAGTCGCGGGATCGAAGCGGTGCAGTCCGGTCTTTACCCCGGCGAGCAGATCGCCGCTTTCGGTCGGGAGTACCCAGCCGATCTGGTCGGGCGCGGTCCAGTGCTGTGCCGTTCCGGTCGCCGGATCGAAACGGTACAGCCGGTGCGCCTTGATGTCGACAAACCACAGCGCATCGCCGATCCAGACGGGGCCCTCGCCCAGCGTTGCCCCGACTGCGAAAACCGACTGAACCATCGTCACCCTCTCCTCAGCGCCAGCCGGCATCGACGAAATAGTCGTGCCCCGTGCACATGCGGGCATCGTCCGACGCGAGGAACAAGGCAAGCGCTGCGACGTCCGCAGGCTGAATCCGGCCGTCAAGGCATTGCGCCGACACGATTTCGGCTTCGCCTTCAGGCGTGTACCATCGCTCCTGGCGCGGCGTCTGGACGTTGCCCGGGACGATTGTCGTGACGCGGATGTTGTCGCGACCGAGATCGCGGGCGAGGCTGCGTGTCATGCCTTCGATCGCGGCCTTGGCGGTCTGGTAGAGCACCAGATCCGGCAGGCCCAGATGCCAGCTGATCGACCCAAAATTGACGATTGCGCCGCCGCCGGCCTGCCGCATGTGCGGAACGACCGCCTGTGCAGCGAAGAACAGGTGGCGCAGGTTGGTCGCCATCCGGTCGTCCCAATAGTCGGGCGTGACCTCGGCGATGCTGTGCCGGTCGTCGTTCGCGGCGTTGTTGATCAGGATGTCGATCCCGCCGAGCTGGTCCGCGACCGTGGCGATCGTCGCCTGCAGCGCGGTGATGTCGCGAAGATCGCAACGGTGGAACCCGCCCGGCGCGAACCGTTCGGCCACGGCCGCCCCTGCGGTGGCGTCGATATCGACGAACGCGATCTTGGCCTTTTGCGCGGCAAAGGCCTCGACCAGCCCTGCGCCGATCCCGGTGGCACCCCCGGTGATCAGAATGCGCTTGCCCGCAAGGCTCGGATATTGCGCGCGAATTGACATCGCGTCGGTGGTCGGCATCGCCGTCACTGCGTCTTCTCCAGCAGGCCGCGTTGGGCCAGATTCGTCATCAGGGCACCGATCCCGACCTGCCACGGCGCGGCATCGCGCGAGGTGACGACGCGGTTGACCAGTCGCCCGAGCTTAGCGCTCTCGATCGAGACGATGTCGTTGATCTTGTGGGTGAAACCACGGCCAGGATCGTCGCGATCCTGGACCGGGGCGAACAACGTGCCGAGGAACAGCGCGAAACCGTCGGGATATTGATGCTCGCTCAAGGTTTGCCGCACCAGATCGAGCGGATCGCGGCTGATCTCCGCCATGTTGCTTGCGCCTTCAAGGACATAGCCGTCCTCGCCGACGATGCGCAGCGCGACTTGCGCGGTTCGGACGTCGTCGATCGTGAAGCTGTCGTCGAACAGGCGGACCAGCGGCCCGAGCGAACAGGATGCGTTGTTATCCTTCGCTTTGCCGAGCAAAAGCGCCGATCTGCCTTCGAAATCGCGCAGATTGACGTCGTTTCCGAGCATCGCACCGACGGTTTTGCCGCTATTATCGACCAGAAGCGCGATTTCGGGCTCGGGATTGTTCCAGGTCGAATCCGAACGGATCCCGATATCGGCATTCGGCCCCACCGTTGCAAGCACGGGGGCCTTGGTGAACACTTCCGCATCCGGGCCGATCGCCACTTCGAGATATTGCGACCACAGGCCATCGTCGATCAGCGCCTGCTTGAGCGCGGCCGCCTCGGGCGTGCCCGGCACGACACCACGGATCGACCCGCCGACACGGGCTTCGAGCCGCTCGCGGATCGCGCTTGCGGCGCCGGGGTCCCCGCGCCCGCGTTCCTCGATCACGCGCTCGAGTGCGGACACCGCGAAGGTCACGCCGCAAGCCTTGACGCATTGCAGGTCGACCGGACTGATCAGGTCGACCGAGTCGAGCGAGAAATCGGCGATCGGCGCGCCGCCGGTGCCGCTAAAATCACCGCGCTCGATCACCGCCGCGACCGTTGGTGCGACGGTGGACATATCGAACGCTGCGCCGCGAACGACGAGCACTGGCGATGGTCCGGCCTCGGTCAGCATCCGCCCGACAAACGTGCCCGACCTCCAGTCCGCCGGAAGTGCCGACGTCATCTCGCCTTGTTCGCCCCTCATACCCACTCCACTCGACATATTATTTTGATAGCGTTACCAACACTAGCGTCGACGCGCTGTCAAGGGCGCCAAAGCCACATGATAGTGGCGTAGAGAGGGAAAACCGATATGAAAACGATCCGTCTGATCGGTCTGGCGTTTATCGCGTGCTTTACGCTCGCCGCGCGCCCGCCGGAGCACGACCGATGGGTCGGAAGTTGGGCGACCTCGCAGCAAATTCCCGAACCCCGCAATGCGCTTCCCGAGGCCGCGCTGACCGATGCGACGCTGCGCCAGACGGTGCGGCTGTCGCTTGGCGGGGCACGCGTGCGGATCCTGCTCAGCAACGCGTTCGGCACCGAGCCGCTGCGGATCGACAGCGCGCACGTCGCGCGCGCCGCAGGTGGCGCGGCGGTGACGCCCGGGACCGACCATGCGCTGACCTTCGACGGTGCGCCGGACGTGCGCATCCCGGCCGGCGCAAGCTATTGGTCGGACCCGGTCGCGATCCAGGTTCCCGCCTTGTCCTCGGTCACGATCTCGCTGCATCTGCCGGCTGCCCCCAAGGGCCAGACCAGCCACCCCGGATCGCGCGCGACCAGCTATCTGGTCCCGGGAAACCACGTCGCCGATCCGACCTTGCCGGGCGCACGGGCGGTGGAACACTGGTTCCAGATCGCCGGGGTCGCGGTGGCCGCGCCCTCTCCCGCTGCGCGATCGATCGTCACGCTCGGTGATTCGATCACCGACGGGCATGGCGCGACCACCGACGGCAACGACCGCTGGCCCGACCTGCTCGCGAACCGGCTCCACGCCAACCGGGCGACCGCGACGGTCGGCGTGCTCAACCACGGGATCGGCGGCAACCGCGTGCTGTCGGACGGGCTCGGCCCCAACATGCTCGCGCGGTTCGACCGCGACGTGCTCGCGCAGCCGGGGGTGCGCTATCTGATCGTGCTCGAAGGGATCAACGATCTCGGCACGCTGACCCGCGAGGCGCCGGTGTCGGCGGCGGCGCATGCGGCGCTGGTGGCGCGGATGATCGGCGCGTATCGCCAGGTCATCGCGCGTGCGCATGCCGCGGGGATCAAGGTGTATGGCGCGACGATCCTGCCGGATGGGGGCTCCGGCTATTACCACCCCGACGCGCAGAACGAGGCCGACCGGGCGGCGGTCAATGCGTGGATCCGGGCGGCGGGGCATTTCGACGCGGTGATCGATTTCGACGCTCTGATGCGCGATCCTGGTGCGCCGACGCGGCTGCGGAAGGAGTATGATTCTGGGGACGGGTTGCATCCTTCGCCGGTGGGGTATCGGGCGATGGCTGGGGCGATTCCGTTGGGGTTGTTTCGGTAGGGGGTGGGGTTTGGACTGAGGATGGTTGGAAGTGGAATAACCCATTTGAAGTGACTAACCGAGGCAAGCGGACATTCGTTGTACACGTCCCACGCGAAAGATACTCGTTTGCTGAAACGTTAGGCCGCCGCCGCCGGCTGACCTTGACCGGCATTCAGGGCGGCTGCCTGTAGGCTGTGCTTCAATGCACGCCACTGTTCATGGTGATAGCGCGCCCGTGGCTTGCATCGGCTGTTGATTTGTGCCGCTTCGTAGAGGCGCGAAACAAGCTTCGGGTATTTTTCCAACCGCTCCACAGGATCGACGCATCCTTCGACTTCGCGCACCGCCTCGCGGATCTTCTGCCAGCGTGAGAAGGGCAGATCGATGCCCGTGTCACCGACAATGACCCCCGTAACGAGCCGAGGCGCTCCTGGCCGGAAGTCGTAATCCTTGTGCGCGCGTAAGCCAGCCCGGAAGATAAGGGTCCGCGCCTCGTGAAGCACCGCCCGCCCTGCGCCAAGTCCCGACATGGTAATATCATCGACGTAGCAGGTCATTGTGAGACCCCGACGATCGGCCAGCGCCTTCAATTCGTCGAATAGCCCCTTGTAGGTATAGTAGGAAATGATCGGGCTTGCGGCGCTGCCAGTTGCCAATTTGCCATGAAAACAGATCAAGTTCGCGAGCAACCCCGCCACATCCGGTGCACAATGCATTACATCGCGGAAGAAGTGCATAACCTTGTGCTGGGGCACTGACTGGTAGAACTTGGCGATATCCAGCTTGACGAGCCCACCAGCACCGACGTGCGCCTGCGCGTTTGAGACGTAGGATCGACCCTTGACCGCCGAGTGAAGGTAGGCCGGAGCCTCAACGCGCACGAGGTAGTGGTGGATTTGCCGGTGAATGCTCTGCAAAGCCTCACCTGGCTCCTGGATCATGCGACCGGTCTGCTTGTGCGGATAGACCTTGTAGCCGCCGTAGGCAGCGAGCTGATCGAGCTTGCTCAAGTCCCACCCAAGACGGTTCGCAAGCGCGTGCGGAGAGCGAATGCCGTACAGGTGACACCGCTCAATGGGTATGGGTTGGCTGCTTTTCCGGTTCGCTTTCGGCATCTTGGTCGTCTTCCGCTATCCATTCCAGCATCTTGAGAACCTTGTCGGCGACATAGAGCCGCGCTCGATCAAGCTTAGGATTCTGGGTTTGCTCGGCAAAAAGCATGAGAGATGATAAAGGGATATCAAAACGCTCAGCATATTTCGTAAGTATATCTAAACTCGGCTCTTTCCGCTTGCGCTCAATCTCATTGAGATATGATCGGGATATGCCAAGCTGTTCGGCTAAATCCGACTGAGTAAGCCTATGATACAGCCTCAATGTTTTTAACGCTCGTTCATACATAACCGTCTCCAACTAGACGTTGGAAGGAATTAAGGGGGACTTACGTAAACATTTCCCCGATCTTCGCGCCCACACGAATGATTCCGTAGATTACTCTTAGAATCGCCAACATGGTCGTCCAGGTCTTCGGCTTCAGAAGCGCATCCTTGATAGGATGCGCCTTTCGACTGTCCTCCGCACGCTTCTTCTCGGCATCCGGTACGGGTAAAGAACCCATAGGTATTCACTCCTGCATACTCGCCTCAGGATTGAGGCCAGCTCCACCGCAGCAGTGACAACGAGAGAAGAAGCACCCCCCTAACCCTTCGCGCCCGCTCCACACGGGCGCGCCTTATCGGTGCCGGCGGCGGTCCCCGGGCGGGGTGCCTCCACAAGATCCGACAAGTAGGAGGACCGGCCGGAGCAGGTCCCGCAGGTGATTGCTCACCCAGAGGTTGAGTGGGATGTTGCCTTTTTCCCGAATGCTGAAGCCGTCCTAAACGACGTCAGCGCAATAGTCAACACTTTGTTCGCTGTCAGCGACAATTGTTCGACTAGCGGCGTCCGTCACTAACCCGGGTCGGAATGACTAACGCCGCCAGCGTGTGCGATCGGGCAAGGCGCGGGCTAACCGTTTCTTGATCCCGGCCAGTCGAGTTTACTGGCGACACCTCCGCGCCACCCAAACTCACAATATAGCAACACTCTGGAACACCCCCGCGCGCGGAACGTATCAGCGGGGACTTCCGGGGATTGCAGACCATGCCGCCACACGACCGCCACGCGACCCAGACGGTGCCGCCCCCGCATCCGATCCACACGCTGCTGGCCGCGTTTCCGCTCGCGTTCTTTACCGCGGCGTTCCTGACCGACCTGACCTACGTCAACACCGCCGAGATGCAGTGGGCCAATTTCTCGGTGTGGCTCATCACCGGCGGGCTGATCATGGGCGGGTTCGCGGCGGTTGCCGGGATCGTCGATTTCGCGCGCAACCGGCGCGTTCGCCGGGCGCCGCGGCCGTGGTTCCATAGTCTCCTCAACGTCGCGGTGCTGGGCCTCGCGCTGATCAACGCCTTCATCCACAGCCGGGATGGATGGACTTCGGTGATGCCGACCGGGATCATCCTGTCGGCGATCGTCGCGGTGCTCGTGATCGTATCGAGCTGGACCGGCACGACGGTCGCCCATCGCCAATCCACAGGAGCCGCATGATGCGCAGCCTTCCCCCGCTTCTCCTGGGCGCGGCGACGCTCGCGCTGGCGTCGTGCAGCGGTGCCGGCGGGTCGACCGAGAAGCAGATCGGTGCCGACCCGCATCTGCCCGCCATCAACCAGTATCTCGTGCCGCCGATGCATGTCGCGCCGGTCGGAAGCTGGGCGGGCGCCGCACCGACGGTCGCGCCCGGCTTGCAGGTGACCGCGCTCGCGACCGGGCTGCAGCATCCGCGCCAGCCGTACGTCCTGCCCAACGGCGACGTGCTCGTCGTGGAGGCGAACGGCCCCGGCAGCGAGCCGATCAAGCGGCCCAAGGAAATCATCATGGGTCTGGTGCAGGGCTATGCCGGCGCCGGGGCGAAGGGCGGCAACCGGGTAACGCTGATCCGCGATGCCAATGGCGACGGCAAGCCCGAACTGCGCAGCGTGCTGCTCGACCATCTCCATTCGCCATTCGGGATCACGCTGGTCGGGGGTGACCTGTACATCGCCAATACCGATGCGATCATGCGCTATCCTTATGTCACCGGGCAGACCCGGATCACCGCACCGGGCGTAAAGCTGACCGATCTCCCCGGCGGCCCGATCGACCACCATTGGACCAAGAGCCTCACCGCCAGCCCCGACGGCAGCAAGCTCTACGTCGGCGTCGGATCGAACAGCAACATTACCGAGAACGGGATCGAAGCCGAAAAGGGTCGCGCCGCGATCTGGGAAGTCGACCGTGCGACGGGCGCATCGCGCCTGTACGCGACCGGCTTGCGCAACCCCAACGGGCTGACGTTCAACCCGGCGAGCGGGCAGCTGTGGACGGTCGTCAACGAACGCGACGAGATCGGGCCGGACCTCGTCCCCGACTATATGACGTCGGTGAAGGATGGCGCGTTCTACGGCTGGCCGTACAGTTACTGGGGCCAGCACGTCGATCCGCGGGTGATGCCGCAGCGGCCCGATCTGGTGAAGGCGGCGATCCGGCCCGATTACGGGTTGAGCTCGCACGTCGCACCGCTGGGGATGGTGTTCTATGCAGCGAGCGCTTTACCCCGCGGCTATCGGGGCGGCGCGTTCGTTGCGGAGCATGGCAGTTGGGATCGGGGCAATCTCAACGGCTATAAGGTCGTGTACGTCCCGTTCTCGGGGGGCAAACCCAATGGCAAGTCGCAGGACGTCGTCACCGGGTTCGTCGGTCCCGATGGCAAGGCGCGCGGGCGTCCGGTCGGGCTAGCGGTCGATTCGCGCGGTGCGCTGCTGATTGCGGACGATCTTGGGAATACGGTTTGGCGGGTGACCGCGAAGGCTGCGCCGATGGCGACGGCTTCGCTGCGGTAGGGGTTGGGGGCGTTTAACGGGCCGACCCACCCCCGGCCCCTCCCTGTCAGGGAGGGGAGGAAGGAGAGCGTGCTTTGTTGTGGGGATCTCCACCGCACGCCCAGCGCCTACCGCCCTTGCAGCAAGCGCAGTGTCGGTTACCAAGGGGCTTTCCGTGAAAGGATCGCCCGATATGTCGCGCCACATCTTGCTTGCCGTGATGCTCGCAGCGATCGCCACGCCCGCCGTTGCGGACCGCTATGACGACCGGGTCGCCAAGGTCCTGCGCGCGACGCCGCTGATCGACGGGCATAACGACTGGCCCGAGACGCTGCGCGACCGCGAGGGCGAGAAGCGCTGGACGATCGATCTCGCCGCCGGCCTCGACCGCGTCAGCCCCCGCTACGACACCGATATCGCGCGGCTGCGCATGGGCGGGGTCGGCGGGCAATTCTGGTCGGTCTATGTCGATGCGGCGCTGCCGGGGCTCGAACAGGTCAAGCAGACGCTCGAACAGATCGACCTCGTCCACCAGATCGTCGCGCGCTATCCCAAGGACTTTGCGATCGCGCGGACTGCTGCGGACGTCCGCCGGATCCATGCCGCGGGCAAGATCGCGTCGCTGATTGGGGTCGAGGGCGGCGGACAGATCGATGCGAGCTTGTCGGTGCTGCGGGCCTATCATGCGATGGGTGCGGGCTATCTGACGCTGACGCATTCGCGCACGATCGACTGGGCGGACTCCGCGACCGACGATCCGCGGCATGGCGGGCTGACACCGTTCGGCGAGGCGGTGGTCGGCGAGCTCAACCGGCTGGGGATGCTGGTCGATCTGAGCCACGTCAGCGAGGACACGATGCGCGACGCGCTGCGCGTCACGAAGGCGCCCGTGATCTTCTCGCATTCGGGTGCGCGCAGCGTGAACGATCATCCGCGCAACGTGTCGGACGACGTGCTGCGGCTGGTCGCGGCGAACGGCGGCGTGGTGATGGTCGATTTCGCGCCAGTCTATGTGTCCGATGCGTATCGTCGCTGGTCCGCGGAAAAGGCGGCCGAAGCGACCCGGCTCAACGCGCCACCGTTCGGCGGATTGTACATCGGGCAGCCCAAGGCGGCAGCGGCGGCGATGGCGGATTGGCTCGCGCAGCATCCGGCCCCCCGCGTCACGCTTGCGCAGGTCGCGGACCATATCGTGCATGTGGCGAAGGTCGCCGGGGTCGATCACGTCGGGATCGGGTCGGACTTCGACGGCGTGGGGAGCGTCTTGCCCGAGGGGCTTCGCGACGTATCGACCTACCCGGCGTTACTCGCGGAGCTGATGCGGCGTGGCTGGAGCGACCGCGATGTCGCCAAGCTCGCGAGCGGGAACGTGCTGCGCGTGATGACTGCGGCGGAGCGGGTGTCGGCGGATATGGCGGGGGCGTTGCCGGCGACCGCTACGATGCCGGCCAAGTAAGACCGCGCATCCCTCCCACTACCCGTACGCCCTGAGCGAAGTCGAAGCCTTGCGCGCGGTGCAAAGGCCTTCCGACTGCGCTCAAGGCGAACGGTGAAAATTGTTCTTAGAAACTGACCGTCGTCGTGTCGTTCAGCGAAGCGAGCACCATCGGCGGGCGCGGGGCCTGTTCGACCGTGTCGTCGCCGCTGTCATTCAGCGGAGCGTGGTCGGAATAGATGAAGCCCTTGGTCGGATAGGCCGAGGTGCCGAGATCGCCCTGCGGACCATACCACACCTTGACCATGCTCCAGTCGCCGTTCGGCGATACGTCGACCGCGCGCACGTCGCGCTCGACGCCACCGCGGCGCGACCAGTTGGCGTGGGTCAGCAGGACTTCGCGCTCGCTGACGACTTCGCTGACCATTGCAACATGGCCCATCCGCATCCGGCTGGTGGCGGAGAAAGCGAGCACTGCGCCGACCTTGGGGGCGTGACCGCGGGCGTAGTGACCGGCTGCCTGCGACCACCAGGTGTTGGCATTGCCGCGGATCTCGATGCCGGAAATCTGCCGCGCATAAGGCGCGCACTGCCAGAACTGCGCCATCGCCGGGGTCGCCATCGTCAGGGCGCACGCTACCACCAGCGCAAAACGCGCTGTCAAAGCCTTGAAATTCATGGGACCCCCACGGTCTTGGAAACAGGTCTAGCTCGTCGTTGATCCTGTCAAAGCAGGTCCGGTGCCGCGTGGAAACCCTTGCTCCCCGATGAACGGAACCTTTTCGGATGAAGCGAGTTGGCCGCGCGATGACTGCCATTTCGGGCATCGCGAAACGCCTGCGAAACACGATCGCGCTCGCCAAACGGCTGCCGCGCGGCTAGGATTCGCGGCATGAACCGAACCGCTACGGCGTTATGCCTGCTGCTTGCCGCCTGCTCGTCCGGCGGAGGATTCGGCAACGATGCGGATCTGTACGACACGAACACGACCGCGCCGGCGCCTGGCGTGCAGCCGGTCCAGACCGGCGAAGGCGGCTCCGCCTTCCAGGCGTGCGCCGGGGTTGGCGAGGTCGTCAATCTGTCGCCTGCCGGAGAGGCGTATCTTCCCTTGCGCGCCGCCCCGTTCGCGGAAGCCGACGAAGTCGCTCGGCTCGGCGAGGGCACGCGCGTGTTCCGCTGCACCCGCTCGCTCGATCAACGCTGGCAGGGGATCGTCGTGATGCCCGCCGATGGGGGCGATTGCGGAGTCTCCGCGCCGATTGCGGCGCCGCGCCCCTATGCGGGGCCGTGCAAGTCGGGCTGGGCGCTGACCGGGTTTATCCGACCGATCGCCGGCTAATCCCTCGCCCGCAGCCGCGCGTCATGCTCTGCGCGGCCGAACGGGAAGCGCGCGTAACAGAGCCCCGCCGCGACGTAGAATCCCAGCTCGAGCACGATGAACACCAGCGTCAACCGATCGATCGTCGCAACCGGAACCTGCCCCGGTTTCGCGCCGTCCGGAAACGCCGCGAACGCAAGGATCCGCCCGGCAACGAAGATCCCGAGCCCGCCGACCAGCTTCTGCACGAAGAACCCGCCAGCGAAGAACACGCCCTCGGAGCGCTTGCCGGTGCGCACCTCCGAATCCTCGACCACATCGGACAGCATCGCCGCCCCGAGAATGAACGCCGACACGCCGCAGGCGGTATTGGCGGCAAAGATCGTCAGCAGCACGGGGAGCAGCAGCGGCGACCCCGGATCCGGGAACAGCCCTGCGAACCGCAGCAGATAGGGTGCGGTCAGCAACACGCCCGCGCCGAACGACAGCGCCATCGCGCTGCGCGGCTTGTCCCCGCCGCGGGTCAGGGCGGGGGCGAGGAAGAACGCCCCAAGCGCGCCCGCCATCAGCGCGAGCGACAGGTAATTGTAATCCCCTTGCGCGAAGACCCAGACGAACTGGTACATGTACAGCGACAGCGCGAACGAAATGCCCTGCGCAGTATAAGCGAACAGCCCGGCCGCCATCAGCCACAGGAACCCGCGGTTCCACACCGTCCGACCGAAATCGCGCAGATGCTCCGCGAACGTCTCGTCCGAGCGCGGGACTTGCGGCAGGCGCGGGATCTCCGGATGCAGCCCGATCGCGGAGACCAGGATCGACGTGGCCATCACCAGCGCCGAGACCGCCGCCATCCGGGAATAGCCATCCGCGTTGAGCGTCCCCACCGGGTGCGTCGCATCGGGCACGAGGAACACGCCATACGCCAGCGCGAGCATCGCCAGCCCGCCACCCCAGCCGAACAGATAACGATACGAGAACAACCGCGTCCGCTCGTCATAATCCGCGCTGAGTTCGGGCCCAAGCGCCGCGCCGGGGATTTCGAACATCGACAGCGCGACCCGCACCAGCAGCGCGCTGCCGAACACGTAGAGCAGCATCGCGTCCTGCCCCCATTCGGGCGGGTTCCACAGGAGCAGCCAGCCGATCGCGACCGGCAGTGCAGACGCATACATCCACGGATGCCGCCGCCCCCATCGCCCGCGCGTATGATCCGACAGATAGCCGACGAGCGGATCGACGAACGCCTCGACCACCAGCGCCGCCATGATCGCGAGCCCGACCGATGCGGCGGGCAGGCCGATCACCTGATTGTAGAACAGCAGCAGGAAGGTGGCGAAGCCATTGTCCTTCACGCCGTACGCGATCGACCCGATCCCGAACGACAGCCGGCTTCTGCGCGACAGCCGCCGCGCAGCGGGCGCGGCGATCGGGACGCTCACGAGGCGAACGCCTCCAGTGCCGCAAACATCGAGGGGGCCTTGGGGTCCCAACTGTGCCGCGGGCCGATCGTCAGTCCGCCATCGACGACGATCCGCGTTCCGGTGACGAACGCCGCATCGTCGCTCGCGAGATAGGCGACCGCCGCCGCGATATCCTCCGACGTGCCCGCGCGCTGGAGCGGTTGCGCCTGCGCCGCCGCCTGGCCGATCATCCCGTTCGCCAGATCGCGCTTCTCGCCCTGGATGCCGAGCGCGGAGGTGAAGATGTTGGTCGTGATGAACCCCGGACACACCGCATTCACGCGGATCCGGTGCTGCGCGAGATCGGCGGCGGCGAGCGTCGTCAGGTGCAAGACGCCCGCCTTGGCGACCGAATAAGCGGTCGGTGCCGCGCCGGTCTGGAGCGCCGCGACCGATGCGGTGTTGACGATCGCCCCGCCCTGCCCGCGCGCGATCATCAGCGGCGCGGCATAGCGGATGCCGAGTGCGACCGAGCGCAGCAGCAGCGCCTGGGTGCGGTCCCAATCCTCGGGCGAGATCGCGTCGATCGAATCGCGTGACCCGCCCGCGCCCGCATTGTTGAACACGACATCGAGCCCGCCCGCGGCATCGGCGGCGTGCATCAGCGCTTCGATATCGCCCGCCTGGAGGACGTCGGTTCGCAGGAAGTGGATTCGCCCGTTGGATGTGGCGGCAACCTCGGCACCGCCCGCTTCGTCGATGTCGCCGATCCACACCTCGGCGCCTTCCTGCGCCAGCCGAAGCGCGGTTGCGCGGCCGATGCCCGAGGCTCCGCCGGTGACGACAGCCCGTTTGCCCGCAAAACGCATCTACCTCTCCTATGCTTTTGAACACCTTAGTACGGGGGTTTAGCGGGTCAATGCGCTACGTTGATGATGATTTTGGAATTTCGGGTTTGCGAGACCCGCCACTTTGGGGCATCGCCGGTGCCACGCTTCAAAGATGCGAGAGGATCCATGGCACTCGACCCCGAAACCTTCGACGCGCTGATCGACACGGTCCGCCGGTTCGTCGCCGAACGGCTCCGTCCGCTCGAGGCTCAGGTCGAAGCGGACGATGCGATCCCCGCCGATGTCGTGCAGGAAATGCGCGAGATGGGGCTGTTCGGCCTCTCGATCGACGAGGAGTACGGCGGGCTCGGCCTGACGATGCTCGAGGAAGCGAAAGTCGCGATCGAACTCGGGCGCACCACGCCCGCGTTCCGATCGACCTTCGGGACCAACGTCGGGATCGGCAGCCAGGGGCTCGTGATGGCGGGCACCCCCGAACAGAAAGCCGCGTGGCTCCCGCGGATCGCGAGCGGCGAGATCATCACCAGCTTTGCGCTGACCGAGCCTGAAGTGGGCAGCGATTCGGGCGCGGTGAAGACGCGCGCGACCTTCGACGGGCAGGCGTATCGGCTGTCGGGGACCAAGCGCTACATCACCAATGCCGACAAGGCCGACCTGTTCACCGTGATGGCGCGGACCGGTGAGGATCCGGGCGCGCGGGGGGTTTCCGCCTTCCTCGTCCCGCGCGATCTGGCCGGGGTCAGCATCGGCGAGCCCGAGAAGAAGATGGGGCAGAAGGGCGCCAAGGTCGCCGATGTGCATTTCGACGATGTCATCGTCCCCGCCGAGAACCGGCTTGGCGCGGAGGGCGAAGGCTTCAAGATCGCGATGCGCGTGCTCGATCGCGGGCGGCTGCATATCTCGGCGGTGTGTGTCGGCGTGGCGGAACGGCTGATCGCGGATTGCGTGGCCTATGCGACGACGCGCAAGCAGTTCGGCAAGGCGATCTCGGACCATCAGTTGATCCAGGGAATGCTCGCGGATTCGAAGACCGAGGCGCTCGTCGCGCGCGCGATGGTGCTGGAGACGGCCGCTGCAAAGGATGCGGGCAAGGACGTGGTGATGGAATCCGCCGCCGCGAAGTATTTTGCAAGCGAGATGGTCGGCCGCGTCGCCGACCGCGCGGTGCAGATCTTCGGGGGCGCAGGGTATATCGCGGATTACGGGATCGAGCGGCTGTACCGCGACGTCCGGCTGTTCCGCATTTACGAAGGCACCAGCCAGATCCAGCAGATCATCATCGCGCGCGAGACGATCAAGCGGGGGGGATGACACTTTTCTCCCTCTCCCCGCTTGCGGGGAGAGGGTCGGGGAGAGGGGCAGTCCGGCAACAACCAGCGATAGGGTCGCGGAGAGACTGCCCTCTCCCCGACCCTCTCCCGCTAGCGGGAGAGGGAGAAGAAAATGGACACCACCAACCTGTTCCGGCTCGATGGCCGCATCGCGCTCGTCACCGGGGGCTCGCGCGGGATCGGCAAGATGATTGCGGCGGGCTACATCGCGCAGGGCGCGACCGTCTATATCTCCGCGCGCAAGGCCGACGCCTGTTTCGAAACCGCCGCCGAACTGGGCGAGAAGTGCATCGCCTTACCGCAGGACGTGTCGACCGTCGCAGGGTGCAAGGCGCTCGCCGCACAACTCGCCGAGCACACCGACCGGCTCGACATCCTGGTTAACAACGCCGGTGCCGCCTGGGGCGAGCCGTTCGAGGCGTTCCCGGAAAAAGGCTGGGACAAGGTGATGGACCTCAACGTCAAATCGCCGTTCTTCCTGACGCAGGCGCTTCACGCACCGCTCAAAGCCGCCGCGAGCGCGGGGCGCCCCGCCAAGGTGATCAACATCACCTCGATCGACGGGCAGCGGCTCAACCCGTGGGAGACGTACAGCTATCAGGCGTCGAAGGCGGCACTGATCTATCTCACCAAACGGATGGCGGCGCGGCTGGTGACCGACCACATCAACGTCACCTCGATCGCCCCCGGCGCGTTCGCGAGCGAGATGAACAAGGCGGCGCGCGACCATGGCGAGGCGATCGCCAAGTCGATCCCGGCCAAACGCATCGGGGTCGACGAGGACATGGCGGGCGCGGCGATCTATCTCGCCAGCCGCGCGGGGGATTATGTGATCGGCGACACGATCACGGTCGACGGCGGACTGGTCCATGCCGCGCTGGGGACGAGCATCGACGCCTGACGGCACGACGCCCATACAAAACGGCCTGCCGCCCCTTCGGGCAGCAGGCCGCTTTTGATCATGCAATCGTCAAGGCTTATGCCTGGCGCGTACCCGTCATCGGGAAGCTGCCGAACGCGCCGGCGCCGACCGAACCCGTCAGCGTGTCGCCCTCGGCGGTCGCGCTGCAATCGAGGCTCATCGGCATCGGAACGGTGATCGACATCGTCCACTTGATCGTGTCGCCCTCGACCTTGCCATCCGTGATGTCGACCGCGCCCATTGCGCCGACCTGGCTCCCGGTCCAGCTGTCGCCGTCGGTCTTGACGGTCAGCACAGCCTTCTGGTCGCCCAGCGGCGACTTGACGATCGTATCCCAGCTTCCATCGACAGCAGCCATCGTATCTCTCCTGAATCAGCTCAGCGCACGTCCGCTACGGACGCCGCCGGGACCACCTCGACCGGTAGCCCGATGCTGTCAAGCTGACCGCGGACCTTGCTCGCGTCGCCCACCACGACCCAGACGATCTTCGACGGGTCGAGCGCCTTGCGTGCCGCAGCGTCAAGTTCGCCCGGCGTCATCGCACGATATTTTTGCGGGAGGGTCGCGAAATAATCGTCCGGGCGGCGATACAGGTCATTCGACTGCATCGCGCCGAGGACCGCGCCCGACGTCTCGAAGTTTCCGGGCAGAGACCGAATCGAATCCGTGATCGTCCGGTCGAATTCGGACTGGGTGATCCCCTTGGTCGTCAGGAACGCCTTCACGTCGCCTTGCAACGCCTTGATCGAGTCTCCGGTTCGATCCGCCTGGACCGGCGCGGTGAGCAGGTACGGCGTTTGATGTTCCGCCCGGCGGAACGAACCGCTGACGCCGTAGGACCAGTGCTTGGTCTCGCGCAGGTCGAGGTTGATGCGCGACAGGAAATCGCCCCCAAGCGCATCATTTGCGGTCGTCACGGTGAGCAAGTCGTCGGTGCCGACCAAGCCGGTCGGCAGCGCGCCGACGATCAGCGACTGCGGAGAATCGGGCCGGTCGATCAGCACGATCCGGGGAGTGGCGGGCGTGGTGGCGACGGTAAAGTCCTTGGTTCCGCGCGCGCCCGTCGGCGTCCAGTCACCGAACCGCGCATCGAGGACCCCCTTGATCTCGGCGAGCGGCCGGTCGCTCACGACGAAGATCTTGGCGGTATCGGGGCGGATCCAGCGGTTCTGGAACGCGATCAGATCGTCGCGCCCGAGCGTCGCGACCGCCTTGGCGTCGCCACTGCCGAACGCCTTGGCATAAGGCGAAGCGGCGCCATAAAGCAGCTTGGGATAGACACGCGAGGCAAGCCCGCCCGGGCTGGTCAGTTCCGCCGCGATCCGCGACAATTGCTGGTTCTTGAGCCGCGCGACTTCGGCGGGATCGAACTTCGGGTGGCGGACGATGTCGGCGAACAGCTCGGTCGAGCCGGCGAGGTTCGCGCTTGGCGTGAACAGCGACAGATAGGTGCGGTCCGCACTCGACCCTGCCGAGATGTTCGCACCCAGCCGCTCCTTGGCTTCCGCCAGCGCGATCGAGTCGCGCGTGATGGTGCCTTCGGTCATCATCGCGAGCGTCAATTGCTGCGTGCCGAGCTTGCCCGCCACGTCCGCCGCGACGCCCGCGTCGAAGCTCATCACCGCCTTGGTGATCGGCACTGCGTTGCGATAGGCATAGACCAGCTCGATCCCGTTGCGCAGCTTGGCGCGTTCGATCTTGGGATAGACCAGTTCGCCGAGCGTCCCGACCGCAGGCAAGCCGCCACGCGTGCCCTTGACCGCGGGCTCGGGCGCGGTGACGACCTTGGCCGGCGGGGTCGCCTCGACATAGGCATCGCGCGGGCCGGGCACCACGGTGAGGCCGTAGACCGGACGCAACAGCCACTTGGCGGCGGCCGCCTTGACCTTCTCCGGCGTTTCCGCGGCGAGCATGGCGAGCTGCTTCTTGTAATAGGCCGGATCGTCCGCAAAGAGCGCGCCTTGCGCCAGCGCGACCGCCTTGCCGCCGAAACCGCCGGTCGATTCGAGTCCGGCGATCGTGCCCGCCGCGTCGCGGGTCGCCAGCCGCTGGACTTCATCCGCGGTGGGACCGTTGGCGATGAAATCGGCGACGATCTCGTCGAGCCGCTTGGCGACCAGCGCCGGATCAACGCCGGGGCGGACGTCCGCGCTGATCGTGAACATGCCGACCTGCGCCAGAGTCTCGTTGCTCGCCGATACCGAGACCGCGAGCTTTTCCTTGCGGACCAGCGCATTGTCGAGCCGACTGCTCGACAACCCGCCGAGCGCGCCCGCCGCGACGTCGAGCGCGACCCAGTCATTGTCCTTGAAACCGGGCACCGCCCACATCCGAAGGATGCGCGTATTCGCGACGCGGTCCTTCATCGTCTCGTATTTGGCGACCGGAAGCGTCGGCACGGGTGCAGGTGGCGCGACGCTCTGCGGCCCGCGCGGGATACCGCCGAAATATTTGGTGACGAGCGTCTTGGCCTTGGCCGCGTCGATATCGCCCGAGAGGACCAGCACCGCATTATTGGGCCCGTAATGCCCGCGGAACCACGCCTTGACGTCCTCGACGCTGGCGGAATCGAGATCGACCATCGATCCGATCGTGGTGTGGCCATAGGGGTGCGTCGGGGGAAACAGCGTCTCGACCTGCTTGTATTCGACCAGACCGTAGGGCTGGTTGTCGCTCTGCCGTTTCTCGTTCTGGACGACGCCGCGCTGTTCGTCGACCACCGCCGGGGTGATCGCCCCCAGCAGATAGCCCATCCGGTCGCTCTCGAGGAACAAGGTGCGTTCGAGCGCGGCGGCGGGAACGGTCTCGAAATAGTTGGTGCGGTCGAACGAGGTCGTGCCGTTGAGGTCGGTCGCGCCGATCGCCTTGGTATAATCGAAATAGTCCCCCGGCGCGTTTTCGCTGCCGTTGAACATCAGATGCTCGAACAGATGCGCGAAGCCGGTCTTGCCCTTGGGCTCGAACTTGGAACCGACATTGTACCAGATGCTGACCGCAACGACAGGCGCCTTGCGATCGGTGTTGACGATGACGCGCAGGCCGTTGGGGAGGCTGAACTCCTTATAGGGAATGTCGACCTGACGGACGAGATCCGCGACCGGGGCGGGCTTTGGCAGCGCGGCGGGGGCGGTTTGCGCGAGCGCCGGTGTGGCGAGCGTTGCCAGCGCAACGCCCGAGAGCGCGAGGAGTTTGACGGTCATGCTGGTACGTATTCCTCGGAGTTAACGGTCCTCGGCAGACCCCTATGCGCTGCGGGTATAGCAATGGCGTTCGGGGTTGCAATTGGTGCGCAGCTACGGCGCACTGGCTGCGCGCACCAGATGGTGAAATCAGTCCTGTGGGGAACCGATTATCGCGGACATGGCGTCGCGTGGCCCGCTCGGGTCGGTAGCGGAGTCAGCCACTTTCCCGGCAGATCTCGGGAACAGGATACGCGCGGGATTGCCGACCGCAGTCGCGCCTTCGGGGACGTCGGTGATGACGACCGCATTCGCGCCGATCAGGGCGTGCGCGCCGATCGTCACGCCGCCGATAATCTTCGCGCCTGCGCCGATGTCGACGTGCCCGCGGATTGTGGGGATGCCGCCCTTCGCCGCGCCGATCGTCACCTGCTGGAAGATCAGGCAATTGGGTCCGATTTCCGCATCGGGATGGATGACGATGCCATTGGGATGCGGCATCAGCAAACCGCCGCCCAGGCGTGCGTTGAGCGGGATGTCGGCCCCGGTCACCACCGTCCAGAATCGGTGACGCAGAACCGCCACGCGCTTCCGCACCGCAGCGATCGCGCCGGATGCGTGGCGTAACCGTTGATAATCGCGGATCGACGCCAGCAGCGCCTTCGACGGGACCCACCCGGTCCGCCGCTCGCGCTCCCAATCGGGCGTTTCGCTGGAAATCATGATCATGCCCTTGCAATATCATCCCGCACGACGCTGGTCGACAGCGCCAGCCAAGCGCGGGATATGGCCCAGTCTACTGATTCCAATAGCCAACGCCAGTTTGACGCTTCGGCACTATGCTCCAGGCAGCGTCGATTGCCCCGTGCTCTGCGGCTAGGGCCGATACACGCGTTCCACGTTTCGCCGGAGGTCCTCGCGCCAGAACAGCACCGGCTTGAAACGGTGCGCCGCGAACAGTGGCGCCTGGTCGGCATAATGCGGTGACTCGGGCCGCGTCGTCGCAGCGCCGAACGGCTGGATCGAGCGCGATTCCACCCGCCCTGCTTTGTCCCATGTCATCAGCATGATGAAGCTGTCGCCGTGATTGACGACGAGCCGCCCGTCGGGGGCCTCGTTCCAGGTCGACGCAGCGCGCAGCACGTCAGGCGCACCGTCGAGCGGGAGGTCGACCTTCCCCTGCCGCAGCCGCAGCACGGTGCCGAGCGGCGGGTCGAGCGTGTCGAAATGCTTCTGGAGATACGCCGCCGCCTTGGCCAGCGCATCGCGCGGGTCGAGTTCGGGGCGGCGCTGGTAATGCCATTTCTGCCCGGTCCGCAGCAGGATAGCGGCGAGCGCCTGCCCGCTGTGCTGGCCGTCGAAGTTTCTGTTCCAGCGTTGCAACAGGTCGAGTGCGGCCAGCAACTGGGTGTCGCCGCGCGGATCGATCGCGGCGATGTCGCGATACCATTTCGCCGCCCAGCCGTAGCGGCTGATCCCGGTATCGAACTTGATCCGCAGCAGATCCGCCTCGCTGATCCGCGGGGTCTGTCCCATCAGTTCGAGCGCGCGGGTGCCGCGGTTGGTGGTGTCGGTCTCGATCCCGAGCAGCGGGCTGTAATCCTGCGGGCGAAGCTCGGACCTCTGCCCTGCCGCCTGATACGGCGTGTTGTTGGCGTTGATCAGGAAGCCGGACGCGGGGTTCACGTTGCGCGGGACCTGCGCAAACGGGACCGTTCCCGGCATCAGGTCGCGCGACGTGTCACCCGGCAGCAAATGCTGGTAATCATAGCCCGGTCGCCGGTTGGGGAAGCTCGCGTTATAGACATAGGCGATGTTCCCTCGCGCATCGCCGTAGAGGAAGTTGGTCGCCGGAACGCCCTGGATCGCGAGTGCCCGCTGCCATTCACTGAAATTGCGCGCACGCGTCAGGCGGTAATATTCCTCGATCATGCGCAACTGGTCCGCACCGGCATAGCGGATCGCAAAAGCGCCGCTCTTGTTGACGATCACCGGCCCCTGCACCGCGCGGTAGACCGTCTTCGGGATCGGCAGCACGAACGGCCCGACCCGCACGCCCAGCCACACCCGGCGTGCCTGTAACGGCCGCCACGCGCCGTCAAAGCGATAGCGGGTGTGCGCTGCATCGGTGTCGAGCGTGTAGACGTCGGTCAGGTCGGGCCGGTTGACCGTGTTGGTCCAGCCGAGATGCGCGTTATGTCCGAGCACCGGAAACGGCACGCCGGGGAAGGTCGCGCCCGAGAAGTGCCAGCCGGTCCCCGATTGCACCGACAGCTCGTACCAGGCGACCGGCCCCTTCCACGGCTGATGCGAATTGGACAGGACACGGGTGAAGCCGTCCGACGATCGCTTGGGGGCGACGACGAAGGCGTTCGAGCCGTTCTGATTGCCCTCCCCGGTAGCCGGAAGCGCGGCAGGATCGGGCGCATCGGGCGTCGCTCCGGCGCTTTCGCGCGGCAGCGGCTTGTCGCTCGACAGCGCGCCGAGCACCTGGTCCAGTCCGAAGAAGAACGGGGTGCGCAGGACGAAGCCGGTCGCGATATCCTCGCCATTCGCGGGGAACAGCCGCGCCAGCCGCACCTGCCCGGGATGCCGCCGCGCGTAGGCGTTGAGCCCGGTCGCATAGGCGTCGAGCAACGCGCGGACATCGGCGGGTTGCTTGCTATAATCGCGATGCGCGGTCTCGCGCGCGCCGAGCAACGCGAGCGTGTAATCGACCTTCGCGCCGTCCGCGCCGGTCATCGCGCCGAGCCGCCCGCGCGCCATCGCCACCGCTTCCTGCAGCGTCGCGAAATCGTCCTCGGCATGCGCATAGGCGACACCGTACGCGACGTCGGGGTCGGTCTTGCCGAAGATGTGCGGCACGCCGAAGCGGTCACGCGCGATCACGCTGTCATAGCGATGCGCGGGCGGCGCGGTCGCGCTGGTCGCCGCAATCGGTTCCCAGATCGCAAGGCCAGCGACCGTGACAATCAGCAGACCGGCCACGCCGAGCCCGAGTGTTCGCAGCATCCATTCCCCCTGTGGCTCTGGTCTTGGCCAGCTTGCGCGCTATCTTGGCGTACGGAGCGGATTTGTCACGCAATCCGTAGTCTCACGACTTGTGTTGTATATTTGCAACACCATATCGGCGCGAAAGCAACTGTGAGGGTGGTGGATGAACATCGAGAAATTTACCGATCGCGCCAAAGGCTTCCTGCAATCGGCGCAGACCGTCGCGATCCGCATGAGCCATCAGCGGATCGCCCCCGAGCATATCCTCAAAGCGCTGCTCGAGGATGAGCAGGGCATGGCGTCCGGGCTGATCACCGCCGCTGGCGGCGACGCCAAGCGCGCGGCGAGCGAGACCGACCTGCTGCTGGCGAAGATCCCGGCGGTATCGGGCAGCGGCGCGCAACAGACGCCGGGGCTCGACAATGATGCGGTGCGCGTGCTCGACCAGGCCGAGCAGATCGCGACCAAGTCGGGCGACAGTTTCGTCACCGTCGAGCGGCTGCTCGTCGCGCTGGCTTTGTCGCTTAACACCGCAGCGGGCAAGGCGCTCAAGACCGCGGGCGTGTCTCCCGAGGCGCTCAATGCGGCGATCGAGAAGGTGCGCAATGGCCGCGTCGCCGACAGCGCGGGGGCCGAGGACAAGTTCGACGCCTTGAAGAAGTTCGCGCGCGACCTGACCCAGGCGGCGCGCGACGGCAAGCTCGACCCCGTGATCGGCCGCGACGAGGAAATCCGCCGCACGATCCAGATCCTCGCGCGCCGCACCAAGAACAATCCGGTGCTGATCGGCGAGCCCGGCGTGGGCAAGACCGCGATCGCCGAGGGGCTCGCGTTGCGCATCGCCAATGGCGACGTTCCGGATACGCTCAAGGACCGCAAGCTGATGTCGCTCGACATGGGCTCGCTGATCGCGGGTGCCAAATATCGCGGCGAGTTCGAGGAGCGGCTGAAAGGCGTGCTCGACGAAGTGAAGGCGGCCGAGGGCGACATCGTCCTGTTCATCGACGAGATGCACCAGCTGATCGGCGCGGGGAAATCCGAAGGCGCGATGGATGCGGGAAACCTGCTGAAACCGGCGTTGGCGCGCGGCGAACTGCATTGCGTCGGCGCGACCACGCTCGACGAGTATCGCAAGTACGTCGAGAAGGACGCGGCATTGCAGCGCCGCTTCCAGCCGGTGTTCGTCGGCGAGCCGACCGTGCCTGACACGATCTCGATCCTGCGCGGGTTGAAGGAGAAATACGAACTCCACCACGGCGTGCGGATCACCGATGCGGCGATCGTCGCGGCGGCGACCTTGTCGAACCGCTACATCACCGACCGCTTCCTTCCCGACAAAGCGATCGACCTGATGGACGAGGCGGCGTCGCGCATCCGCATGGAGGTCGAGAGCAAGCCCGAAGAAATCGAGATCCTCGACCGGCGGATCATCCAGCTCAAGATCGAGCGCGAGGCGTTGAAGCGCGAGAGCGACGAAGCGTCGCGTGACCGGCTGGTCAAGCTCGACGGCGAACTCGCCAATCTCGAGCAGCAGTCGAGCGAACTGACGACGCGCTGGCAGGGCGAGAAGGACAAGATCTCCGCCGAGGCCAAGCTCAAGGAGCAGATCGACGCCGCCAGGCTCGAACTGGAACAGGCGCAGCGTGCGGGTGATCTGGCGAAGGCGGGCGAGCTGTCCTACGGGCGCATCCCCGATCTCCAGCGCCAGTTGGATGCCGCGGCGGGCGCCACCAAGGGCGCGATGCTGCGCGAGGAAGTCACGGGCGAGGACATCGCGGGCGTCGTCGCGCGCTGGACCGGGATTCCGGTCGAGCGGATGCTCGAAGGCGAGCGCGACAAGCTGCTCGCAATGGAAGCGACTATCGGCAAGCGCGTCATCGGCCAGCAGAACGCGATCCGCGCGGTATCGACCGCGGTGCGGCGTGCGCGCGCTGGGTTGCAGGACCCGAACCGACCGCTCGGATCGTTCCTGTTCCTCGGGCCGACGGGCGTGGGCAAGACCGAGCTGACCAAGGCGCTCGCCGAGTTCCTGTTCGACGACCCGACCGCGATGGTCCGCATCGACATGAGCGAGTTCATGGAAAAGCACGCCGTCGCGCGGCTGATCGGCGCGCCTCCGGGCTATGTCGGCTATGAGGAAGGCGGCGTGCTGACCGAGGCGGTTCGTCGTAGGCCGTATCAGGTCGTGCTGTTCGACGAGGTCGAGAAGGCGCACGGCGACGTCTTCAACATCCTGTTGCAAGTGCTCGACGACGGGCGGCTGACCGACGGCCAGGGCCGCACGGTGGACTTCACCAACACGATCATCGTGCTGACCTCCAACCTCGGCAGCCAGGTGCTGACGACCTTGGGCGAAGGCGAGGACGTTGCTTCAGTCGAGCCGCAGGTGATGGAGATCGTGCGCGGGCATTTCCGGCCGGAATTCCTCAACCGGCTCGACGAGATCGTACTGTTCCACCGGCTCGGCCAGGCGGAAATGGCGCCGATCGTCGACATTCAGGTCAAGCGGATTGCGACGTTGCTCGGCGAGCGCAAGGTGACGTTGGATCTGACCGATGCGGCGCGGCTGTGGCTCGGGCGGGTCGGCTATGATCCGGTGTACGGCGCGCGACCGCTGAAGCGCGCGGTGCAGCGCTATCTGCAGGACCCGCTCGCGGATCTGATCCTGCGCGGGAGCGTGAAGGATGGGGCCACGGTGCGGGTCGACGAAGGTGACGGGAAGCTGGAGCTGGTGGTGGAGTGATGGTCTCCCCTCCCTGAAAGGGAGGGGAGACCAAAAAAAGGGGCGGCCTCCGGATGGAGACCGCCCCTTTCTCGTGTTCGCCCCGGAAGGGATCAGAACTTGAAGTTGGCACCTGCCTTGATCGAGCGGCCGATGATGCCCGATGCGGCCCAGGCCGGGTTGTAGTTGTTGCCGCCGTACGTATTCGGGTCGAACGGTGCGTGCGCATCGAACAGGTTCTGGACGATCGCGTAGAAGGTGAACTTGTCGTTCACCTTGACGCTGCCGTTCAGGTCGACGCTGAGGAAGTGCTTGACCGTGCACTGCAGCGCGCCACCGGTGACCCGCGACAGATCTCCGTTATACAGGTAGCTCGACGCGGGCGTTCTGCCTGCGGCACAGCTCCCCACGCCAGTATAATCCGCTGCGTAGCCCTTATACCCGCTAGTGAAGTAGGTCGTCGCCGTGAGCGAGTAGGCCCCTGCCTCAAGCGTGTTCTGCCAGTTGGCGCGCCAGCGCGGCGTGCCCGAGGCCGAGGTCGTGTTGTATGGCCCGAGCGTACCGAGATAGTCGTACACCCCGTTGATGCCGGTGTTGACCTTATACTCAAGGATCAGCGTCCCCTCGAGTGAGGAGGTCAGCTTGATGCCGCGGCCCAACGGAACACTTGCTGAAATCTGGCCGTCAATGCCCGACGTCTGCAACGACTGACCGTTGATGTACGCTGCGTTGACGAACGCCGGGGTCGGAGTCAGGCCGGGATAGGCCGGATCGACCGGGTTCGGCGTAATCGTGACTCCGGCCGGCAACGCGCCGCCTGCAAGATAGGTGTTGGCGTAGGTCGAGTCCGCCGGGTTGTAGATCAGGTCCTTCTTGTGGATGTTGTAATAATCCACCGTCATGCTGAGCCAGCGCACCGGCTGGAACACCGCGCCGCCGGTGAAGCTGCGCGAGGTCTCCGGCTTCAGGTCGCGGTTGCCGACCGAGTTGAGGCCAAGGCTGTACGTGCCGACATAGGAGTTGCCGCCATGCGCGGCCTGCGTCGCTTCAGGTGGCGTGTAATTGACGAAACCGACGACATTGCCGCTGGTCTCGGGGATCGACGGGGCACGGAAGCCCTGCGAATAGGTCCCGCGGATCGCCAGCTGGCGGATCGGCGTGAACTTCGCGCCGACCTTGGGCGAGAAGCGGCCGAAACCGGTCGAATAATGATCATAGCGACCCGACAGATTGACTTCGAGCTGCTTGAGCACCGGTGCGTTGAGCTCGAAGAAGCCCGACGTGACGAACCGGTGACCAACCGCCGAGAAGGCGTTGATGTCGAGGAACTGCGAACCCGGGTTCGGGGTCGGATCATAGATGTTCTCGTAGCGGAACTCGCCACCGACACCGAGGTTGAGCGGACCGCCCGGCAGGTCGAACAGCGCGTGCGTCAGGATGCCCTGGACTTCCGCCGTCTCCGAATGCGCCTTGCTCTGCTGGTTGGGCGAGATGAGCGAGCGCACCGCCGCGCTGTTGGCAGTCGGGTCGATGAAGTTGTAGGTCCCGTTGTTGATCGCGCTGGTAAGGCCCGCGATGTTGATGTTGCCGGTGCGGTCCTGCGTCAGGTTGGTGCGCATGTACGTGCCGTGCAGTGTATAAGCCCAGCTGTTGTCCCCGCCGAACTTGCCGTCGATCCCGCCAGCGATGCGGTAGGTGCTCGAAGTGTTCTTGAGCGTCGAGGCGATGTCGCCGAAGCGATAGAAGATCAGCGCGCCCTGCCCGGTTGCGGCATAAGGGTTCTGCGGGTTGAGCGTGCCGTTCGACAGGTTCGCCGGGAGCACCAGACCGAACGTGTAGGCCGGGTTGTTCGACCGCAGCGAGCTCGGCGTGCGCTGCTGGAAGATGATGCTCTGGTAGAACGTACCGGTCAGATAGGCCTGTGCGTTCGCGCCAATGTTCGCGGTTAGATGTGCGGTGCCGCCAAAGCGGGTCTGGTCCGGGAGGATCTGGCTGTACTGGTTGACCTGATCCTGTTCGCAATATTGCCCGTTGACGTTGCTGTGCGCGATGTTGGGCTGCGCGGCACCCGCGCAACCTCCCTGCTGCAGCACCTGATAGCGCCCGCCGACGATCGGCACGCCGCTCAGGATGTTGCCCGGGGTGTAGGTTGCCGGGCGCACGACCGCGGCGGTCGTGCTGCTCGAGGCAGACGTGCTCGGCGCGAGGAAATTAACGTTGCCGTTGGCACCGGTGAAGCCGCCGCCCGCGTCGATCGAGGACAGGTTCTTGGTGTTGTAGGGGAATTCGCGCTGGTTCGCGAACAGCGCGTTCTGGTGCTGATATTCGCCGCTGACGTAAAAGTTGAAGCCCTGACTGGCGAGATCGCCGTAGCCCGCGGTCAGGCGCGCACGCTGCTGACCGGCATCGCCGCGCTCGGAAATGCCGCCTTCGACGTTGCCGCTGACGCCCTTGATTTCCTTCTTGAGGATCACGTTGACCACGCCGCCGACCGCGTCGGCACCATAGGTCGACGACGCGCCGTCGCGCAGCGTCTCGATCCGCTCGACGATCGCACCCGGGATGGTGTTGAGATCGACGAAGCTGCGCTGGCCGTCATCGGCGAGAGGATAATAAGCGGGACGCAGGCCGTCGAACAGGACGAGCGTCGAGTTGGTCGAAAGACCGCGGAGCGAAACGCCCTGCGCGCCGGATGCGAACGCGTTGCCGAAGCCCTGCGGGATGCTGCCGCCATTGCCCGCCGAGATCGACTGGATCACGTCGGCGGTGGTCGTGAGACCGCGCGCGGCGATGTTCTCGGCGGTGATGACCGACACAGGCGATGGCGTTTCGGTGTTGGTCCGACGGAAAAGTGTACCGGTAACGACGATGTCCTGACCCGTTTCGGCGTTCGCCTGCGCGTCCGCCGGAGCGGACTGCGTCTGGATCGCGGCCGCACCGGGGGTATTGGCGTCAGCGGGGGCGGTCGGCGCCGTCTGCGCGAGCGCGGGCGTTGCGCCAAGCGAAAGCAGAACGGCACACGTGGCAGCACCCGTCAGAAGTCGGGCCTTCGAAATTTCGAACGGATTTTTGGTCACACATACATCCTTGCGAACGCAACCGCGGCGCGAAAACGCGGCGCTGTGGCGTAGTTGGCAAGTCCCGTAACCGATGCATACAGATGCTCGGCCCCCCGAGACATGTCGACTGATTGGCGTCGCGCCGGACTTGTGTAAAGCCGCCAAAACGCCGCGCAGGACACTTCAGCAATAGACTGTAACTGCATTGCAACATTACAGCCGCAACGGACTTATTTGTCGTGGTTGCAAAGGTTTCGCGAAATTCTTGAAGGGAATGGCCCCGCCGTGAGCGGCCGGCACCCGACCATATCGGCGGCAGTGCCTAGGCCTCTCAGCCCCGTTATGGGCGTCCCGGATGGTCGGGCCGCAGCGGTGGTTCAAAATCGATCCTCCGCCAGATCGCGTCGGCAGGCTCTTCCGGATCGGGGATCGCGCAAGCGAGATATCCGAAATACGTCAGGATCACCCGCTCCGCAGTATCGACGATTGCGGTCCTGCCGTGCAGGAAGCGCGTGTTGTCGAGCATCAGCAGGTCACCCGGATCCCATTCGATCTCGGCACTGAGATGATCGCCGGTGGCCTTGATTGCCTGCAACCATTCGTCAGGAACAGGATACCCGTCATCCAGCACGGGGTGATCGTTGCGGCCATGATTGAAGCGCGAGAAAAGCAGGAAATTGCCGAACGCCGGCGCATCGGTGAACATCGGTTTGTGGAATGCCGGGCGGCTGAACACGCGCAAAATCCCCCGGTCGGGATACCGCCGGAAGTAATAGGGGCATTCGGGCGGTGGCGCGGCGAGTTGCGCATCGGTCGGCGTAGCGGTGCCAAGCCAATATTCCAGCAGCGCAGGCCAAGTCGGCTTGATGTACAGCAGACGTCGGTCTGCAAGCTTACTGCGCACGGCCCCCGGCATTTCCCGGACCAGGGCAACCCCGTCGCAGATGGTCGTGCGCCCGCCCGATCGTGGCGCGACCAGACAGCCGAAGAAGGCCACATCCGGCTTCCACGGTTCGCGGGAGAGTTCGGGATGCAAGGCAAAGGCGCCGTTTCCCGCATCCACCGTGAATACGTTGGCCGCGGCATCGACTGGCTCGCGTCCGGGGCTTTCGTTGACGACCGCCGTCGAACAGAATTGCCGAGCGAATGCCCCGAAATGCGCAACGTCGATCCCGAAACCGCGGAACAGCACCGCGCCATGCACCTTGTAGAGGTCCAGGATCAGCGCGGGGTCGAGCGCCATAATCGACTCTTCGTTCGCCGCTTCGATGACGACATGCGGCTGGTGCAGAACAGGCAGGTGAATCTTGGCCATAGCGGCACGGGGATAGCCGCCATGCGCGGCGCACGCTATAGGGGAAGCGTGGCCTTGACCTTCGACGATCTCTTCACCTCGCCCGATCATTACCTTCAGTCGTTCGAGGCAGACCATGCTACGTTCGTCCCGATGGACCGCGCGGCCTATCATCGATCGATCTTCCTCGATCGCCGGATCTCCCCGGCGCACGAAGAACGGCTCGCGATCCCGGTCGACGCGCTGGTTCCGCGCATCCCGCCCGCGCAACCCACCTCGTGGATTTTCCACATGGCGCATTGCGGATCCACCTTGCTCGCCCGCGCGCTCGATGACTCTGGGGCGGGTCTTGTCCTGCGGGAGCCGCTTGCGCTGCGGCAATCGGCAATCCGGCGGGATGGTGCGCTGCTTCGGCTATCGCTCGCGATGGCGTCGAAACGGTATCGGCCCGACGCGCCAACGCTGGTGAAGGCGAACGTGCCCGTCAATTTCCTCCTGCCCGACATCGCCGCCGCCGACACAACGGCGCGCGCCATCCTGCTCTACCTGCCGTTGCGCCCCTATCTCCTCGCGATCCTGCGCAACGAAGACCATCGCGTCTGGCTGCGGAACGTGACCACACAGCTCGCCCCCTATCTCGGCGACTGGTCGGCCTATGGCGATGCCCAGCGCGCTGCCGCCCTGTGGGTCGCCCAGGCCACGGCATTTGCCGAGACCCTCGCCGCGCTCCCCAACGCGCGCACGCTCAACGCCGAAGTATTTTTTGCCGACCCCGTCCCGGTGTTGACCGCCGCCGCCGTGCATCTGGGCTTGCCCAACGACCGCGCAGCGCTTGAAAGGGCCGTCGCAGGCCCGTTGTTCTCGACCTATTCGAAAAATCCGGGGGTGGCGTTCGACAATACCGCCCGTCTCGCACGTGAAGCCGCGGTGGCTGCCGCGATCGCGCCGGACCTCGCGATCGCGGAGGATTGGGCGGCACGCCACCCCGCCCGCGCCGCGCTGGACGCGGCCCTCGCCAACGCGGCACTCAGTCGCTGATCTGAATGACCGACTGCTGCGCATGGTCGGTTTCGCCAGCCACCGCATAGAAGCGTCGCAGCAATCCCCGCTCGTCCTCGGTAATATACGGATTCCAGACGTCGAAGATCAGGATCGCGCGCATCTGCTCCGACCGATTCCACGCTTCATGCTCGATCGTGTCGTCGAACACCCAGGCTTCCCCTTCCCGCCAATCCCGGGTCTCCCCCCCGACGCGGAAGCTGCAACCCGTCGGCACGATCAACGGCAGATGGACGATCGCGCGCACATTGCTGACACCGGTATGCGCCGGCAGATGCGCACCCGGCTGCAGGATCGAAAAGAAGACGGTGGGGGTTCGCTGCGGCAGGTCCGACAACGGAAGCCCCTCGATCGCGGCAGCGGTCTGCGGCGCGCGCGCGCAGACGGCATCGTCCCGCCGCCCGTCCTTCCACAGATGCAGCGCGCCCCATTGCAGCGAATGGTCGAGCGCCGACCATTTGTTCAGCGGAGTGCCGGGCGCCATCGCGACGTAGGGACGCACGAGTGCCGCATCCTCCGCCAGGATCGCGGTGAGCTCGTCGCGGATCACCTCGGTCTTGGCTTCGATTTCGGCGAGCCAGGGGAAGTGCTGCCGTGGGAAGAACTCGTCCGCCGGTAAAAACGGAAAGTGCATTCCGGCACAGTTGTTGGTGTAGATCGTGCGGCGCCCGAGCGCGTGATCAATGCACGCATCCACGCGTCGGCGGTCGACTGCCGCCAGAGCCCCCCGCTCGGCCGTGAGACCGGTGTCGATCGTACGGGCAAAGGACTCGCGCTGACGCAGGACATAGTTGCGCGCATGATCGAGCATCGCGACAAGCCCGTCGTTCGGTTCGTCGATCCCCGCCGCGATCGCGAGCACGCCGCCCCAACGCTCGGCCGCACGCACCGAGTCCCCTTGCCGCTCGTGCAGCTCCGCCATCCGGACCAGCGCCATGAAATACCGCTGGTCGATCGCAAGCGCGCCGTTCAGCGCGGCCTCTTCGCCGGCATTGTCGCCACGTTCGCGGTGCGCGCGCGCAAGGTTCATCCACAGTTCGGGGGCAGTCGGATCCGCCGCGATTGCACGCTGGAGCAGCCCGATCGCCGCATCGTGCGCGCCGGACTCCAAAGCGTTCAACCCAAGCGCATTGAGCGCCTTCGGATGTTCGCCACCCTGCGCGAGCACGTCTTGAAACAATTGGACCGCGGCGGCGGTCCGCCCCGCGCGACGTTCCTGAACGGCTGCGTCGAGCAGCCGCTGTATCCGGGCATCATCCATGCCCCTGCATATCGGTGCGGCAGCGACTAGACAATGCGAGGCAGGATGCACAAACAGCAGCGATGACACAGGCTAACTTGTCAGGCGGACCGCAGAGCCGCCCCCCTTCGGTCGAGGCGGTGGCGCGCGATGCGACGTGGTTGGCGCATCGCTACGATCCGGAGCATGACGCGGTCCATTTTCTACCCGTGTCCCGGGCAATCCATGCGCAGGCGACCTTTGCCACGGACGAGCATCTGCCTGCTGGCCTCGATCCGCTGGTCGTACGGCGACAGGATGCGATCGCCGCCGCGCCACCCCGCGCGCCGCTGCACTTTCTGTTCCACTCCGCCTTCTGCTGCTCGACGCTGCTCGCGCGCGCGTTCGATCGTCCGGGATGGGGAATGGGATTGAAGGAGCCCGTCATCCTGAACGATCTGATCGGCTGGCGCCGCCGCGGCGGCCAGGGATCCGATATGGCCGAGGTGCTCGATGACGTGCTCACGCTGCTCGCGCGTCCGTTCGGGCCGGGTGAGATGGTGTGCGTCAAGGCGTCGACCGCAGTGAATGCGCTGGCGCCGGCGATGCTGACCTTACGGGAAGAGTCCTGCGCGGTGCTGCTCTACGCCCCGCTGCGCACCTATCTCGGCTCGATCGCGCGCAAGGGGTTGGACGGACGGCTATGGGTGCGGACATTGCTGACCGGGATGCTTGACGACAAGCTCGTCCAGCTCGGCTTCGGTCCACGCGACTACCTTGGGCAGACCGATCTTCAGGTCGCCGCAATTGGCTGGCTTGCCAACCAACAGCTGTTCGCACGCCTTGTCGATCAATTCGGGCCGGAGCGCGTCCGGACGCTCGATAGTGCCACGTTGATGCGCGATCCAGCGGGCGCGGTCGCAGCATTTGCGGCGCTTACCGCTCGCCCTCTAAGCGCAGCGGATGTCGCCGAAATCGCTGCAGGACCGGCATTTCGGACCCATTCCAAGTCGGGCACGCCCTTCGACGCGCGCGACCGGACCACAGAAATCGCGCATGGCGACCAGCTCCATGCGGATGAGATCGACAAGGTCGCACACTGGGCGGAAAAGGTCGCCGCGTCCGCAGGGATCGCGCTGGACGGGCCGTCTCCGCTTGTCGCCTAGCGGGTCAGCAGGGGCCCCCATTGCCGGAATTGCGGCAAGAATCGCTCCCGGGACCGGTGGCGCGCAGCGCTTCCCGCTCGATATCCCACTCACGGCGTGTCTTGCACGACTTGTAGGAACTGACGAGCGACCCGGTTACAGCGAAACGTCTACAGATTACTTTCTCAGGATCGTTTGCAGATTTCGTGGCAGTCGTTGGCGATGGTGTTGACTGAGGCTCTACGCCGAAGAGAGACACTAAAAGCAGGATCAACATAAGAACCTCACCAGTGACGGGATATGGCGGTCTGCCAATTCGATGATAAGGATTGAAGAACGACAATGTCAAACCGACCGATCAAGGGGCATCGTTCGCGCGGATCCGGTGCCGACGCTACCGATCGCGCAAAGATCGAACAGGCGCTCTCCATTGGCGACATCGAGCGGGCGGCCGTCCTTGCCGAGCGCGCCGTCGCGCTGAACCGGATCGATCCGCTAATTCTCAATCTTGCGGCATGGCGCAAGGAAGAGGCGGGGGATTATGGCGCCGCGCATGCGCTGCTGCAGCGCGCGCTGGCGATCAGCCCGGGGGACGTGGCGATCCTCGGATCGATTGGCGCCGTCCTGCGGAAGCAAGGGTTTCTGGACGAAGCGCTTGCGGTGCTCGACACCGTCGTCGCAGCCGAGCCGCGCCATGCCGCCGCCTGGCTGGAACGCGGTTATGTGCTCGACGCACAGCGCGCCGACGAAGCCGCGGCGGCGAGCTACGAACGCGCCATCGCGCTTGATCCGACGCTGTCCCCAGCGCTCGGGAAGCTCGGCGATAGCGCCGCGCGGCGTGGCGATACCGTTGCAGCGGAGACCTATGCGCGCCGCGCGCTCGCCCTCAACCCGCACGAACCCTCTGCCAGTTTCGCCCTCGCCTTGCTGGCGGTCGAAGCGCGGGACGGCGCGCGCGCCGAGGCCGTGCTGCGCCCGCTCCTCGCAACGCGCCTGGCGCCGGAAGATCGGATCCGCTCGCTCACTTTGCTCGGCGACGCCCTGGACCGGCTGGACCGCCCGCCCGAGGCGTTCGCCTGTTACCAGGCCGCACAGGCCACGTTCCGCGATGCGCATCGCGCCTTGCTTGCCCCGCAACCCGGCCGACCGTCGCACCGCGCGTTCATCGAGCGGATCACCGCGCAGGTCGTCGCGACCGGCCACGTCGCGACACGCCCGGCGGTCGCGCCAATCCCCGCAGCGGCGGCAACGCATGTGTTCCTGCTCGGCTATCCCCGTTCGGGAACGACGCTGATCGAGAACATTCTCGCCAGCGCGCCCGATGTCGTCGCGCTGGAAGAACGCGACACGCTGGTCGATCTCGATGCTCGCTTGTTGGCCAACGACGGGACCATGCCGGCAATCGATACGCTCGATCCCGCGATCCTCCACGAGCTGCGGATGGCGTATTGGGATCGCGTCGCGAACCTTGCCGGTCCGGTTGCGGGCAAGGTGCTGGTCGACATGAATCCGTTCAACGGGATCAAGCTGCCGATCCTCGCGCAGGTCTTTCCGGACGCGCGCTTCGTCGTGATGCGCCGGGATCCGCGCGACGTCGTGCTGAGCTGTTTCCGCGTGAATTTCACGCCTGGCGCAGGGGCCTGGGCCTTCAGCGAGCTCGAGGAGACCGCCCGGCATTACGACGCCTTGATGCGGCTGATCGATCTGGCGCTGGAACGCCTGCCGATCGCGTTCCATGAAGTGCGGTACGATCAGCTCGTTGCGACCTTCACGACGACCGTGCGCGCACTCGCCGATTTTGTCGGGATGGCGTGGACCGACGATTTCGAGACGTTCGCCCGCACCGCAAAGGCTCGCGGCGTCCGCACCGCGAGCGAGACGCAAGTCCGCAAGGGACTGTACAATGGCGGCGGACAATGGCGGCGCTATGCCGACCAGCTTGCACCGGTCCTTCCAATCCTGGCCCCGTGGGTCGCGCGGTTCGGCAGCGACGGTTAGTCGACACCAAGCGCCTTTACCGAAACCAGAAAAAAGGGCGGACCTCGCGGCCCGCCCCAGTTACGTCCTTATTATACCAGTCGTCAGAAGCGCACGCTGGCACCGATCGCGAAGCGACGACCAAGCACGTCATACGTCGACGGATAGGTATTGCCGCTGTTGAACGAGGTCGACCCGACGGTTCCGCCGACAATCGGAGCACCGCGATCGAACAGGTTCATCACGGTGAAGGTCAGGTCGAAATGATCCCCGACCGCAACGCGGGTTGCCAGATCGAAGTAGTTATACGCCGGGATCTTGCCGAAGTTGACGACCTTGCCGGCCAGCGCACCCGTTGCGATCGTACCCGAGAAGGTCGTCACGCCGTCTTCAACGCGCATGCGGCTGATATGACGCCAGTTCACCGAGAAATCGATTCGATCGAAGGTCAGCGTCGTGCGCTGGTTCCAGGTGATCTGGGGTTGCAGCGACCCGGCCGACGACGACGGACCCGCCGAAGCCGGCGACCCGCAGTTCTGACCGTAGAGCCCGACGCAGTTCAGCACGTCCGAACCCGGCTTGGCCTGGAACCGCGACCGTGCGGTATAGTTGCCCAGGAAGCTGAGGTTCAGCTTGGCGAAACCGAGGTTACGCCGATAGTTCGCGCTGAGATCGATACCGTCGGTCAACACCCGGCCGTCGTTGGCAGGAATGATACCGAGCCCCTGCGTCGTGGCGGGATCGCCATCGAGCGCACCCGTTGCCGGGTTGCGGCGGATCGAAAGGCAGTTCGGATCGGTTGCGCTAGAAGCCGTCAGGCCCCCACCGGTGCGGTTGCCGAAGCACAGGTTATACGCGTTGCCGGCCGTCAGCTGCGAAATCGCATCACGGATCGAGATGTTGTAATAATCGACCGAGATCGAAAGGCCGGGAACATATTCGGGCTGGAACACGACACCGAGCGTATACGAATCCGACTTCTCGGGGCGGAGGTTGATGTTCCCGCCGCTGGTGAAGTTTGCTTGCGCCGCCGTCGGGACCTGTATGCTCCCGATCGACGCCGTCGGCGCACCTTGTGCAAGGCAGACGGAACGCAGAACCGCGTTTGTCGCTGGAGCGACGCCTGCGCACGCATCATACGAGAGGTTGGTCAGACCGGTCGTGACCGGCGCGAACAGTTCGTTAATGTTCGGCGCGCGGACCGCACGCTGATAGGTACCGCGGATACGGATGCCCCGCACTGGCTCCCAGTTTGCGCCGCCCTTGTAGGTAACCGTGTTGTAGCCGCGCGATGGCGACGTATCGACCTTGTAGCTCGAATAGCGCAACCCGCCCTCGAGCGTCAGGCTCTTGAAGAAGGGCTTGTCCGCGACGAGCGGGACGTTGAGCTCGCCGTAAGCTTCCTTGACGTTATATCCACCGGTGTAGCTTGGCGCAGCACCGCCGGCACCGCCCAGTTCGCCCGCTTGCTGCGACAGCGTGTCCGACGATTGCGAAGCCTGATAGTCGCGATATTCCGCACCGAGTGCAAAGCCGATCGGATCGCTGGCGAAGGGCGAGGCCGCACCGATATCGCCCGTCAACAACGCGCGTGCCTGGGCGAGCGACGTGCGGTTGGTCGAGGTGCTAGTCGCGGTCAGATACGAGATTTGGTTCGCCCCGATCGACCCGTCCGGCCCGAACAAGTTGATCGGAACGCAACCCGTGCCCGCCGTGATGCTGGCGGCACCATTGGGTGCACCGGCGAGACAGGTGGTGGTGTTGGTGGCGAACGCGGCTGCCCGGACGCGCGAGGTCAGGACGTAGTTCTGGATCGTCTGGACGTTCTCCGATTCGCCATACGACCCGTTGACGTCGAGCTTGATCGAGTCGGTGATGCCAACTTTCACGCCTGCGCGATAATCGAACAGCGTCGTCTGATAGTCAGAAATGCGCGACCCGACTTCCGACGTGCGACGGTTGGTTGCGACATTGAAGTAGCGGAAGTTGGGGTCAGCCGGCGAGGTGGCCGTAGCCGCCGCCGCGCACTCGGCCGCAGTAAGCTGTGCAACCTGCACATTGTTCGCGTTGAAGGTCGGGTTGTTGTTGCAGAAGGTCTGCCGTGCTGCTGCGGGAAGGTACGGGTTGGAGAACGGAATCGACAGCGACGAGCCGAAGATGCCCGATGGTGCGATGATCGTGCTCACCTTGTTCTTCGAGAACATGCCGCGCGAATAGACTTCGATGTTGTCCGACACTTCATACCGTGCCGCACCGTAGATGTTATAGCGCTGGAACGGCGTCTGGTAGACGTTGTACGGGTTGAAGTTGAACGGCACGACCGGCGACTGCAGCGCGCCGGTGGTCGGGTTAATCTGGCGGTTGCCCGAGACGCGGTTAGCGCCGGTGCCGAGACCTGCGACCGAAAAGCGCGTCGGAACCGTGGTGCCGGAACCGCCCTGCGCGCCGCTGGTCGAGGTGTAGTTGTTGATCGAAATATCGCGGGCGCCCTGGTACACAGGGTCGGACTTCTGATAGCCGAGCGACAGCACGGCGTTGCCGCGCCCGTCATCGAAATTGGAACCGACGGTCAGGTCGCCACGGAAATACTTGCCATCGCCGCGTTCGGTGATCTGGTTCGAGACCGAAGCCTCGACGCCCGAGAAGTCCTGCCGCGTAATGAAGTTGATGACGCCCGAAACCGCGTCTGCGCCATAGGTGGTAGCAGCGCCGCCAGTCAGCGTGTCGACACGCTGCACCAGTGCGAGCGGGATGTTGTTGAGATCGACACGACCAACGGTGCTCGAAGGCGCAATCCGGTTGCCGTCCAGCAGGATGACGTTGCGGAAGTTGCCGAGGCCGCGAAGATCCGCGAAGGACGCGCCGCCGTTGCCGTTGTTGACCGCCGAACCGATGCTCGCGACCGCGCCCGGCAAGTCACGCAGGATTTGCTCAGCGGTGTTGGTCTGGCGGAGCGCCAGCTCGTCGGAGCTGATCACCGAAACGGGCGTGGAGCTGACCAGATTGGGGTTCCGGATAAGGCTGCCGGTGACGATGATGTCGCTGCCGCCGCTATCGGTGGGAGCAGGCTGGCCAGCCGTATCGGATGGCGGCGTTGCCGGTGCTGTCTGAGCAAAGGCTGGTGCACAGCCCATTGCCGCTGTGGCGAAAAGCGTCGAACCAAGCAGCAGCGATCTCGTCGATGTCTTCATGTTACCCCCGTTTTGGCCGGTACGGCCATATACCTCTAATCCGTTCGTTGCCGGATATTGCAGCATTGCTATTCTAACAGCGGGCAACACGGCAACGACCTAATATGGCGCTAATCACATATTTGTTACGCGTGTGACGTTTTAGCTACATAGGGCCGTCCCGGATGCAATTGCCGCGCTCGGCTTGCAGGGTATAACGGGGCACATTTTCCTTCGGAGTACGGTCCATGCGTCATCGCGTCGCGCCACTATTTGTCAGCTTGGCGTGCTTGCTGCCCACGGTTGCACCGGCCGCCGAGCGACGTAGCGACAGCCTCGTCTCGACCATGAAGGCCTGTGCAACAATACCGGTCGATCAACGTCTTGGCTGTTACGAACGGTCCACGTCGGACCTACTTGAAGCGCTCGACAAACGCGAAATTCGGATCATCGATCGTGAGGCTTTGCAAAGTGCCAAACGTTCGCTTTTCGGCTTCTCGCTCCCGCATCTGAACCTGTTCGGCACCAGCCAGGACGATCCCCGCGCTGCAACCGATACCGACGTCAAGGAGATCACCAGCACGGTGACGGCGGTGCGGCAGGTGTCCTATGGCTTGTGGGGGATCACGCTTTCCGAAGGCGGTGAATGGCAGTCGTTGACCGATTCGCCTGCGTTCGCGCCCCGCAAGGGCGACACGATGACCATAAAGGCTGGGCTACTCGGTCGCTACACCGCGCGCATCGGGAGTGGACGGGCGGTCGACGTCAAACGCATCCGCTAACGCTGTTCGTCTTCCACCATCGGGCCTGCGACCAACAGCGGGTCGATCTTCGCCGCGTTCCAGCGCAGGCTCCAGTGCAAATGCGGGCCGGTCGCGCGGCCGGTCGCGCCCGACAGCGCGATCGGTTGCCCGCGCCGGACATGATCCCCGACCCGCACGTCGATCCGTGACAGATGCAGGAACGCGCTGTTCAGGCCCATCCCATGATCGATCATCAACAGGTTTCCCTCCAGCGTGAACGGATGGTCCGCCGCCAGGATCACCGCACCGTCGGCGGGCGCCACGATGACCGACCCCGTCGGCTTGGCGACGTCGAGCCCGGAATGGTACGATCCCGCCTCACCATTGCGATAGATTCGCTGCGATCCGAACAGCGTCGAGATCCGTCCGGTCGTCGGCCATATGAAGGCTTGTCGCCAGCCTTGCGCATCCGTCTGAAGGCGCCGCGCGGCGACGATCTGCGCGAGTTCGGCGGGACGGAGGCGATCGAATTCGGGTTGCGGCAACGGGATCTTGGGCAAGGTCGACAGGCGCGAGATATCCCATGCGCGCGGCGCGACCGTCAGCGTATCTCGCACTATCTGACCGTCGTCGCGGGTGGCCACGAGCGTCGCGCTTGGCGCCGCATCGCGGTCGAACGCGATCACGAAGCGCCCGTCTGCGGCCACCGGGACGGCGACGCCGTCGAACAGCAATTGCCGAGTCCGTTCGGGAGCGATGCCCAGTAGCAAACCGCCCTGTGTACGGTTGCCGGTGTAGGTGAAGCCGGTGCGCTCGGGTCGCGCGACGGATGCGGGCGCCCGGACCGGGGCAACCGTTGGCCTTGGGCTGCTACGTGGTTCCCTTGCATCAAGCGGTGGCGTCGTCGGAACGACCGCGCAGGCCGCCAGTAGCAGCGAAAGCCCTGCTACCGCACCACGAACCGGGACGTTGCCTAGAACAGCCTTACGCGCCAGCGTCGCCGCCCATTGCCCGGGTCGCGAGCGCCGCCGTGGCATAGGCCTCCTGCCGCGCCACGCTCCAGTAGCGCAAGTCGTCGAGCGCGACCCGCGCGCCCGAAACGGCGCAGACGACATGATCGCCCGGGTTCAGCACGCGAAAGCCGTTCGCCATGAAATGCAGGCGTGCCGCGCGATCGGTGTTGGACATGAGCATCGGCTGAGCGCTTTCGGACGAGGGAAATTACAACAGGGTCGGCTGATCGCCGACGGGACCGACATACGCCTTGCCGCCGCCACGCTCAACCTTGGCGTCGACCTCGCCATCGCGGAAGTGGAGCGTTACGGCCCCTGCCGCGCGCGCCGCCGCCGCCGATCCGACGACCGCGCCGCCTGCCGCCGCGCGAGTCGAGACGAACGCATAGCCCCGGTCGAGGATGCTGTTCGGCCCGAGCGACTGGACGAGCCGCCATGCCGCCGCGGTGCGATCGCGCGCGCGTTCGAGCTGGCGTTCGAGCGTCGACAGCCGCAGCGCCCCCGCCGACCGGTCGAGCTGCCCGCGCGCCAGCGTCACGCGGCGTTCGAGACCGCGGTCGAGCCGCGCACCGACGTCGTCCGCGCGCTGGCGCTGCGGGCCGAGCAGCGCGTCGCGCTTGGGCAGCACGCGGACGAGAGCGGTCAGTTGCTCGCGTCCGCGGTCGTGATAACGCCGCGCGCATTTGCCGGTGCGCTGGCCATAGCCCGCGATCGTCAGGCGCAGGTCTTCGAGGACCGGGACCGCGATCTCGGCGGCGGCGGTCGGCGTTGGCGCGCGACGATCGGCGGCGAAGTCGGCGAGCGTGGTGTCCGTCTCGTGCCCGATCGCCGAGATCGTCGGGATGGTGCAGGCGGCGAGCGCGCGGACGACGACTTCCTCGTTGAACGCCCACAGATCCTCGATCGACCCGCCGCCGCGCGCGACGATGACGAGATCGGGCCGCGTCTCGGGCGGCATCGCGTCGAACCCGCGGATCGCGGCGGCGACTTCCTCAGCCGCGCCCGCGCCCTGCACCTTGACCGGCCACACCAGCACATGCGTCGGGCAGCGATCCTCGAGCCGGTGGAGGATATCGCGGATCACGGCACCGGTCGGGGAGGTGACGACGCCGATCGTCCGCGGCAGGAACGGAAGCGCTTGCTTGCGCTCGGCCGAGAACAGCCCCTCGGCGGCGAGCTTGGCCTTCAATTTCTCGAGCAGCGCCATCAGCGCGCCCTCGCCCGCCAGTTCCATCCGGTCGATGATGATCTGGTATTTGGAACGCCCCGGATAGGTCGTGATCCGGCCCGAGACGATCACCTCCGCACCGTCCTGCGGCTGGAACCCGAGAGCGGCGACCTGTCCCTTCCAGATGACGCCGTCGAGCACCGCGCTGTCGTCCTTGAGGCTCAGATACGCATGGCCCGAGGCAACGCGCTTGTAGCCCGAGATTTCGCCGCGAAGCCGGACGCTGCCGAACTCGCTTTCGACCGCGCGCTTGAGCTTGCCCGCGAATTCGCCGACGCTCATGACCGAATTGCCTGGTGCGCCCGCTGCCGAGGGGCCGTTGTCGGCAGCACCGTCCCCCGCTAGGAGGCGGGCCGCGGCGTCAAAAAGAGGGTCCGACATGAATATCCTACTGATCGGATCGGGTGGACGCGAACATGCGCTGGCCTGGAAGCTCGCGCAGTCCCCGCTGTGCGATACGCTGTTTGCCGCGCCGGGCAACCCGGGGATTGCGGAACACGCCACGCTCGTCCCGCTCGACGTGCGCGACCATGCGGCGAGCGTTGCGTTTTGCACGACCAATCACGTCTCGCTGATCGTCATCGGGCCGGAAGCGCCGCTGGTCGACGGGCTCGGTAATTCGCTGCGGGCGGCAGGGTTTGCGGTGTTCGGGCCGGACAAGGCCGCCGCGCAACTGGAGGGATCCAAGGCGTTCACCAAAGCGCTGTGCGACCACGCGCACATCCCGACCGCACGCTATGCGCACGTGAAGTCGCTTGACGAGGCGCTGGCGAGCCTGGGCGCGTTCCTGCTGCCAGTGGTGGTCAAGGCGGATGGCCTCGCGGCGGGCAAGGGCGTGACGGTTGCCGCCACCCGCGCCGAGGCCGAAGCGGCGCTGGGCGACCTGTTCGCCGAAGCGGGCGGCGAAGCGGTGATCGAGGAATTCCTCGACGGCGAGGAAGCGAGCCTGTTCGTGCTGACCGATGGCAAAGCGATCCTCCCGTTCGGCTCGGCGCAGGATCACAAGCGCGTCGGCGAGGGCGACATTGGTCCCAATACCGGCGGGATGGGCGCGTACAGCCCGGCGCGCGTGCTCACTCCAGAACTGGAGGCGCGCGCCCTCGACGAGATCGTCCGGCCGACCGTGGCGGCGATGGCGGCGGCGGGGACGCCGTTTTCGGGCGTGCTGTACGCTGGGCTGATGCTGACCGCGGACGGCCCCAAGCTGATCGAATATAACGCGCGCTTCGGCGACCCCGAATGCCAGGTGCTGATGGCGCGGCTCGAATCGGACCTGGTGCCGATCCTGCTCGCGGTCGCGCAGGGCACGCTTGCCGACCACGGTGCCGCGCAGTGGCGCGATGCGGTTGCACTGACCGTGGTGATTGCCGCGAACGGATATCCGGGGACGCCCGAGGCCGGGAGCGCAATCGACGGGATCGCCGAGGCCGAAGCGACCGGCGCAATCGTGTTCCAGGCGGGTACGCGGGCCGCGGCAGGCGGAATCGTTGCGTCTGGGGGCCGCGTACTCGCAGTGACCGGGTTGGGTGATACGATCGGCGCGGCGCGTGACGCGGCGTATCGCGGCGTCGACGCGATCGCCTTTCCCGGCGGTTTCTGCCGCCGCGACATCGGCTGGCGCGAGATTGCGCGCGCGGGCAACTGAGCGCCCGTTTTCGCGCGACGCCAAGGGTTGGCGTGCGCTACGACGATCCACTGTATTGAGGAGTAACCGATGGCCGCCACGCCCGAAAACCCGAACCAGGCGATCGACTTCATGATGCCGATCACCACGGCGCACGTCGCGCTGATGGTCGTGCTCGCCGTACTGGCAGTGGCGACGATCGTTTGGGGCAGCATCCTCGTCCGCCGTCGCAAGGGCGCCGCGAAACAGGTCGAACGCAATTTCGAGATCGCGGAAGCGAACGGCGCCACCCATGAGCCGACCGTCTCGCCGGACGGCACGCAGGTCACGACGCTGTCGGAGGACGTGGCCGAGCAGCCTGTGCCATCGCCCGCGCCGCGCACGGTGGCCCCTGCTCCGACTCCGGCAGCCCCCCCGCCCCCTGCCCGGCGCGCCGCGCCGACACCCGATCCGTTACCGACGCCCGCGCCAATGTTTCAGCCGACCACGGACACCCCCGCGGCGACCGGGCTTACGCAGATCAAGGGGCTCGGCCCCAAGCTTGCCGCGACACTCGCCGATTTGGGGATCACCCACGTCGACCAGATCGCCGCACTCAGCCCCGCAGAAGCCGAGACGCTCGATGCGAAGCTCGGCGCCTTCCGCGGCCGGATGGCGCGGGATCGCTGGATCGAACAGGCCAAGTTGCTCAGCGCAGGGGACCGCGCAGGGTATGAGGCGCAGTTCGGGAAATTGGGGGGCTGAGAAGGCGCTCCACCCTGCGGCGCTTCTGCGAGAGCCCAGGGTTACCAACGCGGTCTGTTGGAGCTCTGGGTTCCCGCCTATTGCAGGAACACGGCGCTACCCGACTTCGCTGACCAGCAGCTTGTCGATCCGTCGGCCGTCGAGATCGACCACTTCGAACTTCCACCCCTGTTCGACGAAGCTTTCGCCCTCGCCCGGCAAGTGGCGGAACACCGCGAGCGCGAGGCCGGCGACCGTCGCATAATCGCGGTCCTCGGGCAGATCGATCCCCAACCGTTCGGCCAGCGCATCCACCGCCATCTGCCCTGCGACCAGCAAAGATCCGTCGTCGCGGGTCACCACCGAGGGCGCTTCCTCGGGGTCCGAATCGGACGCGAACTCGCCCGCGATCGCGGCGAGCAAGTCGGCCGGGGTCACGATCCCCTCGAAATGCCCGTATTCGTCATGGATCAGCGCCATCGGCACTTCCGCCTGGCGCAGCGCGTCGAGTGCGTCCATCGCGTCGATCTGGTCGAGCACGACCGGCGCCTGACGCATCAGCGCGCGCACGTCGAGCGGCTGGCCCTTGAACAGCGCCACCGCAATGTCGCGCGCCTGTACCACGCCGATCACAGTATCGACCGACCCCTCCGCCACCGGCAATCGGCTGTGTGACGCGGTCATCAGCGCCGCGCGGATGCCCATCTCGTCGAGCGTTGCGTCGATCCATTCGATGTCGGTACGCGGCGTCATCACCTCGCGCACCGGGCGATCCGCGAGCCGAACGACACCCGAGATGATCGAGCGCTCATGCTCCTCGATCACGCCCGACTTGGACGCCTCGGCGACGATCAGGTGGAGTTCCTCGGCGGTGACGTGCTCCTCGGTCTCGCGCTTCAGCCGCATCAGGCGAAACAGCAGGCCGGACGACGAATCGAGCAGCCACACCACTGGTGCGGTCGCCCAAGCCAGCCACAGGAGCGGCCCCGCCATCACCGCGGCGATCGGCTCGGGCGCGCGCAGCGCGATCTGCTTGGGGACGAGCTCGCCGATCACCAGCGAGGCATAGGTTGTGATTCCAATCACTAACGCGAAGCCGATCGTCTGCGTCAGCTCGGTGCCGAGCCCCAGGAACTCGAGCCGTGCGCCGACCGGCCCGCCCAGGCTCGCGCCCGAATAGGCACCCGACAGGATACCGATCAGCGTGATCCCGATCTGCGTCGTCGACAGGAACTTGCCAGGGTCGGACGCCAGCGTCAGCGCGACGCGTGCGCCGCGTTTACCGCTGCGCGCCATCGCGTCGAGCCGCGCCTTGCGCGCGGAAACGATGGCAAGTTCGGACATGGCGAAAACGCCGTTGAGCAGGATGAGCGCGAAAATGATCGCGACGTCGATCCAGGGAAAGGGGGGAAGTGGGTGCATGGCGCACGACGTCCTTTGCGCGATTTGCGCGATTGCACAACCGTTCTGCTGCGACGAGTCGCGTTTCGCTACGGTCTGGACACCCAATCAGCGCCGATTGACGAAGAAACCGCGCAATAATGTCGCGGCCTCGCTCTCCCCGATGCCGGGAAAGATCTCGGGGCGGTGATGGATCGTGGGTTGCGTGAAGATTCGCGGTCCATGTTCGACCGCGCCGCCTTTCGGATCGCTCGCGCCGTAATAGAGCCGCGCGATGCGCGCATGAGCGATCGCACCGGCACACATCGCGCACGGCTCGAGCGTGACCCACAAGTCGCAGTCATCGAGCCGCTCGTTGCCGATCGCCAAAGCCGCCGCGCGAATCGCCAGGATCTCGGCGTGTGCGGTTGGATCGTGGCGCGTTCGGGGGGCATTGGCCGCCGTAGCGATGATCTCGCCGCGCCGCAGGACGACCGCGCCGACGGGCACCTCCCCTGCCTCCGCCGCCTGCGCCGCGGCGTCGAGCGCGGCGCGCATGGCGGGGGGCAGCAGCAGGGAGGCGATCGACATCCGGTCTTCCTGCCCGATTGGCGAGCGCCGAACCAGAGCCTGGCAGGCCATCTGCACGGCTTATTGCGTGGTTACCGTATTGCTGTTCGCATCGGCCGGCTTGTTGACCTTGAGCGTCGGCACCGAAATCGTCTTGGTGGTCGTTCCGACCGTGGGAACCTCAACCGACTTGTTCGCCGTACCGAATTCGACCGTCGCCATCTTCGCCTCGACCTCGGGCGCCTTGCCGCCCTGAACGCTCACCGATGGCAACGCGCCGGCGAACGTATCGATCTTTAACATGCCGAGCGAGACGAGCGCAACCACGACCTAGGCCGCGATCCCCACCAAAGCCAATAAAAAGCGCATCCTACTCTCCCCAAACGCCCTGACATTCGAACCGTTACCGTAACCAAACGCGGTTTGCGCGCGGAAGGTTGCATCGCTCCGAGCGGGTCGGGTGACGCCGCGATGTTGCAGTAAAAAGGCTGAATCGGTTGACGGGCCCCGGCGCTTTCGGTAAGCGCGCCCCCTTCTAGGGGTTCGTCATGGGCCCCACCGGACATTCAGGAATTTACGATGTCGCGTATTTGCGAACTGACCGGCAAGGGCCGGATGGTGGGAAACAACGTCTCCCACGCCAACAACAAGACCAAGCGCACGTTCCTGCCGAATCTGCAGAACGTCACGCTGATGTCTGATGCGCTGGGCACCAGCATCAAGCTGCGCGTCTCGGCACACGGCCTGCGCTCGGTCGAGCACGTCGGCGGTCTCGACAATTGGCTGGTCAAGACGACCAACGACAAGCTGTCGCTGCGCTGCCGTCGCCTCAAGCGCGACGTTTCCAAGAAGCTCGTCGCTGCACAGGCTCCTGCGGCGTAAGCCTCAGTTCCGGTCGCCGCGTGCGACCGGATCCAGTCTGAACTTCAGCAGCAGGCTGCGCTGCACCGGCAACTGGTTATCGTCCGAGACGAGCCAGATGACGGTGGCGCGGCCTTCTTGCGTTGCGGTCACGCCTTCGAAATTGTCGTGGATCAGCGGGGCCTCCAGCGTCTCGATCTCGCGCCCGCGCACCTGTGCGCCCGGCTTGACGTCGGCGGGGTCGACGATCGTCAGCACGTTGGAGAAGCGGAACCACGCGAACCGCCGGTTGAGGATCAGCCAGCGTCCGTCGGGGAGCAGCGTCATGTCGCTCGGGCTGCTGTCCTTGGGCGGGATATAGTCGAATCGGAACCCGCGCCGTGGATCGACCGTAGGGTCGCCCGCGAAGACGATCCCTGCCCGACCCTTGTGCCCGCGCCACGGCTTGACCTCTCCGATCGTGACCATCCCCCCGCGGGGAAGCAGCATCATCGCTTCCGGCCCCATATTGTCGGGCCACCCGCGCATCGCCGGCGGCGCGACGTGCGCCTCGGCGTGGGTAAAGCTTGGATCGTAGCGCCAGAACGCATTCTCATTCTCGAACCCGACCCAGATCGCGCCGCTCTGCGGATCGACGCTCATCGATTCGCTGTCGCGATCGCGTTTCTCCCAGCCCGTGGCGGGACCGTCGGGTAATTCGGCAAAGCTCTGGTCGTGGACCTGCCACGACGAATCGAGCCGGAACCGGACGATGTCGCCGCTGTCGCTCAGCAACGTGAACCGATCGCCCGCCAGCGACAGCGCCGAGAATCCCCCGAATTGCGGATCGCGGCTCTTGAGCCGGACGCCCCCCAGATAGACCAGATCGCCGACTCGTCGACGCTGCGCATCCCGCGGGTCGAGCGCCACAGGCTCGACGACGAAGCTCGGATCGGTCCCGAGCAGCGGGATGCGTGCATGTCCACTCCATTCGGGGACGAACAGCGCGAACAGCAAGGCACAGATCAAGAAACGCACCGACAGCCCCTGCGGGACGCTTCCGGACGACGCAACCGGCTTTCTCGCCTGAACGGACGCTAACAACCGCATTCAGGCTCGTATCAGCGCGACTCGCTCATATCGGCAGCATCGGGACACACCACACCGAGAGGGAGACGACGATGTTCAAGAAGCTCATGCTCGCCACTACGACGATGGCCATCGCCGTTTCCGGCTTGGCCGCAACCCCCGCCAGCGCGCAGCGCTATTACGATCGCGGCGACGCGTACGCTTATGATCGCGCCTATCGCGACGGGTACAATCGCGACGACGGGTATCGCGAGGTCTACCGCGGTGGATATCGCGACGATCGTCGCGGCTATTATGAGGATCGTCATGGCTATGACGACGGCGGTTACAATGACCGGCGCTATTATAACACGTCACGCAACCGCTGCCGCAGCGGTGACAGCGGCACGATCATCGGCGCGATCGCGGGTGGCTTGCTCGGCAATGTGGTAGCCGGACGCGGCGACCGGACGCTGGGAACAGTGCTCGGGGCCGGTGGCGGCGCCCTCGCGGGCCGCGCGATCGATCGCGATGGACGACCGCGCTATTGCCGTTGATCGGCTGATCGAACATCAACCGGGCAGGGTCAGCCCCCCTGTCCGGTGGAGGCAGTACTTCCTACGCGTGCCGTCGGATCTTACCGGCAAGGGCGTCTAAAACCGGGAACCCGAAGCGTCAGAACGCCGTGAGCGACGTATCCACCGTCCACCGGGCGTAGAGTTCGATGCAATTGACGACGATGATCAGGAAGACGACACCGAGAAGGGTGGGATCGCGCGAGACGAGCCGCCGTTTCAACTCCGGTGCCGCTATGACGGTCGACGTCATGGTCGCCATCAGCAACCACAAGGAATAGCGCTGTTCGCTGGCGACGTTCACGACAGCAAAGGCGGCGCTGTACAGGATTGCCGACGTCAGCATTGCCCGCGCGGCAATCAGCTCGATTTGATCGCGATAGGCCGTTCCGCCGATCATAAGATATAAGCCGACCGCAAGGACGATCATACTGGCGGCCGAGAGGATCGTAACGCTTCGCAGATTATCGAGCAGCCAGCCTTTACCGCTGACGAAGGGTGGTTTTGCGTTGTCCCGGTTCCCATGCGCCAGTGCGACATGGAACGGCGGGACATAGAAAAAGAACGCCGAATTCAAGTTCAGAAGACGATGTTCGAGATAGCTGACCGGATGCTTCTTGATCGCACCGATCCAGATCGAGGATAGCTGCGGATCTGACCTGACCATTTCGGTAAACGGCTTGCAGCGCACGCCCAACGTGTCGTGCATCACCGGGCTATAGCAATGCAGCGTCTCGGGATACTGACCGGCATACTCTCGCAAGACGGTGCGGTCGCCCGACAGGCGAACGATCCCCATCACGTCGAAAAACTGCAACGTTCCGATCGCGCCACCGGGGCTTGCCCCCAGGATGGTGCGGTTCACGAAGGATGACGTCGGGATCAGCAGAACGGCGATCACTGCGGACAGCGCCAACGTTTTGGGCAGGCTTGCGATCGTGAGGCGGCTCCCGAAAAGGAGCAGGAACAGGGGCGGAACCGCAAAGACGGCATTCGCCCGGATCAACGTTCCGTAGAACAGCAGCAGCGCTACAAGGACCACCGTTGCCACGCTCCACCCACCGCGTCGCTGGACCCGCAGCCAAACACCGACCACCGCCAGGAACGACGACGCCAATCCGACGTCGCTGATGACGACGATATTCATCATGATGAGCAGCGGCGTCGCGCCGATCGCGACCACGACCAGCCCGGATATCGGCCCGGCACGACGATGCAATTCATAGCCCAGGAGAATGAAGGCAAACCAGTACATCAGCAGATGCGCGACATAGATCGGCGCGGTGCCGTCCGCGATCGGATGCAAAAGGCTCCAGAGCCGCGTCATGACCGGCGGGTGGTAGTCGTTGTATACGCCGGACGTTACCTGCCAATATTGGATCAGAGCGTCGAATTTCAGCTCGCCAGGATAGCGGTACAGAATATTGCCGAGCATGAGGACGAGACCGACTGCGATCAGCGTCCAGCGCGACTGCACGAGTCTATGCCAAAGGGGGATTGCCTGATCGCTCATTGCGCGCTGCCAAGATCGCGCCCCGATGCGACGAGACAGCAGGTCCCGTGATGCACCACCGTACCGCCAAGGCCCGTAGGTTGGCCACTCCGCCTGCGGGGTACGCGGGCAGCCGTCAGCGCGCATGCGGACCTAGGTGATTGCCATGATAATTCGAGGCCATCGGAGAACATGTGTGCAACTCCACTTAAGCTGCCGAGGTTAACCGCCAGGCCGTTTTGACGACGTAGTGCGAACACCGTTTCAAAGTAAATACCAGACGTAGCGGCGATCTCGCCAAGTTGGTTTGGCCCGGTACCGATCGTTGCGACCGGCCTTCCGAAGATCCGGGGCGTCCCGGTTCGCACGGGATACACCGTAGCGGCGCGGCGGAAACGAGCGCGGTCGTCCCCACCGCCCCCGGTTTACCGGTCCCGCCGCCCCAAGAGCCGCAACCGCAGCGCGTTCAGCTTGATGAACCCGGCGGCATCGCGCTGGTCATACGCGCCCTGGTCGTCCTCGAACGTGACAACCTTCTCCGAATAGAGCGACTGCGGCGACTTGCGGCCGGTGACGTTGACCGACCCCTTGTACAACTTGAGCCGGACGGTCCCCTCGACCTTCGCTTGGCTGTGGTCGATCGCCGCCTGCAGCATCTCGCGCTCCGGCGAGAACCAGAAGCCGTTGTAGAGCAGCTCCGCATAGCGCGGCATCAGCTCGTCCTTGAGGTGCGCAGCACCCCGATCCAGCGTGATCTGCTCGATCCCGCGATGCGCGAGGTGATAGATCGTGCCGCCCGGCGTCTCGTACATCCCGCGCGACTTCATCCCGACGAAGCGATTCTCGACCAGGTCGAGTCGTCCGATGCCATGCTTGCGGCCAAGCTCGTTGAGCGCCTCCAACAGCGATGCGGGGGACATGCCCACGCCGTTGAGCGCAACGCCGTCACCGCGCTCGAAATCGATCGTGATCGTCTCCGGCTGGTCGGGCGCGTCCTCGGGGCTGACCGTGCGCGAATAGACATAGTCCGGCACCTCGTCCCACGGGTTCTCGAGCACGAGCCCTTCCGACGAGGTGTGGAGCATGTTCGCGTCGGTCGAAAACGGTGCCTCGCCACGCTTGTTGTGCGGGATCTCGATCTGGTGCTGCTCGGCCCATTCGATCAGCCGGGTGCGGCTGGTCAGGTCCCACTCACGCCACGGCGCGATCACCTTGATGTCGGGTGCGAGCGCGTAATAGCCGAGCTCGAAGCGAACCTGATCGTTGCCCTTGCCGGTCGCGCCGTGGCTGACCGCATCCGCGCCGACCATCCGTGCGATCTCGATCTGCCGCTTGGCGATCAGCGGCCGCGCGATCGACGTGCCGAGCAGGTACAGCCCCTCGTACAGCGCATTGGCGCGCATCATCGGGAAGACGTAGTCCTTGACGAACTCTTCGCGCAGATCGTCGATGAAGATGTGCTCGGGCTTGACGCCGGCCTGCTGCGCCTTGCGGCGCGCAGGTTCCAGTTCCTCGCCCTGCCCGAGGTCGGCGGTGAAGGTGACGACCTCGCATTGATAGGTCTGCTGCAACCACTTGAGGATGACGCTGGTGTCGAGGCCGCCCGAATAGGCGAGGACGACCCGGTTGATTTTGTCAGTCACAGGCAGGATCCTTCAAGTTCGGCTGCCCCCTATGCGAGGGGGCGGGAGGGTGCAACGGGCTAGCCGCGAAAAGCGCGCTCGGTCTCGATCATGTAATCGCGCGTGATCGGCAGGACGTGGCGGTTCTTGGCGAACTGGATCTGATAGTTGACCATTCCGCCGAAGTGGAACGCCGCGCCCGCCCCCGCCAGATAAAATTGCCACATCCGGTAGAACGGCTCGTCGTACAGCGCGATGATCTGCTCGCGCGCGGCGACGGTGCGGTCGTACCAGTCGTCGAGCGTATAGCCATAGTGCAGCCGCAGCACCTCGACGTCGGTGACCATGAAGCGCAGGCCTTCGTTGGCCGAGATGATCTCGGACAAGGCCGGATTATAGCCGCCGGGGAAGATGTACTTGGTCGTCCACTTGTCGGTCACGCCGGGCCCGCCCGCGCGGCCGATCGTGTGGAGCAGCATCACGCCGTCCTCGGTCAGCAAGTCGCGGCACTGGCGGAAGAAGGTCTTGTAATGCGCCGGGCCGACATGTTCGAACATGCCGACCGAGACGATCCGGTCGAACGTGCCGGTCAGGTGGCGATAATCGATCAGCTCGAACTTGACGCGATCGGCGACCCCCGCCTCCTGCGCGCGCCGCCGCGCGACCTTGAGCTGTTCCTCGGAAAGCGTGACACCGAGCACATCCGCGCCGGTATGCTGATGCAGATACAGCGCCATCCCGCCCCAGCCGCAGCCGATGTCGAGCACCGTCATCCCCGGCTCGAGCGCGAGCTTGGCGGCGATATGCGCCTTCTTGTCGCTTTGCGCCTGCTCCAGGCTGTTGCCCGGGCTCGCATAATAGGCGCAGCTATACTGGCGGTCTTTGTCGAGGAAGAGATCATAGAGGCGATCGGACAGATCGTAATGGTGCGCGACGTTGCGCTTCGAGCGGCGCGCCATGTTCACACGCTCGATCCGGTGGGTCACCGCCTGGATCGCGCGGCGCATCGGCGATGCGGCAAGGCCGTTCGCGCCCGCTTCCCACGGATCGTTCGCGGTCAGCAGCCGGACGAGGTCGCGGACGTCACCCTGCTCTACCACGAGCCGGCCATTCATATAGGCTTCGCCCGCGCCGAGGCCGGGATCGCGGACGATCGCGGCGGCGGCGCCGGCATCGGTGAAGCGGATGGTTACGTCCGGGAAGCGCGGATCCGCAGTTCCGAAGCGAACGGTCTTTCCATCGGCATGATGTACGGTGAGCGTGCCACGCTTTACGCGCCTGGCGAGAAACAAGTCGATAAGGGCCATGTGCGGCCCATTAACGCCTCATATGCCCGCATACCAATCGTAATCGACATTATCCTCCCAATAACCGCCCTTGCCGAGGCCGATCCCGGTGAGCGAGGCCACCGCATCGATCGCCATGACGTATTTGGCGTGCTTGTAGCCGAGCTGGCGCTCCAGTCGCAGCCGCACCGGCGCACCGTGCCCGACGTCGAGAAGCTGGTCGTTCATCCCCCACGCCAGGATCGTCTGCGGGTGGAAAGCGTCGATCAGGTCGATCGACTCGTAATAGTTCGCGCCCGAGTAGAGATCCCCGCAGGTGAAGACGATGTAGCGTACTGAGTCCTTCACCCCGGCTGCCTTGAGCACGCTGCCGAGCATCGGCCCGTGCCACTTGCCGATCGCGCTCCAACCCTCGACGCAATCGTGCCGGGTGATCTGGGTGCGCGCGGGCATCGCCATCAGCTGCGCGTGCGAGATCGCGAGCGGTCGCGTGACGAGGCCGCCGACCTTGAGCCGCCAGCTGGCAAACCTGTCCGCGACCATCGCGGCATATTCGGGCGTGCCGGGGTTGCTGGTGCCGTTGGTGCGGAAGAAGGGCGACATCTGATCGACGCGGTATTCGGGCGCGAGGCTGTGCCGGTTCGACAGCGCGCGCTGCAGCCCCATGTTGAGCTTCTCGCCCGAGAACAGGATCTTCCGTGCCGCAGGCAGCTCTGCGACGCGGTCGCACCCGGCGAGCAAAGCGCCGGTGCCGAGCGCGGCGGTCTTCACCAGCGCGCGACGGGTGATCAGGCTGCTCATGCTGCGTCCTCACGCTTGTCGTGGCCGGGGATTCGCCACCAGCCGGTAATCATCGAGCGCGTTTCGGGCCACGCGCCCGCCAGGATGACGAGCGCGAGATGGACGATGATGAACAGCACGACGCCGACCATCGCGATGAAATGCACCGAGCGCGCAGACGCGCGCCCCCCCATCAGATCGAGCAGCCACGGCCACGCCGCATCCATGCCCGGCGACAGCGCCAGCCCCGACAGGATCATTGCCGGCAGCAGCACGAAGATCGTCAGCACATACGCCAGCTTCTGGAAGATATTGCGCGCATTGGGCTGCTTCGGATCATGGAAGCGCAGTGCGGCATGCTCCTTCGCGTCATACCAGAGATGCGCAGGCGTCAGTTCGCGCGCGCGGATCCGGAAGTCGCGCTGGAAGTGGCGGTTGAGCAAGCTGGAAACCATGTAGAACAGCAGACCGAACCCCAGCACCAGCGCGAACAGGAGATGCCAGCGCCGCGCAATCGCAAGATTATAGCCCGCCGGGATCGTCAGCCACGACGGCGCACGTACGGTGTGCAGCCAGGCGTGGTCCGCATTCGCGCCGAACTGCCCCCAATAGAGATGCGGATGCGCGTTGAGGATGGTCAGCCCGCTGCCGATCATGATGAAGATCGTGATCGCGGAAACCCAGTGCCAGATTCGCGTTGTCAGCCGGTGCCGATAGATCGGCGTGGCCGTACCGGGCGGGGGGATGTCGGGGGAGCGGGTTGCGTCGGTCATGCAGGTGCCTATTCGTGCGGTCGGCGGCGGTGCTTCCATCTACCGCGATTCCGTTGCGTCGCCCACCGCAAACCACGCCTCCGAGGATAACGCCATGTCGGACCACCATTTTTATGAACCCAAGGATGGCCATGCGGGCATTCCCGGGCTCCGCCATGATCCGCTCAACGCGATCATCGCGCCGCGTCCGATCGGGTGGATCAGCACGCTGGCGGAAGACGGCACGCGCAATCTCGCGCCATACAGCTTCTTCAACCTGTTCAACTATCGCCCGCCAATCATCGGCTTCTCGTCGATGGGGTGGAAGGACAGCGCGGCCAACATCACCGCGACGGGCGAATTCGTGTGGAACCTCGTCACGCGCGATCTGGGCGACGCGATGAACGCGAGCGCAGCGACCGTCGGCCCCGAGGTGGACGAGTTCGATCTGGCGACGCTTGCCACGGCACCCGCGCGGCTGGTCAAACCGCCACGTGTTGCATCGAGCCCGGTCGCGTTCGAATGCCGCCACACGCAGACGTTGCGGTTGACCACCAAGGAGGGCGACGCCCTCGACCAGTGGATGATCCTGGGCGAAGTGATCGGCATCCATATCGCCCCGAACCTGATCGCGGATGGGGCGTATCAGACCGCGGCGGCGCATCCCATTTTGCGCGGGGGCGGCCCGAGTGACTATTTCGAGATCGGGGAGGACGCGTTGTTCAAGATGCGGCGGCCGGGGTGAGGCGCCGGCGCCCCTCAAAAGTCTTAAAAGTGCGCGCTTGGCCGTTCTATGATTTGGCTTTAAGGCTTTAAGGCGATGAATATATCGCTTCCTACCGTTCAGTTCGGAACGGATATCTCCGAGTGTGATCGCGAGCCGATTCACATTCCCGGCAGCATCCAGCCCCATGGCTTATTGCTCATTGTAACCGCCGCCGATCAGCGCGTTGTTGCGGGGGCGGGCAGGTTGGAGACGGTATTCGGGGAGGATTGGCTGGGACAGACCGTCACCGCGCTGCTGGGCGAAGGCGCTTCCCAGTTGCTCGGTGATTCGGTTCGACCGGTGTGCGTGTTCAGCGAGGTCGCCACGGCGGGTTGGGAGGGCGCCGCGCATCGCGATGGAGATCGCTGGCTGATCGAGCTCGAACCGTCCGATGCGCACAGTGCTACCGATATTCTCAGCTGGATCGACGATGTCGGAGTCAGCTTCGAGCGATCGGGCGGCTTGATCGAACTGTGCGAGCGCGCGGCGAAGAACTTTCGCAGCCTGATCGGGTTCGACCGGGTGATGATCTACCGGTTCCTCGATGATGATTCCGGCGTGGTCATCGCGGAGGATGCCGCGCCCCGTCTCGCCAGTTATCTCAACCATCACTTTCCCGCGTCCGACATCCCGCAGCAGGCGCGCGCGCTGTATTTGCGCAACCGCGTGCGGGTGATTCCCGACGTCGATTACCAGCCCGATCCGATCCGCCCCGCCGTCGAGGCTGGGGTGGACCTGAGCGATGTCGAACTGCGCAGCGTTTCGCCGATCCACATCCAGTATCTCAAGAACATGGGCGTTGCCGCCTCCGCATCGATCTCGATCGTCAAGGATGGCGTGCTGTGGGGCCTGGTCGCCTGTCACCACATGGCGCCGCGGCACTTGAGCGCGCCGACACGGCGCGCGGCCGCTTTGGTGGCGGGCGGGCTCGCCCGTCAAATCACCGCCAAGGAACAGGCCGACGATTACCGTGAGCGCCTGCGGATTCGTGCCGACGAGGACGTGATCGCCGCACATCTGGCGAGCGACACCGACCCGGCGCATCTGTTCAAGACGGCGGGTGCGGATCTGCGGCGGATGTTCGAAGCCGATGGCTTCGCGATCATCGACGGAGACACCATTCATGTCGACGGAGCAACTCCCGAGCAGGATCAGATCCTGCAGGTTGCCGGCTGGTTTCGCCAGAAGGGCGTCGAGCCGTTCCACACCGACAGCCTGTCGACGCTTTTCCCGGCCGCCGCCGCCTATCGCGAACGCGCGAGCGGGCTGCTCGCAATCACCCTGTCGTTCCAGACGCCAACCATCCTGATGTGGTTCCGGGCGGAAGAGAAGCAGGTCGTCGAATGGGCAGGCAATCCGCACAAGGCGGTCAACCTGCAACCAGGCGAGAAGCTCACGCCGCGGGCATCGTTTGATTCGTGGTCGCAGGTCGTGCTCGGCAAGGCACGGCGGTGGTCGCATACGGAAATCGAGGCGGCGCGCCGGTTGCTTGGTCGACTGTACGATGCGCGGCAGAACCGCCGTATCCGTGATCTGGCGGACAATCTCAGCATCGCGGTTGCCGACAAGGATCGTCTGATCGCGCAACAGGAGACCTTGCTGAAGGAGGTCAACCACCGCGTCCAGAACAGCTTGCAGCTGGTGATGGCGTTTCTCGCGCTGCAAGGCCGCGCCAGCGAGGACCCTGCCCTGACCGCGCACTTGACCGAGGCGCAGCGGCGCCTGTCGGCGGTCGCGCTGGTCCATCGGCGTCTCTACACCGACGATAACGTCCAATCGATCGACCTTTCGCGCTACCTGTCCGACCTGATCGTCGACCTCAAGGGGTCGATGGGTGCGGAATGGGAGAACCAGTTCGTGCTGGATCTCGCCCCCGTCACGATCGCGGCGGACGATGCGGTCCAGGTCGGGCTGGTGCTGGTCGAACTTGTCATCAACGCACAGAAATACGCTTATGGCGGCGCGCCGGGACAGATCTTCGTGACGCTGGAACAGCATCGCGCGCGTTTCCGGCTGATCGTCGCGGATGCGGGCCGCGGCAAGACCGGCACGCGCAAGGGCTTTGGGACGCGGATGCTCGACTCGATGGTCCGGAGGTTGAGCGGCACGCTTGAAGTCACCGACAATCTTCCCGGTGTCCGGACCGTGCTGACCGCCCCCATCACCCATCCGCGCAGTCCCGCGGAAACGATTGCGAATGGCACATATCAATGAGCACGGATCAAGCCAGCGGCGTACCGGCAGACGGCGCGTTCGATCAGCCCAGCGACGATCTGATCGGCCGCCCCGGCGAACGCCACTGGAAACAGAGCACGATTACCGACCCGTCGCTGGAGAAGCGCGGCGGTATCTTCTTCGCCGCGATCGAGATGACGCGGATGCCGATGGTTCTCACCAATCCGAGGATGACGGATAATCCGATCGTGTTTGCGAACAACGCGTTCCTGGATCTTACCGGATACGATCAGGACGAAGTGGTCGGTCGCAATTGTCGTTTCTTGCAAGGCCCGCTGACCGATCGCGCCGTCGTCGCGCAGTTGCGCACCGCGATCGCCGAACGCCGCGCGATCAGCCTCGAAATCCTCAATTACCGCCGCGACGGCTCGCCCTTCTGGAACGGGGTCTTCCTTGGGCCGGTTTATGACGAAGCGGGCGAACTGCTGTATTTCTTCGCGAGCCAGTTGGACGTGAGCCGCCGCAAGGAGGCCGAAACCAATGCCATGCAGAGCCAGAAGATGGAGTCGATCGGGCAACTGACCGCCGGTCTGGCGCATGACTTCAACAACCTGCTCCAGGTGGTCAACGGCAGCCTGGAGCTGATGGCGGCGAAGCGCGAGGATCAGCGTGCCTTCAAGCGCTATCACGAGGCAGCGCTGACCGCCGCGCAGCGCGGCACCAAGCTCACGGCGCAGTTGCTGTCCTTCGCACGGCGCAGCCGCCTGGAGCCCCGCCAGGTCGAGATTTCGAGCTTGGTGTCCGAAATCGCGGAGTTGCTCGAGTCGACCGTCGGGTCGCGCGTCGATCTGCAACTGAATCTGCGCCGTCGCCTCCCCGCGATTCAGGTCGACCCGGTCCATTTCGAAACGGCGCTGATCAACGTGGTCAGCAACGCCCGCGATGCCATCGAAGCGGGGGGGACGATCACGATCGCGACGTCGCTGCGGCAGATCGCTACGGACGAGATCCTCGGCCTCGCCGCTGGCAGCTACGTCCTGCTCGAAATCGTGGACAGCGGCCACGGAATGACGCAGGCCGTGCTCGACCGCGCGATCGAGCCATTCTTCACGACCAAGCCGAAAGGCGCCGGAACCGGCCTTGGGCTCGCTATGGCACAAGGGTTCGCGCAGCAATCCGACGGGGTCCTGAAGCTGAGCAGCACCGAGGGCGAAGGCACGACGGTGCGCTTTTACTTTCCAATCGCGGAGCATGACAGGCCAGTTCAGGCGCTCGAACCGGACACGACGGGGTTCCGTGCGGAGGAAGTCGACAAGGTGGACCCGCCGCTTATCCTGGTGGTCGAGGACGAAGCGGCGATCGCTTTCCTTGCGGAAGAAATCCTCAGTGACGCAGGATATGCGGTCAAGGTCGCGAACGACGCGGACGAAGGGCTGCGCCTGTTCGAGCAACTCGATCGCGAGAACGGCGTGGCGCTGGTGTTCTCGGACGTGGTGATGCCGGGACCGCGCAACGGCCTTGCGCTCGCGCACGAGATCCGCGGGCGGAACCCCAAGGTTCCGATCCTGATGACGACCGGCTATAACGACGAGATGTCGATCAATGGCCCGCAACCCGAAGCGCTCGACGTGCTCGGCAAACCGTATCGCAAGGAGGAGCTGGTCGAACGCGTACAGGCGGCGTTGCGCCGACGCGCCGGCCCCGCGCATCAGCGTTCCGATTTCGGCCACGCGCTGGGATGATCCGGAACACGCCGCGAAAACGTTCGATATGTTAAATCCGTCAGCGGTGGTTCCAGTAGCCAGTCATCTGCGCACCATCACGCGCGCCGCGCACGACACGGTCGATGCCGCGTTCAGCCGGTTGGATCTTGCGGATCGGGCGGATTACGCACGGTTTCTCCTAGCGCACGCCGCGGCGACTGCAGCCGTCGAGGCGGTCCTGTCAGGCGACCCAACGCTCCCGCGGTGGCGGCCGCGCCTGGCGCTGCTGCAGAACGACCTCGCCACGCTCGAGCTCGCGCCCCCGCCCCCGCTGCCGTTCGACCCCGGTGGTACGTCGGCTGCGCGATTGGGTGCACTCTATGTTCTCGAGGGTTCGCGGCTGGGCGGCGCAGTGCTTGTCAAACGCGTATACCCGGGCGCTCCAACGGCTTTCCTGTCGGCACGACACGATCCGGGCGAATGGCGCGCCTTTCTGCGTGCGATGGACGAGCGTGGCGTCGGGCAGACGCCCGACTGGCTCGACACGGTCGCGTGCGGTGCGTCCGCCTGTTTCGCGTTGTACACGGCGTCTTCGCAGGCGCTCCCGGTTCCGCACTGACGATCGCCGTCGGGCTCGCCGCGCTCAGTAATTCCACTGCAATTGCGTCCGGATCACGTCCCCCTCGGCGCGACCGGTGCGCCGTTCATCCGCCTCGCTGCGCTGCATGTGCGCATAAGCGAGCGTCAGTTCCAGCGCGGGGACCGGCTGGAACTCGATCCCGAGCTCGACTTCATCGGTCTCCAGCCTTGGCGCGTTGGTCAACGCCTTCCATCCGCCGCGATACCGTTGCCACCGGGCATAGGGCATGAACGGACCCACCGGGGACCGTCGCACGCGCGCCATCGTCTGCACGTACCCCCCGTTCAACGGAAGCGAGCGGATCGCGCCGCGCGCGACGTCGTATTCGGGGCCGCGCCCCCAGTTCCATTCCGCTTGGAAGCCCAACGGTTGCGGGTACAGGATCGCGTGGATCCCGCCGCGCACCTCGCGATAGGTAATGCTGCTCGTCCCACCACTACGGATCTCCGGCTCGATCCCGTTCTGCAGCGCCGCTCCACCGACTTCGAGCACCTGCCCCGCAAATCTGGCACCGAGCCCGTCGAGCGCGAACGGCCACGTCCCCATCGCGACCGTCATCACGCCGTCGTTGGTTTCGGTCCGGTTGATACCCTGTCCGTTGAACACGCCGACGCCGAACGCGCCATAATTGCCGAACAGCTTCTGGCCGTCGTCTTCGAGACGGTCCCAGATCCGGGCGACCTGCGGCGGGGTGTAATAGGCGATCACCCCGATGTCGCGCTCACCCGGCACTGCGCTATTGATCCCGTCGCTGCGATCGAGCGTCAGGCGATTGGACGAGGACTGCATGTTCTCCCAACCGAACGGCACCTTGGACTGGCCGACCCGCAGCCGGAACCGCTTGTCGCGGTCGAGGAAGGTATCGACATACGCGTCGCGCAGCTGGACGAACCCCTCGCGCCGCTCGCCGCCCGACTGGTTGCTGATGCTGTTGGCGAAATCGGGCTGGAAATAGAAGGATACCCGGTCGCTCAGATCGCCCTGCAGGATCAGCCGGATGCGCCGGAACGTGAAGTTGGTATCGTCGCCGAGCCCGCTGTCGCCAACCGAGCGCAACCGCGACACGCCATCGGGCGCGCGGCGATCCCCGCTGACGATTTCGTTGAACCGCACCTGGGTGTAGCCGCGGATCCCGATCCGGTCGTACCAATGCGGTTTGGCGGGCTTCGCCACGGCAGCGACCGCAGATGCCGGTTGCTCCGCGCGGGGTGCAGCCGGCGCGGCGATCGGGGCCGGTACCGCCGCGACGCTTGCGGGCGGCATGGGCGCTGGTCCGGGTGACGCCTTGCCTTTCTGCGCGGCTTTCATCTCGGCGATCGTCGCCTTGAGTTCGTCGATCTGTGCCTGCAATTCCTGCACCGTCTGCGCTGGCGCCCCCTCAAGCGGGAGGATCGAGCAGGCAGCGCCGAACGAGGCGGATAAAAATCGTCGTTGCACGGATCATACTCTCGGATCGTCGACGCTGCAGGCGGCACGGCACCGCCCCTGATCGCCGCTGCGGACCCCGAACACGGGCCGCCGATCACCCCGCCATTGCCGCAGGATCAGGACCTCGGCAAGATCCCGCCGCCGTGCCGATCCACTCGTATGCGCCGGAAATCCGTCAGTGCTGCGGCATTCGCGGCAGCCCGAGCGGAGGGTGGCAAGCCAACACCAGCAGCAGACCTCAATGCGTCGTGCACCCCCTTGCCCTGCGCCGTCGTGCGGGCGACAACGGCGGTCGTCTGGGGAGTATCATCATGCGCCGTCGTACCTTTATCGCGTCCTTGCCCGCGGCCGCCCTCCTGCTGCCGGGCGTCGCGCAGGGACAAAGCGGCAAGACCAGCACCGATCCCGCGCCCGGCCCCGGCCAGGGTGCCGCACCGCCAACCGACCCCAACCCCACCGTCTGGATGCCCGGCGAGGAACGCTTCCTCCGCCCCGACGTCCACGCCGGCGACCGCCCGATCGGCGCGAGCTTCGCCTCGCGCACCGCCGTCTACGGGCTCAACGGCGCAGCGGGGACCGCGCATCCGCTCGCGACGCAGGCGGGGATCGACATCCTGAAAGCGGGCGGCTCCGCGGTCGATGCGGCGATCGCGATCAACGCGTGCCTCGGCTTCCTCGAACCGACGTCGAGCGGGATCGGCGGGGACGCCTATGCGATGATCTGGGACCCCAAGCGCAAGGCGGTGGTCGGTCTCGCCGGATCGGGAGCGTCGCCGCGCGGCCTCAGCCTGGAGACGGTGCGGTCGCGCGCGAAGAACGGCGCACTTCCGCCGCTCGGCGCGCTCAGCGTGTCGGTGCCGGGGACGGTCGATGCGTGGTGGACGATGCACCAGCGCTACGGAAAGCTGCCGTGGGCGGCGCTGTTCCAGCCCGCGATCGCGCTGGCGGAAGCGGGTGCGCCGGTGCCCGACATCATCGCCTATTACATCCGCCGCAGCATGGCCGCGTTCCGTCGCCCCGGGAACGGGCTGGAGGAATCGCAGAACGCGCTGCGGACGTACGGCCTCGCAGACGGCAAGGGCCCCGCGGCGGGCGGCGTGTTCCGCAACCCCGACCTCGCGCGCACCTATCGTGCGATCGCCAGCGGCGGGCGCGATGCCTTCTACCAGGGCGACATCGCGCAGAAGATCGAACGCTATTTCAAGCGGATCGGCGGATGGCTGTCGGCGGCGGACCTCGCCGCACACCATTCGGAATGGATCGCGCCCAGCACCACCGACTATCGAGGCACCACCGTCCACGCGCTCGGCGCGAACACGCAGGGGCTGGCGACGCTGCAGATGCTCAACATCCTCGAACGGTTCGACCTGAAGCGCGCAGGGTTCCAGTCCGCGCTGTCGATCCACTTGCAGGCCGAGGCCAAGCGCCTCGCCTATGAGGACCGCGCGCGTTATTATGCCGATCCGCACTTCGCCAAGGTGCCGGTCGAGTGGCTGATCTCCAAGGACTATGCCGCGCAGCGCGCAAAGCTGATCCGGCCCGACCGGCTGCTCACCCCGGTCTATCCGGGCCAGGCCCCGAGCCACGGCGACACCACCTATTTCAGCTGCGCGGACAAGGACGGCATGATGGTGTCGATGATCCAGTCCAATTTCCGCGGGATGGGATCGGGGCTCGTCGCGGATGGCTTGGGCTTCATGTTCCAGGATCGCGGACAGTTGTTCAGCCTCAAGGACGGGCACCCCAACATCTATGCGCCGGGCAAGCGCCCGTTCCAGACGATCATCCCGGGCTTCGCGACGCGCGGCAACACGCCGTGGATGAGCTTCGGCGTGATGGGCGGCGACATGCAGCCGCAGGGGCAGACGCAGATCATCGTCAACCGTGTCGATTACGGGCTAGAAATCCAGTCGGCGGGGGACTCCCCGCGCTGGCATCATGAGGGATCGTCGCAATCGATGGGCGAGGATACGCCGGGGCTCGGACCCACGGGGCTGCTCCGGCTCGAAACCGGTGTACCCGTCGCGACGCGCCAGCGGCTCGCCGACATGGGGTGGAAAATCGGCGCGCCGGACGGTGGCTTCGGGCGCTACGAATGCGTCGAGCACCGGATGGACGGCGACACCCGCGTCTATGCCGCGGCGAGCGAAATGCGCGCCGACGGCTGCGCGCTGGCGTATTGAGGATCTGACGATGCGCCTGTTCCTGCTCGCCGCGCTTGCGCTGGCGTCCCCCGTTGCTGCCGAAACCTATGAGCTGAAGGCGACCCCGCAGACGGTCGCCTGGGGGCATTACGATGCCGCCGACGCGCCGGTGTTGACGATCAAGTCGGGCGATACGGTGGTGATGCACACGCTGCTGACCAACAGCCCGACGGGTCTCGAAAAGGCCGGGGTCGCGCCCGCCGACATCGAGCCGGCCTTGCGCGCGGTGTTCGACGGCGTGCCCGCCGCGAAACGCGGTCCGGGTGGGCATATCCTGACCGGGCCGATCGCGATCGAAGGGGCCGAACCCGGCGACACGCTCGAAGTCCGCATCCGCAAGATCGATCTGGCGATCCCCTATGCGTACAACGCGTTCCGCTATGGCGCGGGGTTCCTGACCGACGATTTCCCGTATGCGCGGATGAAGATCGTCCCGCTCGACCTCAAGCGGATGGTCGGCAAGTTCGGTCCTGGGATCGAGGTGCCGCTCGCGCCCTTCTTCGGCAGCATGGGGGTCGCGCCGCCGCCCTCCTTCGGGCGCTACGATTCCGCGCCGCCGACGATCAACGGCGGCAACATGGACGACAAGGCGCTGGTCGCGGGGACGACACTGTTCCTGCCGGTCCATGTCCGCGGGGCGCTGTTCCAGGCGGGCGACGGGCACGCCGCGCAGGGCAATGGCGAAGTCGATATCACCGCGCTCGAAACATCGCTGACCGGCACGTTCGAGTTCATCCTCCACAAGCGCGTGCCCACGCCCTACCCGCGCGCCGAAACGCCGACCGCCTATATCGCGATGGGGTTCGACGACGATCTGAGCAACGCGACGCGCAAGGCGCTGCGCAATATGATCGATTTCCTCGTCGCGGCGAAAGGCATGACGCGCGACGACGCGTATATGCTGATCAGCGTCGCGGGGGATGTCGAAATCACCGAACTGGTCGACCGCAACAAGGGGGTCCACGTCGTCCTGCCCAAGGCGCTGTTCGTCAAGCGCTGACGCCGAACCGCCGGCCTGCCATCGCTTTGCGGGCGAGCAAATCGCCGTACAGCCGGTGATAGTCCGCCGCCATTCGGTCCGCCGAGAACCGCTTCAGCACGTCCGCGCGGCAGGCGGTGCGGTCGATCCGGCCGATCTGACCGATCGCGGCGACCGCCTGTTCGGCGGTATCGACGACGAACCCGGTCTCGCCGTCGCGGACGATGTCCGCCATCGATCCGCGCCGGAACGCGATCACCGGGGTCCCGCACGCCAGCGCCTCGACCACCGAAAGCCCGAAGGGCTCTTCGAAAGCAATCAGATGGAGCAAGGCCATTGCCGACCCGAGCGCCGCCAGCCGATCCGCGCCGCCGAGCGGCCCGTCGTAGCGTACCGTGACCCCGTCGATATGCGGGCGAACCTCCTCCTCGAAGTAGCGCTGGTCCTGGACGATCCCGGCGATCCGCAACGGCACCCCCGCCGCTTTCGCCACCCGGATCGCCACCGCCGTCCCCTTGTCCGGATGAATCCGCCCGAAAAAGAGCAGTTCCCGCGCCGGTTTCGCGCCGAACGGGAACGTTTCGACCTGGATTCCGTGCGGAATGGTTGCGGAATAGCGCAATTCCGGGCTGCGATCGGTCGTGCTGATCGCGACATAGTCGACGTCGTGCTGATATTCGCGCAGCATCGGCAGGATCCGTTCGGACGGCATCCCGTGGACCGTCGTGACGATCGGCGTGGCGATCATCCGGCTGAACGCGAGCGGGACGAAATCGGCCTGGTTGTGGATGATGTCGAACCTGTCAGCCCGCTCCATCACATGCGCGACGTGGCGCATCTCCCAGACCTTCGCATCGATCGCGGGATCGTCGTTATAGGGGCGCGGCACGACCCCGGCGAGCGTGCCCGACGTGACACTGTCGAGCGTCGCGAACAGCGTGACATCCACCCCGCGCGCGACGAGCGCTTCGGTCAGGACGCTCGTCGCGAGTTCCCATGGGCCGTAATGGTGCGGCGGCGTGCGCCACGCGATCGGCGCGAGCATCGCGACGCGGATTGGCGCGGGCGTCTTCACGGGGTCAGCAGCGGACATAGGATTGCACCCGCCACCGTCCGGTCCGCACGTCCCCCGCCGCGCGCCAGGCCACGCCCGTGTCCGCCAGGAACCGCGCGTGGATCTGCGCGGCATGTTGCACGAAGTCCGGATAGTCGACGCGGTGGTGCGCCAGGATCAGCCGCCCGCCGCGGCGCAGCGCCACGGCGATGTCGCGCGCGACGTGCCGCAGCGCACGCGGGGAAAGGTAGTAGAGCACTTCTGCAACCACCGCGGCGTCGTACACAGCGGCCGGAAACCGACCGGGCAGCACCAGCCGGCGAACCCGCACGTGCCGATCATCGCCAACCGCGCGGCGCACCAGATCGACCCCGCTCTGCGTCCCCTCGGTCGCATCGAAGCGGAGCGCGCGACGCGCCAGCGCCACGCTGTTCGATCCATTCCCGGCGGCAAGCTCGAGGACACGGCCGGTCGGCCCGGCCCCCAGCCCGTGGAGGATCGCGCCGCGCTTGTGCGCTTCGTCGCGGTTGGTGAAGGTGCTCCACGGATCGGCATTCGCGGCAAACTTCTGCTCGAACCCGGCCAGGTCGATCGGTTTCATCGGCTTGCCTCGCGGTAGCGTTCCACGGGGTGAGTGAAAGCGGCGAGTTCGTTCCGCGCAATCGTGAACCCACCCGGATCGTCGGTGATCATCCCGAACTGGCTGCGATACCGCAGGATCGCACCCCGCTTCGCCGCAGCCCCGACGCCGAGCGGGAACGCGTGCGTTGCAGGGCGCGCGCGGGTCTGCCGGTTGGGCCACACCAGATATTCCAGCCGCCGGATCGCGGGGCAGTCGGCGGCGACGGCGGCCACCACGCGGTGATCGGGATGATCGTCGTCGCGCGCGGGCATGACGAGCAGGTCGTGCCCCCGCGTCTGCGCGAGCGCGCGGGCTAAAGCGCGCCGAACCGCACCGCCACCGGCCGTCAGCCCGCCGTCCGGCAGTGCGAGGAAGCGAACGTCGTTCGCTCCGATCCCGATTCCGCGCAGCACCGCGCGCGTCTCGCGACGCCGCGTCGCCACCAGCCGTGTGCGGGGCCATTTCCGGCTGCCCGGATGCGATCCCGCGCCGTCGGTCACGATGATCGCGCGCACCCGTGCTCCACGGCGCTTGAGCAGGCGCATCAGGCCGAAGGCGCCGATCGCCTCGTCGTCCGGATGCGGCGCGACGATCAGCGCGCTGCGGACACCGTGGAGCCGCAGCGCCTTCACAGATCCGGCACCAGCACTGCGGCGACCGCCGCCTGCCCGACCCGCATGCGCTGCGCATCGGGTGCCGGCTGCCGGAGATAGACCATCAGATTGGTCATCGCCGCCGACAGCGGATGCGCGACGAACATTCCCGATACGCCGACCGTCTGCTGCGCAAGCGTGATCGCGCGCTCGGCGGCGGCGGCGACCGCGAGCCGCGCCGCAGCGACGCGTTCGACGAAGCCGGGTTCGGGCCAGGTCGCGGCGACCGCGCGCACCGCATCCGCCGCTGCTTCCGCCGTGCCGTACAGCTCGGCGATCCGTCCGAGCTGGTGCGGGTCGCCGCCGCGCCCCGTGGCCAGGAGGTGGTTGCGGACGTGATCGAATACGCCCGCGACACCACCGGCATGGCACGCGACGAAGCGCAGCGCACCCCCGCTGAAGAAAGGTTCGCGGACGTAATCGCCGGGCGCCCCAATCGTCCGGAAGCTGGCGGGAGCCGCGCCGTTCCAGCGGACGACATGCGTTTGCGAGCGCTCCATGCCCACCACGTTCCACCACGTGCGATCAATCTCGGGCGCGGAGGCGGCGAGATCGACCAAGAGCATCCGATGCCCCTCCGGCGTATCGGCCCCGGCGATCGCATGCGTCAGGATTCCTGCCCCCGAAGCGAAGCTCTTGCCGCCGTACAGACGTCCGTCGGTGACCCGCAGCGGTTCGCCGACCAGCGCCGCGTTCCAGACACCGAACAGCGCACCGCTCGCGGCCGACGCGAGGACACGGTCTGCAGCTGCGGGGTCGTCGTAGCGGTGGATGATCTGCAGCGCGTCGACATGCCCCTCGACCAGGCGCGCAAGCGGCAGGTCGCGGCGTCCGATCCGGTAGAGAAAGCGCAGCAGCGCGAGCATTTCCGCCGGATCCTGCGGGTCACCTTCCACTGGCACCAGGCCATGCAGCGCGCGCAAGGCGCGTCCCATCCCCGGGGTGTCCGTCCCCGTGGTCGGCAAAAGGATATCGAGCGGATCTGGTGTCCCGCTCATGCCACTGCTCCCGCGTGTCGTGCCAGCAACGCGGCCAGCGCGGCTTCCGCGGTGGGAAGATCGACCAGCCGCTCGCCGCCGGGAATGTCGGGCACCACCTGCATCGCAAAGCCCTCGGCATTCGGTGCCACGGATGCCGCGGCGTGCACCTCTTCCTCCGATCGCCCGACTGCTGCTGCCAGCACCGAGGCGGCGGTATCGACGTTCGACCATCCGGCGCGCGCCACGGCGTGACGCGCATAGCGCCACGCAACGTCTTCGGGATGCGCCATCCGCGCCGATGCCCCGCCGGTCCGGTCCATGTCGCGCAGATGATCCGCGAGGCCGCCGCGCGCACGCCCGTCGCGCCGGGCCGACGTCTCCACGCGAACCGCGCCGTCGCGGCGGACGCGCATGCCAAGCCGGTGCGCCGTATCCACCAACCGCGCATCTTCCCCGGCAGGCACGGGCTCGAACCCGCCGAGCGCCAGATAAGTCTCGGCCGAACACGCGAGGCTCGCGGCGCTGGTATAGTGATGCGGCTGCGCGCTTTCCCACGGCAGCGGATCGAGCACCCGCCGCAACCGGGCGAGGCCGTCGTAATAGGCTTCGATCCGGTCCTGCGCCGGACTCGGAATGCCGCCGCTTCGGTCGATCCGGCCGACGACCACGTCCGCCATTTCCAGCGCCGCCAGGTTTGCCGCGACCCAATCCGGGGCTGGCACCGAATCCGCATCGGTGGACAGCAAGATGCCATCCGGCCCGACCGTCTCGATTCCCAAGTCCATCGCAGCGGCGCGCGCTCGTCCTGCATTGGGCGCTGAATCGGCGACGCTTTTCCGCGTCACGATCTCGAAGGGAACGCCGTTGCAATGCGCCGCAACGATCGCCTCGCTGTCATCAGTACAGGTATCGAGCAGCAGGCACAGCACGAACGCATTTGGGTCATCCTGCGCCGTCAGGGCCTTCAAGAACCGCGGAAGAAGGGCCGCTTCATTCCGCGCGGGAACGCAGATGGCCGTGGCGGACGTCTCCCGGTGTCGGCGCTCCTCAGGATTGCCCGACGCCAGTGCACGGCGGGACGTCGCGTTGCGCGCATCGAGCAAAGGTATCGGCAGGTTGGTCTCGCTTTCGGGGTACAAACGCAGTGCACCCCGAAAGGATCACAGCCGCTTGAAAGTTCGATGGGAGGGCCAGGCGGTACTGACGCGTATCGACCGACGCCTGCTGACCCACCCGCACGGACAAGGTCCGGCGGCACCGTACCTTCCGTCAGCCAGAACCGGGATGCTCCGATTCCTGCGCCTCCGCCCCGTCCCGACCGGTCGTCCCCATCGCTTCAGCCGCCGCGATCCCGGACGTATCGACGACCTCGATCGGACGCCCTTCGACAGTCGTGGAACGGGGATATTCCTCGGCGGTGTTGTCTCCATCCCCGACCGGCCCGGGTTTGGGCCCGGCGTCGCCGTCCGCGTGCGGACCATCCCCCTTTGTCGTCGCGTTCTCGGTTTCGGAGCCTTCGCTCCCGAGTTGTCCGCCCCCATGATAGCCGATGTCGGTTTGACCACCGTGCCCGAAGAACCCGCCGAAACCGCCGTCGCCATCCTTGCCGCTATGCGGGTTTTGGTAACTGCCGCCCCCGCTGTCGCCGCCCTCGCCGCGCCCGGGGGAATTCACGCCATCCGGCTTGCCCTTGTCTTCTTCATTCCCGCTCACCGGGGTTGGTACTGTGTCAGGCATAACGGTCTCCTCAGAAGGGTAGAAAGGGCGTCAGGGAACTGGCCCCACGCTTATGGCCGTTCAGCGTGGCTCGACGGTGGCGGACGCCGCTGCGATCGGCGACGCGTCATAATCGTCGAGCAATGCGGCCACGTCGTCGTACAGCTTGATCGCCCCCGCGGCGCGAAGCGCTTGATCGGTGAACTTGCCCGATCGTACCGCGATCGTGGCGATCCCGCTCTTGCGGGCTGCCTCGATGTCGTACGGCGTATCGCCTATGACGAGGACCTCGTCGGCGGACACCCCGTCCAGCTTGCCGAGCGCGACTGCGAAGATATCGGGCGCGGGCTTGGTGTTCTCCACGTCGTCCGCCGTCGTTGTCTTCGAAATCAACACGCGTGCGTCGAGGAGATCGACATAATGATCGCGTTGCTCGGCCGATGCCGACGAAGCCAGCACCACTCGAATACCGTCGTCCCGAACGCGGGCCAGCAAGTCATGCGCCCCGGGGAACGGCTTTACCCGATCGATGAACCGATCCTTGAAAATGGCGCCCTGGGCGCTGCCGAGCTTCTGATGCTCCGCTTCGTCGAGATCCGGAAGCAGCGTCGGGACCAGCATGTCGGCGCCCTTGCCGATCTGATCGTGCACCGTCTGATCGTCGAACGTGGCGCCGATGCCGCGAAACACTTCCTGCCACGCTGCGACGTGGAAATCGTTGCTGTCCACCAATGTCCCGTCGATATCGAACAAGACTGCCTTGACCGCCATTGGATCCCCTTTCCGCCGCCCGCCGGGGGGACATGAAGATCCTTAACGCCCTGATCGAAGAACCGATCCGATCATGAACGGCGCGGTCGGCGTATCAGGCGTGCGGCTCGCTATCGCGATCGGCGAACGGATCGCTGCATGTGGCGCGGCCGGGCACGTCGCTTCGCCCGGCGACACGGCGGCGATAGTCTGGGCTGGCCGCTGACGTGAGCGTGATGTCGTACCAGCCGTAGGTTTCGTGGAGCGGCCACCGATAGCGCGCGCCGGTAAGCCGTCTCGTCCCGGGCGCGGCACCGATCCGCTCGACCTGCGCCACCAGCGACATGCCACGGGCTGCGAAGGGCAAGCGCAGGATCAGATCGTCCCCCGTCACATCCCATGCGAGCGCGGAGAGCGCCGCCGGATCGTCTGCGTGCCCGGCAAAATGCCGGTGGAAGCCGTTCGGGCCGAGAACCCACAGATCGTATCGCCCGGTCCGATCAACCGTCCAGCGGCCCTCCAATGATCGTCCGGGCGCAACGGTGAACCGGCGCGGGGCCTGCGCGAGGTTGGTCCGGTCGTAGACATGAAATACCGCCGCCGCGGTTCCTTCCGCCAGGAAACGAAGCTGGATCGCGCCGTCCGTCCTCTTTTCTTCGACCCGCAGCCTATATGGCAACGGTCGCGACCGGCGGATCCCCGGTTCCTGCCAAGGGGTCGCGTTGGTGACGGGTGCCTGCGGCCGGGGCTGCTTGGGGATCGCCGCGGCGCGCTTGGCGTCGCCATGCGGATCGGGAATGCCCGAAACGGGCACCGCGTCCGCAACGGCGAAATCGAACGCGGAGGTCAGGTCGCCACACACCGCGCGGCGCCACGGCGCGATATTGGGCTCGTGGAACTCGAACCGGCGCTCGAGGAAGCGGATGACCGAGCTATGGTCGAACACCTCGGAATTGACCCAGCCACCGCGGCTCCACGGCGACACGACATACATCGGCACGCGCGGGCCGAGGCCGTAAGGACGCCCCCGATATGCCGGTAGATCGAGCGCCTTGTCCGCGATGCTGTCATGCTCGTGATACGATCCGGCAAGATCGACCGACGATCCGCCGAGCAGCGATCCGTCCGCATCGCGTGATGGCGGCGCGGGCGGCGGGACGTGATCGAAGAAGCCGTCATTCTCGTCGAACATGACGAACAGCGCGGTCCGTGCCCATACGTCCGGATCCGCCGTCAGCGCGTCGAGCACTTCGGCGGTATAGGCGGCGCCCTGCGCCGGGCTGGACGGTCCGGGATGCTCGGACCCGGCGGCAGTCGCGATGATGTACGACACCTGCGGCAACCGGCCGTCGAGCACGTCGGCGCGCAACATGTCCAGTCCGCGGGTCGTCAGCGCCCGGTCGCGCAGATTGGCGGCGTCTCCCGTGCCGCCTTTATGGGCCGCGCGGAACGCCGCGAACCCGACGAGCGGATTGTCCGTGAAATTGTCCGCCATGTCCTGATAGATCCGCCAGTCGACTCCAGCCGCCTGCAACCGTTCGACCACCGTGGTCCAGCGGTACGGATCGGGATAGCCGCCACTCTCCGGCAAACTGTCGTGCGAGTTGCCGATCGCCGGACCGCCGTGCGTCGCGTCCGGATCGTTGGTGCCGCTCCACAGGAAAAGGCGGTTGGTGTTGGTCCCGGTGTGGACCGAGCAATGATAGGCGTCGCACACCGTAAACGCCTCGGCGAGCGCGAACTGGAACGGCAGATCCTCGCGCCGGTAATGCCCCATTGCGCGCTGGCTCTTGGCCTCCGGCCAATGCGCCATGCGCCCCTCGTCCCAACCGCGCTGCGCATCGGGCCAGCTGTGCGGCGTTCCCTCCATCCGCATCAGATCGTAATCAGTCCGGGTCGCGAGGTGGAACGGCCGGACGGTGCGCGCGCCCCCTTCCGCCTCCCGGTCGCGCTGATCCCATACGGTCCCCGGCGCCATCGTGCCCGGAACGGCGGAGACCGGAATCGGGAAGCGGTCGGCGAAGCCACGCACGCCGCGCATCGTCCCGAAATAATGGTCGAACCCGCGGTTTTCCTGCATCAGGATCACGACATGCGCGACGTCCTTGATCGACCCGGTCGAACGCGCGGGCGGGATCGCCGCGGCCCGCGCGATCGCGGCGGGCAAGGTCGCGAGCGTCGCCCCCGACAGACCGGCAGCCAGCAAAGCACGACGCGAAACATGGGTCACTGACACCCTCCAAAGATACGACGCGTGTGAACCGCTCGAACAAGCGGATCGCACTGCAAACGCGTAATCCGCCTTACGCCCGAAACGCGCGGCATTGCATGAAATCGAGCGGCGGCAACGGCTCCATCACTCTGGAGTCCTTGGTCGGGGCCTGTGACACCCCGGTGACAGTCGAAGAATATCGACGAGCAACGATGTCGGCGTGCTCACCAACTGGAGACCGGCCGACGTCCGAACGGGGTTTGGACGGGCGCAGCAGTCCGCGCCGATACGATTGCACGCACTGCACTTGTAAATATCTTTTGCCAATGTATCTGCTCATGCAGCTAATGAGGTAGAAGATAATGGCGGTATTCAATTTGGAGGATTGCTCCGCCAGTCGCGCGCCGGGGCGTCTGCTGCGGCGGCTCGACAAGGTCATGTCCGCCTTCGTCGACTCGCGCATCAACGCCGGCGACCTGTCCTATCAGCAATGGGTCGCGCTCAAGGTGGTGCGCGACGGACTCGCCGATACGGCCGGTGAGCTTGCGCGCGAACTCGGCATCACGACCGGTGCGACGACGCGATTGATCGACGTGCTGGAGACGCGAAAGCTCCTCGCCCGCGATCGCAGCGGCGAGGACCGCCGCGTCGTCCGCCTGATGACGACCGAACTCGGCAGCAAGAGGGTGGAAACGCTCCAGGGTGACGTCGTCGGTGCCTGGAACGAAGTGATCGCGCCCCTGTCGCAGGACGAGGCGAACCAGTTCGTCACCATGCTGGCGCGCATCCTGGTGGAGGCCGAGCGCGTCGCCGGGGTGGCCCCGCTCGTGGAGGACGACCAGTGACGCGCGGCGTCGGGATCGCCGCCCTTGCCGCGGTGCTGCTGTCGTCCTGCGCCGCGGTGCCGCACGATCCCCCGCGTGTCGCGCAGGTCCAGCCGGCAGCGCTTGGGCTCGCCGCCACGTCCGCTCCCATCGCACAGGATTGGTGGACCGCATTCGGCGATCCCCAGCTCGATCGCCTGGTGACGATGGGGCTGGCGGACAATCCCTCGCTGGACCGCGCGCTGGCGCGGGTGCGGATGGCGCAGGGGACGCTCGGCGTTCGCCGCGGCGATCAGTTGCCGCAGGTGACGCTCGACGGCCAGTCGATCTACCAGCGCTTCTCCAATCGCGCGGTCTATCCGCGGCCCTATGCGGGCAACGCCTATCCGCTCTCGACCGTGCAGGCGAACCTGAGCTGGAACCTGGATCTGTTCGGTCGCCAGCGCGCGCTGGTGGCGGGCGCGCGCGCCGACGTTGCGGCGACGGCGCTCGATGCGGCCGCGGCGCGACTGACGGTGTCGACCTCGATCGCGCAGGCCTATGTCGGGCTCGCACGGGCCGATCAGCTCATCCGCGTCGCCGACAACTTCGTTGCGACGCGGCGACAGGCCTTGGGCTTCATCAATTCGCGGATCCGCAACAAGCTCGCCAGCCAGTTCGAACTGCGCCAGGGCGAGACGTTGCTGGCGGAAGCAGACCAGGCGCGCACCCGTGCGCTGGCGCAGCGCGAGCTGCTGGTCCACGCGCTTGCCGCGCTGGTCGGGCGCGGCGCGGACTTCTATCCGCAGATCACCAACCCCAGACTGGCGTTCGACGCGCCGCCGGTAGTGCCGAACCTGTTGCCAGCGGATCTGCTCGGGCGCCGTCCCGACCTGCTTGCCGGACAGGCGCGGATCGATTCGGCGGCAGCCGGACGCCGCGTCGCGCGGGCGGATTTCCTGCCCAACGTCAATATCCAGGCGCTCGCGGGCTTTACCGCCTTGGGGCTCGGAAACTTCTTCGACCTTGGCGCGCGGACGTACGGCGCAGGGCCTGCGATCCACGTGCCGATCTTCGAAGGCGGCAAGCTCAAGGCGCAATATCAAGGCGCGACCGCCGCGCTCGACGAGGCGGTCGCCGCTTATGACGATGCGGTGCTCGGCGCGGTGCGCGATTCGGCGGATGCGCTGACGCAAGTCCGCGCATCCGACCAGGACGCAGCCGCGCAACGTCGCGTCGTCGCCGGGCTGCGTGAGACGGTGCGGCTCGATCAGGTCCGCGTCTCGACCGGCCTCGGCTCGCAGCTCGACAGCATCGACGCGGGCTTCCGCCTGCTCGAGGCCGAGCAAGCGCTGGTCGGGCTCCAGTCCGATGCGCTCACACGTCGTATCCAGCTCATTGCCGCGCTTGGCGGCGGTTTCGATCCTTCCTCGCAGTCCACTGCGGCTGCTCTTGCGGACAAGACGTCATGAACGACCAGACCCCCACCGATTGGAAGCAAGCGGCGGAACGCGCGGAGCGGATCGAGCCGGTCGTCGGCGCCGAACCTGCCGCCGCCGATGCTCCGCCGCCCGAAACCCCGAACGCGGATCGACGCCGCACGCGCATCCGCCGGATCGCGTTCGGCCTGCTCGGGCTGGTCGTCCTGATCGGGCTGGTCCTTTACGGCATCAGCGTCTTTACCGCGCCGCCGACCGAGGAAACCGACGATGCCTATGTCGCCGGGAACGTCATCGCGGTCACCGCGCGCGACGGCGGCACCGTACTCGCGCTCCATGCCGACAACACCCAGTCGGTGAAGCGTGGCCAGCCGCTGATCGATCTCGATCCGGCAACGGTCGGCGTGCAGATGGACGCGGCGCAAGCAGCACTGGGTCGCGCGGTCCGTGCGGTCCGGTCTACCCATGCGCAAGTCGACGAAGCCGGCGCGGAGATCGCGCAGGCGCAAGCCGAACTGTCGCGCGCGCAGAACGATTACAGTCGCCGCCAGGGTGCCGCGCGCGATGGCGCAATATCGGGCGAGGAACTGTCGCACGCCGCCGACGCGGTCACCACCGCCCGCGCTGCGCTGGCGCTGGCGCGCGCCAAGCAAGCCCAGGCCGCAAGCACCGTCGCTGGCACCGACGTCGCCAATAATCCGCAGGTCCTGGCCGCGATCGCCGACGTCCGCCGCGCCGCGATCGACAGCAGCCACATGAAGATCGTCGCCCCGGTCGCCGGGATCGTCGCGCAACGCACCGTCCAGCTCGGCCAGCGTGTCGCAGCGGGCACGCCTTTGATGGCGGTCGTCCCGCTCGACAGCCTGTGGATCGACGCCAACTTCCGCGAGACGCAGCTCCAGCATCTCCGCGTCGGTCAGCCCGTGACGATCACCGCCGACGTGTACGGCAAGGCCGTCACCTTCCACGGCAAGGTGCTCGGGCTCGGCGCGGGCAGCGGCAACGCCTTCTCGCTGCTGCCGCCGCAGAACGCCTCGGGCAACTGGATCAAGATCGTCCAGCGCGTTCCCGTGCGGATCGCGCTCGATCCCGCCGAACTGCGCGCACATCCGCTGCGGATCGGCCTGTCGGTCAACGCGGTGGTCGCAACGAGCAACCTGTCCGGCGCGATGGTCGCGGAGAGCACCGCGCCTGCGGGTGGAACCCAGCAGAGCCTCGACGGCGGCCCCGAAGTCGATACGATGGTTCGCCGCATCATTGCCCAGAATCTTGGGCAGAACCTCGGGCGCGATCGGTGAGCGCACCGGCCGACGCGGGGGCTGCCCCGCTGCGTGGCGCGACGCTGGCGATCACCTCGCTCGCGCTCGCGCTGGGGACCTTCATGCAGGTGCTCGACGGGACGATCGCCAACGTCTCGCTGCCGACGATCGCGGGCAATCTCGGCGTCTCGACCGATAACGGTACATGGGTCATTACGTCGTTCGCGGTGGCGAACGGCGTAACCGTGCCCCTCACCGGCTGGCTGATGCAGCGCTTCGGCGTGGTGAAGACGTTTACCGTATCGGTCATCCTGTTCACGATTGCTTCGCTGCTGTGCGGTCTGGCGTGGGACCTGTCGTCGCTGATCGGCTTCCGCATCCTGCAAGGCGCAGTGTCCGGGCCGATGATCCCGGGCAGCCAAGCGCTGCTCATCTCGATTTTCCCCGCGCACAAACGCGGCACCGCACTGAGCATCTGGTCGATGACGACGCTCACCGCGCCGGTGTTGGGACCGGTCCTCGGCGGCTACATCTCGGACAATTACCATTGGGGCTGGATTTTCCTGATGAACGTCCCTGTCGGCATCGCCTGCGCGTTCGTCTCGTGGCGCTCGCTCGCAAGCCGCGAGACCCCGACCCGCAAACTGCCGATCGATACGGTCGGGCTGATCCTGCTCGCCTTCTGGGTGTTCAGCCTGCAGACGATGCTCGATCTCGGCAAGGACCGCGACTGGTTCAACAACCCGTTGATCGTGATCCTGCTGGTGTGCGCGATCGTCGGGTTCGCCGCGTGGCTGATCTGGGAACTCACCGATGGCAATCCCGCGGTCGACCTCAGCCTGTTTGCGCGCCGCAACTTCGCGTTCGGGACGCTCGCGTTGTGCCTCGGCTATGCATTGTTCTTCGCGAACAACCTGCTGCTGCCGTTGTGGCTGCAGGCGCAGATGGGGTATACCGCAACCTGGGCCGGGTTCGTCGCCGCGCCGAGCGGGATCGTCGCGGTGATCGCAACGCCGTTCATCAGTAAACTCAAGATCGATCCGCGCTGGCTGACGACGACGGCGTTCCTCATCTTCGCCGCCTCCTATTTCATGCGGTCGCAATACACCCCGGATGCGAGCTTCTGGACGCTGATGTTCCCGCTGCTGTTGCAAGGGCTGGCGATGAGCATGTTCTTCGTGCCGCTGGTAACCATCTCGTTCGACGGCATCCCCGGCGATCGTGTTCCCTCGGCAAGCGGCATCTCGAACTTCGCGCGCATTACCGCGGGCAGTTTTGCCGCATCGATCATCACGACGTCCTGGGATCGTCGCGAGGCGCTGCACCAGACTCGGCTGACCGAAGTGGGCACCGCGTATTCGCCGATCTATCGTCAGGCGGTCGAGCAACTCCAGGCGGCGGGCATGACGTCGACACAGGCGGCGGGCTCGATCATGCGGCAGATCGTCACCCAGTCGTATCTGCTGGCGTCGGTCGAGGTGTTCTGGATCTGCGGATGGATGGCGGTGGCGATGGTCGGCGTGATCTGGCTGACGCGACGTCCGGCGCCGAGCGATATCGTGGTGGCGGCGGACTGACCGGCCCCCGTCCGGTTTACGGACGAGGCCGCACCGCATCCCACGACGCATCCGCCAGCGTTTCCTGGAGGAACGCCACCAGCGCGGTGATCGCGGGCGGAGTCGACGGTCCACGCGGATAGACCGCGTGGACCGCGAGATCGTCCGGCCCCTCCCACCCCGGCAGCACGGGCATCAGCGCACCGCTGGCAAGCGCTTGCTCGACGTCCCACAAGGACCGCAGCGCGATCCCGACCCCGATAATCGCGAGTTCGCGGATCACTTCACTCGAGTTGGTCCGTACATGGCTCTCGCCCTCGACGGTGAAGCGCCGCCTTCCCTTGACCAGACGCCATGGCATTTGCCCGGCGGCGGCGAGCAGACGATGCTGCGCGAGCGTCTCGATCGTCGCCGGCGGGCCGTGCCGTTCGAGGTAGCGCGGACTGGCGCACAACAATCGCCGACTGCCGCCGAGCCGATGCGCGACCAGATTGGGCGGGATCGTCGTCGCGATCCGGATCGCGAGATCGTAGCGCCCCCCGTACAGGTCGACCATATCGTCGGACAGGTCCAGCTCGAGCCGGACTCGCGGATAGTGCACCAAAAAGGCGTGTAGCTTGGGCGCCACGTGCAACCGTCCGAACGACGTGGGTGCAGACAGCCGCACCGTCCCCGCAGGTTCCGACCGCGTCCCGATCAGGCGGCTTTCCGCGTCGCGGACGGCCTGCAGGATTGCGGCGACGTCGCCGTGGAAACGCTCGCCGGCGTCAGTCAGCGCGAGCTTGCGGGTCGTGCGATGGAACAACCGCACCCCCAGCCGCTCCTCCAGCCGTGCCAGCCGTTTGGAGACCATCGCGGGCGAAAGATGCATCGCGCGCGCCGCGGCGGACAGGCTGCCGCCCGCGACGATCGCATCGAAGACGTCGTAATCCGGATCCATTCGTTCTTCTCGTGAACAAGTGTTTCGACGTTTGATCGGCTGGCGTCGGAATTGGCAAGCGCCTATTCCTGCACCCACAGTCCCGATCATGTCCGGAGGATCGTCCCGATGACACAGCCAGCAGATCCGTCGCCCGCGCCCAGCCCGCACGGCGTCGACTATCAGCCCCGCGCCGGCTTGCAGGTCGCGGCCCCCCTCGCCGCGTTCCTCGAAACCCGCGCCCTCCCCGGCAGCGGCCTCGCGCCCGACGCTTTCTGGCAAGGGGTTGCCGACATCTTCGCGCGCTTCGCCCCCGAGAATGCGCGGCTGCTAGCGGTACGCGATTCGTTGCAGGCCAAGCTCGACGCATGGCACACAGACCATCAGGGCGCGGCGTTCGACGCGGGTGCGTATCGCACGTTCCTCCACGACATCGACTATCTCGTCAACGCGCCGGAGCCGTTCACGATCGCGCCCGAGAATGTCGACCCCGAGGTTGCGCAGCTTGCCGGCCCGCAGCTGGTCGTGCCAATCCTCAACGCACGGTTCCTGCTCAACGCGGCCAATGCGCGCTGGGGCAGCCTGTACGACGCCCTCTATGGCACCGACGCATTGCCGGGCAGCGCCACCGGCCCCGGCTATGATCCCGTCCGCGGCGCAGCGGTGATCGCCTGGGCGAAGGCCTTCCTCGACCGCGCGGTGCCGCTTGCCGACGGATCGTGGAGCACGTGGACCGGGGACACGCCAGTGCTCGCCAATCCCGACCAGCGCATCGGACAGGCGGGCGACACGATCCTGCTGCGGCATAACGGGCTTCACATCGAACTGGTGATCGACCGCACCCACCCGATCGGTCGCGACGACCCCGCCGGGCTTGCCGACGTGGTGCTCGAATCCGCCCTCACCACGATCGCGGACCTCGAGGATTCGATCGCCGCGGTCGACGCCGAGGACAAGGTCGCGGCCTACGCCAACTGGCTCGACCTGATGCAGGGCACGCTGGAGGCGCGCTTCGACAAGAACGGGCGGACGATGACGCGAACGCTCGCGCCCGATCGCCAGTATGTGCGGACCGACGGGACGCCGCTCGTCCTGCCGGGGCGCAGCCTGATGTTCGTCCGCAATGTCGGACATCTGATGACGACCCCCGCGGTGCTGTTGCAGGATGGCACGCAAGCCCCCGAAGGCATTCTCGATGCGATCGTCACCTCGCTGATCGGGGCGCACGACGTCAACGGCGCGCGGACCAACAGCCGCGCGGGATCGATCTATATCGTGAAGCCCAAGATGCACGGCCCCGAAGAGGCGGCGTTCACCAACCGCCTGTTCGATGCAGTCGAGGATCTGCTCGGCCTGCCGCGGCACACGGTCAAGGTCGGCGTGATGGACGAGGAACGCCGTACCAGCGCCAATCTCGCGGCGTGCATCGCGGCGGTGAAGGACCGCATCGTGTTCATCAACACGGGCTTCCTCGACCGGACCGGCGACGAGATGCACAGCGCGATGCGTGCAGGTCCGATGGTGCGCAAGGGCGAGATGAAGCGCGCCGCGTGGATCCAGGCGTATGAGGATCGCAACGTCCAGATCGGTCTGGCGAGCGGTTTTGCGGGTCGCGCGCAGATCGGCAAGGGGATGTGGGCGGCGCCCGACCGGATGCACGACATGCTGCGCGACAAGATCGCGCATCCCCAAAGCGGCGCGACCACCGCCTGGGTCCCAAGCCCGACCGCGGCGACGCTCCACGCGACGCATTATCACGACGTCGACGTGGCGGCACGCCAGTCGGCGCGGCGCGACGAAGGAATCGCGCCGCTCGAAACGCTATTGTCGCTGCCGCTCGCGACCGGGCACAACTGGCATCCCGACGAGGTCCGCGAGGAGCTGGAGAACAATGCGCAGGGAATCCTCGGCTATGTCGTGCGCTGGGTCGATCAGGGGATCGGCTGTTCCAAGGTGCCCGACATCCACGACGTCGGGCTGATGGAAGACCGCGCGACGCTGCGGATCTCGTCACAGCATATGGCGAACTGGCTGCTCCACGGCGTCGCCACGCAGGAGGACGCCGACGCCGCGCTGCGGCGGATGGCGGCGAAGGTGGATGCGCAGAATGCGGGTGATCCGCTGTATCGCCCGATGGCGGCGGACCCCGACACCAACCTTGCCTTCCGGGCGGCACGGGCGCTGGTGTTCGAAGGGCTGACTCAGCCCAACGGCTATACCGAACCGCTGCTCCACCGCTTCCGTGCGGAGGCCAAGGCCCGGGGCTAGGACACAACGCGCTCCCGATCCGCGCGGCTCAGAACCGCCGCGCGGATCGTCCGGTCAGCGACATCCCCGCCGCGGACAATTGGCTTTGCAACCTTCCGACGGCCTGATCTGATTCGGGCGGCAGGTCGCGCGCGGGCTTGCCCTTGAGCAGCCGACGACGGTCCGCCTCGCTCGGCTCGATCCGCCGTACGCGCACCGCGGCGTGCCCACCCTGCCGGATGCCGAGTTCGTCCGCAGCCCCTTGCGACAGGTCGATGATCCGTGCCCCCGGTACGAACGGCCCGCGATCGTTGATGCGCACCACGATCCTGCGCCCGGTCGCGAGCGCAGTCACTTCGACATAGGTCGGCAACGGCAACGTCTTGTGCGCGGCCGTGATCCACTTCGGCCGGAACCGCTCGCCATTGGCGGTGCGGTTGCCGGACTCGCTCCCGTACCAGCTTGCGTAGCCGAGCATGTCGTAGGTCGGGTCCGCCGCCGGAACCAGCGTTACGCCGCGCACGACATAGGGTTTGCCGATCTTGACCAGCGCGTCGCTCGGCGGTCGGTAATTTCCGCCCGCGCAGGCGGACAGCGCGAGCAGCGTGGCAGCGATTGCGCCGCTCCGCAGGGTCGTACGACTGGACATGGCGGCTTTGTAGGCACGCTTGCCGATCGGCGGAAGGTCTTTCCGAACTCAGTCCGGTCGACCGATCCGATAGGGTCCGGCCCGTGTAGGGAGCGCCTGCCCCTTCCAGCTCAACCGGATCACGCCTTCGTCCACCAGGTGATCGACCGCAGCGTGCACCGTCGGCATTTCGCGCCGCCAGTCGCCGCCCGTTGCCAACGCGCGGGCCACCTCGCTCGGGCAAACTGTCGCTCCCGGAGCCCGCTTGGCCAGAAGCGCCAGTGTGGCGTCGCGTGCGGTCATGGCGGCGATCATCTTCTGTAAAGTGCCCGGACGCACCGCGTCCGGGCAGGTCGGATCAATCCTCGGCGGCTTCGGCATCGGCCTTGGTCTTGTGCGCGACGCCAGGTTCTTCGGCGGGCGGCGAATAGACGGTGAACAGCTTGAGCGGCGCGTCGCCCTTGTTAATGATGTTGTGCAGCGCGCCCTTGGGAATGACGATCAGATGATTGTCGCTGACCTTCTGGCGGCTGCCGTCGACGACCGTCTGCCCCTCGCCCGAGACGAAGAACGTCGTCTGGTCGGCGTCATGCGTTTCCTCGCCGATGTCATCACCGGGTTCGATGTGCATCATCACGACCTGACAATTGTCGTCGATATACACTTCTTTCTGGAAGTATGTGTTCGCCTCGACCAGCTTGATGATGTCCTTGTTGAATACAGCCACGACGTTTCTCCCGAATGAAGATCGCTAAGCGCTGGATCACCACTGCTAGTTCCACCGAAACACGCGATGACTGCGCGACGGCTCTTCTCGCGACCTACGGCGTTGTCCGCCGATGACCGTCAAGATCGACCCGCCCCATCCCGATACGCGCCCCGACCGCGAGCAACTCCACCGCATCGTCGAAGGGCTTAGCGACGGCGTCGTGCTGATCGAGCCCGACGGGGAGATCGTCTGGGCGAACGAAGCCGCGCTCGTCATGCACGGCTGCACCGCGCTGTCCGACTGGGGCGGGACGGTGAAGGGCTATCAGCAGGCGTTCGACCTGCGGCTGCGTGACGGCCAGCCGATGCCCAAGGCGGCCTATCCGATGGCCCGGCTGTGCCGCGGTGAATCGTTCGAGGACGTCGTCGTAGACGTGCGCAAGGCGGGACAGGAGGAACCCGACTGGGTCCACACCGCGCGCGGCTTTGTGCTGGACCGCGACGGCAAGCCCGATTGCCTCGTGCTCATCATCGGTGATGCGACCGAAGCCTATGAGGCGGGTGAACGGTTCGAGAGCATGTTCAACGCCAACCCCGCCCCGGCGTTGATCGTCCGCCTCGCCGACCTGCGCTACGTTCGGGTCAACGAAGGCTTTCTCGACCTGTCGGGATGGGAGCGCGACGCGATTGTCGGGCGGTCGGTGTACGAACTCGACATCCTCGCGCAGGCGGCGGACAGCGACAGCGCCAAGGCCCGGCTAACCGAAGGCCAGATCGTCCCGCAGATGGAGGCCGAACTGCCGCTCCCCAACGGCGACAGCAAGCTCGTCCTGCTCGCGGGGCACCCCGCCGAGATGCCCAACAACGAAGCGTGCATGATCTTCACCTTCGCCGACCTCGAACCCCGTCGCCGCGCCGAAACCGCCTTGCGCCAGAGCGAGGAGCGCTTCGCCACCGCCTTCCGCTTCGCGCCGGTGCCGATGCTGCTCACCAGCCTCGACGGCCACCGCATCCTCAACGTCAACCACGCCTTCCTCGCATTGACCGACTGGGGGCTCGAAAGCGTCGTCGGACGCAAACCTGCGGAAATCGAACTTTTCGAAAGTTCGGCGACCCGTCGCGAGATCGAGAAAAAGGTGTCCGAAAGCGGATCGTTCCGCGGCTATGAATTGCAGATCAAGACACGGACCGGCGCTCTCGTGACGTGCCTCGCCTCGGCCGAGACGGTGACGATCAACGGCCAATATTGCATCCTCGCCGCCTACCAGGACATCAGCGACCGCAAGCGCACCGAACTCGACCTGATCGGCGCGATCGAGGGCGTGATGCAGGACTCGAGCTGGCTCAGCCAGAAGATCATGGACCGCCTCGCCGCCTTGCGCGGCCCCACCCCGCGCCCGGGCACGACGGTCCGCCCGGTCGAATTGACGGCACGCGAACGCGAGGTGCTCGCGCTGATCACGCGCGGCAAGAGCGACGACGCGATCGCCGACGCGCTTTCGCTCAAGCGCAACACGGTGCGCAACCACGTCGCGCGGCTCTACGCCAAGATCGGCGCGCACAGCCGCGCCGAGGCGATCATCTGGGCGCGCGACCGCGGCCATCAGCTGAGCTTCGAACCCGTCGACTGATCGCGCGCAGGCGAAATACCCGGCCAAAACTTTCTGCACCAAGAGGCGCGCGTGCACCCATGCAACGGGTGCCCGCGCATCTGTGGTGCGTTGATCCTTAACCCTATTTTCCAATCATCCGGGCAGTTGCCCGCTATGAGAGGAGAACGTCACATGTCCATTCTTGCATGGATCCTGCTGGGCCTGGTGGCCGGTTTCATCGGCAGCAAGATCGTCAATCGCAGCGGCGAGGGCCTGATCCTCGACATCATTCTGGGCGTCGTCGGCGCGGTCGTCGGTGGATTTCTGTTCAACCAGTTCGGCGCAGCCGGTGTCACCGGCCTCAACCTCTACAGCCTCGTCGTCGCCGTCATCGGCGCGGTCGTCGTGCTGGTGCTCTACCACATGGTGGTCCGCACCACTGTTCGCTGAACCGCCCTACCGCTTTCAAACCTACCGGTTGGGGCTCGGCCGGATACAGGAGCATATCATGACACAGACCGTCACAGGCTTGTTCGAACACTACGACGACGCCCGCCGCGCGGTGCAGGATCTCGAAGCCGCCGGCATCGCCCACCGCGACGTCAGCATCGTCGGCCATGACAAGCACGGTGACTCCCCCCGCACCAGCGAAGCTGGCGAAGCGGCGGCGGAAGATGCCGGGACCGGCGCCGGCCTCGGCGCAGCGGTCGGCGGGGTCGGCGGCTTGCTTGCCGGTCTTGGCCTGCTCGCGATCCCGGGGATCGGCCCGGTCGTGGCGGCAGGCTGGCTGGCGGCGACCGCCGTCGGCGCAGCAGGCGGCGCCGCGATCGGTGCAGCGGCAGGCGGCCTCGTCGGCGCACTGACCCATGCGGGCGTGCCCGAGCAGGACGCGCACGTCTATGCCGAGGGTGTCCGCCGTGGCGGGACGCTCGTCACCGCCAAGGTCGAGGAACCACTGGTACAGATCGCGCGCAACATTCTCGACGACGATCGCTCGGTCGACGTTGCGGACCGTCGCGAGGCCTATCAGGCGCAGGGCTGGAAGACCTTCGACGACACCGCCCCGTCCTATTCCGACGCCGACATGGCCGCCGAACGCGGGCGCTACACCCGCATCTGACACTTTGATTTGAAAGGATGAAGCGCATGCGAATCATACTTCCCCTGCTGCTCGGTGCCGCCGTGCTGGCAAGCCCGGCCATCGCGCAGGACGCCCCCGCCAAGAACAACCGCGTCGTGAAGGACACGCACACCGTCAACGACGGCGGCGCACGGCGCGGGGCGAATTCGTTCACGCAGAACCAGGCGCGCGAACACATCGCCAAGTCCGGCTTTGCCAACGTTTCGGTCTTGGCGAAGGACGCACACGGCGTGTGGCGCGGAAAGGCGACCAAGGACGGCCGTACCGTCGACGTCGCGCTCGACTTCAAGGGTAACGTGACGACGGGCAAATAAGCCTATTGCAACGGCAGCGCGAGGGTTCGCCCACGCGCTGCCGTTGTCTTGTCCCGACCGGCTAGGCGATGGCCGGTCCGAACACCGACCAGCCCGTCCGGGCGACCAGCATCTCCAGCGCGCGGACACCGAGGATCGAGTTGCCGTGCTGGTCCAAATTGGGCGACCATACGGCGATCGCAGCCCGTTCCGGCGCGATCGAGAGAATGCCGCCGCCGACACCGCTCTTGGACGGCAAGCCGACACGAACGGCAAAGTCCCCAGACCCATCATAATGGCCGCAGGTCATCATTAGCGCGAGGACCGTGCGCATCCGGCGGGCCCGCTCCGCCGCCGCATCGTCCCCCAGCGGCAGACGCGTCCGAGTCAGGAACCGTCCCGCCAGCGCCAGTCCGGAACAGTCGACCGAAATCGCACATTGCCGGACATAGCCGTCCATGATCCGATCGAGCGCCCCCACGACATTGCCATGATGCTTCATGAAGCTGAGCATCGCGCGATTGAGGTCTCCGTTCTCGTTGAGCACGGCCTGATCCAGCGGGGCATCCCGACCGTCGAACTGGTCGCGAACGAAGGCCACGACGGCATCTTCTCCGTGCGGCGTCGCGACGAGCATGTCGACGACGACCAGCGCGCCTGCATTGATGAAGGGATTGCGCGGAACGCCGTGCGTGCGTTCGAGGTCGATCATCGAATTGAACGGATCGCCCGAGGGCTCGCGTCCGACGCGGTCGAATACGGCATCCCCGAATTCCCGCAGCGCGAGGTTGAAGGCGAACACCTTGGAGATGCTCTGGATCGGGAAGACGACGTCCGCGGCCCCTGCGGTCAGGACGGTGTCGGCGGTCGCAACGGCGATCCCGAAGCGACCCGGCGGCGCCGCCGGGTCCTTCGCATCGGCGGCAGATTCGATCGCAGCCGCGCTGTAGTCGATTTCGGCGGTGATCTCGTCGGAATGGTTTGCAGGTTCATCCTCGGGGAACGTCTCATCCCCCCTTCAGGTCCGCGGCCGAACCCCCGACCCGTCTACGCGCCCGCGCCGCCGTGCAACCGCAACACCGCATTCTCGTGCTCCAGCAACCAGCGCTTGCGGTCGATCCCGCCACCGAACCCGGTCAGCGCGGCGTTCGCACCGATCACGCGGTGGCACGGAACGACGATCGCAACCGGGTTGAGGCCGTTCGCCGCCCCGACCGCACGCGCTGCCCCGGCGCTAGCCAACTGCTTGGCGAGCGCACCGTAACTCGTCGTCGTGCCTGCGCCGATATGACGGAGCTGCGCCCACACCCGGCGCTGGAACACCGTCCCCCCGGTTGCGACGTCAACCGTATCGAGCGCATCGAACCGGCCCGCGAAATAGGCCTCCAGCGCAGCCCGGAGCGCGGTCGGTGGTGCCGCGTCCTGCAACGGCACGAGGCCATAGTGCCGCTCCAGCAGGCGATGCATCCGCGGCGCATAATCGTGGAAGTCGAGCGCGCGCAAACGCCCTTGTGCGTCCGTGACGAGCAGGATTTCGCCAATCGGGGAGTCGACCCGCGACAGTGACAGCCGGTCGACCCCGGGCACGGTCGCGCCGGTCATGCGTCACGATCCTGAACAGCAGATCCCATCGCCGCACTGTAGCCGAGCCGGCCGGCGGAGCAACCGCCTCCGTCCCAGGGGCTTCGTCCCTAAAGCCTACGTTAAACACCCCATTTGGCCAACCTCTGCCCGACCCCATACCGCATCATCGCTCGATACGAAAAAGCCGAAACCGGCATGTCCTTGGGAGGGGATATCGACGTCCAGCATGCCACCACAGGGGGAACGATGACCGCACGTTCGAAGATCCGGATACTCTTGCTATCGGCCAGCACATTGGGCGGATCGTTCGCGGCCGTTCCCGCCTTTGCCCAATCCACCACCGTCACGCTGGCACCGGATACTGCCGATGCGGGTTCCGCCGACGCTGCCCCTGCCGACATCATCGTAACGGGCACGCGCCGGTCGACCTCGCTTTCCGACGTTCCCATCAACATTACCGCGGTCGGAAACGCCCAGCTCGAGACCCAGCGAATCTACGACATCCGCGGGCTCGCCGACTTCACCCCCGGGGTCACGATCAACCAGACGGGTCCACGCGCAACCGGCACGGTCGTACTGCGCGGCCTGTCCGCCAACGACACGAGCGACTTCGCCAACAATCGCGACAATGCCGTCGCCATCTATCTCGGCGAAGTGCCGCTGTATCAGGATTTCAAGCTGCTCGATCTCGAACGGGTCGAAGTGCTGCTTGGCCCGCAGGGTACGCTGTACGGCGCGGGGACGCTGGCCGGCGCGATCCGCTACATTCCGAAGCGGCCTGACACCAATAACTTCAGCCTCGACGCGCATGTCCGCGGGTCGACCGTCGCGCACGGCAGCCAGTTCGGCTTCCAGGGCGACTTTACCGCCAACATCCCGATCATCCGGGATCATGTCGCGCTGCGCAGCACGGCGGGCTATTACTATGAGCCGGGCTTCATCGATTATCCGTTCGTCCTGCAAAACCCCGGCACGTCCCTGCCGCAACCAAGCGGCGCTTTCGACGAAACGGTGACGCAGCAACAATATCAGGACAATTTCAAGCGCACGAAGGACGTCAATTTCGAACGTACCTGGACGACGCGCAACACGCTGCTGCTCGAGGCGAACGAGAACCTCAAGGGCTATCTGACCTTCGGTTTCCAGCAGACCAAGACCAATGGCCGCCAGTCGAACGGTGCCTTCACGTTCAATACCGGCAAATATGAGGGTCCGTGGCGCTATCTCGAGCCGTCGGATCGCCGGGCGTATCTCTACGCATTCGAACTCCAGGCCAATCTCGGTCATATCGCGCAACTGGTGTCATCGACCGCCTACACGCTGCAGCGGACCAACGGCACGGCGGACAATACCGACCTGCTGCTCGACCTCAATTACAGCTATGAAGCCTTTCCGGCGTTTTCCTCCTACGCCAACAATTCCACGCGCAACGAACAGTTCACGCAGGAACTGCGGCTGGTCTCGACGCACGGCGGGCCGTTCAGCTGGACGCTGGGGGGCTTCTACAACCATTTGAAGAACGCCGGCGATCGCCAGGAATATACGCCCGGCTTCGCAAACTTCATCAACTCGCCACGCGTCGACGATCTCGAATACATCTCGTTCTTTGACAATTCGAACAAGGAGAAGGCGGTCTTCGGCGAAGCGACACTCAAGCTGACTTCGGCATTCCAGGTGACCGGTGGCGTCCGCTACTATAAATACGATGCAACCGCGCGGGGCGGGACCGATTTGCCGCTGTTCGGCGGCGGTTTGACGCGGACGCCCTATCCTTTGATCCAGTTTGCGCCGTCACGAATCGGGACGGGCAAGTCGAATTCGGACGGCGTGGTCTACAAAGCGAACGCGTCGTACAAGTTCCGCCCGGGGCTGATGGTCTACGGAACGTACTCGACCGGCTATCGCATCGGCGGACCGAACACGGTTGCCCCGTGCATCCTGCCGCTCCAACCCGGCCAGAACGTCTGCGCGCTGTCCAACGAGCAATTCTACGGGCCGGACAAGACCTACAACAAGGAAATCGGTGTTCGCGGGACCTTCTTCGACGGGCGGCTGACGGTCAATCTCGACGCCTATCACATCGTCTGGCGCGATCTTCAGGTCGCCAGCCAGACGATCAACGGCGCGGTCGGCATCACCACCAACGCGGGCGCGGCGGTCTCGAAGGGCGTCGAACTGACCGCCACCGCGAGCCTGACCGACCGGCTCAAGCTCAGCGGCAATTATGGTTATACCGATGCGCATCTGACCAAGGACGCGCCCGGGCTGATCGTCGTCAACAACGACACGTTCGATGCGCGGGCCGGGGATCGCTTGCCGGGATCGCAGAAGCATTCGGGCAGTGTGGCGGCGAACTACACGATCCCGCTCGCCAACGATTCGGATATCGCGGTCAACTGGGCGCTGACCTATCACGGCGACGTCTTCACCAAGACCGGCAATCGCGGCTTTGGCGAAGTGATTCCCGACTACGTGCTCAATCGCGCCTCGCTGACGTACCGGACCAAGCGTTACGACTTCAGTCTGTACGCACTCAACATCTTCGACGTGTATGCGGTGAGTTCGGTCGGGAACGATTTCAGCAAGATCGGGGCGCTGAACCAGGATTACGGGGTTTCACGCCGCTTCTACAGCTATTCGGTGGTGACGCCGCGGACGGTCGGGTTCGAGGCCAGACTGCATCTGTGAGGTCCTCGGGACCTTCGTCACCCGCGGACTTGTCCCGGGTGACGAAGGGCACGACCAGTCAACAGCGTTCACAGAGAACGCAGCGGGTGGTGCTTCAGACCGCGATCCCGGCGCTCTCGAAAAAGGCGCGCACCGGCGCGAGCGCGATTTCGTGCGCGCGCCACCGTTCGACCGAATCGCGATACATCGGGCGCCGAACCTGTGCCGCGCTCGGCGTAGCGACCGCGGCCGTATTGGTATGGAAATCGAGCGCCGAGTCCGTCCAGTCGAGGCCACAATGCGCAAACAGCCGCCGGCTCTCGCGTTCCTGCTGCGCGACCAGCGCTTCATAGCCGAGCTGCAGGACACGCCCCGGCAGCAGCCGGTCCCACAGCGCCATCAAGCGATCGAACCGCGCATAATAACGCGCGGTGTCGATCAGGGCGTGGCTATAGGCGTAATAGGCCGAGGTCGTTGCGAACAGGTTCTTGTAGTTGCTCCACACCGTGTCCATCGGGTTGCGGCGGAGACAGACGATGCTGGCGTGCGGCAACGCGCGCGCGATGTAGCCGACGTGCAGGAAGTTCGCCGGCAGCTTGTCGATGAACCGCCCGCCCGCGCGCCGGCGATGTTGCGTCGCGTGCGCCATATAGGCGCGGCCGACCGCATCGGGGGAGAGACCACCCGACGCCCGGATCGTCTCCGGATCGGTGATCAGCCGCGACCGCGTTCCGCTCAACTGCTTGATCGCCAGCGGCATCGCCTGGAGTTCGCCCGCGCTGTGGACATCGGGATGCGACGACAGGATCCGGTCGACCAGCGTCGTCCCGGTCCGCGGCATGCCGATGACGAAGATCGGCGCATCCTCGACCTGGCTCGGCCCGGAAAAGAAGCTCGGGTCGCCGAACGCCGCCTCGATCGCGTCGAAGATCGCGGCGTCGCTCGAAAAGTCATAGGCGATCCGCACCTTGTGCGCGGTATTCGCGGCGGACAAATGGCGGAACGCGCGCTCGGCATCGCCGACGTCGTCATATTCCTTGGCCAGCGCATAGCGGATCCGGAGCGCATCATCGGGCGACGGTTGCTCCGCAAGCACCGCTTCCAGCCGCGCGATATGGTTTGCGGCGGGGGTCGCCTTGGCCAGCCCCGACAGCGCGTAATGCGCGCGCCCATGTCGTGGTGCGCGCGCCAGCAGGATCTCATACTGCGCGGTTGCGTCTGCGGTTCGCCCGACGAACCCGAGCGCAAGCGCCAGATTATAACGATATTCGAGATTTCCCCCGTCCTGCGCGACGGCGGGTTCGAAACAGCGCAGCGCCGCCTGATGATCGCCGAGCCGCGCGTGGATACAGCCGATCGTATCATAGGTCAGCGCATCCTCGGGTCCCGCCGCGACCGCCGCCTCCGCCGCAACCCGCGCCTCCCCGTCGCGGCGCACGAGGATCAGCAACCGCGCGAGTTGCGCGAGATATTCCGCGCGCGATGCCACCGCGATGGCGGCCTCCAGATGCGCGATCCCGGCGCTAACTCGCCCCTGGACCGCATCCGCAAGCCCCAGCACGAAGCGCGCATCGGCGCGGTCCTTGATCCCCGCGGCAAGCTGCCGCGCGCGATCCGCGTCCCCTGCCCCGATAGCGCGGCGTGCCGCTTCGCCGTGCGCGTCGATCATGCCGTTCGCCCCCATCGTGCCACCGCGTTGTGTGTTCGCCTCCTCAACTCGACAGCGTCTTCACCGCCGCCGCCGCGGCGGAAGCGCGATTCTCGATCCCCATCTTCTCGAACACCTGCTCGAGATGCTTGTTGACCGTGCGCGGGCTGATCCCGAGGATTTCGCTGATCTCGCGATTGGCCTTGCCGCGACTGATCCACAGCAGGACTTCGGCCTCGCGGTCGGTCAGGCCGTGCCGCGCGGCGAGCAACCGCTCCTCGGCGCCATCGAGCGCTTCGGAAAGACGGAACAGCCATTCGTCCGGTCCGCTGCGCGTCAGCAGCGTGAACTCCAGCTCACCGCCTTCGATGGCGTGGCGAAAACTGCGCGGATCCTCGCTTTCGATCATCCGCAACAATGCCGATATCACGGGCGGAGGGAGCGGCTCGCCAGCGAAGTGCGCCGCCAGGATCGTGACCGTGCGCGGGGTGGACCAGAGGATCCGCCCCGCCCCGTCGAGCGCGAGCAGCGACCGGCCACTCTGGTCGAGCGCGGCCTGGCTCCGCTGGCTGATCCGCGCATTGCCGAGATGGACGCGGATTCGCGCGAGCAATTCCTCCACCACGACCGGCTTCTGCACGTAATCGACCCCGCCTGCCGCAAGCCCGCGCAGCACGTCCTTGGTTTCGGTAAGACCGGTCATGAAGATCACGGGCACGCCCGCGAGCCGCGGGTCCGCCTTGATCCGCTCGGTCGTCGCGAACCCGTCCATCACCGGCATCATCGCATCCATCAGGATCAGGTCGGGCACGACCAGCGCGAGCGACAGCAGCGCCGCCGCGCCGTCGGTCGCGACCAGCACCGTCATGCCTTCGGCTTCGAGGGTCGCGGTGATGAAGCTCAACGAGTCGAGCGTGTCATCGACGACCAGAATGGTGGCACCGGGCTGGCAAGGCGGGGCGTCAGTCAACGGCGTTCAACAGATCGATATAGGCTTTGAGATCGAACCGGCGAAGGTGATCGCGCAATTGCGCCACCAGCACCGCACTGTCCGGGAAGTCGTTCGTCAGCGCATCCAGCGCACCGTCGATTTCGCGGACATTCCCCACCCGCCCGAGATAGCGCAGCCGGGCAATGCTCGCCGCCGCCCCGGCAAGATCCGGCAGCGGCGTCGCGGGCGCGCCGCCAGCCCCCGGCTCGGCGGAGCACCATACCAGGCCAAGCTGCGCCGCGATTGCATCCAGCAACGCTTCCAGCTGGACGGGTTTTAGGACGAACCCGTTGTGCGCCGCAGCCCCGTCGCCGCCCGCGGCAAATTCGTGCGCGTTGGCGGAGACCAGCAGAATCTTGATGCGGCCACCGCCGTTCGGCGGGACCGCATCGTCGATCGACCGGAGCCGCCGCGCGACATCCCACCCCGTCAGCCCGGGCATCTGGATGTCGAGCAGCACCAGATCGGGCTGGCAGCGCAACGCGAGGTCGATTCCCTCTGCGCCACCCGACGCCGCATAGACGCTGAACCCCAAAGGTCGCAGCAAGCCCTGCAGCACCGCCAGTTGCGCCGGATCGTCATCGATGAGGAGGATCGTGCGGCGTGGCCCGTCATACCCGGTAATCGCGCGCCGCCGCGCCGTCGGTGCCGCCACATCCCGCGCCTCGCTCAGCATCAGCCGTAGCCGGAACACGCTGCCCCCGCCAGGAGCCGGGCTAAGCGCAACGTCGCCCCCCATGAGCTGCGCGAGCACCCGCGTGATCGCGAGGCCCAGACCGGTCCCCGGCTGGTCCTGCGCGATCGCGGAACTGCCGCGATCGAACGGTTCGAAGATGCGCTCCACGTCCTCGGGCGGGATGCCGATGCCCGTATCCGACACCGCGAAGTCCGCGATCAGCCCGCTGTAGCGCACCGTCAGCGCGATGCTCCCGGAGGGGGTGTATTTTACCGCGTTCGACAGCAGGTTGACCAGGATCTGGCGCAACCGCTTCTCATCGGTGCGGACATGCGCGGGCAAGTTGCGCGGCGCTTCATAGATCAGCCGGAGCCCCTTGGCCTCGGCCTGCACGCGGAACATGCTGACGATCGCATCGAGAAACTCGGGCAGCGGGACGATGTCCCGGCTGAGCGTCATCACGCCGCTTTCGATCCGCGAGATATCGAGCAACCCGTCGACGATATTGGTGAGATGCTCGGACGAGCGCCGGATGACGCGCGCGGCCTCGCCGGGTTCGATCGCCCCGGGCCGCTCGAGCAACTGGCCATAGCCGTAGATGGCATTGAGCGGCGCGCGAATCTCGTGGCTGACCCCGACGAGGTAGCGCGTCTTCGCGACATTCGCGGCCTCGGCGACATCGCGGGCCTTTTGCAGCGCGGCCTGACCGTCGCGCAGGGCGGCAAGTTCGCCCGTCAGCGCGCCGATCCGGATCGTGGCCGCGTGTTCCCGGCGCCGCAATCCCACGACGATCCAGACGGCGGCACCCAACACCACGGCGACCGCAAGGGATATCATCCCCAGCGTCGCCGCGCGAAGGATGCCGCCGTCCATCAGCCGCGATTCCCGCAGACCGTGCAACGGTGCCGTAGAGTTGGGGCACCCGTCACGGCAGCGCCTTTGGCGGACGCGGGAAGACGATGAAGTCTCCGGCATTCGCCCGCTTGGGGTTCGCCGCCATGCCGTGCACCGCCGCCTGCAACCGCGCAATCGCGCTCGGCGGCAATTCGAGCGGGTGTTCGGCGGGATGGCTGGCGGCCTCCATCGCATAGTCCTTGCCCGGCACGTTGGTCATTTCGATATGCGCGCCCAGCAGCGCCTTGATCGGATGGGTCTTCGCGAAGCTCGCCAGCCGATCGGCGCTCGCGACAAAACTCGGAAACTGGTCGGTGGGAACATACAGGCGACCGGGATACAGCATGTCGCCCGAGAACAGCAGGCGTGTTCTGGGGTCATACACCATGATGTGCGCCGCTTCATGTCCTGGCGTCGGGATGATCGACAGCGCGCGTCCGCCCAGATCGAAGGTCGCGATATCCTCCGGCCAGTGCGCGACACCAAAGAAGCGCGCGACCTCCGCCGGCTGCAGTCCGACGACCACGGTATCGGGACGGCCGACGAACGCGCCGTCGCCCTGGTGATGATCCCCGTGGCTATGGGAGTGCGCGACGACCAACGGGATCGATCCCCGGCCATGCGCGGCAAGCCATTGTGCGATCACCGCGTCGACCGCGGGACGGATGTCCAGCCCGCCCGCGCCGGTGTCGATCAGCAACGCTCGGTCCCGCCCGAACAGCAGATACAAAAACGGCGCCTCGAAATTGGTCCGGACCGACTGCCGAATCACGAAGGTGTCCGCGTCGTAGCGCTGCACCTGGGTCTGCGGCTCGCGCGCCATGGTCCCGTCGATCCAATGCGCGAAGGGATGCCCCTCGCGCGCCGTTGCCGGACAAATCGCGAGCAACGTCCCCAGCGCGACCGTGAGGCCAATCCCGCGATACCCAGCTGCCATGATCGATCTCCTGTTCGAGCAACGATTCTGCGTACGAAAGGGATGGCGCTTCGTACGAGACGACAGTATGGTTTATTACTGATTGGATCAAACGTAATATTGCAATCATCGTGCTAATGCTGGACTGCGGCGGTAACTCTTTGTGGAGACACGATTTATGATGCACTGGTTCCACAAGGCTTCCACCGCGACTCTGGTCGCCGCTTCGCTCCTGCTGACCGCTTGTGGACAACCGGCCGCCCCGGCCAAGCCGCACACCGAATTCAAGATCGGCTGGTCGATCTATGCCGGATGGATGCCCTGGCCGTACGCACAGCGCGCCGGGATCGTGAAGAAGTGGGCCGACAAATACGGGATCAAGATCGATATCGTGCAGGTCAACGATTACGTCGAATCGGTGAACCAATACACCGCGGGCAAGCTCGACGGCGTGACGGTGACCAACATGGACGCGCTCACCATCCCCGCCGCCGGGGGCAAGGACACCGCCGCGGTGATCGTCGGCGATTATTCGAACGGCAATGACGGCATCGTCCTTAAGAACGCGCCGTCGCTCGCCGCGATCAAGGGCCGCACGGTCAATCTGGTCGAACTGTCGGTGTCGCATTATCTGCTCGCGCGCGCGCTAAGCACGGTCAACCTGGCCCTGACCGATGTGAAGACGGTGAACACCGCGGATGCCGACATCGTCGGCGCGTTCGCGTCGCCCGGCGTCACCGCGGCGGTGGCGTGGAACCCGCAGCTCAACGAGATGAAAAAGGCGCCCGGCGCGACCCTCGCGTTCGATTCGTCGAAGATCCCGGGCGAGATCCTCGACCTGCTCGTGGTCGACAAAGCGACGCTCGCCGCCAACCCCAATCTCGGCAAGGCGCTGGCGGGGATCTGGTACGAGACGATCACGCTGATGCAGCGGCAGGATGCGCAGGGCAAAGCCGCGCGCGCCGCGATGGCGCAGCTGGCCGGATCGACCCCCGCCTCGTTCGACGCACAGCTTTCGACCACGCATCTCTATGCCACCCCGGCGGAGGGCGTGGCAGCAGCGACCGCGCCGGAGCTCGTCACGACGATGACGCGGGTGCGCGATTTTAGCTTCTCGAAGGGGCTGTTCGGTCCGGGCGCGACCTCCCCCGATGCGATCGGGATCGCGTTTCCGGCCGGCAAGACGCTCGGCGACCCGGCGCGCGTGAAGCTCCGCTTCGACCCGACGTTCATGAAGCTCGCCGCCGACGGCAAGCTGTAAGGCGCGCGCGATGGTGCGACTGGTCAACATCCGGCCGACGCGGCGTGTGGCGGCGATGCTCGGTGCGACGCCGCTGCTGCTGCTGGTCCTCGCCTATCTCATCGCCTCGGCCAGTCGCCACGCGCTGAACCCGGCGGACAAGATCCTCCCGACGCCCGAGGCGATGCTGTCCGCGATGCGAATGCTGGTGATGCTGCCCGATGCGATGACCGGGGAACGGCTGTTCTGGTCCGATACCTTTGCGAGCCTCCAGCGGCTCGGCATCGGGCTGGGGATCTCGACGATCTCCGCGCTGTTGGCGGGCCTGGTACTGGGCTTGCTGCCGGCGGTGCGCGCGACGCTGGGACCGCTCGTCACGACGGTCGCGGTCATCCCGCCGGTCGCGCTGTTGCCGATCCTGTTCATCGTGTTCGGCCTGGGGGAATCCGCCAAGGTCGCGCTGATCGTCATCGGCATCCTGCCGCTGATGATCCGCGACATCGCCGCGCATGTCGAAGCGCTGCCGACCGAACAGATGATCAAGGCGCAGACACTCGGCGCCAGCAGCTGGCAACTCGCGCTGCGGGTGGCGTTGCCGCAGGTGATGCCGCGCCTGATCCATGCGGTGCGGCTGTCGCTCGGGCCGGCATGGGTGTTCCTGATCTCGGCGGAGGCGATCGCGTCGGATGTCGGGCTCGGCTACCGGATCTTTCTCGTCCGACGGTATCTGTCGATGGATATCATTCTCCCCTATGTCGCGTGGATCGCGCTGCTCGCGATCGCGATGGACTGGGTGCTGCGGCAGATCAGCCAGCGTGGCTTCGCCTGGGCGCATGGCGCGCGATGAGCATGCTGTCGCTCCGCAACGTCTGGGTGGAATATGGCGAGAAGGTCGTGCTCGAACGCGTCGACCTCGACATCGCCGAACGCTCCTTTGTCTCGATCGTTGGCCCATCGGGCGCGGGCAAGAGCACCCTGCTCCGCCTGCTGCTCGGCCAAGAAGTGCCGACCCGGGGCCGGATCCTGCTCGACGGCGTCCCGCTCAAACCCGAGTGCGGGCCCGATCGCGGCGTGGTGTTCCAACGCTATTCGATCTTCCCGCATCTGGATGCGCGTCACAACGTGCTGTTCGGTCTGGAATGCGCCGCCGCGCCCTTCACCGGGCGGCTGTTCGGGCGGGCACGCCGCATCGCGCTTGACGAAGCCGATGCGATGCTCGCCGCAGTCGGCCTGGGCGATAGCGGTCACGTGTTCCCTGCGCAGATGTCGGGCGGGATGCAGCAACGGCTGTCGATCGCCCAGGCGCTGGTCAAGCGGCCCCGCATCCTGTTGCTCGACGAACCCTTCGGCGCGCTCGACCCCGGGATACGCGCCGACATGCACGTGCTCGTCACGCGCTTGTGGCGCGAACAGGCGCTGACGATCGCGATGGTGACGCACGACATTAGCGAGGCGTTCACGCTCGCGACGCGCGTGTTGACGCTCGACAAGCGGCGGCACGATCCGCACGCGCCGCACCGCTACGGCGCGACCGCGGTCTACGATCTGACGCTCGATCGCCGGGTCGCCGCGGAAAATGCGCATAGCGCCAGTATTACGATTGACGATAATGTTAATAACTGAGACTGATTGCGCATGACAGACGAAGCCCCCGGCACCGGCCTTTCAAGGCTCAGCATGAGCTTGCCGACCGACCTGTACCGTCAGCTCGACGTGATGGTGCAGGAGCGCGGGCTGCCGTCGCGCTCGCAGATGATCGCCGAACTGATCCGCCACGCGCTCGCCGAACATGGCGAGGCGACGCACCCCGATGCGTTGCTCGCTGGCACGATCACGCTGGTCTATCGCTCCAACATGGGCCGGGTGCGCGAACTGCTCGCGCAGACCCAGCATGAATATCTGAAGGAAGTCATTTCCGCGCAGCACGTCTTCCTCGAAGACGACCAGTCGCTCGAGGTGCTGCTGGTGCAGGGACCGGCGGCGCGGCTGCGCGACCTGTGCGATGCGCTGCGCAAGGTGCGCGGCGTCCAGCAGATCAGCTTGTTCACCACCACCGCCTTGTTGCCGCCGCTCCACGAGCAGGTCAGCTTCAAGGGGGCCAAGTCGAGGAAACCCGCCTGATGGCCGCGCTCAACGATCCCCTCGCCGCGCGCGCGCATGCCCGCGCGATGGAAGGCAGCGTCGCGGAAGCGATGCCGATCCTGCCGCCGGTGGCGAACGATCTGCCCGAGGGCGTCTTGGCGGACGATCTGTTGTGGGAAGAACGGATCGCCGCCGGTGGCTATGCCTCACGGCGTCTGCCGCGCGGGTCGATCACACGGCTGATCGATCTCGACGGCGATGCATGCGCGTCGATTCAGGTGTTCAACGCCGAGATGCCGACCGAGCGGCTGAACGTCGCCGATACGGTCAAGATCCAGTGGAATGCGTATCTCGGCGCGGGCAAGCTGTTGCTGTCCGACATGGGCCGCGTGCTGATAAGCATCATGTCCGACGATGCACAGACGCATGACGCCTTCTGCGGGGCCTCCAACGCGGCGTCCAATGCGCGGGCGTACGGCGACGGCAGCAATGCCGGGCCCTTCCCCAATGCGCGCGACCGGCTGCTGCTCGGCGTGGCGAAGCATGGGCTGGGACGGCGCGACGTCCATCCGTGCATCAATCTTTTCAAGGGCGTGACGATCGCCACCGATGGCGCGACCGTCCCTGATCTGGGACCGTTCGCACCGGGCCGCGCGGTGACGCTGCGCGCCGAGATGGACCTGATCCTGGTCATCGCCAATTGCCCGCACGTGCTCGATTCCCGGCCGTGGAGCGTGACCCCGCTCCGCGCGACCGCGTGGCGCGGGGAAATCGCCGGGCCGGACGATACGATCCGCACCGCGACCCCGGAGGGCCGCCGCGCCTTCCTCAACGTCGACGATTATTACCGCCGCTAGGAGGCAGACGATGGCCGATCATATGCTCGCAGGTCTGGACGGCGCGGTGCTGCACGACGAAGTCGTCGCCGCGCGCGCGCCCTGGATGCACCGCGTCGATGCGGGGCAGTCGCTGCGGATCGTCGATCTCGAAGGGAATCAGGCGGTCGACTTCCTGCTCTACGCCGCCGAAGACGATGCCGAACGCTACAGCGCGCAGGATACGATCGCGGCGCAGGCCAATATCTTCCTCCGCACGGGGGCGCGGCTGCTCTCCAACGAAGGCCGCGCGATGATGACGATCACCGCAACCTCGGTCGACTATCACGATACGATCGGCGGCGCCTGTTCGTGCGAGTCCAACACCTTGCGCTACGGCCACCACACCAAGGCGCAGCACGCCTGCGTCGACAATTTCCTCGACGCGAACGTCCGCGCGGGGCGCGGCAAGCGCGACATGGTGTCGAACATCAACTTCTTCATGAACGTGCCGGTCGAGCCCGATGGCGCGCTCGGGATCGTCGACGGCATTTCCGCCCCCGGCCTGACGGTCGATTTGCGTGCGGAAATGGACGTGATCGTCGTCGTGTCGAACTGCCCGCAGATCAACAATCCGTGCAACGGCTTCAACCCCACCCCCGTCCGCATGATCGTGACGGCATGAGCTTCGACACGGTCCTGATCGCCAATCGCGGGGCGATCGCCTGCCGGATCATCCGCACGCTGCGCCAGATGGGGTTGCGCTCGGTCGCGGTCTATTCCGACGCCGATGCGGGGTCGTTGCACGTCGCCGAAGCGGATCTCGCGATCCGGATCGGCGCCGGGCCGCCGGGTGAGAGCTATCTCGATATCGCGGCGATCCTGGCGGCGGCGCGCGAAAGCGGCGCGGGGGCGATTCATCCGGGTTACGGCTTCCTTGCGGAGAACCTGGGTTTTGCCGAGGCATGTGCCGAGGCGGGGATCGTCTTCATCGGGCCGACCCCCGACAATATCCGCGCATTCGGCCTCAAGCACAGCGCGCGGGCGCTCGCGGTCGCGCACGGTGTCCCGTTGGCACCGGGATCCGATCTGCTGATCGACGTCGAGGCGGCGTCGCGCGCGGCGGCGGAGATCGGCTATCCGGTGATGCTCAAGGCGACGGCGGGCGGCGGCGGCATCGGGATGCGGATCTGCCGCGACGACGCCGAGATCCGCGACGGGTTCGCCACCGTCGCGCGCCAGGGCGCCGCCAGTTTCGGCGACGCAGGCGTGTTCCTCGAACGCTACGTCGAACGCGCGCGCCATATCGAGGTACAGATCTTCGGCGATGGCGAAGGCAAGGTCATCGCGCTGGGCGAGCGCGACTGCTCGCTGCAGCGGCGCAACCAGAAGGTCGTCGAGGAAGCCCCTGCCCCCGATCTCGATCCTGCGGTGCGCGCAGGACTGATCGCCGCGGCGGTGCGTCTGGGGGAAGCCGCGCGCTACCGCTCCGCCGGCACGGTCGAGTTCCTGTACGATGCGGTGCGCGGCGATTTCTTCTTCCTCGAGGTCAACACGCGGCTGCAAGTCGAACACGGCGTGACCGAGCAGGTGCTCGGGATCGATCTGGTCGAATGGATGATCCGCGCGGCGGCGGGCGACACCGCGTTCCTCGATGCCCCGCCGTGCGAACCGCACGGCGCGTCGATCCAGGTGCGGCTCTATGCGGAAGATCCGGCGCTCGACTATCGCCCGACCTCGGGCAAGCTGACCGAAGTCGTGTTTCCCGACGTGCGCGTCGAAACCTGGGTCGCGAGCGGAACCGAGGTCAGCAGCTTCTACGACCCGATGCTCGCCAAGCTGATCGTCACTGCGCCCGATCGCGACGCGGCGGTGCTGGCGATGCAGGTCGCGCTCGACCAGACCCGGATCGCCGGGATCGAGACCAACCTGCGCTGGCTGCGCGACGTCGTCCGCACGCCCGCCTTCACGTCGGGCGACGTGTCGACCCGCGCGCTCGACACGGTCGTCTATCATCCGCGCAGCCTGCGCATCCTGTCGGGCGGCACCGCAACCAGCGTGCAGGATTACCCCGGTCGTCAGGGCTATTGGGCGATCGGCGTGCCCCCGTCGGGACCGATGGATGCGCTGTCGTTCCGGCTCGGCAACCGGCTGCTCGGCAATGCCGAGGGGCTTGCGGGGCTGGAGATCACCGCGACCGGACCGACGATCCTGTTCAACACCGCCGCAAGCGTCTGCCTGACCGGCGCGGATTTCGGGGCGACGGTGGATGGCGTCCCGGTCGCACGCAACGCGCCGATCGCGATCGCGGCGGGGCAGACGCTGGCGATGGGCCGCGTCCGCGATGGCGGGGTGCGCGGGTATCTGCTGGTCGGCGGCGGGCTCGACATTCCGGCCTATCTCGGCAGCCGCAGCACCTTCGATCTCGGCGAATTCGGCGGCAATGCCGCGCGCCGCGTGGTGGCGGGCGACACGCTGCATCTGGGTGACGCGCCGACCGACACCGCGCCCACGGTTACGCAGATTCCACCGATCGGGACCGACTGGACGCTGCGCGTGCTCTACGGCCCGCACGGTGCACCCGATTTCTTCACGCCCGACGATATCGCGACCTTCACCGCGTCCCTCTGGAAGGTCCATTACAACTCCAACCGCACCGGCGTCCGCCTGATCGGCCCCAAGCCGCATTGGGCGCGCCAGGATGGCGGCGAGGCCGGGCTCCACCCGTCGAACATCCACGACAACCCCTATGCGATCGGCGCGATCGATTTCACCGGCGACATGCCGATCGTGCTCGGTCCCGATGGCCCTTCGCTCGGCGGGTTCGTCTGTCCGTTCGTGATCATCGCAGCAGACCTGTGGAAGATCGGACAACTCGCCGCCGGCGACAGCGTGCGCTTCGCGGTCGTCACGGCAGAGGCGGCAAGCGACGCTGCCACGATGCAATCGGCATGGCTGGAGGGTGCCGCACCACTGGTCGAAGACGTCCAAGACGGCGCGGCGCAGGAAACCGGCGATCAGTCCCCGATCCTGGCGGATCTTCCCGCCGCGAACGGGCGACCACGCGTGGTCTATCGCCAGCAGGGCGACCGCAACATCCTGGTCGAATATGGCCCGATCGTGCTCGATCTCGAGCTGAGGATCCGAATCCACGCGCTGATGATCGAACTGGAGCGGATCGCGCTGCCCGGTGTGATCGATATCGTCCCCGGCATCCGTTCGCTCCAGCTCCATTTCGACGGGATCGCACTCGATCAGGGTTCGGCACTCGCCGCACTCGTCGCCGCGGAGGAGAGGCTCGGCGGGCTCGACGATTTCACGATTCCGTCGCGGATCATCCATCTTCCGCTCAGCTGGAAGGACCCCGCGATCTACGAGACGATCGCCAAATATCAGGAAGCGGTGCGCGACGATGCGCCGTGGTGCCCCGACAACATCGAGTTCATCCGCCGCATCAACGGGCTCGACGACGTCGACGCGGTCGAGCGGATCGTGTTCGACGCGACCTATCTCGTGATGGGGCTGGGCGACGTCTATCTCGGCGCGCCGGTTGCCACCCCGATCGACCCGCGCCACCGGCTGGTGACGACCAAGTACAATCCGGCGCGCACCTGGACCCCGCCCAACGTCGTCGGGATCGGCGGGGCGTACATGTGCATCTACGGGATGGAGGGACCGGGCGGCTATCAGCTGTTCGGCCGCACGATCCAGGTGTGGAACACGCACCGCCAGACCGACGCCTTCGTCGATGGCAAGCCGTGGCTGCTGCGCTTCTTCGACCAGATCCGCTTCTTCCCGGTCAGCCATGACGATCTGGTCGACTGGCGGCGCGATTTCCCGCTCGGCCGTCGCGCGATCCGGGTTGAGGAAACCGAGTTCCGGCTTGCCGATTATCGCGCATTCCTCGCCGACAATGCCGATGCGATCGACGCGTTCCAGCAGCACCGCCAGGCCGCGTTCGACGAGGAACGCGCCGATTGGGCACGGCGCGGCGAGTTCGACCGGGTCGCCGCGCTGACCGAAGGCGACGCCGATCGCAGCACCGACGCCGCGATCGTGCTGCCCGAAGGCACCGACTGCATCGAGGCACCGTTCGGGGGCGTCGTGTGGAAACTGCTGGTTGCACCGGGCGACGTGGTCGGGCCGGAAACCCAACTCGCGGTGATGGAGGCGATGAAGATGGAATTCCCCGTGGAAGCCCCCGGCGCCGGGACGATCGAGGCGGTCTACGTCACCGAACGCCAGGCGATCCAGCCGGGTGTCCCGATGTTCGCCTTCCGGCCAGCGGCATGAGCGCGTTGACGCGGCTCGACGCGACCGCGATTGCCGCCGATGTCACCAGCGGGCGGCGTTCCGCCGTTACCGTGATTCAGGACGTTCTGGCGCGGATCGCCCTCTATGATGCCGTCCAGCCGCAAGCGTGGATCGCGCGGTTCGATGCGCCGACGCTGCTCGCGACGGCGCACGCGGTCGACGCCCGGATCGCGGCGGGCGAGCATCTCCCGCTCGCGGGCGTGCCCTTCGCGGTGAAGGACAATATCGACGTCGCTGGGATCGATACAACCGCCGGCTGCCCGAGCTTCGCCTATCGCCCCGATGCGCCGGCGACGGTCGTCGCGCGGCTGATTGCGGCGGGGGCGATCTGCATCGGCAAGACCAATCTCGACCAGTTCGCCACCGGCCTCAACGGCACGCGCAGCCCGTATGGCGCCCCCACCAACGTCTATAATCGCGCCTATGTCAGCGGCGGCTCCAGTTCGGGGTCGGCGGTGGTCGTCGCGGCGGGGCTGGTCGCGTTCGCGCTCGGAACCGACACCGCAGGCTCGGGGCGCGTACCCGCGGCGTTCAACCATCTGATCGGGTTCAAGCCCTCGCGCGGGCGCTGGAGTTCGACCGGGCTCGTCCCGGCATGCCGCACGCTTGATTGCATCACGGTGCTCGCCGCGTCGGTGGCGGATGCGCGGATCGTCGACGATGTCGTCGCCGGGTTCGATCCGTCCGATCCGTTCTCCGTCACGCTCCCCGACCGCCCCCGCCCCGCGCAGCGGCTCGGGGTCCCGCTCCCGCATCAACGCCCGTGGTTCGGCGACCTCGAATCCGAACGGCTGTACGATCGCGCGCTCGATCGGCTCGCCCGCGCTGGCGCGGAGATCGTCGCAATCGACATGACCCCGCTCAACGAGACCGCGCAACTGCTCTACGGTGGCCCGTGGGTGGCCGAACGGACCGCCGCGCTCGAAGCGGTGCTGGCGGCGAACCCCGACGATCTCGACCCGGTCGTGCGCGAAGTGGTCGCAGGCGGGCTCGAGCTGCGCGCGGTCGACCTGTTCAACGGCATCTACCGGCTCGCAGAGCTACGTCGCGCCGCCGATGCGCTGTGGGAGACGATCGACCTGATCGTGCTGCCGACGACGGGCACGACCTACCGCGTCGCCGAAATGCGCGCCGCACCGATCGCGCTCAACAGCAACCTCGGCGCCTATACCAATTTCGTGAACCTGCTCGACATGGCGGCGGTCGCGGTTCCCGCGGGCACGCGGCACAATCGCACCGGCTTCGGCATCACGCTGATCGGCCCCGCCGGAACCGACCGTGCGCTGTTAGCGGCGAGCGACGCGTTTCTCGACGGGGCGGATCTCGCCGCGCCACCACCCCTGGACCTGGAGGGCCTTATGCAGACCGTCAAACTCGCCGTCGTCGGCGCGCATCTGAAGGACATGCCGCTGCACTGGCAGCTCACCTCGCGCGAGGCGGTGTTCGTGGAAGCGACCCACACCGCCCCGACCTATCGCCTGTATGCGATGGCGGACAGCGTTCCCCCCAAGCCCGCGCTCGTCCACACCGGCAGCGGCGACGAAAGCGGCGCGGCGATCGCGGTGGAGATCTACGAACTCGACGTGGCCGCGTTCGGCAGCTTCGTCGTGGACGTACCGCCCCCGCTCGCGATCGGGACGGTGACGCTGGCGGACGGCAGTACGGTCAAGGGCTTCGTCGCCGAGGCCCGCGCGACCGCCGGTGCCGAAGACATTACCGGCCTCGGCGGCTGGCGCGCCTATGTCGCGCGGGGTCGCTGAGGGGGCAAAAGCCGCGCGCGCTACGTCATTTGTCCACCTGTCCGCGCGACGCGACCGTTTAAGATAGGCGAGAGCGGGGCGTCGCGTCGATCCTCCCAGGCTGGGCCGCCCCGCTCGTCGGTTCCTCCGCCTTCAGCCGGGCGAGCCACTCCTCGAAAGCAACAGGAACGGGGTTTGCGGTCGATGACGAAGACGGTGTTCAATCTCCTCCCGCCCGCGACGGTTGCGGCGGTCGTCCTGTTCTGGGCGTTCGGTCCGGCGGACTGGATCAACAGCCCGTGGTCGATTCTGGCGGCGACGGCAGTGACCACCGCGTTCGTCCTGGCGCTCGAATGGATCCACGAACGCCACGCTGCCTGGCGCCTCAACCTGCGCGAATTTGGCACCGATCTGTTCTACATGGTCCTCGGCTCGACCGCGATCGCCTGGGCCACCAGCACCTTCGCCGAGGCACCGCTGAAGGCGATCAAGCAGGCGCTCGGCATCCACACCGAATGGGCGATGCACGTGCCGTTCGTGCTGCAGGTCGTGCTGGTCATCCTTGTCGTCGAAGTCGGTCAATATTGGATGCACCGGCTGATGCACAACAATGCGTTCGTGTGGTCGACGCACGCGCCGCATCATCACATCACGCAGCTCAACGCGATGAAGGGCTATGTCGGCAATCCAATCGAGCTGTTCCTGATCAGCCTCAGCCTGGTCGCGCTGTTCGATCTACCGCAGGCGGCGATCTTCTGTGGTTTCAACGTGCTCGGGGTCGTGTCGACGTTTGCCCATGCCAACGTCCGCGCCGATCCGCCGCGCTGGTACGCGCTGTTCTTCACCACCATCCAAAACCACAGCCTGCATCACACCGCGCTCAGCTATGAGGATACGCGCTGCAATTATGCCAATTCGCTGATCCTGCTGGATCGGCTGTTCGGCACGTATCGCGAAGGCGAATCCGCGGTCGTGGGCCAGGATGACCGCAAGCGGCTGACCATCCTCGAACAGATGGTGTTCCCCGCCCGCCCGGTAATCGCGCGGATGGCCGAAAAGCAGCGCAAATCCGCATCGGTTGCAAACTGAACCCGCGCCCCATCGCGGCATCGGCCTGCCGCGCACGCCATTCTCGTTTTCTCTGGAGGTCGATCTGAAAAAACATTGGGCAGTCGCGACAGTCATCGGTGGCTGCATGGCCTTTGCAACGACCGCGGCGGCGGCGCCGCACGAACGGGTCCTCACCGTTCCCGGTTTTGCCGATTTCCTCGCGGTCGACGGCAAGACCGTGTGGGTGACCAATGCCGGACGCGTCGAGCATTGGTCCAAGCGCAAGAAGCTCGCGCAGGTCCCGATGGCGCATCCCTGTGGCGCGATGGCGATTTTCGCGGGCTCGCTATGGGTGGCCGATTGCAAGGACCGCACGCTCAACCGGATCGACCTCAAGACCGCAAAGCTGTCCGTCGCGATCCCGACCGGAATCGGCAACCCCAAGGGCGAGCTGAACGTGGTGGCGGGGGCTGGGTCGATCTGGGTCAGCAGCGCCGCCACGGGGACGATCGCGCGGGTCGACCCCGCGACGAACGCGGTCGTCGCCTCGGTTCGGGTCGATCCCGACAGCGATTATCTATCGTTCGGCTTCGGTGCGCTTTGGGCGGCGAGCGGGACCAGCCAGACGCTGCAAAAGATCGACCCGCACAGCAACAGCGTCGTCGCGAAGACGCCGCTCGGCCGGACGCCGGGGTTCCTCGTCGCGGGTGAAGGCGCGGTCTGGGTGCAGGAACAGGGCGACGGCACGGTCGCGCGCGTCGATCCGGTGAGCGCTGCGGTCACTGGCCGGGTCAAGGTCGATGACACGCTCAAGTACGGCGACATCGACGCGGGCGGCGGAAAGGTGTGGCTGCGCACGACCGCTGGCCAGACGTTCGCCGTCATCGACCCTAAATCGCTCGCGGTGCGCGCGCGGGTCGGCACGGCGTCCGGCAGCGGGGCGCTGCGCTATACGCCGGCGGGGGTGTGGACGACCGCGCATGATCGCCACACGCTGTCCTGGTGGAGAAAGCCTGCCGCGATCGGTCGCTGAAGCGACGGGACTGCGTCGCTAGGCGGCGGACACTCGTTTGCGGAACAGCGCGTTGACCAGCCGGTCTTCGAGAATCCGCCCAACGACGTAGAGCACGGCAAAGATTCCGGCGAAGACATAGGCCGGTGTGGGCGACGGCAGCTTGGCGTCGTCGGCCTTCTTGTCCTTCCCCTTCTTCTTGGGGGGCTCGGGTGCGGGCGCGCCCAGCGCCTGGTCGATCGGGTTGAGCGGAAAGACCTTCTTTTCGGGTTTCTTGGGCGCGGTACCCGCCTTCTCCGCCGCCTCGGCAACCGCCTTCTGGTGGGCGCTGAGCAGGATCGTCAACTGCGCCACCGCGAGGAACAGCAAGGGCGCCAGGAAACAGTAGAGCAGCGCGCGGCTGACCAGATCGTACCGCAGCACGGGGCCGGACGCGCGCTGTTCGAGCGTGAGCACGCCTTCGTCGAAGACGGACATCTTGTCCTGTGCCGCCTGATCCCGTTTCCGGAACACCAGCGTGTCGCCGACGCGGTCGAAACTCGTCCCGGTTTGCCGGAATACGGGATCGAGCTTGTCGAACACCGCGTCCCGCGAGGCATCGGACGCCAGCGCCACGCTGCCCCGCACGTGCCAGATCCATTCGAGGAAGCGCAGGTTCACCGGAAATCCTCGAAGGCGGGGTGGTTCGACCGATGCGAAGGCTCTCGAAGACGCCATCGTTTATTCGGCCGGAACAGCGATCGGCTGCTCCTCCGACGTCCGCCGTCCCATCCTGTGCTTGAGCGACTTGCCGACCTCGGCGAATGGATAGACCATCGTTTCGCGGATCGACATGCGGCGTCCGCCTTCCATCCCGAGCAGCTCCGCCTCGCCATCCACGCACGTTCCGAACAGGCGATCGATGATGATCCAGGTCCCGGAATAATTGCTCCGGCTGGCTTCGAAGTCCTGCGAATGGTGGACGCTGTGATGCTCGGTCGTGTTGAACAGGAAGCGCCACCAGCGCGGCGTGTTGAACCGGACGTTGATGTGCTGATACACGCTAACCGCTAGGCCGAACGTGCCCGCAAGCAGCGCCGCGCGCGGCAGGAAATCGAAGAAACCGCCGATCCCCAGCCCGATCAGGAACAGCTCGACCGGATTGCCGACCGCGCCTTTGTTGATGTTGAGCTGCGTGATGTAATGGTGCGGCGCATGGGTCACCCACAATGGGTACCAATTGTGCATCCCGCGATGCATCCAATATTGCCCGAAATCGAACAGCACCGAGATCAGGATGGCCTGTACGAGCAACGGCAGCGTCATGAACCAGGCGAACTTGTCCCAGTGCAGCGCCTTCTGGACATAGTCGATCATGACGTCGTCGCCGATATACCCGTCCAACAGCCGCAGCATCGTATAGCCGATCGCGACGTAGAACAGGTCGGTCGCCGCCTCTTTCCAGGTCAGGCGCCAGCTGTCGAAGCGCGGATTGACCCATTCGAGCACGAGCAGCAGCGCCTTGAAGCCGATCCCGATCGCGACCGCGGTCGACGCCTTGGCAATCGAATTGGGCGCATAATACCAGAAGGCGATGAGCGCGAAGAGCATGGCCGGCTGGAACCAGGTAAAGACGAACTGCTTTACCGGGCCGCCTTCGACCTTCGGAATATTCTCCCAACCGACCGTGACCGGGGCCTGCGCACCGATCACCCGATTGCCTACGCGCGTTCCCGTCATATGTTTTCCCGTGAATCGAGCAGTGCGGTCACGGTATCGAAGCGGTCGAGTCGGCAGGATACGTCATTGGACGTATCGCACGGCGCGTGGACCGACGGTCAGCCGCCGCGCACGGCGATGCAGGTCCGATCATCGTCGAGCTGCAGCACCAGATCGGCATAATCGGGCATCGTTTCGAGGATATGCCGCGTCAATCGCTCGTAATGACGGACGAACGCCCGAACCTCGTCGTCGGACATCACCCCCGCGCCGTGCGCACCGGAGCGGCGCAGCGCCTTCTCCTGCTCTAGCCGCCACGCCAGCACCTGTGTCCAGCGCGGCGCCCGCAGCAGCGCGAGCAAATCGATCCGCGCGAACAGCCGCTGATACGCGCCGGCGAGCGCGGCATTGGCGTAGCGCCGCCAGACGCCGGACGGATCCCGCTCGCGCTCCAGCGCATTGACGGGTTCGGCCAGCGCAGCCGCATCCTGGGGCCGCGCACCGACACACCAGCCCTCGAAGATCACCAGTCGCGTGGGTACGGGCGCCGCGACCCACCGCGCGGGATCGACGCGGTCGTCGGTCGCCTTGTCGAACCGGGGCAAGGGCGGCGCTTCCCCGGCGTCGAGCCGCGCGAAGGTCGCCAGCCCGAGCGCAACGTCGTGCGTCCCCGGAACCCCGCGCGTGGCGAACAGCGGGTGGACATCCCGCGCAAGCTGCGCCCGTTCCCGTCGCGTGCGATACAGATCGTCGAGCGACAGCACGACCGTATGCGGGAACCGCGCGGCGAGCGCCGCCGCGACGGTCGATTTGCCGCTCCCCTGCGCCCCGCACAGGCCGAGCACCAGCGGCATCCGGCGGGGCTGCTCCAGCGCGCGCTCGATCGCGGTCGCGAGAATGTCCTCAGGCGACACGATCAGGCAATGCGCGACCCGCGAAGAACGCGTCGAGATTGTCGACCGCCTGCATCCCCATCGCTTCGCGCGCGCCGCGCGTCGCGCTGCCGAGATGCGGCAGGAGAACCGTCCGCGGGCTCGCCAGAAGCGCAGGACTCACCGCCGGCTCATTCTCATACACGTCGAGACCCGCCGCCGCGATCCGCCCCTCCGCCAGCGCCGCCACCAGCGCCGCCTCGTCGATCACCGATCCGCGCGCGGTGTTGATGATGATCGCGGTCGGCTTCGCCTTGGCCAGCAGGGCGGCATCGAGGAAATAATGCGTCGCCGCACCACCGGGGATGTGCAGCGACACGACATCCGCCTCCGCCACCAGTGCTTCGGCGGATGCGGCGCGGGTCGCGCCCAGCATCGCCTCGACGTCGGGCGCGACCGGGCTACGCGAGAAATAGCGAATGTGCATTCCCAGACCCCGCGCGCGCGCCGCAGTACGCCGGGCGATTCGACCAAAGCCGATCAGCCCGAGCGTACTTCCCTCGAGCGACTCGCCCACCAGATGAGTCGGACGCCAGCCGGTCCATTCCCCCGCACGCAATTCGCGCTCACCCTCGCCCGCGCGACGGGCGGCCATCAACATCAGCAGGATCGCGAGTTCCGCGGTCGCTTCGGTCAGCGCCCCGGGGGTGTTGCTGACCGCGATCCCGGCCGCCGCGGCCGCGGCGACGTCGATATGCTCCACGCCAGCGCCGTAATTGGCGATCACCCGGACGCGCCGCTCCGGGGTCGCCAGCAGATCGGCATCGATCCGGTCGGTGATCGTCGGCACGATCGCATCGAACGAGCGCATCGCATCGCGCAAGTCTGCGCTGGTCAGCGCGACGTCCCCGGGATTGAAGACCGCGTCATAGGTCTCGGCAAGGCGCTGTTCGACGACTTGCGGCAAGCGCCGGGTCACGCGGATGCGGGGGCGATCGGTCACCTCAGATCAGCGTCGTCAGCAGGTAGAAGAGCGCGCCGACCGCCGCCGACGCCGGGATGGTGATGATCCACGCGACCAGCACGTTCTGCGCGACGCCCCAGCGCACCGCCGACGCACGGCGGGCGACGCCCGCGCCGATGATGCAGCCGGTGATCGTGTGCGTCGTCGACACCGGAATCCCGAGCAGCGACGCGGCAAACACCATTACCGATCCACCGAGCGACGCGCTGAACCCTTGGTGCTGCGACAGCTTGGTGATCCGCGATCCCATCGTCTCGATGATCTTCCACCCGCCCGTCAGCGTGCCGAGCCCCATCGCGACGTAACAGCTGATCGCGACCCAATGCGGCACTTCGAAATCGCCGTGGAGATAGCCGGTCGAGAACAGCAAGACGGTGATGATTCCCATCGTCTTCTGCGCATCGTTGAGGCCGTGGCTAAGCGAATAGGCGCCCGACGAAATCAGATGCAGCGCGCGGAACGAACGTTCCGCGACGCGGTTGCTCGCGCGCCGGAACAGCCAGCTCGAGATCAGCATGATCAGCATCGACAGGATCATGCCGAGCACCGGCGACAGCACGATCGCGATCAGCGTCTTGTTCAATCCGCTCCACTGCACCCCGGTGATGCCGGCATGCGCGACTCCCGATCCGATCATCCCGCCGACCAGCGCGTGGCTCGACGAGGAGGGAATACCCTTCAACCACGTCACGACGTTCCAGAACATCGCGCCGACCAGCGCGCCGAACACCACCGCCGGGGTCACCAGTTCCTGGGCAATCAGCCCCTTTCCGATCGTCGAGGCGACCGCGTGCAGGCTGGGGAAGGTGATCGTCAGGAAATAGGCGGCGAAATTGAAGAATCCGGCGAACAGCACGGCGTGGACCGGCTTGAGCAGCCGGGTCGAAACGACCGTGGCGATCGAATTGGCCGCGTCATGCAATCCATTGAGGAAATCGAACGCAAGCGCGACCGCGATGAGGCCGACGAGCAGCGGAAAGGCGAGACTGTACATCTGTCGGTCGTTCAGGCGTGATCGATGACGATGCCATCGATTTCGTTGGCAACGTCCTCGAACGCGTCGACGATGCGTTCGAGATGCTTGTACACCTCCCGCGAAACGATGAACCCGCGCGTATCGGTCGCGCCCATTTCCTTGAACGCCCGCTTGACGCCGTTGGTGTGGATCTCGTCGGCGTGGCTCTCCATGCGCACCATGCGTTCGGTCAGCTCGTGCAACCGCGCGCCATTGCGCCCGACGTCGCGCAGCAACGGCATCGCCTCCGCGGTCAACCGCGCGGCATCGACGATGATCGCCGCCATGTCCTTCATTTCCTGGGTGAAGCTGGTCACCTCGTACAGATCGATCGCCTGCACCGCGGCCTGCATCTCATCGATCGAATCGTCCATCGCGCCGATCAGGCTGGTGATCGCGCCGCGATCGAAGGGCGTGAGGAAGGTGCGGCGCACCGTCAGCAGCATCTCGCGATTGATATTGTCGGCATCCTGCTCGCGTTCGATCACCTCGCGGATATGGTCCGCGGCGGCGCCGGATTCGCCCTGCAGCAAGCGAGACACCGCATCGGCCCCCGCTCCGATCGCGACGGCATGGGCCTCGAACAGCTCGAAGAAATTGCCCGTACGGGGAAGCAGACGCTGGAACCAGGCGAACATCGGACTGACTTTCGATTTCTGGGCTACGGTTGCCAGCACACCATTGCGTTGCGCGGCGGTTTTGAATTCGGACGGACCGAAGGAACGGATGAGGTCGCTCAGGTCGCTTTCGTCGACGGCATTGGCGGCATCGGGCAGCGAAAACCAGCGCCGTTCGCGCTGCGACTGCTCCTTCCACGAATCGAGCTCGCGCGTGACGGCCAGCGGGAAGACGTCCACGTCGAGCATCAGCGACGCGCCGTTCCCCTTCCGCTTGCGATAGCGATACGACCCCAGCGGAGTCGGGCAGACGAGACCGCTGACGCCCGCCTCTTCGTGGGCCTCCACCGCGGCCGCCGCATGCGCCAGCATCCCGGTCATCGGATTGCCCTTGGGGATCACCCAGCGCTTGGTTTCCCGCGACGTGACGAGCAGTACGCGCACCGGCGAATCGATCTTCGTCCCGTCGGTGCGATACGGCAGAGCAGCAATTTGACGAATAACAAGGCTCCCTTTGCGCAGGGACCGTATCGAAGCGCGCCCGCGCAGCCAATGCTTTTGCACAAATCGCGCGGCCATCCGCCGCCACACACAGGCCTGCGAGGGTCATGCCCGTTCGGGCGCAGCCTTACGCGACCACGGCGGGCGGGGCGTCCTTGTCGGGGTCGCGGCCATGCCGCCGGTCGAGCAGCCGCATGATCGGCGTCACCGTCAGCCCATGCAGCACGATCGAGAACAGCACGACCAACCCCATCAGCCCCCACAGGCGCTCAGCCTGCGCGACCTCGATATGGTTGAGCCCATACGCCAGATAATAGATCGATCCGACCCCGCGGATCCCGAAGAACGCGAGCGTCAGCTTTTCCGAGCGATCCGCCTGGTGCCCCGTCAAGCCGATCAACCCGGTGATCGGGCGGATGACCAGCAGGATCACCAGCGCGATCAGCACGTCCACCAGCGACACCGACGCCAGCAGCCCACTCACCAGCGCGCCGCCGAACAGCAGCAGCAACACCATCATCGCCAGCCGTTCGATCTGTTCGGTCACGTCGTGCATGTCGTGGTGGAAGTCGTGCGTCCGGTGCGTGCCGCGGAACGTCAACGCGGTGACGAACACCGCGAGAAAACCGTAGCAGTGGAGGAGCTCGGTAAAACCATAAGAGATGCAGGTCGCCGCCAGCGCGATCAGCCCGTCGCCGGTCTGGGCAAGCTTGGTCTGCGCCGGGACATGGAACGTCAGCCACCCGAAGGCACGGCCGATCGCCCACCCCACGCCGATCCCCGCGCCGATCTCCCACACCACCCGGTACGTCAGCCACTCCCCCACCCACGGCCGGCTCGCCCCGGCCGCGGCGAGCATGATCGCGAGATGGACGAACGGAAACGCGAAACCATCGTTGAGGCCAGCCTCGGACGTGAGCCCGAACCGCACCTCGTCCTCATCCTCGCTCTTGGGCGGCCCGACTTGAATATCGGATGCCAGGACGGGATCGGTCGGCGCAAGGCTGGCCGCGAGCAGCAGCGCGATCGCCCAGGGCAGTCCCATTCCCCACGCCGTCACCACCGCAATCGCCAGGATGCCGAGCGGCATCGTGATCGCCAGCAGGCGCCAGGTGACGGTCCAGTCCTTCCAGCGGAACACCCGGTCGATCTTCAACCCCGCCCCCATCAGCGCGATGATGACGACGAATTCGGTAAAGCGCTCAGTCACCTCCGGGTAAAGCAGCGGCAGCGGCTTGAGCGTCACTTCCGGCAACGAGAACAGCGCCGCCCCCAGCGCGATGCACACGATCGGCAGCGACAGCGGCAGTTTGCGCAGCGCCAGCGGCAACCACACGACGAGCGCGGTCAGCAAGCCGAAGCCGGTGAGCATGAGAATGTACGGATCGGGTGACCCGAGAGCGGCAATCATGACGGGTCTTTCCGTTGCAAACACGCCGTCGCGGCAGCACGGTGCATGCCAGGACAGTGGGGCGATATCGGGACGACACGCGACGGGACCAAGCATCCCGCGCCGCATATGCAAGAGGGAAACGCCCCAGAAGCGATTTGGACCCTTCGGGATCTCCGGCCATGCTCGCCCCGGATCGCATGGCGTGAAGGGATCGATCCGCTTCGCCCGCCGAAACCGTCATGGCGGATCGTCCCGGTCGGGACCTTTCTGGCGAGGCAGGCGTATCGCTTGTTCGTCAGGATGGCACAGAAAGAGACCAGCGGATGATTGCAGCGGACGTGTTCACCACCCTCGACATCGAACTCAAACCGGATCCTTCCCGTACCGTCATCCGTCCGTTCAGCTTCGAATATCCCTCCGCGTTCAACCAGACGCCGACGCGCCTCCAAGAAGTCGCGGCGCGGGTCATGGCGTTGGAGCCAGAAGCGCGCGACCGCATGTTGCGACTGCTCAACGATGCGATGGCAACGCGGCACCGTAACGTCGAAAACGTCTTCCTGCGGCGGTTTGAAGAGGTCAAAGGCGACCTCGGCGACCTGGACGTTCCGGAAAAGCGCGATCAACTGCTGTTGGGTGCCTATTTCAGCCAGGAGTATGCGTTCGAATCCGCAGCGTTGTTCAACCCGAGCATCGTCACCCTGCCCGACCAGGATCCGAACGACGACAGCATCCGCTTCATCATTTCGCTGCGCGGCGTGGGCGAGGGCCATATTTCTTCCGTCACGTTCCGGACCGGGACGTGGGACGGCGGCACCGATCTCGTCGTCGATCCCCCGAGCGAGCAAGGCGTTCCGCCGCGGATCGACAGCGACAACGACGGCTGGGTGCGGATGCGCGCGGAGGACAGCGAGGACATTTCCGAAACCGTGATCTTCCCGATTCTGCCGAGCCAGCGGAAAGGCGTCGAGGATCTGCGCCTCGTACGGTTTACCGATCACGACGGCGTGGAAAGCGTGATCGGGACGTACACCGCGTTCGACGGCAACACCGCGCGCGCCGAGCTGCTGCGCGGCATCGATCAGCGGACGTTCGAAATGCGGGCGCTGACCGGCGAAATGGCCGGATACAAGGGCATGGCGCTGTTTCCGCGACGGGTCGATGGACGCTTCGCGATGATCGGGCGACAGGACAACGTCAATCTGTGGCTGCTCTATTCCGATGATCTCCTGAACTGGGATGAAGGCAGCCCGATCATGGGTCCCAAATACCCGTGGGAGTTCGTCCAGATCGGCAATTGCGGCTCGCCGATCGAAATCGATGAAGGCTGGCTGCTGTTCACGCATGGCGTGGGCATGGTGCGCGGCTATTGTGTTGGCGCGTGCCTGCTGGACAAGGACGACCCGTCGAAAGTCCTTGCCCGCACCCCGTCCCCGCTCCTGTTCCCCTCCGGCGAGCAACGCGGCGGCTATGTACCGAACGTGACGTACAGTTGCGGCGCACTGCTGCATCGACGGCGGATCCTGTTGCCCTATGCAATCGGCGATGAATATAGCGCCTTCGCCACCGGCAGTGTCGACGACCTGCTCGGCGTGATGGTGTAGACCGTCACTGACCAATAAGGCCGTCTGACGCGCACCTTGCGAACGGCGGGTAGTGTCGCCCTCCTCGCCAACGCGCCGCCCCGCGCGTTGGCGAGGATTCGCTTTGATAGTGCGACGTCGCACCCGTCGGACTGGCTACGCTCTCTACGGCGTCCGGCGTCGCTCCTCGCACGCTGACCCGACTTCAAGCCGCTGATCCTCGATCGACCTGTCGAGAGCATCGCGATTCGCGCGTCATAGACCCCATACGGTCATGCGCTGCCGCCGGCAATAACCGGATACTCCACCCGCTGATCTTCGTAATAATCTTATTACGACGTTTAGTTTATCACGCGTCGAACATTAGAGTTTTCGAGCAAAATAGTACGAGCCTAATGCAACTAGGCTTTGATATTATAATACTTTTTCCCATAAAAATACGACCTTCTGTGCTCTCCTTAGTTCTCTTAATGCCGTTCAAGTCATTTGGTTGTTCTTCGACTCATTAACTGTGTTCCAAAATGGAATGTTATCGACTATAGACTCGCCTTTAGATCGAGTCCGGAAGCGTGTTGAGCTCCTTATACCGATCTTCTGTACCCTATTATTGCGTGCGATTTGGATGGAACAGCATTTTCCTGTCTAGGGCCGATGCTTGGTCGGGGGAAGCATGCGCGTCACGGGCTATCTACTTCAGTCGTTGTTTTTCGTGGCGACGACTCCGCTCTGTGCGATGAGTGCGGATGCTTCAGCGAGATCGAGCGAGCGCTATGAATTCCGCAGCGAAGATCTCGAAACGACTCTTCACATAGGCAATCCAACGCCATCGTGGAAAACGACGGCGAATACCAGTGCTCGACTGACGATCAATACGCCGCCCCGTGGCGGTCTACTATCGTCTGATGGTTGCGATGCACAGGAATACTCTTCCAATGCTTCGATCGCTCGAGATTTGGTTTGCACTACGGAAAGCGGCCTGCCCCACCTTGCCGAACCGTCCCGGCGGATGGCCGGAATCCGGCCCGTTTCGGCGTTCATCGACATGGGCGACAGCATGAGCAACCGCATCATGTACAAATATCACAAAAGCCAGGTCCACGAATTCGAGATCTTGAGCTTGCTCAAACTGTATCCCGGTATCCTCGAAGCGCTGCGGGTAAAATTCGGGAACCCTGCCGGAGACCGGAACACCAGCATCATGAACATCTACCGGCCGGACTAAGCTGTTCTTGTAGTGCAGGCACCGACGCCGTGTTCATGCGTCGGAATCCGCCGTGCGCCCGCCCTGCCCCCTCGGCACAACGCCAAAACGCCTGCGCGAACGGTCCGAAGTTCCCGACAGATGACGGAATCGTCCACGTGCCTTTTGAAGACCGGCACGACCAGCCGGCTCGCCCTCCCGACAGGAAGGCAGAGGGCGTCCGGGATGCAGACCGATGTTGGGCAGTAATCGCGCAGCACGGATACGGCGCGCCTCACGCGCTGGGTTTCGCGTAGCGCTTCCAAGGGAGGATCGCGAGCGATCCGCCGGGCACGCGCCGCTGCCGCTGCCGTGCGCAACCCGCGACAAAAAAACGGGCGGCTGAGGAGCAGCCGCCCGCGCGCGCAGAGAAAAGGGCGCTGCCCCCGCCCGTTCGTCAGGCTGGGGCAGCAGAACTATTATTTGGCGTAGACCTTGCGCGCGAATGCGGCGATCGCGTCGGCCATTGCCTTGGGCTGTTCGGGCGCCATCGCATGGCCGGCGTTGGGAATGACCTGCACCGTCACCCGGTCGCCGAGCATGCTCTTCAACACGCCCGAGAACCGCCGTGGGGCGACCGTGTCCTTTTCCGCCTGCAGGTCGAGGATCGGCGCGGTGCCGGCGGCGAAATAGTCGTCCACCGGCGTGTTGTTGCGCGCATACCCCTGCGCGTCGTGGGTTTCCTTATGCCAGCCGCCCAACCAGACGCGGGGATCGTTGCCGGGCGCGAAGAACGCCTTGCGGAGATACTCGAGCCGCTTGGCCTCGGGGAGCTCGGTATGGCTCGGGCCGTCGATCGCCTCGCGCATTTCGGCGTTGATCGGCTTCTCGCCCGACCCTGGCGGCACCTTCCCGGCGGAGGCCGCGACGAGCACGACGCCCCGCACCAGATCGGGGCGATCGGTCGCGAGCTGACGCGCGGGGAAATTGCCCCAGGCGTGGCCGACCACCACGACCGGCCCGGCCTTCTCATGCTCGACCACCGCCGCGACGTCCTTGGCGAAATCGTGGACGGTCAGCTTCTCCATCGGCCCCCTGCTGCGCGCGATCCCGCGCGGCTCCGGGCGAAGGACGCGGAAGCCCGATTGCTGGAGCCGCGCCGCAACCTTGTCATAGTCACGACCGGACCGACCGAGCGACGGCAGCATGACGATGACCGGTCCCTTGCCCTGCGTGGTGACGTCGATCTGGACGTTGTCGTGCCGGACGAGTTCGTGACCGAGACGCTGCGCGACCGCCGGCTGCGCGGCGACCATCGCCACCACGGCGATCGGTGCGAAATGACGGGTGAAGCTCTTCATGATCGTTCTCCTGGGATTCATGGGAATTGCGGCGAGACTGGAGGCGTTCGGGCCGGCGCTTCGTCAGCAGCGGCCTGGAGGCGGCGCGCGTGCGGATGGTGCGAAACGGTCGCGCTGCGGCCAACGGCAACGCAGCCGGCAACAGCCCTCTGCGAAGGAAGCGGAAAACCGACCGACATCAGGCGTACAACCGCGTCGGATTGTCGACCAACACTGCCTGTGCCCGCGCATCCGTCGCGCAGACGTCAAGAATGAATGCGAGAAGCGCCGCGTCGTCGGGCACCGGTCCCTTGATGTTCGGGTGCGGCCAGTCGGTTCCCCAGATCGCGCGATCCGGCGCCGCCTCCAGCAGCATCCGGGTATAGGCGGTCGCGTGCGGCGATGGCTCGGCAGCGCCCTGCATCGCACGATCCACGCCGGAAAGCTTGATCCACCGACTGGGGTGCTGGAGGTGTGCAACCAGGACGGCAAGCTGGGTCGGGTCCACCGGCGCGGTCAGATCGGGCCGGGCCATGTGATCGATCACCAGCGGCGTCGCCAGCGTGGTCCATTGCTCGAGCACGGGGATCAGCACCGGCAGTTCGCCATGCACGAGCACGTGCCACCCGAGCGCGTGCACACGCTCCGCCGTCCGACGCAGCGCCGCGGGATCGCGACTGCCGGGCAAATGGCCCATCAGGTTGAAGCGGATGCCCCGGATGCCACCATCGTGCAGATGCTGGAGCTGCGCGTCGGTCGTTGCCGCATCGATCACGCCGATCCCGCGATACCGGCCACCGCTCGCGGCGATCGCCTCGAGGATCGCCGCATGATCCGTGCCATAAGGCGCCGCCTGGACGAGCACGCCCTGCGCGATGCCAAGACGCTCATGCAGCGCCTGCAACGCGGTGAAAGGCGCCGCGTCCGGCGTGTACGCCGCCGTGGCGGGCAGCGGGAACCGGTCGAACGGACCATAGATGTGGGTGTGACAATCCCACGCTCCGTGCGGCATCTTGGTCGAAGTCATCGATAGTCCTTGTTCGGTCGTCGCATCGACACAGCCAGCCAGAAGCCCCCCCGCCAGACCGACGGCGGCACCACCCAGAAGGTCGCGGCGGCTCGGGTGGTCCGACGTCATCGGGCGTGACGCCCGGTTCCGCGCGGTGCGGTCCCCGGCTTCGCGCTTGCCACTGCGGGAATGGCGTGCGGGCTCATGCCGTCACCGTCGCTTCGGGATGGGCGGCGGCGGGCGTCTCGATCGGCTTTGCGGGGCCGCGCAGGAGACTCCGCCCTGGTGCGTGGCCGGTTTCCGCTTCGAACGCTGCCGGGTTGAAACCGCCCTCCCACCGCGCGATCACGAACACCGCGAGCGTGTTGCCGACGATGTTGGTCAGCGCGGTCGCGGTCGCCATGATCCGGTCGATCCCGAACAACAGTCCCAGACCGCCGAGCGGCAGCGTGCGCACCGATTGCAGCGTCGCGGCAAGCTTGATGAACGCGCCCCCCGCCACCGTCGTGCCGCCCTTGGAGGTCAGCGCCAGGATCGCGAGCAACCCGATCTGCTGCCACAGGCTGAACGGGGTGTCGGTCGCCTGCGCGATGAAGCCGATCGCGACCGCCATGTAGATCGACGTGCCGTCGAGATTGAAACTATACCCCGCCGGCAGGACGAACCCGACCACGACATCGTCGCACCCGCTCTTCTTGAGCTTCTCCAGCAATCGCGGGAAGGCGACTTCCCCCGATGCGGTGCCGAAGACGAGCAGGATCTCGTCGCGGATCAGGCTGAGCATCGGGAGGAACGGCAGGCCGATCACCCAGGCGATCGCCCAAAGGAAGATGAACACGAACAGCGCGGAGGCGAGATAATAGACGCCGATCAGCTTCAGCAGGTACAGCAGCGTCTCGCCGCCATTGCTGCCGACCGCCGCCGCCATCGCGCCGAACGCGCCGAGCGGGGCGAGCTTCATCAGGAAGCTCAGCATCTTGAACAGGATGGTCTGCGCTTCCTCGATCCCGCGCACCGTCAGCGAATCGGGGCCGCACACGCGGTTGATCGCGATGCCGGCCAGCAGCGAGATGAGCAGCACCTGCAGGATATCGCCGGTCGCAAACGCGCCGACGAGCGTATTGGGAATGATGTGGAGGAAGAAATCGACGGGCGCGATCTTGCCCGCGTTGACGGCGGCGGCGGGCTCGACCAGGTCGGTCGCGTGCAAGCCGACGCCGGGCTGGAGCAGATTGACCGCGACCAGACCGAACACCATCGCGACGGTGCTGACGACCTCGAAATAGACCAGCGACTTGATCCCCATCCGCCCCAGCGCGCGCATGTCGGAGACGTGGGTCAGACCGTGGACGAGCGTCAGGAAGATGATCGGCGCGAGCATCATCTTGAGCAGCGCGATGAACGCTTGTCCGATCGGCTTCATGGCGGTGCCCCAGGCTGGCGCGACCAGACCGAGGATCACGGCCAGGACGAGTGCGATCAGCACCTGGACGTGGAGTTTCTTCAGATGCTTCAAGACGCGCCTCTCCAGGGTTCCGGGCTGTATGCCCGCCGATTGCCCATTGTCCGACACCGCTGACGATGTTGATGCAATGCTATGCGGTCTGTTGCCGCTTCTTGCCGGAACCCTTGGTACGGCGAAGTTCGAGCTAGAGCTAAAACCGATTTTATATGGCAGCTTATGCCGTTCCGGCATATTGAGGCGAGCCGACCTGTTCAGACGGTCGTGGACCCCCTGGCCTTGGCACGCGGTTCGGTCGCCCCGTCATGGCCTGTTCACCTCGATGCCGCGATGGTGATCCTTCACCGGAGACCATCATGCCGATCCTCGCCCTGCTCCTGCTCCTGCTCGCGGCGCCAGCGCTGTCGCTCCCGCCGTGTCGTACGGGTCAGCTGCGCCTGACGCTCGACGGCCACGATGGCGACTTCAACGGCATGTCGCACGCGGGAACCGAACTTTCGATCCGCAACACCGGTCCGGCGTGCGCGCTGGACGCCTTGCCCGCGGTGCGGTTCCGCGACGCGCGGAATCGCGCCCTCTCCGCCGCGCGCACGGCACCCCGCGGGATGCACCCCGGTCCGGTGCTGGTGCCGGTCCGCCTCGCCACGGGGCATCGCGCGACATCGCAGATCCGCTGGATTTCGGGCCCGGTCTTCCCGCGCAACCGAACCCTGCGCGCGCGCAAGATCACGGTCGGCATCGGCACGGCGACTCTGCCGACACCGCTCCGCGCATCGCTGTACGGCCCCGCCGGGCAACCCGCCCCGTTCGAGCAAACCCCTTTCCACGCGATCGAAAGCGGGTCCGAACGGTGACCGCCATCCCCAACACCCTCGAACTCGCCGGACGGGCGATCGTCGACATTCCAAGCTTCTATGCCGAGATCAATCGCGTCTTTATGGCGGACGAAACCTGGGCGCTGGCGGAGAGTCTCGATGCGTTGAACGACCTGCTGTACGGCGGCTATGGCGCGATCGACGGGCGCGCGCCTGTCGAACTCGTCTGGCGGGAGATGGAGGCGAGCCGAGCCGCCCTCGGCATCGAGACGACGCGGGCTTGGTTACTGGAGAAGCTGCAAAGCCCCACCACGTTTAATACCGATGTCATCCGCAAACAGCTGGACGCGCTCGAACGCGGCGACGGACAGACCTATTTCGACATCATTCTCGAGATCATCGGGGATCATCGCAACATCATGCTCGTACCCGCGTGACGCACAGCGCGTCACGGGGCATGCGCTCACACTTCGAAAAGGGACGACGAATGCGATTGCTGACAATGATGACGGGCGCAACGCTGGCCTTGGCCGGGTGCGCCGCGCCCCAGCGCGAAGCCGCGCCGCACCCCATCGGATTGTCTCCCGCGCAGATCCGCAGCGTCACCTATGCCACGACGCCATGCCACGGATTCTGCCCGGTCTATAGCGTCACGATCGGCGCCGATGGCGCGGGCGTGTTCACCGGCACGCGCAACACCGCGGTGACCGGCGAACGCCGCTTCACCGCGACCGCCCGGCAGGTCACCGACTTCTTCGCACGGTTGCACCCCTATCTGCCCGTCGGCGAACGCCTGCTGACCGGACCGGAAACCTGCAAGACCTATGCGTCCGATCTGCCCTCGGCCGATGTCACCTGGACCGGCGCGGGCGGCAGCGGTCACCTGGTCTACGATTACGGCTGCGATCGCGGCGGGAACCAGGCGCTGGCCGAAGCCTTGCGCGGCGCACCCCAGGCGCTCCCGATCGCCGACCTGATCGGCAAGCGCTGAGCGTCCCGCCCCGCAAAGGCCGGGGAACGTCGCTGATCCGTCACGCCGCGTCGCGGGATTGCTCGGACAGGCGTTCCAGCAACCGGTCGAGCGGCAGCGGGCGACTGATAAAATATCCCTGGATCAGGTCGCATCCACAGCGTTCGAGGAAGTCGAGGCAGGCCTGGTCCTCGACGCCCTCCGCGACGACCTTGAGGCCGAGATCGTGCGCCAAGGCGATCGTGGACCGCACCAGCACCCCGTCCGCATGGTTGCTATGGGCGTGCTGGACGAAGCTCCGGTCGATCTTCAGTTCGGTAAGCGGGAGCTGCCGCAGATAGGTCAGCGTCGATTGGCCGGTGCCATAATCGTCCATCGACAAGGCCACGCCAAGATCGCGATAGCGTTCGAGCGCCGCGATCGCGCTGGTCGGATCGGACATGGCGGCGGATTCGGTGACTTCGAAGACCAGCGCGGTCGCCGGGACATCCGTCTCGTGCAGGATCCGCTCGACCGCCGCGTTGAATGCCGCATCCGACAGCAGGTTTGCGGAGATGTTGACGGCGGCCGTGATGGGACCATGCTGCCGGCGCCAGGCGGAGACATCGCGTAACACCGTTCGCAGCACGTGCAGCGTGAGCGGTGCGATGCGGTTGGTCTTTTCGGCCAGCGGAATGAACAGGTCGGGTCCGATGAACCCGCGCTGCGGATGCCGCCAGCGGACCAGCGCCTCGGTACTGGTGATCCGCCCCGCCCGCACATCGTATTTCGGCTGGTAGAACACCTCGATCCCGCCGTCCGCGAGTCCGACGTCCAGCTCGCCCATCAGCGAGATCGTGCGCTCGAGATCGCCATCGTCGGCCAGGCTGCGCCGCCAGAAACGCCCGCCCTGCAGCGCGTCCTCCGCGGCCAGCGCCGCGTCGGCCAGCAAGCGTTCGATCGTGGCCGCGGCCCCCACCGCCACGCCCAGCACGGCCGCGACATCGACCTTGCGGCCGACCACTTCGACCGCTTGCAACACCACGGCGCGCAGCCCGTCGAGCGTGTCCTCGACGGGCTCGTCCTGCGGCAACAGGAACGCAAGCTGCCGGTCCGCCGAACGGTAAACGCGGTGGCCCGATGCAACGAGCGCGAGGCGATCGGCGACTCGCACCACGACATCGGCCGATGCCCGCGAACCGAGGATTGCGACGAGACTGTCGTAATTGACCAGCTGTAGGACCACGAGCGTGCACATCGCGTCGCCGCGATGCTCCGCAACCAGCGACAGGCCGTTGGGCAGGCCCGTCGTTTCGTCGATCATCCGCTGGGCGCGGAACCGCCCGGCCACGTCGCGGCCAGCGCAGGCCAGGCCCGCAACCGCGATCATGCTCAGCGCGGCGGCCAGCGGATAGGTAACGAGCACAACGTGCTGCGCGAACAGCACGACCCCCGTAACGACGATCCCTGCCCCCAGAACCGCGACCAACAGGCCGGTGCCCCGCGTGCGCACGATGCCGAGCAGCGTCAGCAGCGCGAGCAGGAACGGCATCGCGCCGCTGCCGTAGCGCGGAATTCCGCGCAACAGCGTTTCGGCGGCCATCGCCTGAACCACCACCCCGGGGATGACGCCCCACGACGGCGTCGCATAGCGATCGCCCATCTCCACCGCGGTCGCGCCGATCAGGACCGACCGACCGCGCACCCGCGCCAGATCGGCCTCGCCGTCGCGCACGTCGATGAAGCTGAGCCGGGGAATGGTCGCCGGGTCGATCGACATGTCGATCGGGAAGCCGACGTCCACGACCCCCGAGCGTTGCGCGATATAGGACGATAACGAAGGGCGCGGTACGCCGTCCGTCATCGTGCCGAACGGCATCGACCGGACCTGTCCGTCCGGATCAGGCTGGATGCTGACCGACGCAAGCGCAGCCTGCGATCGGAACATTGCAAGTGGCAGCGCGTCGATCGTCCGCTGATCGGTGGCATCGGCGCTTTGCCCGAACGTCGGCAAGGCGACCATGCCATCGGCCCGCGCCAGCGCTGCGGCAAAGGCAGTGTCGCCCTTGGCGTCGGACGCCGATGAGAAATCGACGTCGAACACGATTGCCGCGGCACCGGCACGGCGCAGAGCGTCGACCACCGCGGCGTAATGCGCGCGGGACCATGGCCAGCGCTTGATCGTGGCGGCACTCTGGGCATCCATCTCGACGACCACGACCTTGCCGCTCGCAGCGCGCGGAACGATCCCGAACCGGGCAACCGACAGCGTGCGGTCGAGCACCGCGCCGAGCGGGAGGATCGCCAGCAGCACGCCCACCACGATCGCCGTCCCCAGAATCAGCCAGCTGGACGGTCGCCGGTCGAAGATCGCGGTGAGCATCGACGCCCCCCGCATCAGAACACCCGCGCCAGGCGGAACGACACGCGCGGATCGCGATTGCCCGTGTCGAATCGGTCCCGGTTGAGCGGCAGCGCGACTTCGAGCATCCCGCTCAACCGACCGCGGCTGACGCGCGCCCCGGCCGCAGCGGAGAGCAACGCACCGCCACCAGTGCCGCCGCGCAAATTGGCGACATAGCCCCCGTCGACCGAGGCGTAGAGCTCGACCCGATCGACCACCGGTGCGGCGACATGGCCCAGGTCGAAGCGGATTTCCCCCGATCCCAATACGCCATTGTCCCCGGTCCGCTCGGCATAATCATACGCGTGCCCGAAGCCCGGCCCCCCGACCCCGAGTTCGAAGGTCGCCAGCAACGGCCGCGAGGCCAGCTGCGCCTCCGACCCGAGCGCCAGGCTGACCTTGCGGGACAAGGGCGCGACCCATTCCGCCGCGTAGCTGACGACGACGAACCGGGCATCGCCGTCGCGCCGCGAGATCATCGCGTCGCCTTCGTGCGATACACCCGGCAATGGAAGTCCATCGGTAACCCGCAAGCCCCCGCGCAAGATCCCCGCCCCCGCGCGCATCGTCCCGTTGACCGCGCCGGTCAGCGTCGCAACCGAATCGCTCCGCAACGGAAAGTCGCGCAGGGTCTGATCGCTGCGAAGCCCGCGAATCTCGACGGTCGCCCACAGGCTATGTTCGCGCGACCGAACTATCGGCTTCGAATAGAAGACGCTCGCGTCGACCGTCTCTCCGGTCACATCGAGCGGCGCCAGGGAGGCACCGGGATTTGCCAGACCGTAAGACGCCGACAGCGACAATGTGGCCCCGTTCGCATCGACCGGCGCGGTATAGCGCCCGCGGACGAAAACGAATTCGGATGGCTCGATTGGCGTGTTCGCCAGAATCAGGCTCGCCTCGTCCCCCGCCGTCAGAAGATGCCGCGCATTGCCGATCACGGTCGTCCGGATCGGACCGACTTCCTTGCTGCCGCGATTATCGACTTGCGCGTACGCGCTCAGGCGATCCTCCTCGATCGTCACCAGCAGGATCCCGAAGCCGTCTTGGCGGAGATACTTGCTCTCCTTGACCGTCACCCCCGGAATATCGCCAACGAGCAGGATCGCGCGCTCCAGTTCCATGCGGCGGACCGGTCGTCCCGTGACGAGCGCGCGCGTCAGGATGCGATCGGCAAGCGCATTGGCATGGCCGATGACCCGCACCGCCGTAAGCGCGCCCGCATCCAGCCGAACGTGCAACACGCCGTCCGCCATCGCTTGCGGTTCGATCCACGCACTCGCGAACGGATATCCCGCCTGTCGTGCGACATCGGCAACCGCGCGGGACAGTGCCTTCAGATCGTCGCTCGAAAGATTACGTCCGATATAGCCGGCCAGCGAATTCCTGAAGCGGGCGCGCGCGATTTCATCGCCCCCCTCGACGACAATCGCGCGGGCCAGTCGCGGTGCGATCTGCGGGTCCGACGGAACCGATCTCGGGCCGGGGGCGACGACGGGATTGTCGCTGGGCATCGTCGGCGCGGGGCGCGGCAGGCTTCGCGAGATGATCGAAGGGTCCGCGCGATTGAGCTGCTCCTGTGCCTGCGCGGCGCCCCACGGATACAGCACGGCCGCCCCGCCGGTCAGCACAGTTTTCCCAAAACGCATTCGAAATCCTCCAGCCTCTATCGGCTGGTTAGGGAGCAAGCCTTTGCAAAAGGTTAGTTTCTTCGATGGCTAACGCGTGATTAAGCGTGCGCTTGAACGTTTTGAACAGGGCCACGCGCTACTCGATCCTCGTGGATGAGAGGGTATTGGGATGCGTAAACGGTTGATCGCGCTTTTCGCTGTGGGGTGTTCCTCGACTGCGATGGCTTCGGGCCCGGGTTGGACGGTGAGCGAAACGAGCGGCCCGGTCCAGATCGGCCATGCCGGTCTCAGCAAGGTGGCGACGCGCGGTCTCGGGATCGCGGCGGGAGACACGGTGAAGACGGGTCCCGGCGGTCGCGCGGTCCTGGTGCGCGGATCGGAATATATGATGGTCGCCGCCGCCTCGCGGCTCCGGTTGCCAGCGGAAACCGCGCCGACCGGCGTCTCGCAGGTGATCCAGGAAGTCGGCAACGTCGTCTTCATGATCAAGAAGAAGATGACCCCGCATTTCGAGGTGAAGACCCCGTATCTCGCCGCCGTGGTCAAGGGCACGACCTTCTCGATCGGCGTGTCCGAAAAGGGCGCGTCGGTTCAGGTGCTCGAGGGCGCGGTGGACGTGGCGACGCCCGACGGCGGCGCGCATGATCTGTTGCGCCCCGGCTCGGTCGCGGTGGTCGGCGCACAGGATTTGTATCGCATGCGGGTGGATACCGCCGGGGTGAGCAAGATCGTGGCGTCGCCGGCTGCGCCAGCCGACGCTGTCTCCGCCGGCCCCATCGCCGCAAGCGCACCCGCACTGGCAGCCTCGGCGGCGCCCACCGAGACAGCGGCGATCGACGTGACAATCCATGAAGCCCCGGTCTCGCTGGCGGCAATCACCAACGGGTTGGTCGGCGGCACGACCGGCGGCGCATCCGACCTGACCGAAGTCGCGGCGGTCACGCGGACCGTTACCGAAGCCTCGACCTCGGCGCTCAAGACGGTCGCCACGGTCAACGCCGCGATCGCGGCTGGCACAGCGAATACGCTCGCGACCGAGATGGCCAGCAATCAGGCGAATGCAGCGCAAATGGCGGCGCAAGCCAGGTTGGCAGCGGACCAGGCCGCGCAGCTTTCCGCGCTGAACGCGCAACAAGCCGCCGCGGCGACGGCGCAAGCCGCTGCCGACCGCGCCAACAGCGAGGCGGCCGCCGCTGCTGCGAAAGCGGTCGCGGACGCGGCAGCCCAGGCGGCCAGCGAGGCGGCGGCCGGTGCAGCGAAGGCGCAATCCGACATATCCGCAGCCGCCGAAGCGCAAAGGAACGCCAGGGCGGCCGCCGACCAGGCGGCCAAAGCGGCAGCGCAGGCCGCGCTGGAAGCGGCGAACGCCGCGGGAAATGCTGCGGCCGAAGTTGCGGCACAAAAAGCCGCCGCAGACGCAGCAAAAACCATGGATGATCTTGCCAAGGCCAATGCGGCCGCGGCGCTGGTGGCCGCCGAAAAGGCAGCCAAGGATGCAGCGAGGGCCGCGTCCGATCAGGCCGCAATCAAGGCGGCACAAGACGCCGCCCACGCCGCCAACGAGGCAGCCAAGGCCGCTGCCGATCAAGCTGCCAAGCAGGGTGAAGGCGCGTCAAAAGCTGCGGCCAACGCTGCGGCACAGATCGCCGCAAACCTGGCAAAACAACAACAGGAAGCCGCAAAGGCCGCAGCGCAAGCCGCAAACGAAGCGGCATCCGCCGCAGCGGCGGCTGCGAAGAACGCTCAAAACACGGTGAGTACGATTGTATTATCGACGTTGAACGCGCTCACGGGTCTCTTCAAAGGGAAGTGACCGCAATCTCTGGGAACGGTTCCGCAGTTATGCGCAAGCTCGTCGGCTTGCGTATGGTCGCGTTACGCGCCCCGTTCTTGGGCCGACGCCACGCAACGACATGCGAAATCGGTCTGTCTCTAACGGTTTCACAGGATCCCCTTCAAGGTCGGCAGCGAACACAATGTCCTACCCGCGGGTGTTGCTCCTAGAGTGGTCGTTTCTGCGGGTTGGGTGCCACGGGGTCGAGTAGCCGGGACTGATCTCCCGGTTCTCGGCGTCCGTTAGACGAAGGGATTGTCACTGGCCCGCCGGTCAGTACACGTCGCGTCGGTATCGACCATCTTCGGCAAGGCGATCGAGTCGCTCGGCGCCGATGATCGACACCAACGCGTCGTGAACACCTTGCGCCATTCCCTCGAGGCTACCGCAGACCATGACCGTCGCGCCCGCGTCAATCCACGCGCGAAGCGCCGTCTCCGCTTCATGGACCAGGTCCTGGACGTAGCGGCCACAATCCACGTCGCGCGAATAGCAGCGGTCCAGCCGAGCGAGCGTCGCATCCGCGAGCCAGCCGGTCAGCTCGTCGTCGAAATACCGCTCATGCGCGGCGGTGCGTTCGCCGAACAAGAGCCAATGCCCACGGCGCCCGGCATGCGCCTGTTCGCGCAGGTGCGCGCGCAAGCCAGCGATGCCGGTGCCGTTCCCGATCAGGATCAGTGGCGTCGCGTCACGATCGTCGGTGCGGAAGCTCGGGTTGGGGCGAATCCGCAGCGGCGTGGCCGATCCGAGCGGGAGATACGCGGTCAGCCAGCCCGACCCGGTGCCCAACCGACCATCGGCGTCCCGCACCTGTCGCACGACGAGGTCGAGCGTCCCGTCCGCAGGGATCGAGGCGGCGGAATATTCGCGGATCGGCAGGGGGCGCAGTTTCGCGTCGGGCGGCAGCATCACGGTCATCAACGTTTCGCGCGCGTGCGTGGCGCGCGTGAGGACATCGCCGTCGTCGGCTTGCGCGGCGAGCAGCGCATCCACCGTCGCCGGCGCGTTGCACGGCTGCACCTCGACGATGTCGCCCGCCGCCCAGTCCATCGCGGAATCGACCGGCGGCTCGAAGCGCAGATGATAGGCCTTGAGCGCGTCGCTCCCCGGATTGAGGTCTACGCGTTCGACGAGAGTCCAGTTTTCGAACGCGGCGGCGGTCTGGCCCCGCGTTCCCGCGAGGGCGCCGAGCTCGTGCAATTGGCTTGCCCAGCACGCCCCGGCTTCGGCATCGTTCCGGTCCATGGCGATCATCGCGAACAACGGCCTGGCTCCGGCACGGGCCAGCCACGACTCCACCGCGCAGCCGTAGCCGCAGAAGTCGGGATATTCGCGGTCGCCAAGCGCCAGCACGCCGTAAGCGAGATGGGCGAGATCAGGGTCTTTCCTCCCGCGCAGCATGCGCGTGGTGAACCCGCGCGCCATGTCGGGCGGCTCGCCATCGCCATAGGTGCTGACGACGAAGAGCGCTTTCGTGGTCGTGGCAAGCAGTTCGGGCGTGACCGCGCCGACCGGAACCACCTGCACGCGGACTCCGCCCTGACCGAGCGCCTGCGCCGCGTTGCGGGCGAGAATTGCCGCCGTACCGGTCTGGCTGGCATAGGCGATCAGCAGATCGCCCGCACTTTGCGACGCAGGAGATTGCGCTTCCAGTGCCCGCGCCGCGCGCGTCCGCTTGCGCCGCGAGAAATAGAGCAGAAAGCCGGTCACCGTGAACAGCGGCATGGTCAGGCTGGTCATCAGCATCACGATCCGACCGGGCAAGCCGAAGAACGCGCCACGATGCAGTTCGAACATGCTTTGCGTGACGATCGTGCCGAGCGGCCGACGGTCGTAGAAATCGCGCTTCTTGAGCTTGCTCGTCCCAGGAACGTAGCTGTAGCGGTCGAGCTGGCGCAGGTGGCGCGCGTCGGCGCGGCGCGCATCGAAGGTGATCGCCTGCATCGGCTGATGTGGCGGCGGGCGGGAGATACGCACCCAGACGTAGCGGTCGCCCGTCACAGCGCGGAAGTTCGCCCAGGCGGGATCGATGGCGGGGCGCGGCGCGATGCCGCCAGCGGCCTTGTGCATGCCGTTGCCGTCCTCGCCGCCAGCCTTCCCGGTCAGGGCATAGGTCACGCCGCGACTATACCAGTCGTAGCTCCACCAAAGGCCCGTCAGCGCGCTCAGCAGGTAAAAGAGCAACACCCAGGTGCCGATCACGACATGCAGGGCGCGCCACAGGTTGCGGCCGGTCTTGCGCAAATCCAGCACCAGCCACGCGCGCCAGTCCAGCGCACGACGCGGCCAGCGCAGATAGAGGCCGGAGAGCGCGAAGAAGATCAGTGCGATCGCGCTCGCACCCGTGATCTGGCGGCCGATCCCGTTGCCGCCGCCGGGCAGCGCCAGCCAGCGGTGCAGGTCGTCCACCGTATCGAAGAAAGCCGCGCCCGCGGGCTCACCGAGCCAGCGCCCGGTCGCCCGGTCCGCCCGGCCCTGTTTACGGTCGTGCCCCGCGTTCGCGGTAAGACGGACCGCATGCGAGCGGTCGCGCGGCACTTCCCAGTCGAGCCGACTGACATAATAGCCCGGATTGTCCGCCTGCACGCGTGCGATCACCGCGTCCGGTGACAGGTCTGCGCGCACCGGCACGCCGGGCGCGTAGAGGCGCGGCGACAGGGCCTCGCTGATCTCGTCCTCGAAGCTCATCGCCGCGCCGGTGACGCCCATCACCGCAAGCACGATCCCGGCGGTGATGCCCAGAAACCAGTGGATCTGAAAGAGTATGCGCTTTGTCATTGACGGTCCGTTTGCCTCGAAGACCACGCCTATCACGCGAACGCACAAATATGCAATTGCGAGTTAATTGCATTAACAGTAGGGGCCAGCCACAGTCAAAGGGGGTTTCATGGGTTTCTGGTTGGTAGCAGCGTCGGCTGCGGCAATGGCAACGAACACACCGGCAGCGGGTAACGAGGCAGCGGGTGACCGGGTCGCGGGTAACGGGGCGGCGGGTGACCGAGCGGATCAGATCGACCCCAAGCTGGATGAGGAGATCATCGTCATCGGCCGGTTGCCGACGTTCAAGACCGATGTCGTGCAGATCGGCGCGTTCCGTAATCAGTCGATCCTCGATACGCCGGCGACGGTCGCCGTGATCCCCAGGGCGCTGCTCGATGCGCAGGGCGCCACCGGACTCGAAGACGCTTTGCGCAACACGCCCGGCGTCACCCAACAGGCGACCAGCCCCACCACCAGCAACAATTTCGTGTCACGCGGCGTCCTGATGAACGCGCGCACCAACTATCGCCTCAATGGCGCGCTTCAGATCATCAACCTCAGCCCGGTGCCGATCGAAAACAAGCAGCGGGTCGAACTGCTCAAAGGCGTTTCCGCGCTCTATTACGGCATCGCCACGCCCTCGGGCATCGTCAACGTGGTGGCCAAGCGCGCTGGCGCCCACCCTGTCACCAACGCCTATGTCAACGGCGATGTCGAAGGCAGTTTCGGCGGCGGTGTCGATATCGGGCGCACGTTCGGTGACGCGGGGCAGTTCGGCGCGCGGATCAACGCCTATGCGTCGCATGTCGAAACCCCGATCGATGGCGTGAACGGCCACCGCTACCTCGTCAGCGGCGCGTTCGACTGGCAGGCGACCGAGCGGCTGTCGTTCAAGCTTGATGTGGAGCATTATCGCCGCGCGACCGACGAACCGGGCGGCATCGCGCTGTCCGCGTTCCAGTTGCTCGATCATATCCCTGACCCGCACCATCGCTACGCCCCGGTCAATGCGCCCTATCGGACGTGGTCGACCAACGTGCTGGGGCGCGCCGATTACGTGCTGGGCGGGGACTGGTCGATCCGCGTCGAATCGGGGCTGGCGCAATCGCGGCGCCAGCGCAGCCGGGCCGATTTCAGCTTCACCAGCGCCGCCACGGTCGCGCGCGGTGCCGGCCGGATTTCGGGCAATTACACACCCGATCAGGCATATCGCAACGAATATGTCCGCGGCGAAATCGCCGGCAAGGTCGAGACCCTCGGCATTACCCACGACCTGTTGTTCGGTGTGGCCCGCAACCGGCAGGTGCAGGAGGACCAGCATCAAGCCAGCTACACGGCGGTGGCGCAGAACATCAACGATCCGGTCGCGATCGACTTCGGCAGCCTGGTGTTCGCCGCGCCCCGGCTTCAGGCGGGCAGCGTCAACATCGACACCGGGATCTACGCGATGGATATCGCGGATGTCGGAGAGAAGGTGCTGTTGATCGGCGGCGTGCGCCGCGTGCTGTACGACACCGCGGACTCGACCGGCAACTACCGGATGACGGCGTGGACCCCGACCGGGGGCGTGGTGTTCAAGCCCACGCCGACATCCAGTCTCTATTTCACCTATATTGAGGGTCTGGAAAGTGCCGGCACCGCCCCCGCCGGCACCGCCAACGAAGGCGACGTCCTCGCGCCCGTGCTCAGCAAGCAGATCGAAGCGGGCGCCCGGATCGAGGTCGCCGGCGCGTTGGCGAGCGTCGCTTATTTCCACATCGATCGCGGCCTCAGCTATACCGACAGCAGCAACGTCTATGTCGTCAACGGTCGCGCGATCCACGAGGGCGTCGAAGCATCGTTGCAGGGAAATCTGACGCGGCAACTTTCGGTCGCGCTGTCGGGCCAGTATCTCGACGCTACCCAGCGCAATACCGGCCTCGCCGCGCAGAATGGCAAGCGGGTGGACAACACCCCGCAATGGTCAACCTCGCTCTTCGCGCAATATCGCCCGGCCGCCCTCCCCGCGCTGGGTGTGAGCGCCGGTATCTATTATACAGGCCTGCGCTACGCCGATGCGCGCAACCGGTACGCGATGCCCGGCTACACGACCTACAGCCTCGGTGCGGACTATAAGATCCGGCTCGCCGATGCGCGCGCGCTGACCTTGCGCGTGAATGGCGATAACATCACCAACACACGCTATTGGTCGACGGGTGGTTCGGTGTTTTACGTCGGCCTCGCGCGGCAGGTCCGCTTCTCGGCAAGCATGGATTTCTGACCCGGCGCGGCCCCAGAGCGAAAGGTGCCGATCGCGCGACGGTGTTTTGCAAGCGCATGAATGATCTTCGAAAAAGCGCGGCATTTGCGCGCCGGGCAGCAAATACAAATCGCTTGTCGCCAGTCTCTTCACAGAGCCTGAAACAGATCGCGCCGCTCACATTAATAAGTCTTAACCCTGATTTCGGCCCGGATCCAAAGGGCAATCTGCCAACAGTGCAATTGATTACCAGCTTTCTCGCAAATCCTATAAAGAAGAAATAGAACATGGCGAGCAAAGACGGAATCGACCGGTTCATTAATGCTTCGGCGCGGTGCTCGTTCACCCTTCCGGCACTCAAAGCGAAGGGACGACCACCATTTCACGCGTAGCAGGCCTCGTGCTTCAATTAACCCTCCTGATCGTTGCGATCGGCCTCGTCGTGGTTCTTCACGATGGTGTCTGGGCATCGGACACCATCGTGATATGGACAGCGGTGGTCGCGGCGGTCCTCTCGCTCATCGTCATTTCCCAGATCTGGATGGTGTTGAAGAGCTCGGAACGCGCAAAGATCGCGGAGCGCGGGAAGCGACACGAGAGCAAAAAGCGCCCCCCCAGCAACCAGCGCCAGGTACCGCCAGCCGCCAGAAAAGAAAACGCGGTGAACCATACGCAGCGCTTCAGAGGGTTGATGATCGCGCGCGAGCAGGCAAAGCGGGAAAGCGAACGAGAAGAAAGCCGTCTTTTGAATATCGAGGCCGATATTCGCATCATGAACGAAACGAAGAGCAAATGGTAAACAGGCCGCCGCCCGCAGTCTTCGGCGACCGCGGCAGCGCCCCCCCCTACCGGTAGCGGCTCAAAATGACGTGAACCGCTCCTTGTCTGTCGGAGGCTCCAACTCCTGACGAGGTGAAGCTTCGGTCGTTCACAGGCCTCTAACCGCTTCCCGAAACTGCACGACCGTTCCCCGCACCGCCCCCGCCCGTCGCGCGGCAGCAACCATCACCCGGCGGTCCGCTTAGATCCCAACCGAGTAGAGCGCGTGGTGCGCGAGGATGAACAGCGTGCGCTTGTCCGGGCCGCCGATCAGCACCTGGAGCGGCCGCTCGGGAACGTCGATGCGCCGCACTTCACGGCCGTTCTTGTCATAGACCCATACCTGCCCGTTCGCGACATAGAGGTTGCCCGTGGAATCGCGTGCCACGCTCTCGCCGCCGCGCGGTGCCACGACGCGCAGGTCGCTAAGCGCACCGCTTGCCGCCACCTGGCCGCTGTAGGTCAGGTTCTCCGAGCCGTTGGTCAGGGTGACACGCTCGCCCGCGCGCGCGGTTACCAGCCCGTAGCTGTCGAGCGTATCGGACCAACGCCAGCCCTGGTGATCGTCCGGCCCCTGGTTCCACACCCGGAACGCGGGGATCGCGACCGAGCCGTCGGGCGAGACATAGGCCTGCCGCTTCGGTTCGCCCATCTTGCTGGTGAAGAAGCTGGAGAGCGGCGGATATTCGTACGTCTTCTGGTCGATGCGATCCGCGAACTCGCCGTTTGCCCAGACGTTGACCGGGAGCGCGACCGCGCTGCCAGCGCGAGGCGCGGTGGCGGCGATGGTACGGACGTCGTCGGGCGCCTTGGGATCGATGCTGTAGACCGTGCCGTCACGCCCTGCGCTCGACAACACGAGCAGGCGGCCCGACCGGTCGACCGTCAGGTTCACCGGGTCGAGCGTCGCCTGGCTGACGGTGGTGAGCCCCTCCGACGACGACCAACCGTGGATGCGCTGATGGAACCGGTCGATGAAGTAGAGCTTGCCTCGCGCATCGACCGCACCGCCCGCGATCGAATAGAAGCCATCGGCCAGCTTGGTGACGCCAGGCGTCACCGGAACCCCCGCGACCGTCGCCGGGCGCGCGCTGGCGGCGGGCACGTCCAGCTTCGCGAACTCGCGCTCGCGAACTTCCTGACCGGACGTCAGGTCCTTAATGGCGTTTTCGAACGGATATTTGCTCGCGCGAACATAGGTGCCGCACCCTTCGGTGTCGCAATGCGCATAGGCGCTCTCGGCGTTTACATGGACATTGCGGAAGCGGATGTCGCCCGAATTCACCAGCCGCACGGCGGTGTCCATCGGCTTGGCGGTGCGGGTGACGCGATAGCCGTGATAATTGGCGAACAGGATGTTGCGGCTGTTGTGGAACTCGGTCGAGACCGCATACACGCCGTCGCGCACTTCCTGCTCGGTCTGCGGCGCCAGGAACTCCCAATTCTCGACGTTGCGCAGCACGATCTCGTTCTTGAAGTGATGCTCCGCCGACAGCTCATAGACGTGCCCCGGAGTCTTGGTGTCGCTCACCGAGAAGCCGGTGGAAGCCAGCCCGTTCGGGGTCCAGATCGCGGCGAAGGTGCCGCCGCCGCCGTCGGTGACCGAGATGCTCGCCTGCTGCCCGTCCCAGCGCGCCTCGGGGTCGATCCCGCCGCCATGCGCTTTGCCATTGGTGTAAACGACCGGCCCGTGGATTCGCACGTCGTTGATCATCGACCGCTCGCCGGCGCGCCAGATGATGTTGGAGGCGCGCGGGTTCACGCCCCCGGCATAGAGCCCGAGGCCATAGACAACGGCGTTGCCGCCCTTCGCACTCTCGACCATCGCCTTGGCCCCGCCGACACCGGCGAAGGCCGGGGTGTTATCCGGCAGATAAAGCTGGGTCTGGTTCGGATGCAGCGAAATCAGCACGCTGTCCGGCCGGAGTTTGAGCGTGTCGGTGATGCGGTATCGGCCGGTCGGCAGGTAAACGACGCGGTGCGCATTGACCGCACGCTGGAGCGCGGCGGTGTCATCGGTCTGGTCGTCGCCCTTCGCACCGAGCGTGCGGGCATTCGCCCACTCGCTGACCGGCGGCAGCAGCGGGAGCGCCGGCGCCTGCGGCGGTGGGGTCGCGCCAAGCGGAGTCATGGTGATGTCGGTCGCGACCTTGCCCATTTCTCCGATGCGAGCCACTTTCAGCCCATGCGAGAAGTCGCTGACGCGCCACCCGGTGCCCTTGCCGGGAATCGTCCGCCCGCTCTCGCGGAATTGTGCGAACACCGGGGTGTTCACCCCGACCGCATTGTCGAAGCCGATCTGGGTGAAGGCGCTCTGTTCGCTCGAGATGACGACGCCCGCACGGCTGACGTTCTCGAACCGGACGTTCTTGCCCCACAATGAATCGGAATAGCCGCGGTCGATCTCGATCCCGACCGGGGTGTCGCGCATCGTAACGTTGACCAGCGTCAAATCGACTTCATGCTCGCGGATCGCGGCGTCACGCTGTCCGGAGAACTCCGAATCGATCAGCGTGAATTGCCACGCAGGCGACGTCTTCTCGGTCACGATGCCGTAGCGACCGCCGAAGAAGCGCAGATTGTCCGCCTCGTTTCCCGCCTGATAGATCCCGGCGAAGCCCGAACCGAGGCGGAAGTCGACATGCCGCAGGAAACCGTGCTGCGCGACCCGAAAGCGCACCGCAACCGCGCCCGCATTCCCGTCGCCGATCTCGAAATCGACGTTCGCCAGCGCCGAATAGAAGGTGGTGGAAGTCGCGTCGAAGGTCGTGTCGCTGAAGGGCACGCTGGTGGGTGGCGGCACCGGCGGCTTGCCCGCGCGATACTGGTCCTCGCCCGTAAAGCTCAGCATCGCACCGATGCCCTTGGCGTAGCCAGGCGTGTTGTTCCCGAGAAGGAGCACCGGGCGAGTCGGTCCGACACCGAACATCCGCACCCCGGAGCGCAGGAACACGGTTCGCGAAATCCGGTAGCGGCCCGAGGGGAGGAAGACGACGCCCCCCCCCCCGCGCTGCCGGTCTGCCGCGACGGCATCGATCGCCTGCTGGATGGCGGCGGTATCGTCCACGCGCCCGTCGCCAATGCCCTTTACCGTCACGGCGCGGGGATCGTCGGGTGCGGTCAGAAAGACCGAGGTCGATTGTGCCAAGGCAGGGACGGGCGCAAGAACGAGCGCGATCAACAGCAGGCCGGACGCCTTCATGGGAGTGCTCCGTAATATGAGGGGCGGTGCGACCGCTGGAGAGAAAATCAGGCGCCGTGGAGCATCAACGATTCCGCCGCGATCGCCACCTGTGTGCGATTGTGCACGTTCAGCTTGCGCATCAACGCCGTCATGTGCGCCTTCACCGTCGCTTCCGCGATGCCGAGGTCATAGGCGATCTGTTTGTTGGCCTGTCCGGAACGAACGCCGCGCAGGACCTTGACCTGCTTCGGCGTCAGTTGCACCGACATAGCGTCGTCACACGCCGGCGACGGCGCTGCGGCGAGCGCTACCATTGCCCCCTGACTGGTTCCCATCATACCATCCTCCCTCGTCTCTCAAAACCTGACGTGCCGTCGTATGGGCCGACAGGGGTGTCCGCCATGCTCCGGTTGATCCGGAATCGGTTGGACAGATTTTAGTATGTTCGACTACGACGGGCATGTTCAAGCCCTTTTTTCCGTGTATTCTCGAAATCTGTTGGACAACTTGGGCCATGAGAGCGCCCACGTGTGCCAGGGGGGAGGATAGTGGTGTCAAAGCTGAATATCTGTCGGCGCGCCTCGTGACCGGCGGCAGTGATCTGCAGCTTGTGGCGGCGGCGATTGCCGGTATCGCGCTTGCAATCGTACTGATCGTGCGCGGACGCTTGCACCCCTTCATCGGGCTGCTGTGTGGCGCCTTCGCCGTCGGGTTGTTCGCCGGGATGCCGCTCGCCGACACAGCGAAGGCGGTGCAGAAGGGTGTCGGCGACATCGTCGGCGGCACCGGCCTGGTCGTCGCGCTCGGCCTGTCGCTCGGTGCGATGCTGCACCTGTCGGGCGCGGCGGTCGCGCTGGCGAGCAGCGCGCTGCGCATCACGGGTCCGCGCGCCGCACCTTGGGCGACGCTCGGCATTGCGATCGTCATCGGCTTGCCGCTTTTCTTCGAAACCGGACTGGTGTTGCTGCTCCCGATCGTAGTCGCCGCCGCCAAGGAAATGGCCAGCGGCAGCACGTCCGCCGATCGAGACGCTGCAAAGCTGCGCCTCATCATGCCCGCGCTCGCTGGTCTGGGAGTCGTGCACGCGCTCGTCCCGCCGCACCCCGGCCCGCTGCTCGCGGTCGAGGCGTTGGGTGCGAACCTCGGTCTCACCATGCTGTACGGCGTGATGATCGCGATTCCGATCGCGGTGCTCGCCGGCCCCGTGCTGGCCCGCGTCGTAGCACCCGGCATCCGTCTGACGGAGCCGGTGCTGAGCGAACCGGTGACGGATCTGGTCGCCCCGTCGCATAGCCGCGCGCTGTTCATCGTCCTGCTGCCGATCGTGCTGATCGCCTCGGGCGAGTTGGGCAAGCTGATCCCAGGGCTGGAAGGCTCGGTTATCCTCGCCGCGATGGCAAACCCGGTGCTTGCCCTGCTGATCACCAACCTGCTCGCGCTGCCCCTGCTGTTCGGGCGGCGGATGAGCGAGGCGGCGATTCAGGAGTCGATCTGGCACGAAACGATGGGCGCGGCGGGCGCGATCCTGCTGGCGATCGGCGCAGGCGGTGCGCTGAAGCAGGTGCTGGTGAGCGCAGGCCTCTCCGATCTGCTCGCGCGCGTCGTCATGATGTACTCGATCTCGCCCTTGCTGCTCGGCTGGCTTGTCGCGGTCGGCATCCGGCTTGCCGCCGGCTCGGCAACGGTCGCCACGATTACGGCGGTCGGAGTGATGCCCGGCGTCGTTGCGGCGTCGGGCGCCTCCCCCGAACTGGTCGTGCTGGCGATCGGTGCGGGATCGGTGTTCTTCAGCCACGTCAACGATCCGGGGTTCTGGCTGGTAAAGGGCTATATGGGTACCAGCACCGCCGATACGTTCCGCACCTGGTCGCTGCTCGAGACGGTCATCTCGGTCGCCGGCCTCGCCATGGTCGCGGGGCTCAGTTACATCATATGACCGGTTCCGCTGTCGATGCGACGATAGAGGACACGCGCGCGTGAAGGCGGAAAGGCTCGCGGATCGCGCCTATACGGCAATCGTCGGAATCATCACCGACGCGGATCTTTCCCCCGGCGACCGGCTGCCGTCGGAGGCGCGGCTGGCGGAAACGTTCGGCATGTCGCGCACCATCGTTCGCGAAGCATTGGTGCGGCTCGCCGCCGATGGCATCACGGAGGCGCGCCGTGGCGCCGGCTCCTATGTCACGCGCTGCCCGTCCGAACGGCTCGGTGCCTATATGCCGCTCGACGGGCTGGCGGCGACGCTCGGCACCTACGAAGTGCGGTTCGTGGTCGAAGCGGAGGGCGCGCGACTGGCGGCGCTGCGCCGCTCGAGCGATGACTTGGCGTTGATCGAAGGGCGCATGACGGCGCTACGCCGGGCGCTGCTGTCGAGCGCACCCGCGCATGACGAGGATTTTCTGCTGCATCGCGCGATCCTCGAGGCAACGGGCAATGACGCCTTCGTCGCGATCCTCGATCAGTTGCAGGACAAGGTCATGCGCATCCTGCGCGCCGGCGTGGACATTTCCCGCACGCGTCCGCCGCACGTGATCGAGGCGATGACCGATGAACACGCTGCGATCGTCGACGCGATCAGGACGCAGGACGGTGACGGTGCCGCGCTGGCGATGCGGTGGCACCTGTGGCAGGGCCGCAAGCGGCTGATGCCCTAGGCAACGATCTCGCTCCGCACCCGGTGCAGCACCGCATCGCGCAGTTTCTCCACCGACCAGGACCCAGGCAGGATCAGCGCGCGCTCGTCCGGTCCGGGCCGTTCGAGCGCGTCAAACTGGCTGTCGAGCAGGCTGGCAGGCATATAATGGCGCGTGCGGCTGGCGAGCCGCGCGGCGATTTCGTCGCGCCCGCCGTCGAGCAGCACGAACAGCAGCGGCACACCCGCGGCATGCTCCAGCCGATCCCGGTAGCTGCGCTTCAGCGCCGAGCAGGCGGCGACCGCCTGCCCCTCGTCGCGCACCGCCGCGCCGATCGCCGCGCCGAGTCGATCGAGCCACGGCCAGCGGTCCGAATCGTTGAGCGGGTGGCCCGCCCGCATCTTCGCGACGTTGGCCGCGCCGTGGAAGTCGTCTCCCTCGAACGCAGCGCAGGCCAGGTGAGCCGCGAGATCCTGCATCAGGGTTGATTTGCCACAGCCGCTCACCCCCATGACGATGATGGCGCAACGCGGCAGGGCAGCGGTGATCGACAGCGGTGGCACGGTCTTCTTCCTGGCTTTCGCCCTAATCGCAGGGCTCGGCCCTCGTTCCGTCGCGGTAGTGCCCGCTGCCGCGCGCGGTGACCATCGCGACCTTTGTCGCAGTCGCACGCGCAACGCACCATGCCTAGAAGGTTGCTACGCGCGATGAACGGGGACGATTGATGGACATTTTGGCGAGTACGATCCGGCGTGGGGTTCTGGTCTCCGTCCTGCTCCTCGGCACCCCCGCCACGGCGCAGCCTGTCCGCGCGGTATCGGCGTTCGAGACGGCGCCGAACGATCCGCGGGCGATCACGGTCAAGGCCATCGGAGACGGCCGCGTCGACGACAGCGCCGCGATCCAGCAGGCACTCGACGCTGCGGCGGCGAAGCCGGGGGGCGGAATCGTCTTCCTCCCCGCGGGACGGCACCGCATCACGCGCACCCTCTACATCTGGCCGGGCGTGCGCCTGTTCGGAGTCGGGCGGACGCGGCCCGTGCTGCTGCTGGCGCCGAAGACACCCGGTTTTCAGCAGGGCGTCGGCAGCATGGTGTTCTTCGCCGGCAACAACCCGCGCGGCACCACGCTCGACAATTGGGGCAACCCGATCAAGAACGCGAGGGTCGTTCCGGTCCCGCCCCCCACCAGCGTGCCGTTCGATGCCAGCATCGCCGACGCCAATTCGGGGACCTTCTACTCCGCCCTCTCCAATGTCGATTTCGAGATCGGCGCGGGAAATCCGGCCGCGACCGCCGTGCGCCAGCACACCGCGCAGCACACCTACCTCGCCCACATCGACTTTCGCCTCGGCGCCGCGCTCGCCGGCATCTACCAGGTCGGCAACATCGGCATGGACTTGCGCTTCTTCGGCGGCCGCTACGGGATCCTCGCGGAGAAGACCTCCCCCGCCTGGCAATACACCCTGCTCGACGCGACCTTCGACGGACAGCGCGATGCCGCGATCCGCGAGCATGAGGCGGGGCTTACCCTGGTCAACACCGTGATCCGCAACACGCCGGTCGGGATCGACATCGATCGCGGGTACGGCGACTCGCTGTGGGGCAGCGACGTGCGGTTCGAGAATGTTTCGCAAGCGGGCGTCGTCATCGGCAACGAAAACTCCGTTCTCACGCAGATCGGCTTCGCCAACGCGCTGGCCAGCAACACGCCGGTGTTCGCCCGCTTCCGCGACAGCGGTCGCACGGTGGAAGGACGGGGCAAATCGTACCGCGTGGCGGAGTTCACCTACGGTCTCACGCTCGCCGGGCTCAACCAGCCGGGCACGTACCAGACACGCCTGACCGCGGCGGCGATCGCCAGGTTGCCGAAGCGACGCGACCCGGCGATCCGCGCGCTACCGCCCGTGTCCGCCTGGGTCGACGTGCGCACGCTTGGCGTGAAGGGCGACAACAGCACCGACGACACCGCCGCAATCCAGCGGGCGATCGACCGGAACCGAGTGCTCTACTTCCCCGCAGGTTTCTACCGCGTCACCAACACGCTGAAGCTACGGTCCGACAGCGTGCTGATCGGGCTGCATCCCGGCATGACGCAGATCGGCCTCCCCGATGACCTGCCCGATTATCGCGGCGTCGGTTCGCCCAAGGCGATGATCGAAAGCGCGAAGGGCGGCGACGCGATCGTCAGCGGCTTCGGCCTGTCCACCGGCGGCATCAATCCGCGCGCGACCGCCCTGCTGTGGCGTGCGGGCGAACGCTCGCTGGTCGATGACGTGAAGTTTCAGGGCGGGCACGGCACCACGCTTGCCGACGGCAGCCGCTTCGACCCGTACAACGCCAACCACACCGCCGACGCCGATGTCAGGAAGCGCTGGGACGGCCAGTTCGCCAGCCTGTGGGTCACCGACGGCGGCGGCGGCACGTTCAACGGGCTGTGGACGCCCAACACCTACGCCAATGCCGGACTCTACGTCTCCGACACCAGCACGCCCGGCTATGTCTACGAAATGTCGGCCGAGCATCACGTCCGCGCGGAGATCGTGCTGGACCGCGTCCGCAACTGGCAGTTCTTCGCACCGCAGACAGAGGAGGAGGCGGGCGAAAGCCGCAACGCGATCGCGCTGGAGGTGCGTAATGCGCGCAACATCCTGTTCGCCAATTTCCACGGCTACCGCGTCACGCGCTCGATCCAGCCCGCACCGGCGGCGGTAAAGCTTTACGGTTCGACCGACATCCGCTTTCGCAACGTCCACGTGAATGCAGAAAGCGGCTTCTCGACCTGCGACGCGGCGGGCTGTGGCACCTATCTCCGCGCAAGCAAGTTCCCCTATGCCAATGCGATCACCGACGTGACGCGCGGCGGCGACGTGCGCGAGCGGGAGTTCGCGGTGCTCGACATCACCGATGCGACGACCGCGACCCCGGCGACGCCATCGATCGCACCCGTCAGCAAACTGGCCGACGGCTTCTACTCGATCGGCGGCGGCGCGGTGGATGCGGGCGGCAAGCTCTACTTCATCGACCGGCAAAATCAGCGCATCCATCGCTGGAGCGACAGCGGACGGCTGTCGGTGGTTGCCGATGCGCCGCTCGATGCGGTGAACCTGGCGGTGGACGCGTCGGGCACGCTGATGGTGCTCTCGTCCGACGGACCGGAAGGCACGGTCTATGCGATCGATCCCGACACGCCGAACGCGGTACGCCCGATCGTGCCGACCGCGGTGCGCGACCGGTCGCTGGCCCGCGTAGCGCTGCCCGGCAGCTTCTGGAACAACGGCGAGTTCCGCGACCAATATGATCCGAAGCGCGACCACTTCACGACGCTGGCGGAAATGTTCGCGCGCGACGTGGCGGTGCCCAAGCCGCGCGAATATGTCTCCCCGGATGGAAGCCTCGTCCTGCCCGCCTATCGTGTTTGGCAGCAGGGCCCGGTCAACCAGCTCGGCTGGCGTTTCTCCGACACGCTCGACACCTATGGCTGGGTGACCGGTCGCGTCGGCGATCGCATCCATCTCGCCAACGCGTCGGAGAACCGCACCTACACCGGGCTGCTCGGGCAAGGCGGATCGGTGCGCGACCTCAAGCCCTTTGCGCAACGCGGCGGAGAAAGCGTGGCGACCGGTGCCGACGGCCGCGTCTATGTCGCGAACGGTAACGTGTTCGTGTACGACGCCGCTGGTCGCGAGATCGGCCGGATCGACGTGCCCGACCGACCGCTCCAACTGCTGTTCGGCGGCGAGGACAAGCGGACGCTGTACATCCTCACGCATCATGCCCTGTACGCCGCACGCCCCTGATACGACCTGCCCGCGATGGCCGCGACTAAGGTCGTAGATGTCGGCCCGGCGGCTATCCGCTACAGCCAATTCAACAGTGCGGGCCCGTGCAGGCGACGTACCGATCAGCATAAATCTTGGGGGATGGATGATGTACCGCTTTTCGTCTGATCGCTGCCGCCTCGGCACCGCGTCAAGCCTGTTTGCCCTGGCCTTCGGGCTGGTCGCGTCGCCGGCTTTCGCGCAGACATCACCGAATGTCGCGACCGCCGCCCCGCAGGAGGCACCTGGCCCGCTCCCTGCCGCGCCCGTTCAGTCGCAGGCGGAGGACACGTCCGACATCACGGTCACCGGCAGCCGCATCATCGCCAACGGGTTCAACGCGCCGACGCCCACCACCGTCATCGGTGCGGAGCAGATCGCCAACAACGCGCAGCCGAACATCTTCAACACCATTCAGCAGTTGCCGTCGCTTCAGGGCTCGACCGGTGCGTCGACCGGGACCTTCAGCACCTCCAGCGGCACGCAGGGGCTCAGCTCCTTCTCGCTGCGCGGGCTCCAGCCGATCCGCACGCTGACGCTGCTCGACGGACAGCGCGTCGTTGGCGCAAACGTGACCGGCGTGCCGGACATCAGCATGTTCCCGCAGCTTCTCGTGAAGCGCGTCGACATCGTCAACGGCGGTGCATCGGCGTCCTACGGCTCGGACGCGGTCGGCGGCGTGGTCAACTTCATCACCGATACCCGCTTCAAGGGCTTCAAGGGCAACGTCCTTGGCAGCATCACCAACTATGGAGACGACGAGACCGCGCTCGTCCAGGCAGCCTATGGTACGTCGCTGTTCGGCGATCGCCTGCACCTCATCGTCAGTGGCGAATACGACCATGAAGGCGGCGTCGGCCCGGGCAATTACGGCACCGACCTCGCGGGCAGCCGCGATTGGCACCGCGCCTCGACATTGCTCAATTCCGGGATCACCAGCGGCCCTGGACCGCAATTTACCTACGCCGATTTCGCGCAGCCGTATCAGTATGCGAAGTACGGCCTGATCAACAACGGTCCGCTCCAGGGCATTGCGTTCGATCCGAACGGTACGCCGGTCAATTTCAACTACGGGTCAGGCGGTCGACCGCTCGGCAACGGGCGCGTATCCAACTGCTATCCCGGCAATGCCTTCTGCGTCGGCGGCGACTTGTCCGGCGCACCGGGTTCGAGCGCGTCGCTGAAATCCAAACTCGAGCGGATCAACGGCTATGGTCGGCTCGGGTACGAATTCGCCCCGAACAGCGAGATTTACGGCACCGTCAACATCGCGCAGGTCCGAACCAGCAACCAGCCGAGCCCGGGATACAACCGTCCCAACCTGACGGTACAATGCGCCAACCCGTTCCTGCCGCAGGCCATCCGCGATCGGTGCTCGACCGCAGGGATCACGTCCTTCAACCTCGGCACGAGCAACGGCCAGCTTCCGAACCAGCTCGTCCAGACCGATCGCGACCAGTACCGCTTCGTCATCGGCGCCAAGGGGGCCTTCGACCTGGGCGGATCCAACTGGAACTATGACGCTTACTATCAGCATGGCACGACCAAGGTCGCCATCGACGTCGATCGTATCGTGCTGCAGCCGCGCTACGTCGCCGCGACCAATGCGGTACTGCTGAATGGCGCCGTCGTCTGCGCCGATCCGGCCGCGCGTGCGCTCGGTTGCCAGCCGATCAACATCTTCGGCAACTTCGCCCCGAGCCAGGCGGCGCTGAACTACATCATGCCCCAGGCCGGCCCGCTGCAGCGCACGACGCTGAAGCAGGACGTGGCGAGCCTCAACTTCTCCGGGCAACCGTTCGACCTGTGGGCGGGTCCCCTGTCGGTGGCATTCGGCGGGGAGTACCGGCGCGAATTCTACAAGGTGCGCGGCGACGCGTACGGCGCTGGCGTAACCGACATCAGCCCGAACAGCACATTATACCCCGCAGATCCGCTGCTGAATTCGGCGCAGGGCAGCAACTGGGCCGCGGGCAATTACAAGAACGGTACTGGCGAATATCACGTCTATGAAGGCTTCCTCGAGCTCAATCTGCCGCTGTGGAACAGCGACGGCTTCGGTCGCGCCAACCTGAACGGTGCGGCGCGCGTGACCGACTACAGCACCTCGGGCACGATCTGGGCGTGGAAGGTCGGCGGCACCTGGAGCACGCCGGTCGATGGCCTCACGCTGCGGGCCGTCACGTCCCGCGACGTCCGCGCACCGAACCTGTCCGAGTTGTTCGCCGCACCGACCGTAACCACGCTGCCGAGCTTCAACGATCCGTTCCGCAACGTCGCGGTGCAGGTCTTCCAGAATACTGTCGGCAACCCGAACCTCCGGCCAGAAACCGCGCGCGATACCGAACTCGGCATCGTCTATTCGCGCCCGTCGTGGCTGCCCGGGCTCAGCCTGTCGGTGGACTATTATCAGATCAAGCTCAGCGGCGTCGTCTCCACGCTTTCGCCCGATCAGATCGTCCGCTTCTGCTTCGAGGGGAACCAGGCGTTCTGCGGCGGCTTCCAACTGGACGGCGCGCAAGGCACCAACTTCGTCAACGTCCAGCCGTTCAACCTGGCATCGTGGAAGACGAGCGGCTTCAACCTGGAGGCGAGCTACCAGTGGAAGGCGCCGCTCGGGCTGCCAGGCACCTTCACGGTGCGCGCGCTTGGCACGCATGTCCGCGAATTCATCGTCGACGCCGGGATCGCCGGTGTCGCAAAGCGCGATGATGCCGGTGCCAACACTGGCGCCATCCCCAACTGGAAGTGGCTGGCGACGCAAACCTATGACAGCGGCCGCTTTACCCTGCTCGCACAGGAGCGTTGGTTCTCGGACGGCGTGTTCAACAACAACTACGTGGTCTGCCAGACGGATTGCCCGGTCTCGACGGGCAATTTCAATACCGTCAACACCAACCGGATGAAGGGTGAGTTCTACCTCGATCTTGGCGCGTCGTTCAACATTACCGACAAGATCAGCCTGTACGGCAAGGTCGACAACGTGTTCGACAACGATCCGACTCCGTCGCCGCAGACCAACACCGGTCTCGACGTCAATCCGGCGCTCTACGAGACGCTTGGCCGGATCTACCGCGCCGGCGTCCGCTTCAACTTCTGACGCCCCCCTGCTGGGGAGCATTCGGGCAGGTTCGGCCCTCCGCCGACCTGCCCGTCCCGCTTTCTGCGCGGCACGCCCTGCATGCCACGCCCTTCCACTGGCCGATCGAAGGCAACGCCGCGCAGGACGCGGCCGCTATTGCCGGATCGCCCCACTGATCATCGCAACCGTGGCAGCGCCAAGTTCGCGCCGGAAGACCTGCCCACCGCCGAGCCGCACGTCGTGCATTCGGGCAAGCTCAACCGCGTATCATCCCGCGAGGGCCTCGGAGCCGTTCGAGGACGGTCGATGGAGATAGGCAAGGGGGTCGGTCGCATCGTTCGGTTCGAAGTTCAGGCTGCGGAGCCGCTCTGTGCTGCAAATATGATGTCCTACAGCTCGGTGTTGCTTATAGGATGAGCATTCGTATTGCGGAGTCCGGAGCGTGTATGCTCGAGCGCTTCGAGCAATCGAAACCGCGTCGTTCAATGCGCCCGAAAATGCGGTTTTCGGGCGACGAAGTGACACCGATCGGCAGCAAACGGCTTGAGACTGGCGGCGATCCGGCCACGAACA
>NZ_JAPYKK010000010.1 GCF_029623395.1 Sphingomonas echinoides
GTGGCGGGCGCAAGATGCGGCTTGGGCCGCTCCGCGCCGGTCTGTCCGCCGCCAAGCTGGCCGAACAGTACCCGATCGAGATCGGTTGGCGCTTTCAGGCCATCGGTCGGCAGGACGATGTCGTTCGCGTTGACCGGCTTCACCAGATACGGCGTGATGACGATGACCAGTTCGGTTTCATTGCGCTGGAACGCGTTCGAGCGGAACAGCGCGCCCAGAACCGGCACGTCGCCGACGCCCGGAGCCTTGGTGATCGAATTGTTGTGCGTGTTCTGGAGCAGCCCGGCGATCATCATGCTCTGGCCCGACCCCAGCTCGACCGTCGTTTCCGCGCGCCGCGTGGTCAGTGCCGGGATGGTCGTGCCGGAAATCGTCACCGCCCCATCCGACGTCAACTGGGAGACTTCGGGGCGGACACGCAGCGAGATGCGGCCATCCGCCAGCACGGTCGGGGTATAGGCGAGGCTGACACCATATTGCTTGAATTCGACCGATACCGCGCCAAGCCCCTGGCTGAGCGGGATCGGGATTTCGCCGCCTGCGAGGAACGATCCGGTCTCTCCCGAGATGGCGGTGAGATTGGGGTTGGCGAGGGTCGATACCTGGCCGTCGGTTTCGCCGAGGTCGAGCGACGCGAGCAGATCCATGCCGAGCGCGCGACCCGCCAACCCGACCGCGGTGGAGCCAGCGAGCGCTCCGGGGAAACCGAACAATGTCGCACCCGGTCGCGCGCCATTGGCGTCGACCGGATTATTGGGAAGGCCGGGAACGCCCGGAACGGTCGTGATCGTGCCCTGCCGTCCCTGGCTGATGCCGAACAACATGCCGCCGCTGCCGCGGTTCGTCAGGTTGACGCCGAGCTTCTTGACGAAGCTGCGGCTGACTTCGGCGATGCGGACTTGCAGGTTGACCTGCAGCGGGGTGGAGGCGCCGAGCCGCGACAGCACCTTGGCGGTGTCCCCGACGAACGCCTGGACGAGCCGCGTTGCTTCGGCGGCATCCTCGGGCGAGGCGACGGTGCCGGTCAGCAGTACGAGCCCGTTCATCGGCGTCGCGACGATCTTGGCATCGGGCATCGCCAGCCCCAGCATCTGCTGGATCGAATCGAAGTTGCTGCCGACGCGGATGGTCGCGGAATAGACCACCGCGCCGCTCTTGCTCGTCGCCGAGATGGTGGTCTCGCCCGCGCCGCGCCCGAAAATATAGAGCTGGGTCGGTGAGCGGACCTGCACGTCGGCGATCTTCTCGTCGGCGACGAAGACGTCGCTCATCGGGCGGGCGAGCGTCACCAGACGGCCCCGACCGGTGTTGACCTGAAAGACTGGAGCGGTCGTGGCGCCTTGGACGGACGCGACGGTCTGGGCGGCCGCCTGGGGCAGGGCGACCATGCTAGCCGCGACCGACGCGGCGGCCAGCGACCAGCCGAGCGAGATCGAAACGCTACGCATCTACTTCTTCCCTTCGACGGCGACGTCCGTCACCGTATTGCCACGTGCGATGTGGACCATCGGGCCCGTGCGGGCTGTTCCGCCTGGAAAGGCGGCGGCGGGCGCGCCCATCGGGGCCATGCCGGTGCCAGGGCTTGCGCCGGACATATCCGTTGCCTTGCCGGGCACGGTGCGGCGCTGATAGCGGGACACGTCCGCACCGGTCGCCATCGAGCCGCTGCCTGCCGAGGGCGCGCTGGCGATCCGCGTCAGCATCGCGCGTTCGGCCTTGGGGTCGTCAGGCATCGACACGTCGCCGCTCGCGATTGCCTGCTCGAGTTCGGTGCTGTTGTCCGCGATCGAGCGCAGCGACAGGGAGATCGTCCCCACCGTCTGCGCGACCGCGATCTGTTCGGCCATTCGCGGGGTCGCCTCGATCGTCACGTTTGAAAAGGTCTTCACCACGGTCTTGCCGTCGTCGCCGACCGCATTGTCGGTGCGCTGGTCGGTCGCCAGCACGCGCATGTTGCGCATGATCGTCTCGGCTGCCTTGAGCGGCGGGCCGTCGCCGCCACCGACGACGCTTTGCGTGAGGATCAGGTCGATTCGGTCACCCGGGAAGACGAAGCCCGCGACGCTGGTGGTCGCCTCGACCGGGACGGTGACCGCGCGCATGCCCGGTCCGAGTGCTGCCGCAAGAAACCCACGGTCGCCCGGCTTGACCAGCGCACCTTGCGTCAACGGCTGACCCGCGGTGATCGCGTTGCGGACTACGGTCCCCTGCAGCGACTTGGGGTCGAACCCGGCTTTCTTGATGTAGTAGACGTTCTGGACGAGTTCCTTCGGCCACGGCTGGTAGCGCAGCGAGCTCGCGTCGAGGATCGTACCGACCGGCAGCGCCTTGGTCGCGACCAGCACGTCGGGGCCATCGGGTGCCGCGGCGACGACCGTCATCGCGGCGGATTGCGGGGCCGGGGTGCCGACGATCAGCGACCGCGCCATAAACGCGGTGATCGCCGCGACGATCAACGCGCCCACCAGCAACAGCATCTTACGACTATCCATTTCCGATTCCGACCTCTCGAACGCGGCCGGTTGGGCCTGCGTTAAGCATATCCACCTAGGTGGTTAAAAAGCGGTGCACGCAGCACCAAAAGCGCAGCGATTGCGATCGCGACTCCGTAGGGAACCTCGATCGGGGTGGGGCGCGGGCGCATCGCGCGGTCGACCAGCAGGACGATCGTCAGCACCCCACCCAGCAGCGACATGACGACGAGCATCCACAGCAACGGCTGGAGCGGGAGCCACAAGGCGAGCGCGCCGATCATCTTGACGTCGCCGCCGCCCATCCAGCCGAAGTGGAACGCCGCGACGAAGCTCGCGAACACGACGAGTGCGAGACCGAACTGAAGCGCCATGTCGGGCCAGGGCGAAAGCCCGCTACTCCACCACCACACGGGCGCGAGTAGCGCGATGGCTGCGTTCTTCCAATTGGCGATCTCGCGGACGCGCGCATCCTCGACCGCGGCCGAGAGGAGCAGGCATACCAGCGCGAGGAGGACCGCAGTCGAAAGAGAAGGCACGCCCATGGCCGAAAGCCCTAGACGACGTGCCTTTCGAAAACGTAACCATGCCGGATGGTCTCCCCCCAATTGTACCGGCGCGCGATTCCCGCAGCGGCGCGAATCACGCGCTGGTCCGCGCCGGATGGATGGATGCTCCGCCGGTTCGACTGGCCTGCGAAGGGCACGCCGCGCGGGCGGTTGCTGTTCCAGGGCGGGCGGGGCGACATCTTCGAGAAGTATCTGGAAAGCTTCGCGCACTGGCAGGCGCAGGGCTGGTCGGTGACATCGTTCGACTGGCGCGGGCAGGGTGGATCGGGGCGGCTCTCGAAGTCCGCGCACGTCGGCCATGTCGAGGACTTCAGACAGTATATCGACGATTTCCGGGCGTTCTGGGCGGACTGGGTGACCAAGGGCGCCGGGCCGCACGTCGTGATCGGCCATTCGATGGGCGGGCACTTGGTGCTGCGGGCACTGGTCGAGGGCGCCGCGACCCCCGATGCGGTCGTGCTGGTCGCGCCGATGCTTGGCCTGCACAGTCCGGTCGGTCAGAGGCTTGGCGGACGGATCGCCGCGATGATGGCGCGCCTGGGGGATCCCGCGCGTGCCGCGTGGCGCGGGAACGAGCGTCCCGCAACGACGGAAACACGCCAAGCGCTGCTGACGCACGATCCCGCGCGCTATGAGGACGAGATCTTCTGGCAGTCGACGCGGCCCGAATTGCTGCTTGGGCCACCGAGCTGGCGCTGGCTATCGCAGGCGTTCGCCTCGACGCGCGCGCTGCAACGCGATTCCCGGCTTGGGTTGCTGAGCGTGCCGACGTTGTTCCTGCTCGCCGATGCGGACACATTGGTGTCGACCAAGATTGCCGCGCAGGTCGCGGCCCGGATGCCGAAGAGCCAGACCCTGCGCTTCGGCCCCGAATCGGCGCACGAGATCCTGCGCGAGGCAGACGGCGTCCGCACCCGTGCGATCGGCGCGATCGACGCGTTCTTCGCCGCGCACACGGCAAGGGGATAGTCCGACATGCGCTATGACGTCGCCATCGTTGGGGCCGGCATGGCGGGCGCGAGCCTTGCCGCCGCGATCGCGCCTTATGCTTCGGTCGTTCTGCTCGAGGCCGAGGACCAGCCGGGGTATCACGCGACGGGGCGGTCGGCGGCGTTCTGGTCGGAGACGTATGGCGGCCCCGGTGTCCAGCCGCTGACCACCGCGTCCGGCCCCGCGCTCCACGACGGCGGGTTCCTCCAGTCGCTGGGGTCGCTCCACATCGGGCGCGAAGCGGACCGCGCTGCGATCGAGGCGTTCCTGGCGGAGTTCGACGGCAGCGGGGTCGCGCTGGAGCGAGTCGATCCGCAGGCGCTGGTGCCCGGGCTGCGGCCCGACTGGACGCTCGGCGTGCTCGAACAAAGCAGCACCTATATCGACGTAGGGGCGCTTCATGCGCATTATCTCGCGCAGGCGCGGCGCGGGGGCGTCCGGCTGGTCGTGTCCGCGGCGCTGTCGGGCGTGACGCGCATTGGCGGCGGCTGGTCGCTCGAAACGCGGGCGGGCCTGTTTGACGCCACGGTGCTCGTCAATGCCGCCGGGGCGTGGGCCGATGCGATCGCGCGGATGGCCGGCGTCGCGCCGATCGGGATCACCGCTTACCGCCGCACGATGGTCCAGCTCGCGACCGATCCGGGTCCACCCGAGGGGTTGCCGCATGTCGTCGGGATCGGCGGCGATTTCTATTTCAAACCCGAGGCGGGCAGCAAGATCTGGCTCAGCCCGCACGACGAGACCGCGACCGAACCGGGTGACGTCCAGCCCGAGGAGATAGACGTCGCCATCGCGATCGACCGATTCGAACGTGTCGTCGACTGGCGCGTGACTCGGGTCGAGCGCCGCTGGGCGGGGCTGCGCAGCTTCGCGCCCGACCGGTTGCCGGTCTACGGGTTCGCGCCCGAGGCCCCGGGGTTCTTCTGGTGCGCGGGGCAGGGCGGTTTCGGCATCCAGACCGCGCCCGCCGCGGCGGCGCTGGCGAGCGCGCTGCTGCTCGGGCGCGTGCCGGACGCCAGCGTTGGTGGGATCGATGCGGACCGCTATGCGCCGGGGCGGTTTGCGCCAGTCAGGTAACTGGAATGACACGGCAATGAGGCCGGCGCGGTTCTACTTGATACGGCGCTTCAGCCGGACTAGCGTCCCGCCATACCGGTAGCCAAAGGCGCCGTAACTAGGGGGGATCAATGCAAGCATATGCATCGCCGCGCGCCGTTCTGGCGTCCGGATTTTCTGTCGTCGCCTTTGTCGCTTGGGCGGCCGCCACGCCGGCTCTTGCGCAAGTCGCGCCGGATACCACGACGCAACAGGCCGAACCCGCGGCCGACGGAAACGACATCGTCGTCACTGCGAACAAGCGATCGACGACGATCCAGAACGTTCCCTTCTCGATCAACGCGCAGACCTCTGAAGACATCCGCCGCTCGGGCGCGACGACGCTCGAGGACGTGTCGCGCAACGTCGCGGGGCTTGCCATTCAGAACCTTGGGCCGGGACAGAGTCAGGTCGGGATCCGCGGCGTCTCCGCCGGGCAGGTCGCGCGTGACCAGCCGGGCGTAAAGGAGCAGGTCGGCATCTATCTCGACGAGTCGGTGATTTCGCTGTCGCTGTTTACGCCTGATCTCGACTTGTACGACCTCAACCGCATAGAGACGCTGCGCGGGCCGCAGGGGACGCTGTTCGGGTCGGGGTCGGTCGGCGGCACGATCCGCTACATCACCAACCAGCCGACCACGAGCCGGATCGAGGGATCGGTCGAGGCCAACGTCAACGTCGTTGCGGAGGATGCGCTCGGCGGGCATCTCAAGGGCGCGATCAATCTTCCGCTCAGCGAGAAGGTCGCGGTTCGCGCGGTCGGCTATTACACGCGGTATGCTGGCTTCATCGATGCGCGGCGCGAGGGCGGCGGGATCGACAAGAACGTCAACGACGGCGAACGCTATGGCGGACGGATCGCGGTGCTGATCAAGCCGGTCGAGGGGCTCAGCATCACGCCGCGCTTCATCTACCAGAAGATCGACGTCAACGGGTTCAACCGGCAGGAACGCTACAACCTGTTCGCCAACGACTTCACCACGACACGCCCCAAGGTGACGCTCGGCGAGCGTGAGCAATATCTGCTGCTCGACGAGAAGTTTACCGACGATATCAAGATTGGCGACCTGACGATCCAGGCAAACGTCAAGGGTGTCGATATCACCACGGTGACGAGCTACACCGACCGCAACATTCTGGTCAGTCGCGACGCGAGCGCGCTGACCGGGAGCGTCTCGGTCGACCTTGGCTTCCCGACCGCAGCGGTGCTGCTCCCATCCAACCTGCGCGACACGACCAAAGTGACGTCGTTCACGCAGGAAATCCGCTTCGCTTCGGCCTATGCGAGCCCGTTCCAGTGGCTGATCGGCGGGTTCTTCTCAAGCACCGACCGCGACTATGCGCAGCGGCTGCCGACGCCGGGCTATGACGCCTTCACCGATAGCGTGCTCGGCGCGGGGACGGCGGTGGCGGTCGCCAACGGGTTCGCGGCGGATTCGCCGTATAACGCCAACATCCCGTACAAGCTGAAACAGCTCGCGATCTTCGGCGAAGCGAGCCTCGCGATCACCGACCGGCTCAAGGCGACCGCGGGCGGGCGCTATTACGGGTACAACGAATCGCGCGTGTTCAAGTCGGGCGGGTTGTTCACCAATGGCGACAACAACAGCGACCGGACGTCCTCGGAAGGATTCTCGCCACGGTTGCTGCTGAGCTACAAGGCGGCGGATCGCGTGACCTTCAACGCACAGGCGTCGAAGGGCTTCCGGCTTGGCGGGGTCAACGACCCGCTCAACATTCCGCTTTGCTCGGGCGGTGCGGGCGGTCCGGACGCCGCGACCTTTGGCAACCGCCCGCGCTATGGCGACGAGACGCTGTGGAACTATGAGGGCGGGATGAAGGCGCGGTTCGGGCCGGTCACGCTCAACGCCGCGGCATTCTACAACGACATCAGCAATTTGCAGGTCACGGCGGACGCGGGAAGCTGCTCTTCGCGGATCGTGTTCAACGTGCCTAAAGCGCATTCCAAGGGGGTCGAGCTCGAACTGTCGATGACGCCGGTGACGGGGCTCGATCTGGGGGTGTCGGGCAGCGTGCTCGAAGCGCAGTTCGATGCGACGCTGGCGCGCCCCGACGGCAGCGTGATCGAGGGGATCCGCGATGGCAACCGCTTGCCCTCGGTGCCGAAGTTCCAAGTGTCGGCCAACGCCAGCTACCGCTTCGCGGTCGCGGCATCGACTTATGCAGTGTTCAGCGGGTCGTTCCAGCATGTCGGCAGCCGCTTTACGCAGCCGGGCGATCAGGAGAACAACCCCCGGCGGTTCGTCACCGGTCTGCCGTTCGGCGGTGCGCCAGCGACAGCGGCGACCGTGATCGACTTGCGTCTGCCACGCTACGAACTGGTTGGGTTGCGCGCCGGGCTCGAATTCGCGAACGACCTCGCTGTTTCGGTATACGTCAACAATCTGCTCGATGAGAACGCCTTGCTCTCGTTCGATCGCGAGCGCGGCGGGCGTGCGCGGCTGGCCTTCACGACCAACCAACCCCGCACGATCGGGCTTACGGCAAGCAAGCGGTTCTGAACGCCAGAGTTGCTTTGTGCTGGCGGGGCGTTAGCGCCGCGCCGCCAGCATCGCGGCATCGCTCGCCAGTCGGTCACAGCGCTCGTTGTCCGGATGGCCGGCATGGCCCTTGACCCATACCCAGTCGATCCGGTGCGGCTTGGCGGCGTCGAGCAGCGCCTGCCACAGTTCGGCGTTCTTGACCGGCTGCTTAGCGGCGGTCTTCCAGCCGTTCTTCTGCCAGCCTTTGATCCACTTGGTCAGGCCATCCATCACATAACGGCTGTCGGTCGACAGCGTGACGCGACACGGGCGCTTGAGCGCGCGCAGACCCTCGATTGCGGCCATCAGCTCCATGCGGTTGTTGGTGGTCATCTTCTCGCCGCCCGACAGTTCCTTCTCGGTCCCGCCGCTGCGAATCAGCGCGCCCCAGCCGCCCGGGCCGGGGTTGCCCTTGCATGCGCCATCGGTGGCGATTTCGACTTTGGTGAGTTCGGGTGGGGTGATCGGCGGAGGCGTATCGGTCATCGCGTCCGCTTAGCCAGCTCCGGGGCATAATGCGACAGCCGGCGGACATAGGCGAGCGGATCTTTTCGCGTCACTAGCGCGTCGGCAGGCGTGTTGAGCCAGTCCCACGCGCGCGACAACGCGAAGCGGACGCACGCGCCCGCCGCCAGCGTCGGGAACAGCGCGGTTTCCTCCGCCGAGAGCGGGAAGCGCTCGCCATAGCCTTGCAGCAGCGCCGCACTGATCCCGGCATCGAACTTTGCGCCCGTGGGATCGAAGGACCAAGCGGTATCCATGATCGCGAGATCGAACACGCGGATATCGGTGCATGCGAAATAGAAGTCGATCAGTCCCGACACGGTGTCGCCGCGCATCAGCACGTTGTCCGGAAACAGATCGGCGTGAATCGCACAGCGATCGAGCGAGTCGTCCGGCCAGCGATCGACGACGGCATCGAGCGCGAACCCGAGATCGTCGTACAGGCCGGGCGCAATGTCATCGAGGCTGCGACCGCATCGGTCGAACAGCGGGCGCCAGCTGTCGACTCCCATCGTGTTGGCGCGGGTAAGCGGGAAATCGGCGAGCGCCATATGCATCCCGGCCATCGCCGCGCCCGCGGCATGCGCTTGTCCCATGGTTGGATGCGAGATCGATACGCCCGGCAGGAACTGGATCAGGCAGGCGGGGCGCCCTTCGAGCATATGGATCGCAACCCCGTCGCGACTCTTGATCGCGGGCGGGACCGGGTTCCCGCGCGCCGCGAGATGGTCGAGCAGGGCGAGGAAGAACGGCAAGTCGTCGCTATCGACACGCTTTTCATACAGCGTGAGGATGAACCGCCCGGTCGTCGTGTCGACGAGGTAGTTGGTGTTCTCCACCCCCTCGGCGATGCCCTTGGCGGAGACGAGCTCGCCGCAGTCGAACCCGCGGAGAAACGCGCCGAGCGCCTCGGCCGAAACCTGTGTGTAGACTGCCATGGGTCAGGCCGCGACGTCGAGGCCGCGGGGAAGCTTGAACGAGACCGTTTCGCGCGTCGTCGCCACTTCGCGTTCGGTGACGTCGAAGCGTTGGCTGAGCTGGTCGACCAGTTCGCGCACCAGCACTTCGGGGGCGGATGCGCCCGCGGTCAGCCCGAGCGTGCGGACGCCCTCGAGGAAGGTCCAGTCCAGGTCCACAGCCCGCTGGATCAGCCGCGCCGGCGTGCCTTCGCGCTCGGCGACTTCGACCAGACGGAGCGAGTTGGACGAATTGGGCGCCCCGATCACCAGCATCGCATCGCACTCCTGCGCGATCGCCTTGACCGCGGCCTGACGGTTGGAGGTGGCGTAGCAGATGTCCTCGCCCGGCGGCCCCTGGATCGCGGGGAAGCGGCGCTTCAGGACGGCGACCACGTCGGCGGTATCGTCCATCGACAGCGTCGTCTGCGTCAGGAACGCAAGGTTCGCGGGGTCGGCGGGGGTATAGGCTTCGGCATCGGCAACCGTCTCGACCAGCGTCATCGCGCCCTCGGGCACTTGTCCGAAGGTGCCGATCACTTCCGGGTGGCCGCGATGGCCGATGAAGACGATGTGTCGCCCGACGCCGACCATCCGTTCGGCCTGGCGATGGACCTTGGATACGAGCGGACAGGTGGCATCGAAGAAATCGAGCCCGCGTTCGGTCGCCTTGTCGGGAACCGTTTTGGGCACGCCGTGCGCGGAGAAGACGACGGGAACGCCGTCGGGCACGGCATCCAGCTCCTCGACGAACACCGCGCCCTTCGCCCGCAGCTGATCGACCACGAACTGGTTATGGACGATCTCGTGGCGGACGTAGACCGGGGCACCGAATTTCTGCAGCGCCAGTTCGACGATGCGGATGGCACGGTCGACTCCTGCGCAGAAGCCGCGCGGAGCAGCGATGATCAGGTCGAGCGGGAGCTTTGCGGCGGTGGTACTCATGCGGGGGCGATCCTACGCGATTGCTTGCGTGCGCGAAAGGCGGTTCCTATGAAGCGGGACGTCCGTGCCGTCGCTTCACGACACGGAATCCCTTTGCATGATAAGGTGCGTGCCCCCGTGACCATCCGGAAATCAGCCATTGCCGCTCTCACGGCCAGCGCGTGCGGTGCGATCCTGCTTGGTGGCTGCGCCAAGACGGGGGAGCTCGATGCCTCCGGCGGCATCACAGCGGTTCGCAACGCCTGTCCCTCGGTCGGCGTGCCTGCCGCGACCGGGGACGTCACGATGTTCGATCCTCCCGCCAGCCGGGATGCCAATGCGATCGACCTGACCGCGGTGATGACCAACGTCCGGTCGACTTGTGACGACACGACTGCGGACGTGCTGACCAAAGTGACCTTCTCGGTCGAGGCACGCCGGGTCCACGCCGAAGCTGCGCGCGACGTGACGCTGCCGTATTTCGTTACGGTGGTTCAGGGCGGTAATGCGGTGGTTGCCAAGCGCGTCGGTCGGGTGACGCTCCACTTCGACGCCGGTCAGGCGCGGGCGTCCGCGCAGGGGACCGGCACCGCGAGCGTCTCGCGCGCTGCGGCGACGTTGCCCGACGAAATCCGCAAGAAGCTGACCGAGAAGCGCAAGGCCGGCGACGAGGATGCCGCGACCGATCCGCTCAGCCGCCCGGAGATCCGCCAGGCCGTCTTGCGCGCGACCTTCGAGGCGCTGGTCGGGTTCCAGCTGACCGACGACCAGCTGAAATATAACGCGACGCGCTAAGGCTTCTCGTTGACTTGCCTGTTGCGGCGCGGCAAACCGGCCGCGTCGTTGACGGGCAACCGTCAAGGGTACGCGCGGGAGAGCGTCCGGGGTAACTCGGACCGCCGAAGGAGCAACCGCCCCGGAATCTCTCAGGCAACCGGACCGCGCGGATCGACTCGACACTCTGGAAAGCGCGCTGCCCGGTGGGCGAGCGCCACCGAAGGGGTAAGCGGACCATGTGGTTCCGTGAAAGCTCTCAGGTTCCGTGACAGAGGGGGCGGCACACCACGGCGTTCCGGCGCCATGGCGCGCCGTTGACCTCTTGCGGAAGACCAACATGAGCGACCTCGACCCCTACGAGACCGAAGCCGACGAGATTGCGATCGAGCAGCTCCCGCTCGATGCGTGGCATCGTGCGCGGGGTGGCCGGATGGTGCCGTTCGCGGGCTACGAAATGCCCGTCCAATATGAAGGCATCATGGCCGAGCATCTGTGGGTGCGCGAATCGGCCGGGCTGTTCGACGTCAGCCATATGGGCCAATTGCTGTTCCGCTCGGAAGAGGGCGCGGACGTCGTCGCGGCGCTGGAAGCTGTGCTGCCAGCCGATGTCGCCGGGCTGGGGCAGGGCAAGCAGCGCTATTCGCTGCTGCTGTCGGAGGATGGCGGCATCCTCGACGATCTGATGGTCACGCATCTGCCGGACGCCAACCCGTTCGACATCCATGGCTATTATATGGTCGTCAACGGCGCGACCAAGATCGACGATATCGCGCATCTGCTCGAATATCTCCCCGACGGCATCGCGCTCAACCACATGGAAGACCAGGCGCTGCTCGCGCTGCAGGGGCCCAAGGCAGTCGATGCGCTCGAGCGACTGGTGCCGGGCGTCGAAGCGCTGGTGTTCATGACCGCAGGCGCGTTCGAGTGGAACGGCGTGCCGCTGTGGATCAGCCGCTCGGGCTATACCGGCGAGGACGGGTTCGAGATTTCGGTGCCTGCGGACAATGTCGAAGCGCTTGCCGACGCACTGACCGCCGAGCCCGAGGTCAAGCCGATCGGCCTTGGTGCACGCGATTCGCTGCGGCTCGAGGCGGGCTTGCCGCTCTATGGCCACGATCTCGACCCCGAGACGACGCCGGTCCAGGCCGACCTCGGGTTCGCGCTGTCGAAGCGCCGCCGCGAGGCGGGTGACTTCATGGGCGCGCCGCGCATTCTCGCCGAGCGCGAGTCGGGCGCGATCATCAAGCGTGTCGGCCTGCTGGTCGAAGGGCGTCAGCCGGTGCGCGAAGGTGCGGCGGTGCTCGACGATCAGGGCTCCGAAGTCGGCCGCGTCACCTCGGGCGGGTTCGCGCCGAGCGTCGGGGCTCCGATTGCGATGGCTTATGTCCCGACCGCGCTGGCGGTTGCCGGCACCACGATTAAACTCGCGCAGCGCGGCAAGGTCCATCAGGCGACCGTGACCGCGATGCCGTTCATTCCCCACCGCTATGTCCGCGCAGGAGGCAAGTGATGAGCCGTTATTTTACCGAAGATCATGAATGGGTCGAAGTCGACGGCGACGTCGGCATCGTCGGCATTACCGAATATGCGCAAAGCCAGCTCGGCGACATCGTGTTTGTCGACGTGCCCGAAGAGGGCAAGGAGCTCGCCAAGGGCGACGAAGCTGCGGTGGTCGAATCGGTCAAGGCCGCGTCCGACGTCTATTCGCCGGTGTCGGGCACGGTGATCGAGGGCAATGCCGCGCTCGCCGACACGCCCGGGCTGGTCAACGAGGATCCCGAGGCGGACGGCTGGTTCTTCAAGCTGACGCTGAGCGATGCCGACGAGCTCAACGCGCTGATGGACGAGATCGCGTACAAGGCGTTCGTCGAGAAGCTGTGATCTGAACTGGCCCCTCCCCTTCAGGGGAGGGGTTGGGGTGGGGCCTCTCCGCGGGCGCTCCACTCGTGGTACGGCCCCACCCCCGGCCCCTCCCCTGAAGGGGAGGGGAGGAGTATATTGATGCGCTATCTCCCCCTGACTCAGCCTGACCGCGACGCGATGCTCGGCGTGATCGGCGTGGCGACGATCGACGATCTGTTCGTCGACGTGCCCGAAGCCGCACGGCTCGACGGGCCGATCCACGGCCTGCCGATGCACGCCAGCGAAATGGCGGTCGAACGCCACATGACCGCACTCGCGCGCAAGAATCTGACCGCGGGGGAAGCGCCGTTCTTCCTCGGTTGCGGCGCGTACAAGCATCATGTCCCCGCCTCGGTCGATCACCTGATCCAGCGTGGCGAGTTCCTTACCGCCTATACGCCGTACCAGCCGGAGATCGCGCAGGGCACGCTGCAGATGCTGTTCGAGTTCCAGACGCAGGTCGCGCGGCTGCTCGGAACGGATGTGGCGAACGCGTCGATGTACGACGGATCGACCGCGTGCTGGGAAGCGATCGGCATGGCGCGGCGGATCACCAAGCGCGGCAAGGCGATCCTGTCGTCGGGGCTGCACCCGCATTACGTCTCGGTTGCGAAGACGATGGCCAAGTTCACGGGCGACCTGCTCGAAACGGCCACGCCGACGCTGAGCGCCGAGACCGACCTCGACGCGCTGATCGGCGCGATCGACAAGGATACGTCGTGCGTCGTCGTGCAATATCCCGACATTCTCGGGCGGATCGCGGATCTCACGCCGCTTGCGGATGCGTGCCATGCCAATAAGGCGCTGCTGATCGCGGTCGTGACCGAGCCGGTCGCGCTGGGAGCGATCAAGTCGCCGGGCGAGATGGACGCGGATATCGTCGTCGGCGAGGGGCAATCGCTCGGCGTCGGGTTGCAGTTCGGTGGGCCCTATGTCGGGCTGTTTGGGTGCAAGGACAAATATGTTCGCCAGATGCCGGGGCGCCTGTGCGGCGAGACGCTGGATGCGGATGGTCGGCGTGGGTTCGTGCTGACGCTGTCGACGCGCGAGCAGCATATCCGGCGCGAAAAGGCGACGTCGAACATCTGCACCAACTCGGGGCTGTGCGCGCTCGCTTTCTCGATCCACATGACGTTGCTGGGCGAGAAGGGGCTGCGCACGCTGGCGCAGATCAACCATGTCGGCGCGGTCGCGGCGGCGAAGCGGTTGAGCAAGGTGCCGGGTGTCGAACTGGTCACGCCCGCTTTCTTCAACGAATTCACGCTCAAGCTGCCGGTCGAGGCGCGCCCGGTGGTGCGGACGCTGGCGGATCGCGGCATCCTGGCGGGGGTGTCGCTCGGGCGTCTGTATCCGGGTGAGGACGGTCTCGCCAACGGGCTCGTCGTCGCAGTGACCGAGACGACGTCGGCAGAAGATGTGGAAACGCTGGCGGCAGCGCTCGAGGAGATCCTGGCATGAGCATCAACGCAAGCGGATGGCGCCCCGAAGCGCCCGTCGCCGGGGGCAAGGCGTCCCCGACTGTTACTGGTAACAAGGGGCTGATGCTGGAAGAGAAGCTGATCTTCGAGATTGGTGATGTTGAGACGACCGGGGTGGATTTCGCTGAAGCCCCTCCCCTTCAGGGGAGGGGTTGGGGTGGGGCTGTACCGGGCGCTGGTCTCGGTGAGACTTCCCCCACCCCCAGCCCCTCCCCTGAAGGGGAGGGGAGTGCAGATCTCCTTGCCGGTCTGTTCCGCACCACCCCAATCGGTCTTCCCGGCCTGTCCGAGCCCGAGACCGTGCGCCACTACACCCGCCTGTCGCGCCAGAATTACGGGATCGACCTCGGGTTCTTCCCGCTCGGGTCGTGCACGATGAAGCACAACCCGCGGCTCAACGAGAAGATGGCGCGGCTCCCCGGTTTTGCGGACATCCACCCGCTCCAGCCGGTCGACAGCGTGCAGGGCGCGCTCGGCGTGATCCATGAGCTCGCCACCTGGCTGATCACGCTGACCGGCATGCACGGCGTCGCGATGAGCCCCAAGGCGGGCGCGCATGGCGAGCTGTGCGGGATCCTGGCGATCCGCGCTGCTCTCGAGGCAAAGGGCGAGGGGCATCGGAAGATCATCCTCGTCCCCGAAAGCGCACACGGCACCAACCCGGCGACCGCGGCGTTCGCGGGCTATCAGGTCGAGGATATCCCCGCGACCGCCGAAGGCCGCGTTGATACACAGGCGCTGATCGCGCGGCTCGGGCCGGACGTGGCGGGGGTGATGATCACCAACCCCAACACCTGCGGCCTGTTCGAACGTGACATGCGGACGATCTCTGACGCGGTCCATGCGGCGGGCGGCTATGTCTATTGCGACGGCGCGAACTTCAACGCGATCGTCGGGCGCGTGCGGCCGGGGGATCTCGGCATCGATGCGATGCACATCAACCTGCACAAGACCTTCTCGACCCCGCATGGCGGCGGCGGACCCGGTTCGGGCCCGGTCGTGCTGTCGGAGGCGCTTTCGCCGTTCGGCCCGCTGCCGTTCGTCGCCAAGCAGGCGGATGGCCATTTCGCGCTGATCGAGGAAGAGACCGCGGGCGACGACCACCCGCACGCGTTCGGCCGGATGGTGGCGTTCCATGGCCAGATGGGCATGTTCACGCGCGCGCTTACCTACATCCTCAGCCATGGAGCGGACGGGTTGCGGCAGGTCGCCGAGGATGCGGTGCTCAACGCGAACTACATCCTGCGGTCGCTCGACACGACGCTCGACGCGCCGTTCGGGGCGTCGGGGCCGTGCATGCATGAGGCATTGTTCTCGGATAATGGGCTCGCGACCGGTTTCTCGACGATCGATATCGCCAAGGGGCTGATCGACGAGGGGTTCCATCCGATGACGATGTACTTCCCGCTGGTCGTCCACGGCGCGATGCTGATCGAGCCGACCGAGACTGAGTCGAAGGCCGCGATCGACCAGTTCGTCGCCGCTTTGCGCTCGGTCGCGGAGCGCGCCAAGGCGGGCGACGTCAGCCTGAAGAGTGCGCCGCACTTCGCGCCGCGCAGCCGCCTCGACGAGACGCTCGCCGCGCGCAAGCCGGTGCTCGTCTGGAAGGAGCCGGTCCTGGCGCAGGCCGCCGAGTGACCGAGCCGTGGATCCCGGGCGAGGCGGCGGGGGACACCCGCCGCCACGCACCGGCCACGCTGCGCAACCGGATGGCGATCGCGGACGTGCTGCGCGAGATTCTGCCGTTCTCGGGCACCGTGCTCGAAGTGGCGAGCGGATCGGGCGAGCATGTCGCCTATTTGGCGGAGGAATTCCCCGCGCTGGAGTGGCAGCCGAGCGACCCCGATCCCGCTGCGCGCGTGTCGATCGCAGCATGGTGTGATGGGATCATCAATGTGGCGCCGCCGCTCGATCTCGATGCGGGGGCAGCCGGTTGGACGGTAGAGCGTGCCGAAGCGGTGCTGTGCATCAACATGGTCCATATCAGCGCGTGGAGCGCGACGCTGGGATTGCTCGCCGGTGCGGCGCAGGTGCTGGGATCGGGCGCACCGTTGATCCTGTACGGTCCGTTCCTGCAAACCGATGTCCCGACCGCGCCGAGCAACATTGCGTTCGACGAATCCTTGCGCGCACGCGATCCGCGCTGGGGTTTGCGTCAAGTCGAATCGATCGTGCAAGTTGCTGCCGGGCATGATCTGGTTCAGGACCGGTTGATCGAGATGCCGGCGAACAATCTGATGCTCGTGTTCCGCCGGACGTAGCGCCTTCACTGGACCGGTTCGGGCAACCGGTTGATGTGGCGGATGCGTTCTCGCCAGAGGATATACAGGCCACTCCCTACGATGACGGGTGCGCCGATCCACAGCGTCGGCGCGGGTAGCGTGCCGAAAATCAGCCAGCCGAACAGCGTCGCCCACAACAGCGAAGAATAATCCATCGGGACGACGACGGACACCGGGCCGAGCCCGAGCGCGCTCGTCATCGCGAGCTGCGCGACTCCGCCGATGAGGCCGACCCCAGCCAGCAACAGCCACACTTCGAGCGGGTGATTGCGCGCCACCAACGCGTAGCAAATGCCCAGCGGCAGCAGCGATAGCGTGGAGAACCAAAATACGACCGTCATCGCGCTTTCCGTCCGCGTGATCTGGCGCAGCAGGATGGATACGCCCGCCGTTCCCAACGCACCCAGCAATCCGGTGGCCGCGCCCCACAGCGGGAAATGACCGCTCCCCGGCTGTGCGACGATCAGAACGCCGGCGAACCCCGCCAGCACGGCGCCCCATCGGTGCCATCCGGTTGGCTCATGCAGGATCAGCGCGCCGAGGATCGTCGCGAAAATCGGCATAGTGAAGCCAAGCGTTGTCGCCTCGGCGAGCGGGAGCGTGACGATGGTCGTGAAGGTGAACGCCATCGCGGCGAGCCCGAGGACCGCGCGAGAGATATGCGTGCCGATTCGCTGCGTGGCGACCGAACGCCAGCCGGGGCCTGCCAAGACGATGCCGCCAATCAGGAATGACGCGCCCAGCTGTCGGAAGAACAGGATTTCTCCGAGCGCCGCACCGTGCCGTTCGGCGAGCTTGATGACGACGTTCATCACCGCGAAAAGGATCACCGACATGAGCCGCATGCCGATCGCGGAGCGAATGCGGTCAGTCTTGCGCTCGGAAAGCTGCGCCGTCGACGTCATCGCGCCCTCCTACGGCCCTGGTCGGGAATGGACGAGCCACTCCGATCAGGCAAGCGCGTCCCACGCGCTGACGAACGCGGCACGTTCCGTCTCGCTCAGGTGCAGTCCGATCTTGGAGCGCCGCAGCAGCACGTCGTCCGCGCTGCGCGCCCATTCGCGCGTCCGCAACCAGCACGCCTCGACTTCGGACACGCCGCCGCCCAGGTCAGCACCGAGATCGTCCACCGCCGTCACATTCTTCAACAAATCCGGGAGCATCGATCCATACGCATGCGCCATCCGTTCGGATCGGGCTTCGCCGAGGAACGGCCAAGTCGCACGGACCTGATCGACGAAATGCCGAAAGTCGGTGATGGCACCGCCTGGGAACACGCGCGCGCGCGTCACCGGATGCGCGACGAACCCCATCGGTGCGGCCAGCTTGCCGAGGGCTTCCTCAGCGAGATGCCGCGCGGTGGTGATCTTGCCGCCGAAAATCGACAGAAGGACGGGGCCGTTGGTGTCGAGTTCGAGGACATAGTCCCGCGTGACCGCCTTTGCCTCGCTGGCCCCATCGTCATACAGCGGACGCACGCCGGACCAGGTGGATGTTACGTCGGAAGGCGAAATCTGCCGCGTAAAGTGGCGGTTCGCGGCGTCGCAGAGATAGGTGATCTCGTCCTGATCGATCACCGCGTCTTCCGGCATCTCGACCGGCACGTCGGTGGTGCCGATCTCGGTAAAGCCGTCCTGATAGGGAATTGCGAAGACGATACGCCGATCGGGCTGTTGCAAAATGTATGCATGGTCGCCCTCATACAGGCGTGGCACGACGATATGGCTGCCCTTGACCAGCCGGACCCCCGAGGCGGCATTGACGCCGAGCCGTCCGAGCAGTTGCGCCACCCAGGGTCCTGCTGCGTTGACCATCCCGCGGGCGCCAACCGTGCTGCCGTCGGACAGGCGGGCTTGCCACAGTTCGCCCTCGCGCCGCGCGGAGTCGAGCGCGACCCCGACCCGCACGTCCGCGCCATTCGCGGCGGCATCCATCGCGTTGAGCACCGTCAGTCGCGAATCGTCGACGAAGGCATCGGAGTAGACGAAGCCTTTGGCCGTGCCTTTGAGCGGGGCAAGAAATGCCGCGTCACTCTTGCGAAGTCCGCGCGAGCGCGCGAGCGTCATTTTTCCGCCGAGGAAATCGTAAAGGTACAGCCCGAGTCGCACCATCCACCACGGACGCACTGCGTTCTCGTGCGGTAGGACGAAGCGAAGCGGATGGATGATGTGCGGCGCCGCTTTCACCAGCCGTTCGCGTTCGCGCAGCGCTTCGGCGACGAGCTTGAACTCGTAATACTCGAGATAGCGTAACCCGCCGTGAATCAGCTTAGTTGATGCCGACGAAGTGTGCGCCGCGATATCGTCGCGTTCGACGAGCAGCACCTTGAGCCCAAGCAGGCTCGCCTCGCGCGCGATTGCGCACCCGTTGATACCGCCGCCGACGATGAGAAGATCATATGTCACCGCTGTCCTGTATCGTACAGTTACGGAGGATGCGACCCGCGTTTAGAAGGAGAGGCGATGCGGATTGCAGTCCGATCGCCCCGCTGCCATTGGCCCTGCCATGCCAGACAAATTGATCGCCGCTTTCGTGGGCGCGCTGCGGCGAGGCGCCGCGCAAGGTGCCGCATGGGTTGCATTAGCGGCGGGATCTCCAGTGCCGTCCCCCGTCATCCTGTCCGAAATGATTGACCCGTCGCCGCCCTATCCCCAGGCGCATTCGTCGACGATCGTGCAGTTGGCGGACGGCACGCTCGCTGCGGCGTGGTTCGGCGGGTCGGGTGAAGGGCGACCGGACGTCTCGATCTGGTTCGCGCGGCGGCTGGCGACGGGCTGGGAGAAGCCCGTGGCCGTTGCGATCGGGCGCCTGAAGGACGGTACTCGGACTCCGACCTGGAACCCGGTGCTGTTCCAGCCGCCCGGCGGTCCGTTGCGACTGTTCTACAAGATCGGCCCAAATCCCCGGGCATGGCAGGGTATGGAGATCGTCTCCAGCGATCGCGGGTGGCATTGGAGTGCTCCGCACTCTTTGCCGGAGGGGATCCTCGGACCAATCAAGAACAAGCCCGTCGCCCTCGCCGACGGCAGCTGGCTGTCCCCGTCGAGCCGCGAAGAGGGCACGCCCGAACATAATCGCTGGTTCCTCCGAATGGAACGATCGACCGATCGCGGGACAACGTGGCGCGCGCTGGACCCGATCGCATCCCCGATGGGGATAGAGGCGATTCAACCGAGCGTGCTGACCTATCCTGATCACCGGCTCGAACTTGTTGCGCGGACGCGGCAGGGGGCGCTTGCGATGAGCTGGTCGCGCGACAATGGGATATCGTGGAGCCCGCTCGCGGCAATCGATCTGCCCAACCCCAATGCGGGCACCGATGCGGTTACGCTGGCGGATGGACGGCAATTGATCGTGTATAACCACAGTGCGCACTGGCCCGACCGACCCGGTGATGGACCCCGCTGGCCCCTGAACGTAGGCCTATCCAGCGACGGCGTGCATTGGCGCAACGTCCTGACGCTGGAAGACAAGCCGATTCCCGATGGGTACGCCTATCCTGCGGTCATCCAGTCGCGCGATGGCCTGGTCCACATTTCCTACACGTGGAACCGGGTTCGGATTAAACATGTGGTCATCGACCCGGCGCGGCTGGCCGAGTAAGGAAGCCGGACTCCTGCCGTACCGTTCGATTCCATAGGGGTGAACGAGCGACTCGGTTGACCCCGCTTGCGTCCCGCTGTATGCGCACCTCCGCTCGACCGGAGGTTTTCTCCGGGACGGTGCTTGAACATTGCTGGATGCATTCCAGGACCCGCGGGGCATATGTCCCTGACGGTCCTTTTTGTATTCCCGAAATTTTGTTCTCGGGGGGCGTCATGGCTCCAGCAAAGTAACCATCGATCCAAGGTGAAGAGATTCAATGCCGACAATCAACCAGCTGGTCCGCAAGGGCCGCGATCCGCAGAAGGCCAAGTCCAAGGTCCCTGCGATGGAAGCCAACCCGCAGAAGCGCGGTGTTTGCACCCGCGTCTACACGACGACCCCGAAGAAGCCGAACTCGGCTCTGCGCAAGGTGGCCAAGGTTCGCCTGACTAACCAGCGCGAAGTCATCAGCTACATTCCGGGTGAGGGCCACAACCTGCAGGAGCACTCGGTCGTGCTGATCCGTGGCGGTCGTGTTCGCGATCTTCCCGGCGTGCGCTACCATGTCCTGCGCGGTGTCCTCGATACACAGGGTGTCAAGGATCGTCGCCAGTCCCGTTCGAAGTACGGCGCCAAGCGTCCGAAGTAAGCCGGTCGGCTCTGATAGCCGACCATCTTATGGCTGAAGTTAGAAAAGGTTTTTGATATGGCACGTCGTCGTCGGCCCGAAAAGCGGGTCATTCTTCCGGATCCCCAGTATGGGGACGAGGTTCTCTCCAAGTTCATGAACAGCGTGATGCTCGACGGCAAGAAGTCGGTCGCGGAGTTGATCGTCTACGGTGCGCTCGCAACCGTCGAGACGCGTGCCAAGAAGGACCCGATAGCGGTTTTTCATGACGCGCTGACCAACGTGAAGCCCGGCATCGAAGTTCGCAGCCGCCGCGTCGGTGGTGCGACCTATCAGGTCCCGGTCGAGGTTCGCCCCGAGCGTGCTCAGGCCCTGGCAATCCGCTGGCTGATCACTGCCGCTCGTGCGCGCAGCGAGAACACCATGTCGGCACGCCTGTCGGGTGAGCTGATGGATGCGGCGAACAATCGCGGCAACGCGGTCAAGAAGCGTGAAGACACGCATCGCATGGCCGAAGCCAACCGCGCCTTCTCGCATTATCGCTGGTAATCGTTCAGACGGCGGCTTTTCGCCGACAGAACTAACACCTATATATTGGGGAGCCGGTTTCGCTGGCTCCCCATATCCTTAAGGAAGCACGATCATGGCCCGCAGCCATCCGCTGGACCGCTATCGCAACATCGGCATCATGGCGCACATCGACGCCGGCAAGACGACGACGACCGAGCGTATCCTCTATTACACCGGCAAGTCCTACAAGATCGGCGAAGTGCATGAAGGCACTGCGACGATGGACTGGATGGAACAGGAGCAGGAGCGCGGGATCACGATCACGTCCGCCGCTACGACGTGCAAGTGGCGCGCCGAAGAAGGCAAGGGCGAAGAGCACCTGATCAACATCATCGACACCCCCGGCCACGTCGACTTCACGATTGAAGTCGAGCGCTCGCTGCGCGTGCTCGACGGTGCGGTTGCCTGTTTCGATGGCGTTGCCGGCGTTGAGCCGCAGTCCGAGACGGTGTGGCGTCAGGCTGAAAAGTACAAAGTTCCGCGGATGTGCTTCGTCAACAAGCTCGACCGGACTGGTGCTGATTTCTATTTCTGCGTTCAGTCGATCATCGATCGCCTGGGTGCGCGTCCGGCTGTGCTGTATCTCCCGATCGGCATGGAAGGCGGCTTCAAGGGTCTCGTCGATCTCGTCGAGAACCGTGCGATCATCTGGCTCGAAGAGAGCCTCGGCGCGAAGTTCGAATATGCCGAGATCCCCGAGGATCTTGTCGACAAGGCAGCGAAGTATCGCAGCGACCTGATCGAAATGGCGGTCGAGCAGGACGACGCGCTGATGGAGGCGTATCTCGAGGGCAACGAGCCGAGCACGGCCGACCTGAAGAAGCTGATCCGCAAGGGCACGCTCAACTTCTCGTTCGTTCCGGTGGTTTGCGGTTCGGCGTTCAAGAACAAGGGCGTCCAGCCCCTGCTCGACGCGGTCGTCGACTATCTGCCGTCGCCGCTCGACGTTCCGGCAATTCAGGGCCTCAAGCTCGACGGCACGACCGTCGACGAGCGTCCTTCGTCGGATGAGGCACCGTTCTCGGCCTTGGCGTTCAAGATCATGAACGATCCGTTCGTGGGTACGCTGACCTTCGCGCGCATTTACTCGGGCAAGCTCGAGACCGCGTCGCAGGTCACGAACTCGGTCAAGGACAAGAAGGAAAAGGTCGGTCGCATGCTGCTGATGCATGCGAACGAGCGCGAGGACATCCAGTTGGCATACGCGGGCGACATCGTCGCTCTCGCAGGCCTCAAGGACACCACGACGGGCGACACGCTCTGCGCGATGAACGCTCCGATCATCCTCGAGCGGATGGAATTCCCTGAGCCGGTGATCGAGCTTTCGGTCGAGCCCAAGACCAAGGCCGACCAGGAGAAGATGGGCGTCGCGCTCAATCGTCTCGCACGCGAGGATCCGTCGTTCCGCGTTTCGTCGGACTCCGAGTCGGGCCAGACCATCATCAAGGGCATGGGCGAGCTCCATCTTGAGATCCTGGTCGATCGCATGAAGCGTGAGTTCAAGGTCGAAGCAAACGTCGGCGCGCCGCAGGTTGCTTACCGTGAATATCTCGGCAAGCCAGTCGACGTGGATTACACCCACAAGAAGCAGTCGGGTGGTACCGGTCAGTTCGGTCGCGTGAAGGTCAAGGTTACGCCAGGCGAGCGCGGTTCGGGCATCATTTTCAAGGATGAGATCAAGGGCGGTAATATTCCGAAGGAATATATCCCCGCGATTGAAAAGGGCTTCCGCGAGACCGCTGCTACCGGTTCGCTGGTGGGCTTCCCGATCATCGACTTCGAGATCCTCGTTTATGACGGCGCCTACCATGACGTCGACTCGTCGGCGCTGGCGTTCGAAATCTGTGCTCGCGGCGCAATGCGTGAAGTCGCGCAGAAGGCCGGGATCAAGCTGCTCGAGCCGATCATGAAGGTCGAGGTCGTGACGCCTGAGGATTACCTGGGCGACGTGATCGGCGACATGAACAGCCGCCGTGGCCAGATCCAGGGCACCGATACCCGCGGCAACGCGCAGTCGGTGGACGCGATGGTTCCGCTGGCGAACATGTTCGGCTATGTGAACGCGCTGCGCTCGTTCACGCAGGGTCGTGCGAACTACTCGATGCAGTTCTCGCATTACGAGGAAGTCCCCGCGAACGTTGCGGACGAAGTGAAGGCCAAGCTGGCCTAAGGCACCAAACCTGACGCCCGAGATGGGCGTCAGGGCTGGCGCTACCGAAAAACTCTCGCTATGGGGCGCGCTTCGCGTGGCGCTCCGGGCGAACCGAAAACGATCAATAAGGTAGGAAATCATGGCGAAGGCAAAGTTTGAGCGGAACAAGCCGCATCTTAACATCGGCACGATCGGCCACGTCGATCACGGCAAGACGTCGCTCACGGCTGCGATCACCAAGGTGCTCGCTGAGACCGGTGGCGCCACGTTCACCAGCTATGCCAACATCGACAAGGCTCCCGAGGAGCGCGAGCGCGGCATCACGATCTCGACCGCACACGTCGAGTATGAGACCGAAGCACGTCACTACGCGCACGTCGATTGCCCGGGCCACGCCGATTATGTGAAGAACATGATCACCGGTGCGGCACAGATGGACGGCGCGATCCTCGTCGTCTCGGCGACCGACGGCCCGATGCCGCAGACCCGCGAGCACATCCTGCTCGCACGCCAGGTCGGCGTGCCGACGATGGTCGTGTTCATGAACAAGGTCGACCTCGTCGACGACGCCGAGATTCTCGAGCTCGTCGAGCTGGAAATCCGCGAGCTGCTCTCGTCGTATGACTTCGACGGCGACAACATTCCGGTCATCCAGGGTTCGGCTGTTGCAGCACTCAACGACGTCACGCCCGAGATCGGCCATGACGCCGTTCTCAAGCTGATGCAGGCTGTCGACACGTACCTGCCGCAGCCCGAGCGTCCGCTCGACAAGCCGTTCATGATGCCGATCGAGGACGTGTTCTCGATCTCGGGTCGTGGTACGGTTGTCACCGGCCGCGTCGAGACCGGCATCGTCAAGGTTGGCGAGGAAGTCGAGATCGTTGGTATTCACCCGGCAGTCCGCAAGACGACCGTCACGGGCGTCGAGATGTTCCGCAAGCTGCTCGACCAGGGCCAGGCAGGCGACAACATCGGCGCGCTGATCCGCGGCGTTGGTCGTGAAGAAGTCGAGCGTGGCCAGGTTCTCTGCAAGCCCGGCTCGATCAAGCCGCACACCGACTTCAACTCGGAAGTTTACGTGCTGTCGAAGGACGAGGGTGGCCGTCACACGCCGTTCTTTGCCAACTACCGCCCGCAGTTCTACTTCCGGACCACGGACGTTACCGGCACGGTCGAGCTGCCTGAGGGCACCGAGATGGTCATGCCCGGCGATAACGTTGCCCTCGGCGTCAAGCTGATCGCACCGATCGCCATGGACGTTGGCCAGCGCTTCACGATCCGTGAAGGTGGCCGTACGGTCGGCTCGGGCATCGTTAGCGCGATCGCCAAGTAAGACACATCGTCTGAAAAAAAAGCTGCCGCCCGCGCCTCAAATCGAGGCGCGGGCGGTTGCCTTTTTATGGAGGCCGCTGTAATGCCCCGCCTCCGGTTTTAATTGAAACTAACTAGCGCCCGGTAACGGGCCCGCTCTTTCGCATTGGTAGGGACTATGGACAGCAACATCCGCATCCGTCTGAAGGCGTTCGATCACCGCGTGCTCGATCAGGCGACCGGCGACATCGCCGACACTGCGCGCCGCACCGGCGCTCTCATCCGTGGCCCTATTCCTTTGCCGACGCGCATCGAGAAGTTCACGGTCAACCGTGGCCCGCACATCGACAAGAAGTCGCGTGAGCAGTTCGAAGTCCGCACCTACAAGCGCATGCTCGACATCGTTCAGCCAACCCCGCAGACGGTTGATGCGCTGATGAAGCTCGATCTCGCCGCAGGCGTTGACGTCGAGATCAAGCTCGCCTAATAGCGACGCTTCGCAAGAGATTCGGCCCGTTTCGACGGGCCTGATAGGGATACCGCCAGCGTTTGCTGGGTCTGCGTCCCCCGACACGTTTCCCGTCATAGCGGGGGCACCAGCCCGGGTCGGGGCAGCAGTATAAAAGAAAATTGGGCTGAACCGGGTTCTCGTCGGAGCGATGCTTCGACGGGGGCCCAGCACGCATGTTTCGGAATGGTCCGGGATGTGCCTCTGCACTGATTGGAGCATTGGTCATGCGCACTGGCGTGATCGCGAAAAAGTTGGGGATGACCCGCTTGTTCCAGGACGATGGGCGCCATGTGCCCGTCACCGTCCTGGCACTGGAAAATCTGCAAGTGGTGGCCGTTCGCGAGGCCGACCGTGATGGATATACTGCCGTACAGCTTGGTGCTGGCGTTGCGAAGGCGAAGAACGTCGCCAAGCCGCAGCGTGGCCACTTCGGCAAGGCCGAAGTCGAGCCCAAGGCGAAGGTCGCCGAATTCCGTGTCGCCGAGGATGCAGTCCTCGAAGTCGGCTCGACAATTTCGGCAGATCATTATGTTGCTGGCCAGATCGTCGATATCCAGGGCGTGACCCAGGGTAAGGGCTTCCAGGGCGGCATGAAGCGTTGGGGCTTCGGCGGTTTGCGCGCGACCCACGGCGTCTCGGTCTCGCACCGTTCGCTCGGTTCGACCGGTCAGCGTCAGGATCCGGGCAAGGTCTTCAAGAACAAGAAGATGGCCGGGCAGATGGGCGACAAGAACCGCACCCAGCAGAATCTTGAAATCGTATCGACCGACGTCGAGCGTGGCCTCATCTTCGTCAAGGGTTCGGTCCCTGGCTCGAAGGGTGGCTGGTTGCTCGTCAAGGATTCGGTGAAGGTCGCGCGTCACGCCGATGCGCCTTACCCCGCCGGTCTCCGTCAGGTCGCCAACAACAACGACACCGCTCCCGCCGAGACGCCTTCCGACGTCGCGACTGTGGATGCGACTGACGGCCAGGAGGGCTGATCATGAAGGTTACCTCTCAGTCTTTCGACGGCGCAGCCGGCACGGAAGTCGAGCTCAACGACGAGGTCTTCGGCCTCGATCCGCGCGCTGACATTCTGCACCGCGTCGTTACCTGGCAGCTCGAAAAGCGTCGTGCGACCGCAAGTGGTACGCGTGAGCGCGCCGACGTTGCTCGCACCGGCAAGAAGTTCGGTCGCCAGAAGGGCGGCGGTACGGCTCGTCACGGCGATCGCCGCGCACCGATCTTCGTCGGTGGTGGTAAGGCGCACGGTCAGCGGACCCGCGACTTCAATCCTGGCTTGAACAAGAAGGTTCGTGCGCTCGGTCTGAAGATGGCGCTTTCGAGCCATGCGCAGGCTGGCACGCTGGTCGTCATGGACAGTCTGGCTGTCGAGGCGAACAAGACCAAGACGCTGATCGGCAGCTGGTCGAACATCGGTGCGGGCAAGACCGCACTCGTGATCGACGGTGACATGGTCGACACGAGCTTCGCACTGGCCGCGGGCAACCTGCACACGATCAACGTGATGCCGGCTGCAGGCGCCAATGTGTACGATATCCTGAAGCACGACACGCTGGTCCTGACCCGCGCTGCCGTCGAAATGCTGGAGGCGCGCTTCAATGGCTAAGCCAAAAACCGCGATCGACGCGCGTCATTACGACGTGATCGTTGCACCGCACATCACCGAGAAGGCGACGTTGCTCAGCGAGCATAACGCCGTTGTGTTCAAGGTCACCAACGACGCGACCAAGCCGCAGATCAAGGCTGCAGTCGAGGCGCTGTTCGACGTGACCGTTCTGGGGGTCAACACGATCGTCCAGAAGGGCAAGACCAAGAAGTGGAAGGGTGCGCCCTACACGCGGTCCGACATCAAGAAGGCGATCGTGACGTTGAAGGACGGTCAGTCCATCGACGTGACGACGGGGATCTGATCCGATGGCACTGAAGCATTATAATCCGACCAGCCCCGGCCAACGCGGGCTCATCCTCGTCGACCGTTCGGCGTTGCACAAGGGCGGCCCCGTCAAGGCGCTGACCGAAGGCAAGCGCAAGACCGGTGGGCGCAACAACAAGGGCCATGTGACCTCGCGCGGCATCGCCGGCGGTCACAAGCAGCGCTACCGCATCATCGACTTCAAGCGCCGTAACTGGGGCGTCGATGGCGTGGTCGAGCGGATCGAATATGATCCCAACCGAACTGCCTTCATCGCGCTGATCAACTACGGTCAGACTGCCGATGGCAAGGAAAACGTCGCGTACATCATCGCGCCGCAGCGCCTCGCCGTTGGCGACAAGGTGATCGCGGACAAGAAGACCGACGTTAAGCCGGGCAACGCGATGGAACTGGGCCAGATGCCGGTTGGCACGATCGTCCACAACGTCGAGATGAAGCCGGGCAAGGGCGGTCAGCTCGCGCGTTCGGCAGGCACGTACGTGCAGGTCGTCGGTCGCGACAAGGGCATGGTCATGGTCCGTCTCAACTCGGGCGAGCAGCGTTACCTCCACGCCAATTGCATGGCGACGGTCGGAGCGGTGTCGAATCCGGACAATGGCAACACCAACCTGGCGAAGGCCGGTCGTAACCGCTGGTTGGGCATCCGCCCGCTGACGCGTGGTGTCGCGAAGAACCCGGTCGACCATCCGCACGGCGGTGGTGAAGGCCGTACCTCGGGTGGCCGTCATCCGGTCACGCCATGGGGCAAGCCGACGAAGGGTGCGCGCACCCGTCACAACAAGTCGACGGATAAGATGATCATCCGTTCGCGTCATTCGACGAAGAGGAAGGGCTAAGATGGCTCGCTCAGTCTGGAAGGGTCCGTTCGTGGACCTTCATCTGCTCAAGAAGGCAGAAACCGCGCAGGAAACCAACGCGCGCGGTGCGATCAAGACCTGGTCGCGTCGCTCGACGATCCTGCCACAGTTCGTCGGCCTCACGTTCAGCGTCTATAACGGCCGCAAGTTCGTGCCGGTCTCGGTCAACGAGGACATGGTGGGCATGAAGCTCGGCGAGTTCGCGCCCACCCGCTATTTCCCCGGCCATGCCGCGGACAAGAAGGGCAAGCGCTAATGTCTAAGGCAAAAGCTCCCCGCCGCGTGGCGGATAACGAGGCGCTCTCGGTCGGCACGCAGATTCGTGGTTCGGCGCAGAAGCTCGGTTTGGTTGCAGCGCTGATCCGCGGCAAGAAGGTCGGCGACGCGATGAACATCCTGCAGTTCTCGACCAAGGGCATGGCGGACGACGCGCGCAAGGTGCTGGCTTCGGCCATCGCCAACGCCGAGAACAACCATAATCTCGACGTCGACTCGCTCGTCGTTGCAGAGGCTTCGGTTGGCAAGTCGATCGTGATGAAGCGTTTCGCGACCCGCGGTCGCGGCAAGTCGACGCGCATCCTCAAGCCGTTCAGCCGTCTGCGCATCGTCGTGCGCGAGCAGGAAGAAGCATAATGGGTCAGAAATCGAACCCGATCGGTCTGCGCCTGCAGATCAACCGTACGTGGGACAGCCGTTGGTACGCCGAAGGCGCTGACTACGGTCGTCTTCTCCTCGAAGACCTCAAGATGCGCGCTTACATCATGAAGACGCTGCCGCAGGCCGCGATCTCCAAGGTGGTGATCGACCGTCCGGCCAAGCTGTGCCGCGTCTCGATCTTCGCGGCACGCCCTGGCGTGATCATCGGCAAGAAGGGTGCGGACATCGAGAAGCTGCGTCGTACCCTCGGTGCGATGACTTCTTCGGACGTCAGCCTCAACATCGTCGAGATCCGCAAGCCGGAAGTCGACAGCAAGCTCGTCGCACAGGGCATCGCCGATCAGCTCGAGCGTCGTATCGCTTTCCGTCGCGCCATGAAGCGTGCGGTTCAGTCGGCGATGCGTCTCGGTGCCGAAGGCATCCGGATCAACTGCGGTGGCCGTCTTGGCGGCGCCGAGATCGCACGGTCGGAATGGTATCGCGAAGGTCGCGTTCCGCTCCACACGCTGCGCGCAAACGTCGATTACGCCGAAGCGCAGGCACACACCGCGTACGGCGTGTGCGGCGTGAAGGTCTGGATCTTCAAGGGCGAAATCCTGGGTCATGACCCGATGGCGACCGACCGGCTGATGATGGAAGCACAGACTTCCGGCGTCCGGCCTGATCCGCGCCGCTAAGGAATAGATCATGCTGCAACCGAAAAAGACCAAGTTCCGCAAGGCCTTCAAGGGCCGCATCCATGGCGACGCCAAGGGTGGCACCACGCTCAACTTCGGGTCGTATGGCCTGAAGGCGATGGAGCCGGATCGTCTCACCGCACGCCAGATCGAGGCGGCTCGCCGCGCGATCACGCGTCACATCAAGCGCCAGGGCCGTTTGTGGATCCGCGTTTTCCCGGACGTTCCCGTCTCGGGCAAGCCCGCCGAAGTCCGCATGGGTAAGGGCAAGGGCTCGCCGGAATATTGGGCAGCCCGCGTCAAGCCAGGCCGCATCCTGTTCGAACTGGATGGCGTTCCGGGTGACATTGCCGCTATGGCGTTCAGCCGCGCAGCGATGAAGCTGCCGATCAAGGTGAAGGTCGTTGCCCGTCTCGGCGACACCTCGCATCTGGGAGTTGCATAAGATGGCCCGCATTGACGACCTCAAGGCGAAGTCCGAGGACCAGCTGGGTGAAGAGCTCGGCAACCTGAAGCGCGAGGCGTTCAACCTCCGTTTCCAGGCCGCGACCAACCAGCTCGAAAAGCCGAGCCGGGTTCGTGAAGTCCGTCGCGACATCGCTCGCATCAAGACCCTGCAGACCGCGCGTTCGCGCGACACTGCGGCAAAGTAAGGATTTAGACATGCCAAAGCGCGTGCTGACGGGGCTGATCGTCTCCGACAAGGGCGACAAGACGGTGGTCGTGAACGTGGAGCGCAAGGTCAAGCATGCGCTCTACGGCAAGATCATTCGTCGTACCAAGAAGTACCATGCCCATGACGAGGGCAACGAATTCAAGCTCGGCGAGATCGTGCGGATCGAAGAGACCGCACCGATTTCCAAGCTGAAGACGTGGAAGGTGATCGAGCGGGTTAATGCCCACGCGACGCCGCAGCGAGTTGACGTCGACGCGTAAGCGTCAACGTTTATTGAGGCGGGGACCGGTCGGTATCGGCCCCAGATGAGAAGGAAGCGGATCCAATGATCCAGATGCAATCCAATCTCGAGGTCGCTGACAACAGCGGCGCGAAGCGGGTTATGTGCATCAAGGTGCTTGGGGGTTCCAAGCGTCGTGTTGCAGGCGTTGGCGACATCATCGTCGTCAGCGTGAAGGAGGCCGCACCGCGCGGCCGCGTGAAGAAGGGCGACGTGCATCGTGCCGTCATCGTGCGGACGGCGAAGGACATTCGCCGCGCCGATGGCACCGTGATCCGCTTCGATTCGAATGCGGCCGTGCTGGTCAACAAGAACGAGGAGCCGATCGGCACCCGTATCTTTGGCCCAGTCGTGCGTGAGCTTCGCGGCAAGAAGCACATGAAGATCATCAGCCTTGCGCCGGAGGTGCTGTAATGGCCGCTGCACGTATCAAGAAAGGCGACCGCGTCATCGTCCTGTCCGGCAAGGACAAGGGCAAGACCGGTGACGTGACGATGGCGATGCCGAAGGACGGCAAGGTCGTTGTTTCCGGCGTGAACATCGCCGTTCGCCACACCAAGCCGAGCCAGGGTGACCCGCAGGGTGGCCTGATGCGTTCGGAAGCGCCGCTGCACGTTTCGAAGGTCGCGCATGTGACCGCCGACGGCAAGCCGACGCGCGTTCGTTTCGAGACCCAGGACGGCAAGAAGGTTCGTGTTGCGGTCAAGACCGGAGACAAGATCGATGGCTGATGCAGCTACCAAGCCCCGCATGAAGGGCATCTACGACGACAAGGTCGTCGCAGCGATGACCGAGAAGTTCGGCTACAAGAACGCGATGGAAGTTCCGCGCATCGAAAAGATCACGCTCAATATGGGCGTGGGCGAAGCGACGCAGGACAAGAAGAAGGTCGACCAGGCTTTCGGCGAAATGGAATTGATCGCAGGGCAGCGCCCGGTCGTGACCAAGGCCAAGAAGTCGATCGCGCAGTTCAAGCTGCGTGAGGGCATGCCGATCGGCGTCAAGGTCACGCTTCGCCGTGAGCGCATGTACGAATTCCTCGACCGTTTCATCACGATCGCGCTCCCGCGCGTTCGCGATTTCCGCGGGCTCAACCCCAAGTCGTTCGACGGACGCGGCAACTATGCCTGCGGCCTGAAGGAGCAGCTGGTGTTCCCGGAAATCAGCTACGACAAGATTGACAAGATCCGCGGTCTCGACGTGATCGTCACGACCAGCGCGAAGACCGACGACGAGGCGCGCGAGTTGCTGCGTTTGTTCGGCTTCCCATTCCCGATCGAAGAGTCTGCTGACGACCAGAAGAAGGCGGCATAAGATGGCCAAGGTAAGTTCGGTGAACAAGAACGAGCGTCGTAAGATGCTCGTCAAGAAGTACGCTCCCAAGTACGCCGCGCTGAAGGCAATCGCTGCCGACAGCACGCTGAGCGACGGCGAGCGGATCGAAGCCCGCCTCAAGATGGCCGAGATTCCCCGCAACGGGAACCCGACGCGCATCCGCAACCGCTGCGAGCTGACGGGTCGTCCGCGCGCATATTATCGCAAGTTCCGTCTCTGCCGTATTCAGCTGCGCGATCTGGCCAACAAGGGCCTCATCCCCGGCGTTACGAAGTCGAGCTGGTAAGGATCACGAGATGGCATTGACCGATCCCCTGGGTGATATGCTCACCCGCATCCGCAACGGCCAGCGCGCGCGCAAGGACTCTGTCCTGACGCCGGGCTCCAAGCTGCGGACCCACGTTCTCGATGTGCTCCAGCGCGAAGGCTACATCCGTGGCTATAGCGAAGAGCAGATGGGCCCTGCGGCCGGCATCCGCATTGAGCTGAAGTATTTTGAGGGCCAGCCCGCGATCAAGCACGTCGCTCGTGTCTCGAAGCCCGGTCGTCGCGTCTATTCGGGTTCGACCGAATTGCCGCGGATCATGAACGGCCTCGGCATTACGATCGTTTCCACCCCCAAGGGTGTTCTGTCCGACGCGGAAGCGCGTGAGCAGAATGTCGGCGGCGAAGTCCTCGCGGAGGTGTTCTGATGAGCCGCATCGGTAAAAAGCCGATCACCGTTCCCGCCGGCGTCACTGCGACGATCGACGGCGGGCAGATCAGCGTGAAGGGCCCCAAGGGCACCCTCGCGATGCCGCTGCGCGACGAGATCAGCTACACGCTCGAGGACGGCGGCATTTCGGTCGTCCCCGCGAACGACACCAAGCGCGCACGTGCCTTCTGGGGCATGCAGCGTACCATGGTTCAGAACCTGATCACCGGCGTGTCGGACGGCTTCACCAAGAAGCTGCTGATCAACGGCGTTGGTTATCGTGCCGCGGCCCAGGGTCGCAATCTGAACCTGAAGCTTGGCTACAGCCACGACGTCAACATCAACGTGCCGGAGGGGATCGAGGTCAAGACCCCCGACAACACGACGATCGAGATTTCGGGCACCGACAAGCAGAAGGTCGGCCAGTTGGCCGCTGAAATCCGTCGCTGGCGCAAGCCCGAGCCGTACAAGGGCAAGGGTATCAAGTATGACGGCGAGTTCATCTTCCGCAAGGAAGGGAAAAAGAAGTAATGGCTACCAAGGGTATGTCTCTGTTCGAGAAGCGGCGCCGCCGCAACCGCACCGCGCTCCGCGCGCGTGGCTCGGGGCGTCCGCGCCTTTCGATCCATCGCTCGGGTCGTCACATCTATGCGCAGATCATCGACGACGCCAAGGGCGTGACGGTCGCCTCTGCCTCGACGCTGGAGAAGGACGTGCGCGACACGACCGGAGCCAACATCGATGCAGCGACTGCAGTCGGCACGCGCGTTGCAGAGGCTGCCAAGGCAGCCGGCGTGACGCAGGTCGTGTTCGACCGTGGCGGCTTCCTGTTCCACGGCCGCGTCAAGGCGCTGGCGCAAGCCGCGCGCGAAGCCGGATTGGAGTTCTAAGACATGGCGGATGAGATCAACACCGGCGAAACCGCCGCTCCGGCAACGACGCCGAACGACGCACCGCAGGGCCGTGGCCCGCGTGGTGGTCGTGGTCGCACCGGTCCTGGCGGCGGTGGCCCCAACCGGGGTGGCCGTGATAGCCGTGGCGGTCGCGACAATCGTGGGGGCCGTCCCGGTTCCGACGATGGTGGCGAAGAGCTGATTGAGAAGCTGGTTCACATCAACCGCGTCTCGAAGACGGTCAAGGGTGGTAAGCGCTTCGGCTTCGCAGCGCTGGTCGTCGTGGGTGACGGCAAGGGTCGTGTCGGCTTCGGTCATGGTAAGGCACGCGAAGTGCCGGAAGCCATTTCCAAGGCGACGGCTGCTGCCAAGAAGGCAATGGTTCGCGTTCCGCTCAAGGAAGGCCGTACGCTGCATCATGACGGTCGCGGGCACTTCGGTGCAGGCCTCGTTACGCTGCGCTCGGCACCTCCGGGCACGGGCATCATCGCAGGCGGCCCAATGCGCGCCGTTTTTGAAGCACTCGGCGTCGGCGACGTGGTGACCAAGTCGGTCGGTACGTCGAACCCCTACAACATGATCCGTGCAACCTTCGAAGCGCTGACCGCACAGGTCAGCCCGAAGGCGGTAGCGCAGCGTCGCGGCAAGAAGATTGCGGACCTGCTCGGCCGTGGTGGTGCGGACAAGGACGTCGCCGAGGCCCAGGCCGAAGCGATCGCGGAGTAATATCGATGGCGACCATCAAGATCACGCAGACCGGTTCGCCGATCCGCCGCGAGAAGGATCAGCGCGCAACGCTGATCGGTCTCGGCCTTAACAAGATGCACAAGACGCGCGAACTCGAGGATAGCCCGGAAGTCCGCGGCATGATCCGCAAGGTTGCGCATATGGTGAAGATCGAGGCGTAAGGGCTGGGGTTGCTGCGCAGGCGGTAACCCAGGTTCAAACTGCTACTCATCTGAGCCAGGGTTCCTGCCTTGGCAGGAACACTAGTGACAAATCCGGAGAAGGGGGCTAACGGCCCCTTTCTCTTTTTATCAGCGCGACAAAAGCGAAAGCGAGTGCACCATGAAGCTCAATGAAATCCGCGACAATCAGGGCGCGCGTAAGTCGAAGATGCGGGTCGGCCGTGGTATCGGTTCCGGCAAGGGCAAGACCGCAGGACGCGGCCAGAAGGGCCAGAAGAGCCGCGAGGGCGTTTCCATCGCCGGCTTCGAAGGCGGCCAGATGCCGCTTCACATGCGCCTGCCTAAGCGCGGCTTCAACAACATCTTCGCCAAGGATTATGCCGAGGTGAACCTCGGTGCGATCCAGAAGGCGATCGACGCGGGCAAGATCGAAGCCGGTGCGGCGATCGATCACGAGGCGCTCAAGGCCGCTGGCCTTGCGCGCGGCGGCAAGGACGGCGTTCGTCTGCTCGGTAAGGGCGAGTTGACCACGGTTCTCAAGTTCACTGTCGCTGGCGCTTCGAAGGGCGCGATCGAAGCCGTTGAGAAGGCTGGTGGTTCGGTCGACGTGATTTATGTCATGCCGGCCAAGGAAAAGGCTGCTGCCAAGAAGGGCGTGAAGTACAAGGAGCGCCAGGCGCATAAGGCGTCGTTCAAGGCGTAACTGTCGCTCTGGCGTAGCGTTTTCGATCTTGCCTCCGCCCTGGGCTCCTCCCGGGGCGAAGCGCATATTGGTCGAGCGTAAACGCTAGGCATTAGACAAGCCCGTTCGGGCCCCTATATGAAGCGGCGGGGCGGTAAAACGTTTCCCGCCGTTTTTGTTTCCGTCGATTCCGTTTCCAGGACGATCAACCGCATGGCATCCGCAGCCGATAAAATGGCCTCAAGCATCAGCCTGTCGAAGTTCGCGCAAGCGACCGACCTCAAGAAGCGGCTGTGGTTCACCATCGGCGCGCTGATCGTGTTCCGCTTGCTCAGCTACGTGCCGCTGCCGGGGATCGACCCGACCGCGCTGGCTGCGCTGGCGAGTCGCACGAATGGCGGCGTGCTCGACTTTTTCAACGCTTTTTCGGGTGGTTCGCTCAAGCGTGCCAGCCTGATCGCATTGGGCGTTACCCCGTACATCACCGCTTCGATCGTGGTGCAGCTCGCGACCTCGCTGTCGCCGACGCTTGCCGCGATCAAGAAGGAAGGCGAGAGCGGGCGCAAGCGGCTTAACCAGTACACGCGCTTCGGCACCGTCGCACTGACTGTCATTCAAGGATATTTCCTCAGCCTCGGGTTCCAGAGCCAGGGCGTCGTGGTCGATCCCGGCATGCTGTTCATCGTCGGGTCGGTGATCAGCCTCGTCGGCGGTACGATGTTCCTGATGTGGATCGGTGAGCAGATCACCAGCCGCGGGATCGGCAACGGCATGTCGCTGATCATCATGGCCGGTATCGTCGCTAACCTGCCGACAACGCTGTTCAATCTTGCGCAGACTGCGCGGACCGGGGGCGGGAACGTCACTGGATTCACGCTTGTTGCGATCATCGTTGCGGTTGCCGGGCTGATCCTGTTCATCTGCTTTATGGAGCGCGCGCAGCGCCGTATCCTGATCCAGTATCCGAAGCGTCAAACGCAGCGCGGGATGCAGTCGGATCGCAGCCATTTGCCGCTGAAAATCAACACCGCGGGTGTGATTCCACCCATCTTTGCGTCGTCTTTGCTCCTAATGCCGCTGACAATTACGCAGTTCGCGGGCAAGAACGTGTCGGGTGACACCTGGTGGGGTTCGGTCGTCATCACGCTCAATCAGTATCTGCAGCATGGCAGCGTGGCCTACATGCTGCTGTACGGTGCGGGCATCATCTTCTTCTCGTTCTTCTACACCGCGGTCGTGTTCAACCCGGAAGAGACTGCGGACAATCTGAAGCGGCATGGCGGCTTCATTCCGGGCATCCGTCCGGGCAAGAACACCGAGACCTATTTCGATTATGTGCTGACGCGCATCACCGTGATCGGTGCGGGCTATCTCGCGATCATCTGCCTGTTGCCCGAGTATCTGGTGTCGGCCTTGTCGATTCCCTTCTACCTTGGCGGCACGAGCCTGCTCATCGTCGTCAACGTGACGATGGACACGGTGACGCAGATTCAGAGCCACTTGCTCGCGCACCAATATGGTGACTTGATCAAGAAGGCGAAGCTGAAGGGCGGGCGCCTGCGCTAAGCGCGGCAACGGTAAACGGGAGAGTCGCGTGAACATCATTTTGTTGGGCCCCCCGGGCGCGGGCAAGGGCACCCAGGCGGCGCGCCTCGAAAGCGACCGCGGCATGGTGCAGCTCTCGACCGGCGACATGCTGCGCGCGGCCGTCAAGTCGGGGAGCCCGGTCGGGCTCCAGGCGAAGGCCGTGATGGAGGCGGGGCAACTCGTTTCGGACGAGATCGTCTCGGGGATCATCGGCGAGCGGCTCGACATGGGCGACACCGACAAGGGTGTGATCTTCGACGGCTACCCGCGCACCGCGGCGCAAGCCGAACAGCTCGACGCGATTCTCGCCGCACGCGGCCGGACGCTCGACAAGGTGATCGAGCTGACCGTCGACGAGGACAAACTCGTCGAGCGGATCGTCGGGCGGTTTACCTGCGGCAATTGCGGTGCCGGGTATCACGACCATTTCAAGCAGCCCAAGGTTGCCGGCACGTGCGACATGTGCGGGCACCATGAGTTCAAGCGGCGTCCGGACGATAACGAAGAGACCGTGCGCACGCGCATGGCCGAATATCGCGCGAAGACCGAGCCAATCATCCCGATCTACGAAGCGCGTGGACTTCTCGCGCGAGTCGACGGGATGAAGGACATGGATAGCGTGTCCAAGGCGATCGAGGGCATTCTCGACGCGGTTTGATGTGGTGCGGGGGCTGGCGCTGGGCGCTTGACGGCATGCACCCCCCACGCCCGTCATCCTGAACTTGTTTCAGGGTCCAGCCCTCCACGAGTTCGGACCGTCCTTGTTGGGCGGTGGATGCTGAAACAAGTTCAGCATGACGGCAGAAGAGTGGCGGGCGGCGGTGTGCTCCCCGCTGCATCCGCGCGACATCCTAGAACCCCAAATGACATTTTCGTCACCTCAATGTCACCGGATCGCACGGGCGATTCGGTGCAAACCTCGCCTCGTGGCCGTTGCACGCGGCCGGAAATGATCACCGAGATCGGCACTCGCACTCCCGGGGGTGCCGTTGGCCGGCGGAAGGCTCGCTTTCCGTCGGCCTCATTTCATTCTAGGCATGAGGAAACCGCCCGGAATGCCGCCTGTGACCCGCAAGATTCTGATCGTCGAAGACGATAACTCGACCGCCGCTTATCTCGCCAAAGGGTTGGCTGAGGCTGGCTATGCCGTGGAAAGTTGCGGCGATGGCCGCGACGGCCTGTTCCTGGCCAGCGAGGGGATCTTCGATCTCATCATCGCGGACCGGATGCTGCCGGGTCTGAACGGCCTGGCGATGCTCGGCGCGATTCGCGCTGCGGGCGTCAGCACCCCGACGTTGGTCCTCTCGGCGCTGGGAACGGTCGACGACCGGATCGACGGGCTTAACGCGGGCGCGGATGACTATCTCGTCAAGCCGTTTTCTTTCGCAGAACTCACCGCGCGAATCGATGCGATCTTCCGCCGGGTCGATCGCAACGCGGCAGAAGGCCAGACCACGCGGTTGTCGGTCGGTGACCTTGAGATCGACCTGCTCGCACGCACGGTCGCGCGGCAAGGGAAGGCGATCATGCTCGGCGCGCGCGAGTTCAACCTGCTCGAATATCTGGCGCGCCATGCCGGGCAGGTCGTCACGCGGACGATGATGCTCGAGAAGATCTGGAATTACCATTTTGACCCGGGCTCGAACGTGGTCGACGTGCACATCGGGCGGTTGCGGCGCAAGCTCGAGGAGGGCTTCCCTGCGCCGATCCTGCATACGGTGCGCGGTGCCGGGTATCGGTTGTCGGTCGAACCTTGATCCGCCTGTCGGTCACGGCGCGGATCGCGCTGCTGTCGATCCTGCTCGCGCTGGTGTCCAATCTCGTGCTCGTCGCCTTCGTCTGGAAGGTTGTGCGCGACGATGCGATCGATGAATTGCGCCGCGACACGGTCGAGCAGTCCGACGCGTTGATCGCGGTGTATCGCACCGGTGGCCTGCCCGCGCTCGGTCGGACGATCCGCGAAGCGCGTGCGCCTGGCGATGTTTCGCGGATCGTCGCGGTCATCGCGCGCGATGGCCGGTTGATCGCCGGGGTCGGTCCCGAACTCGATGGGCTCGCGCGGTGGCCCAATCTCGGCTTCCGGATTCGCGCGATGGGAACGCCGTGGTCGGATCGCGAGGTCGGCTATGCGGTGCGGCAGATCGGTCCGTATCGGCTGGTGAGTGGCCGCGTGCTCGACGATTGGGATGCCGAGCAACGCGGGATCGAGCGCGCGCTGGCGGCCGCAATGCTTCTGTCGCTCGCGTTAGGTATCGGGGGCGGGCTGGTGGTGACGCGGTATGTCGGGCGGCGTCTCGACCGGGTCGCGGACGTGATCGAAGGCGTTGCCGCTGGCGACCTCTCGCGGCGCGTGGGCAATGCCGCGAGCGGTGATGCGTTCGACCGGCTGGCGGTGCGGCTCAACGGGATGCTCGACAAGACCGAGCGGTTGATGAGCGAACTCAGAATCGTCACCGACGGGCTCGCGCACGACCTGCGCTCGCCGCTGGCACGGCTGCGCGCAAAGGCGGAAGCGGCGGTGCTCCAGGCCGATCCCGCGCAACGCGAGGCGGCAATGGGGGGCTTGCTGATCGAGACCGATCTGGTGATGCGGATGCTGTCGACGATGATCGAGATTACACGCGCCGAGAGCGTATCGCGGGACCGGCTCGCGCGGATCGACCCGGCGACGCTGGTCGAGGAAATCGCCGACCTGTACGCGCCGGTGGTGGAGGATGCCGGAATGCGGTTCGAGGCGGTCGTCGCGCCCGCGCTGCCGCAGATCACGCTCCACCGCGAATTGATGACGCAGGCGATCGCCAACCTCATCGACAATGCGCTGCGCCATGCCGCTAATGGCGGTGAGATCGTGCTGCGGCTCGCGCTACGGGACGATGAAGCGCGCTTCCAGGTCGAGGATCGCGGGCCCGGTATTGCGGAAGCGGATCGGGCGGAAGCGCTGCGGCGGTTCGGGCGGCTCGACCGGGCGCGTAGTCTGCCTGGGGCAGGGCTGGGCATGGCGCTGGTCGAGGCGGTTGCGCGGTTGCACGATGGGCGCGTCGAACTGCACGACAATGCACCGGGGTTGATCGCGGCGATCGTGGTTCCCATCTCTCGTTAAGCATTCGATGGCGCGTGCTTGACAGGCGCCGAGTCGATGTTTACTAGCCCGGCATTCCAAACCACCGGTCTCCGGCGGCGCATGCGTGCGTTCGTCGGTATGTTGCGTTCCGCAACGGGGCACGGAGTTCGGTAGCGCAACGCGATGAGATGGGATGTGCAGCCATGCAGGTCCCGTGGAGCAGGAGAACCAAGTTCATGGCACGTATCGCCGGGGTCAACATCCCGACCAACAAGCGCGTAGTTATCGCGCTCACCTACATCCACGGCATTGGAGACACCAAGGCCAAGGAAATCGTCACCAAGCTGGGCATTCCGATGACCGCGCGCGTGCAGGACCTGACCGACCAGGAAGTCCTCCACATCCGCGAAACCATCGACGCCGATTACACGGTCGAGGGTGATCTTCGTCGCACCGTCGCGATGAACATCAAGCGCCTGATGGATCTGGCCTGCTATCGCGGCCTGCGCCATCGCAAGGGCCTCCCCGTTCGCGGCCAGCGCACGCATACCAATGCGCGCACCCGCAAGGGCAAGGCAAAGCCGATCGCCGGTAAGAAGAAGTGAGCTTGAGCCGCGGGTGACCGCGGCTCGCTCCTGCAGTAGGGTTAGGACAAGACAATGGCACGTGAACCGCAACGCATTAAGCGGCGTGAGCGCAAGAACATCACTTCTGGTGTCGCGCATGTGAACGCAAGCTTCAACAACACCATGATCACGATCACCGATGCCCAGGGCAATGCGATCTCGTGGTCGTCGGCCGGCGCAATGGGCTTCAAGGGCTCGCGCAAGTCGACCCCGTATGCGGCACAGGTCGCGGCGGAAGACGCGGGCAAGAAGGCAGCCGAGCACGGCGTCCGTACGCTCGAAGTCGAAGTGAAGGGCCCGGGTTCGGGCCGTGAGTCGGCGCTTCGCGCGCTGCAGGCGGTCGGTTTCCAGATCACCTCGATCCGTGACGTTACCTCGATCCCGCACAACGGCGTGCGTCCTTCGAAGCGTCGCCGCGTCTGATTTCGTCTCGGCCGTGCGCGGTTGATCGCGCTGCACGGTCCGATTCCCACTTGGTCGGCATCGCCCGTGCCGACCCAAAATCAAGGGATAGCCTATGTCCGTCAATGCAAAGAACTGGCAGGAACTGAAGAAGCCGTCCGGCCTCGAAAAGAAGCCCGGCGGTGACGGCAAGCGCAAGGCGACCTTCATCGCCGAGCCGCTGGAGCGTGGTTTCGGCCTGACGCTCGGCAATGCGCTGCGGCGCGTTTTGTTGTCTTCGCTGCAGGGCGCGGCGGTGACGTCGATCAAGATCGAGAACGTTCTCCACGAATTCTCGTCGCTGGCGGGCGTCCGCGAGGACGTGACCGACATCGTGCTCAACGTGAAGCAGATCGCTTTGCGCATGCAGGGTGAAGGCCCCAAGCGGCTCCAGCTGTCGGCAACGGGCCCGGGTCCGGTCAAGGCGGGCGACATTGCGGTTTCGGGCGACATCGAAGTGATGAACCCGCAGCTCGTTTTGTGCCATCTCGATGATGGCGCGACGCTGAACATGGAACTGACCGCAGACGTCGGCAAGGGCTATGTCCCCGCCGTCGCCAACCGTCCGGCCGACGCGCCGATCGGACTCATCCCGGTCGATGCTTTGTATTCGCCGGTCAAGCAGGTCAGCTACAAGGTCGAGAACACCCGCGTCGGGCAGGAACTCGATTACGACAAGCTGACGCTGACGATCGAGACCGACGGCACCGTTTCGCCTGAGGAAGCCGTCGGTTACGCCGGTCGCATCCTGCAGGACCAGCTCGCGCTGTTCGTCGGCTTCGACGATTCGAGCGTCACGCGTCAGGCCCCGATCGGCCAGGCAGCGCCTGCCGCTGGTGGCACCGAGGTTTCGGGCGATACGCAGCAGATCAACCGTTACCTGCTCAAGAAGGTCGACGAGCTCGAGCTTTCGGTTCGCAGCGCCAACTGCCTCAAGAACGACAACATCATCTACATCGGCGATCTGGTCCAGAAGACCGAAGCCGAGATGCTGCGCACGCCGAACTTCGGCCGCAAGTCGCTCAACGAGATCAAGGAAGTGCTGTCGAGCATGGGTCTCCGCCTGGGGATGGAAATCCCCGGTTGGCCGCCTGAGAACATCGAAGAGATGGCCAAGAAGCTCGAGCAGGAGATCATGGGCTAAGGCTCATGCGTCTTACGGGCTCCCGCAACCGCGGGTGCGACGGTATTTTGGGTGGGCCACCGTCCCCACCGGCTCTGGGGTACCTCATACGGCCCCTTAACGAACGAAGGACATACCATGCGTCATCGCGTAGGCGGCCGTAAGCTTCAGCGGACCTCGGCTCACCGCATCGCCCTGTTCCGCAACATGAGCGCCGCGCTCATCAAGCACGAGCAGATCACCACGACCGTCGCCAAGGCGAAGGAACTGCGTCCTTACGTCGAAAAGCTGATCACGCTGGCGAAGAAGGGTGGCTTGTCCAACCGTCGCCTCGCGCATGCCCGCTTGCTCGACGATGCGCAGCTGACCAAGCTGTTCGACGTTCTGGCCGAGCGTTATGCCGGCCGTAACGGCGGCTACACCCGGATCGTCAAGGCCGGTATCCGTCTGTCGGATGCGTCGCCGATGGCGATCATCGAGTTCGTCGACCGTGACGTCACTGCAAAGGGCCAGGACTCTGGCCCGGTGATGACCGGCGAAGAGTATGACGAGGCGGCATAAGCCCTTCGTCATCGGACGTTGAGAAAGGAGTCGCACTCGCTAAGAGTGCGGCTCCTTTTGTCGTTTTCGGGGTTTGCATGCGTCCTTTTCCGATCCTCGCGGTTCTCCTGGCTTCCCCCGCTTTCGCGCAGACACAGGCTCCCATTATGCACTATCCCGAAACCCGCCGCACCGCGCAGGTGGACGAACAGTTCGGCGTCAAGGTTGCCGATCCCTATCGCTGGCTCGAGAACGACGTCCGGACCGATCCGGAAGTCGCCAAGTGGGTGGCGGACCAGAATACGGTGACCAACGCGTATCTCGCGACGCTGCCCGGGCGCGACATCTTCGCGGCGCGGTTGAAGCAGTTGCTCGATTACGAGCGGTTCGGTGTTCCGGAGAAGAAGGGCGGGCGCTATTTCTACAGCCGCAACGCGGGGCTGCAGAACCAGGCGGTGCTGTACGTCCGCGACAGCGTGGACGGGCAGGGGCGCGTGCTGATCGACCCCAACGGCTGGTCGAAGGACGGCGCGACGGCGCTGGCAGAATGGTCGCCATCCGAGGACGGGAAGAAGCTCGCTTATGCGGTGCAGGATGGCGGGACCGACTGGCGCACGGTCAAGGTGCTCGACGTCGCGACGGGCGCGGTGTCGGATCAGGTCGATTGGGTGAAGTTTTCGGGGTTGTCCTGGGCGAAGGACGGGTCGGGATTCTATTACTCGCGCTTCGCCGCCCCAGCGGACGGCGCCAAGTTCCAGGCACTGAACGAGAACCAGCAGGTCTATTTCCACAGGCTCGGCACCGCGCAGGCGGCGGATACGCTGGTCTATGCGACGCCGGACCAGCCCAGGCTTGGGCACAACGCGCAGGTGACGGACGACGGCAAGTGGCTCGTCATCACGACGCACGAAGGCACCGACAACCGCTATCAGATCACCGTGATCGACCTGACCGCGCCCAAGCCGGCGCCGCGCACGATCGTCAAGGGCCTCGAGAACGAGTGGACCTTGGCCGGGAACGTCGGTGGTAATTTCTACTGGGTGACCAACAAGGGCGCGCCGCGGGGGCGGATCGTCGCGACCAACCTGTATGCGCGGTCGGCGGAAGTGCCCGAGCATGAAGTCGTCGCGCAGGGCAAAGACGTGATCGACGGCGCCAGTCTCATCGGTGGTCGCCTGCTCGTTTCGTATCTCGCGGACGTGAAGAGCGAGGTTCGCCGGTTTACGATCGACGGCAAGCCCGACGGAGTCGTGGCGTTGCCCGGGATCGGGACTGTCGGCGGGCTCGGCGGCAATGCGGACGACAGCGAGACCTTCTACGCGTTCACCAGCTTTGCGACCCCCACGACCATTTACCGGTACGACGTGAAAAGTGGGCAGGCGACACCGTGGGCCAGCCCGAAGGTCGCGTTCGACCCGTCACGCTATCAGGTCGACCAGCGCTTCTACACGTCGAAGGACGGCACGCGCGTTCCGATGTTCGTCGTCCGGCGCAAGGACGTGACCGGGCCCGCGCCGACGCTGCTGTACGCGTATGGCGGGTTCAACATTTCGGTGACCCCGAGCTTCTCCGCGACTCGGCTTGCGTGGCTCGAGCAGGGGGGCGTCCTTGCGGTCGCGAACATCCGCGGCGGGGGCGAATATGGCAAGGCGTGGCACGATGGCGGACGCCTGGCGCAGAAGCAGAACGTGTTCGACGATTTCATCGCGGCGGGGGAATATCTGAAGGCGCAGAAGATCACCGGGAAGGACCAGCTTGTCATCCAGGGCGGGTCGAACGGTGGGCTGCTTGTCGGCGCGGTGACCAATCAGCGCCCGGACCTGTTCGCCGCGGCGATCCCGGCGGTCGGCGTGATGGACATGCTGCGGTTCGATCGGTTCACCGCCGGGCGCTACTGGGTCGACGATTACGGCTATCCGTCGAAGGAAGCCGACTTCAAGACGCTGTACGCTTACTCGCCGTATCACAACATCCGCGCGGGCAAGCCGTATCCGGCGATCCTCGCGGAGACTGCCGACACCGATGACCGCGTCGTGCCGGGTCATACGTTCAAATATACCGCGATGCTTCAGTCGATGGATCTGGGCCCCAAGCCCCGGATCGTTCGGATCGAGACGCGCGCCGGGCACGGATCGGGTAAGCCGACCGACAAGGTCATCGCCGAGACGGCGGATGCCTGGGCATTTGCCGCAAAATGGACCGGGTTGCAGGTCAGGCCAGTTAAGTAAGGATCGTTAGACTTAAAAGGTGTATTTGATATTGGACACCAGTATGGCATGATCCCTGTCTTGGGGGAGATGGGACATGCGCAAGCTTTTTCTTTGTTTGACTGTGGTTCCACTCTTGGGTGGGTGCAACGTCATCTTGAAAGAGGTGCGGTATCCCGGCGGTTACCCCGGGCATATCTTGGACGAGCGGACCTTCGACGCAAGCGCGAACAAGCAGTTGCAGCTCCTGCGCGGGGCTATGGTCCTTGCGATCGCCGCGCGGGTGGGGGAGGCATCTGTCCGGGGCGAAGATGGCGACGGCTTCGCCCGCCTGTTGGGCAACGCGGCAGGGGAGATCAACCATGCTGCTGCCAATCTGGGGATGGGCAATGCAAGGACATGCTTGGTTCGAACACCAAGTCCCACGCCCACGCCTCCGGTAACTTCGATGCAGGCCGACGCCCAATGTGACGGCTATTACGTCAATTACGAAGCCGACGTGGCGCGGATCGAGGCTCGGGTCACCCGGGCGATGATCGCGGCTCTGCCGACCGATCGCGCACGCGCGTTCCTCAACAAGCTGGCCAAAGGCGATGTGTTGTCGGCGGCTTGGGGAGCATTGGGGGCCACGGCAGACATGGCTGGGGCATTTCACCGCGGGGCAGGGGTGTATCGCGCCGGGATGGAAACCGTTGCAGCGGGCATGACCACCAAGTGTCAGGGCAACAACGCAAATCTGGAGAAAGAAATGACTGTCCTGGACGCGGCGGACTGTCTCGGGCTGGATCGCAACTCCCTGTTCGATAGCGAAGATGCGCCTGCCTCGGATTTGACCGATCCGGTCAGCCCCCAAGCCTTTAATGCCGTGATGCGGATCGTTCGTACCTCTTGCGTCGCCTTGCCCTTGTCGAACGAACTCAATCCTAGCCAGCTTGCGCAGAGTCGGAGTGTCCGTCGCGACACGTGCGCACTCCTCGTGTTCGATCCTCAGAAGCGGCGTGATCAAGTCGCGTTGTAGGCGGATACTTCCCTACAAAGTCTAGTGCAGCTATGCGCTGCCGCATGACCCATCCCAGCGACTCCATCCTCATCGTAGATTTCGGTAGCCAGGTGACTCAGTTGATTGCCCGGCGCGTGCGCGAAGCGGGGGTCTATAGCGAGATTGCGCCGTTCACGACCGCCGCCGATGCGTTCGAGCGGATGCAGCCCAAGGGCGTGATCCTCTCCGGCAGTCCCGCTTCGGTGCTCGACGAGAATAGCCCGCGCATCCCGCAGGCAATCCTCGACAGCGGCGTGCCGCTCCTGGGGATCTGTTACGGTCAGCAGGTGATGATGCACCAGCTCGGCGGGACGGTGACGCTCGGCGACAGCGGCGAGTTCGGCCACGCGGTGATCGAGATCCGCGACACCTGCGCGTTGTTCGATGGCGCATGGGAAACCGGCGAATCGCACCAGGTGTGGATGAGCCACGGCGACAAGGTGACCGAGCTTGCCCCTGGCTTCCGTCCGGTCGCGGCGAGCCAGGGTGCGCCGTTCGCGGTGATCGCCGACGATGCGCGGCATTATTACGCGATGCAGTTCCACCCGGAAGTCGTCCACACCCCAGATGGTGCAAAGCTGATCGCGACCTTCGCGCGGCACGTCTGCGGGCTGAGCGGCGACTGGACGATGGCCGAGTTCCGCGCGACCAAGATCGCCGAGATCCGCGCGCAGGTCGGCAGCGGCAAGGTCATTTGCGGTTTGTCGGGCGGGGTCGATTCGGCCGTCGCAGCGGTGCTGATCCACGAGGCGATCGGCGAGCAATTGACGTGCGTTTTCGTCGACCATGGGCTGATGCGCAGCGGCGAGGCCGATCAGGTCGTCACGCTGTTCCGCAACCATTATCATATCCCGCTGGTCCATGTGGACGCCGAGGAGACCTTCCTGGCCGGCTTGGCGGGCGTCACCGACCCGGAGGCGAAGCGCAAGTTCATCGGCGGCGCGTTCATCGACATCTTTGAGGCAGAAGCGAAGCGGATCGGCGGTGCGGACTTCCTCGCGCAGGGGACGCTGTACCCTGACGTGATCGAGAGCGTCAGCTTTACCGGCGGGCCTTCGGTGACGATCAAGAGCCACCACAATGTCGGCGGCCTGCCCGCGCGGATGAAGATGCAGCTGGTCGAGCCGCTCCGCGAGCTGTTCAAGGACGAAGTCCGCGCGCTGGGTCGCGAACTCGGGCTGCCCGAGATCTTCGTCGGGCGGCATCCGTTCCCCGGGCCGGGGCTCGCGATCCGCATTCCCGGCGAAGTGACCAAGGAACGCTGCGACATTCTGCGCAAGGCCGACTCGGTCTATCTCGACGAGATTCGCCGCGCCGGGCTGTACGACACGATCTGGCAGGCGTTTGCGGTGCTGCTGCCCGTCCGCTCGGTCGGCGTGATGGGCGACGGACGCACCTATGACAACGTGTTGGCGTTGCGGGCTGTGACGTCGACCGACGGCATGACCGCGCAGGCGTTCCAGTTCCCGGGCGACTTCCTGCCGCGGGTCGCGACGCGGATCGTCAACGAAGTCCGCGGCGTCAATCGCGTGACCTACGACTATACGAGCAAGCCGCCCGGCACGATCGAGTGGGAATGACGAGGAAGACTTACCTCCTCCGATATCGGGCACGACCCACGATCTGACGGCCGAGGCAGCGCCGTAGCGCTCACACGGCTGGCGTCACCAGAAGACCGTGTCCATCCGCTTGGCGGGTTCCTCTGCGACCCAGCATCCGTTCTTGAGGATGAAGTGGCACTCCGGGTACCATTCGAAGGTCGTTTCGCCATATCGGCGCTCCGGCGCCGGGGGCGGCGGCGGGCTGTTTTGCGAGAGCCGGAATTGCCAGTGCCGGTCGTAGATCGCCGGTGATGCCCAGGACTCCAGCAGCGCGAGATTCTCGGGGAAATCGACGCTGCGGAAAAAGGTGAACTCCAGACAGCCTTCTTCTTGCCGCGTCCCGTACGACAGGTCGACCAGCGGTTGGGCCGGATCCGTCGGATTGCCCGTTACCTGAATCAGAATGCGGATGGGCCCGGGCGCTGCGGGCCAGCGCAGGGTTTCGCCGCGCGCGTCGCTATCCACGGCGACCCAGGCCGGGCCGGTCGGCGCAAAGCGCGCGAACTTGTAGAATTCCAGCCTGTACGCGAGCGCGGTCAAGGCTTCGGTACGCGCGGCATAAGCGGCGTCCCAGGCTCCGGGTGTCTCCCACAGCTCGACATGCAGGAATTGCGAATCGGATTCGAGCGCGACGAAATCCTCGGCGTGCAGGCATCCCGGCATGGCGCGCGCCGCCTCGGTGAGCGCTGCGAGGCGCGGCATGGCGTCCGGGCCCTCTGCGCGCAGAAGCATTCTTACACTGGTCATCGCGCTCTCCTCATCCCGTTGCAATTCTGCATAATGGTGACACAATCTGGATAATATGATAACGACATGGCTACAAGCTTGTAATAAGCGGGCAGCCGAAGCAATGGAGACGGCAATGCAGATTCCAGCGGACAAGCTCCACCATATCTCCCTCGTCGTTCATGATGCGCGCGCATCGGCGGCCAAGCTGGCGCGGATGTACGGCATTGCGGAATGGCACGTGGTTGGCGACAGCGGGCATCTGGACGAAACCGTGGTCGGGGGGTTCCGCTCGGATTTCGGCTATGTCACGGCGACGGGCACGGTGATGACCGGGACGGGTCCCGTGACGTTCGAGCTGGTGCAGCCGACGTCCGGCTGGACCATCTACCAGCAATGGCTGATCACTCGCGGGGAAGGCATCATCGGCGTAGCCGTTGCCGAGATTGGCATGGAGGCGTTTGCCGCGTTGAAGCCGTGGCTGGCGGAGCAGGGCATCGCGATTGCCCAGTCCGTTCGAGTCGATGGAGTGGTCGATCGCGTGACGCTCGATACGCGGGCGGCGCTGGGCGGTTTCTATGTCGAACTTCTCGTCGCCCTTGAGGCCGACTGGCGTGCGAAGGTCCGGATCGATGAAACCTGGGATCTCTCGGGCGAGATTCCCGCGGAAGGGGCGTTGCTCCCGATTCCCGCTTTCCTGCATTTCGGCGTGGTGGTGACGGACCTGATGAAGGTCGTGGAGCGGTGGAACGGTTTGTTCGGCCAGACCGATTTCCTGTTCATGAACTGGCGTAAAGCCCCCGGCCTGCTTACCGACCCGGAAAACAACGGGGTGCAGGTCGATCACGCCTATTTCACGACGACCCCGACGATCGGGGAACGGCTGAGCTTCGAGTTGATCCAGCCCACCTTCGGGCCGAGCCACTATAAGGAGGACTTCCTGCAGCCGCTGGGCGAAGGCATTCACCACATCTTCGCGGGCTTCCTTCCCGACCGTACCGCCTGGGAGACCATCAGGGCGCGGATGGAATCGGTCGACGTGCCGGTGTGCATGGGCGGCGGCCTCGGCGATGATGTGGCGTCGTTCTATTATCTGGATACGCGCAAGGCGCTGCCGGGATATGTTACCGAACTCGTCCATCCGGGGGCGAACGCGCCTGCGCCGGATGCCGGGTTCCCGTTTACGCCGACGATGGTGGTCCGCCTTGGGGACCGGGTGTAGACGCTGCCGGCGCGCCATTGACCGTGGCAGCGACGGACGCATGGCACACGACAGCGCCCCAAAGCCTGATGATGCAAAAGCCCGTCACCGCGGAGGGCGTTGCCAGAGCCGTCGAGACCTTTTCCGCCCGACTGGCCGGAAACCACGCAAGCGGTCTTTCAGACCGCGTGGAAATCCTGCAGTTCAGCTTGAATCGAGCTGAAGACTCTGGGGCAGGCGGAAGCACCGAGGGCTAAACCGGTGCGATAGGCTTCAAACATCGCACGGGCTCAGTGCGGCGGTGATCGCGTTGCGAAGCTTATGGCTCGACACGGGCTTGAACAGGATCGCGCAGGGGTGATCGGTACGCATCCGGGCCACGCTGTCTGGCTCTTGCGAACCGGTGATGAAAATGACCTTCGAGCCGATCTCTTCGTGGATGACCATGGCCGCATCGACACCGTCCTTGGTGCCGTCCAGGCGGAGGTCCATCAGCACGACCATCGGCCGATGTTGGCGCGCGAGTGCGACCGCTTCGTCCGCCGTCGCCGCCGAACCGCACACAGTCAAACCCATTTCCTCGACCTGATCGATGAGGCCCATGACGATGATGAACTCGTCATCCACCACCAGAACCTGGCGCTGCAGCGCGCTCATTCTATTGCGGCGATATGGATGGCGACTCGCGTGCCGTGTTCGGAATGCATTGTCATCGTCGCCCTGAGCTGCCGTACGAGCGCCGTGATGATCTTGGTTCCAAGACCGCCAGCGGAAGACCCAAGCGCGTTGGTGTAGCCTATCCCCGTGTCCGACACCACCAAGGCAAAGGATCCATCGGCGTTTTGAGACAGTTGGACGTCGATGTGACCTTGCCCACCGGGAAAAGCGTGCTTCAGCGCATTGGTCACGAGTTCCGTAACCAGAAGCGCCAATGGGATCGCGAAGTCGAGGCCAACGTCAAGCGTGTCGGCATGAACGCTGATGCCTACGTCATTTGAGGCGCTTCCATCCAAGATATTGTCGGCAAGTTCCCGGAGGAACGGTGCGATATCGAAGGTCGTCAGATTGCCGGATTGCATCAACTGGTGATGGACCAGACCCAAGGCGTGAACGCGTTTACGAAGGCTGGTCAAAGCGTTCTTGGCCACCGGGTCGGTTAGAGCGGCCTTTTGCAACACCAGGAAACTGTCGACCATCTGCATGTTGTTCTTCACCCGGTGATAGACTTCCTGGAGTAGCAGGTCGCGTTGTACCAACGCCGCGCTGAGGCGCCCGTTGGCCACCGTCAAAGCCTCGGTCTGGCTTTCCAGTTGAGCGTTGAGCCGACCGAGCTCGGCCTCACTCGCTTTTTGCGCGCCGATGTCGACGGATAGTCCGATGATGCCGGTGACGGTGCCGTCGGCGTCTCGCAATGGCGCCTTGGTCGAGAGCCAGGTCACGGCCGCGCCATTCGGAAGGCTCACTTGCTCCTCGATCTGTTCGGTCGTGCCGGTTTCCATCACTCGACGATCGTTCGCCATAACGGCGTTGGCTTGTGCCGGATCGTCCAGGAACTCGGCATCAGTCTTGCCGAGGAAGTCGTTCTTTGCCTTGCCGATCAGCGCGGCGGTGCCGTCATTCGCGAACACCATGCGGCCTTCGCGGTCCTTGGCAAAGATCACCCCCGGAATCGCGTCGGTGAAACCGCGTAGCAGATCGTTCGTGTGCGCCAGCGCCTGTTGCGCTTCGATTTCGTCCCGAACATCCCGAAGCGTAATGAATCCCAGCAGTAAGGTGCCGTCGGCTGCGTAGATCGGCGCACCATTATAAACCGCGTCGAACGATCGACCCGTATCCGCCCGCTCGGCGTGGAAATACTGGTTCCGGACACGCTCGCCTCGAAGGACGCGTAGCAGCGGCCATTCCTCGAAGGGCAGGAGCTCCCCTTCACGGGTCCAGCCACGCCACTGGACAGGCAATTCGTCACGATGAAATAGCCCATCCGCTTCGTGCTCGATCCCGTGAATCCGTGCGGACGCGGGATTGTGGAAGGTCACGGCGCCGTGCTGGTCGAAGATCATCAGCCCCTCGGACATGTGCTCGACAACCGCGCCGAACTTCTGTTCGCTGTCGCGCAAAGCCTCCTCGGTGCGATCCACCTTGACCGCGAGCGCCGCGCGCGCGGCGTCCAGCGCGAGCATGGTTTCGCGATGTGCCCGGATTTCGATCCGCATCGCTTCGGCCGACGGAAGCGCGAGCGCTTGCGGCACAAGCTTCGTCAAGCCGATCGCCGTCGCAACCGAAACTACCGCCGTAATCGCCTTCAGCCACCCTTCGATGATGTAGATCGGCACCCAGAGAACATAGATGCTGACGACATGCGTCAGGCCGCAAAAGGCGATGAAGGCAGCGAAGAGTAGCGCCATGCGCTGATGCCTGGGCTCGAGATCGTTCCGCCCCTGGACGAATCGCAAGATTGCAAAGGGGATCGTGAAATACGCCAGGGCGATCAACGCGTCCGATACGACGTGGAGAGCCATTAACTCCGGCTGCCACAGGAAACACATTCCGTGCGGCATGAAAAGCTCATATTGCGAGCGCCAATTCATCGCGGTGCTTCGGGTAAATGGGACATGCACATCATCCTGTAAGCGGTAGCTTTTCTGAAATCTCTCAGTCGCCGCAGGCGTGGTCAAGTCATTCAGAATATTAGACCGAAACATAGATTAAGAGCGTGTGCGAAGGGGTAGTCGCGGACCGAAAACTTCAGTTCTGTTTTTTGCGGGACGTGTCCCACCCGGCAGTTCCAACGCGCTGCTATCTTCGGAACGGGATCATTTGCGCGCGGGATCGCAAACCGTTTCCTATCGGCGAAATTGCAGGAGCGTGGCATCGGTGGTTTTGGCGCGCCCGGAGGGAGTCGAACCCCCGACCGAGGAGGTAGAAGCTCCTTGCTCTATCCAACTGAGCTACGGGCGCGCGCCGGGCAGGGCTGTAGCGCGGATTGCGTGACAACGAAACGGTCTTCATACCGGAGCGCTCGGAAGGAACGGGGGGCGCATGAACGGACCGCAGGGGATAGCTGCACGCGACCTGGGTGGCCGCGCGTTCCGATATTACGATTTCATCATGGTTGCGTTCGTCGTGATCCTGTTGCTGTCCAATGTGGTCGGGGCGGGCAAGCGCTCGGTGATCGAGCTTCCGGGGATCGGGCCGTGGCCGTTCGGGGCGGGCATCTTGTTCTTCCCGGTCAGTTACGTGATCGGCGACGTGCTGACCGAGGTCTATGGCTACGCCCGCGCGCGGCGCTGCGTCTGGGCGGGCTTCGGGGCACTCGTGTTTCTCGCGGTGATGGAACAGGTCGTCGTCGCGCTGCCGCCCGCGGCGGGGTGGAGCGGACAGGCGGCATATGAATATGTGTTCGGAAGGTCGGTCCTGATCGACCCCGCCGCCGCGACCGGGTTGCGGATCATCGTCGCGTCCGTCGCCGCGTTCTGGGTGGGGGAACTCGCCAACAGTTTCGTGCTCGCCAAGCTCAAGATCCTGACCGAAGGGCGGATGCTGTGGACCCGCACGATCGGCAGCACGATCGTCGCGCAAGGGTTCGACAGCCTCATTTTTTACCCGCTGGCGTTCCTGGGCGCGCCCGACTGGCCGATCGAAGCGATGATGCTGGTGATGCTCAGCCAGTTCGTGCTCAAGGTCGGTTGGGAAGTGCTGCTGACCCCCGTTACCTATCTGGTGGTTGGGTCCCTCAAGCGCCGCGAGGGCATCGACGTCTATGATCGCGGAACGGACTTTTCGCCCTTCAAAGCGAGCGTCTAAAAATCGGTATGCTCGCGATGTGGATCAAGCGCCTTGCGCAGCGCTAGCCGTGCGGGGATTTCGGGCTTACGGTAGGTGCGGAAGGAGAGTCCGATGACGATCTCATATGACAAGCAAAAGAAGCTGCATTTCGATCTCACCAACGTCGGGTTGCGGGCACAGGCGACCGCGGTTGGGTTGGTCCAGCTCTGTCACGAGCTGAAGCGTGCAAACGTGCTCGATGATACAGCGCTCGACCGGATCAAGGATGCGATTGCCGACGAGGTGTCGGTAACCGCCCCGCGTTCTCTCGCGGCCAAGGGCTATCGTGGCGAAATCCGCGGGCGGCTCGATCGGCTGTTCGACGGGGAACAGCATGTCGGCCCCGCGGATGCGCTCGCGATCGGGAGGCCGCTGGACTAGATCGGGGCGGGCTCAGGCCCGAACCGTCTCCAGCAAGCCTTCGAACATCCGTCGTCCATCATTGCCCCCGTGCGCCGCGCCGTCGATGCGGCGTTCGGGGTGGGGCATCAGGCCGAGGACGTTGCCCGCCGCATTCAGCACGCCGGCGATGTTGCGCGACGAGCCGTTCACGGGCTCGGCATAGCGGAACGCGACGCGGCCTTCGCCCTCGAGCCGGTCCAGCGTTTCGGCGTCCGCCGAATAGTTGCCGTCGTGATGCGCCACCGGAATGACGATCTTCTCCTGCGCGGCGTAGCGGCTGGTGAACGCGGTTTGCGCATTTTCCACCGTTAGCGATACTTCACGGCAGACGAAATCGAGACCGGCATTGCGCATCAGCGCGCCCGGCAGCAGCCCGGCTTCGGTCAGAACCTGGAAGCCGTTGCACACGCCGAGCACCGCCACGCCTCGCCCTGCGGCGTCGGTCACGGCCTTCATAATTGGCGAACGGGCACCGATCGCGCCCGAGCGCAGATAGTCGCCATAGGAAAAGCCGCCGGGGAGGGCGATCAGATCGATCCCGTCGGGAAGCGCGGTGTCGCCGTGCCACACCATCGTCGGTGCGGTCCCGCTCACCTCCCGCAAGGCAACCGCGACGTCGCGGTCGCAGTTCGATCCCGGAAAGACGATGACCGCGGTCTTCATGCGCGTTCCACCCGGAAATTCTCGATCACGGTGTTGGCGAGCAGCTTGCGGCACATCTCGTCGACCTGCGCGTCCTGCATGTCGTCGGCAACGTCGAGTTCGATCAGCTTGCCCGCGCGGACATCGTTGACACCGGCGAAACCGAGGCCGTCCAGCGCCTTGTGAATTGCGCGACCCTGCGGATCGAGCACGCCGGGCTTCAGCGTGACGAAGATGCGGAGCTTCATAGATATGTCCTGCTGCGACGGTAGGGAATGCGGGTCGCTATGCTCGCGCACGGCGCGGGTCGCAAGGGGGTGATGGCATTCGCGGGTGCCGCTTCCCCGTTGTTGCAAATGCCGCACTCCCCCGGCGCAGGTCTGCGCCGGGGGAGTGGATCGCGGAAGCCCGCGTTTACTTGCCCTTGTTGAGGCGGTGTTGTTCCATGTCGAGGACCGCGCCGTCGGCGTCCTCCGGCAGCAAGCCAAGGCGGCGGGCGACTTCCTGATACGCCTCGACTTCGCCGCCGAGGTCGCGACGGAAGCGATCCTTGTCGAGCTTCTCGTTGGTGGTCATGTCCCACAGACGGCAACCGTCGGGGCTGATCTCGTCCGCCAAGATCACGCGCGGGTAATCATTGTCCCATACGCGCCCGAATTCGAGCTTGAAGTCGACCAGGCGGATCCCGATCCCGGCGAACAGGCCGCACAGGAAATCGTTCACGCGAATCGCCAGATCGGCGATGTCGGCCATTTCTTCCTGTCCGGCCCAGCCGAACGCGGCGATATGCTCGTCGGTGATCATCGGATCGCCGAGCGCATCGTCCTTATAGTAATATTCGATGATCGTGCGCGGCAGCTGCGTGCCTTCCTCGATCCCGAGGCGAGTCGAGATCGACCCTGCCGCGACATTGCGGACGACGACTTCGATCGGAATGATCTCAACCTGGCGAATCAGCTGCTCACGCATGTTGAGCCGGCGGATGAAGTGCGTCGGCACGCCGATCGCGCCGAGCAGGGTGAAGATGTGCTCGGAAATCCGGTTGTTGAGCACGCCCTTGCCGCTGATCGTGCCCTTCTTCTGGGCGTTGAAAGCGGTCGCGTCGTCCTTGAAATACTGGATCAGCGTCCCAGGCTCAGGACCCTCGTACAGGATCTTGGCCTTGCCTTCGTAGATCTGGCGGCGGCGTGCCATATGTGCGCTAACCCTCGGAAATGAGCGGCCCCGGCAACGCGGATCACGCGGGCCGGGGCGGGAAGCCCAATGCTATACCGAATCGATGCCGGGGGTGCAATCAATCGCTTGGCAATCGCTTGGCCTTTACGCTGGAGGGCGTCAGGTTACTGCGTTTCGGTTCCTGAATGCTGGGTCATGGTGGGTGTCGTTCGCGAGAATGTCGCCAAGGATCTCGCCCGCCCGAACCACGTCTTCGTACCCGAGATACAGCGGGGTAAGCCCGAACCGAAGGATGTCCGGATCGCGAAAATCGCCGATCACGCCGTGCGCGATCAGCGCCTGACAGAGCGCGTAGGCGTCCGGGTGGCGGAACGAGATATGGCTTCCGCGTTGCGCCGGGTCGGCGGGGCTCACGCAAACGAGCCCCAGCTTCCTGCCGATCGCGGCCATGACGTCGAACAATGCGGCACTCTTCTGCGCGACATGCTGCTGATCGACGTCCTGCCAGACGTCGAGGCCCGCTTCCAGCGCAGCAAGCCCGAGCATCGGTGGAGTCCCCGCCAGCCAGCGCATCATGCCGGGGGCAGGGGCGTAGGCATCCGCGAACCCGAAGGGCGCGGCGTGGCCCATCCACCCGGACAAGGGGCTGGCCAGTTGCTCCTGCAAACGCTTCGACACGTACAGGAAGGCCGGCGCGCCAGGGCCGCCGTTGAGATATTTGTAACCGCATCCGACCGCGAGATCGGCACCGGCGGCGTTGAGGTCGACCGGTATCGCGCCAACACTATGGCTTAAGTCCCAAAGGCTTAGCGCGCCTGCTTCCCGAGCTATCGAGGACCATTGAGACATATCGAAACACTCGGATGTCTTGTAATGGACATGGGTCAGCATCAGCACCGCGGTATCGGCGTCGACCGCCTGCCGGAGGGACTCGCGCGGGACTGCCTTGAGCCGTGCGCCGGGAACGCAGCCGACGGCGCCTTCCGCGATATGGAGATCGGTTGGGAAGTTCCCCGTCTCACTGAGAATCGTCGTGCGCGGTGCGGCATGGCGCAGCGCGCCGACCAGCAGCTTGAACAGATTGACCGAGGTCGAATCGGCGACGATCACTTCGTCCTCGGCGGCACCGATCAACCGCGCGATCTTACCACCGACTCGACGGGGCGCTTCGATCCAGCCTTCGTTCCAGCTGCGGATGAGCCGCTCGCCCCATTGCCGTTCGGCGATGTCCGCGAGCGCCGCCGGTGTCGCGCGCGGAAGCGGGCCGAGCGAATTGCCGTCGAGGTAGATGACGCCGTCCGGCAAGACGAACGCGTCGCGATAGACGCGGAGTGGATCGGCGGCGTCGCGTGCGCGGGCTTCCTGCGGGGTCACTTGGCCAACGCCGCGCGAATCAGGCGCTTCGCTTCCGCCCACGCCGGGGTTTCGGGAGCAATCAGTTCGACATGGCCGGTGTGGTCGACCACGTGCAGGTCGGCCCGGTCGCCCTTGGCGCGGGCGGCCGCCACATAATCCGTACCCATCCGAAGCGGTATGATCTTGTCCTCCCGTCCATTGACGAGATCCTGTGGCACGCCGATCGGCAACAGCCGCGGGACGGATGTGTCGGCATAGACATCGGGCCGCACGCCCGGTGCGCCGACGAGTTTGGCGACGACCTCGACGCCGCAGCCGTTGTCCGGACTGCCGGCCGTCGCTTCCAGATCTGGGAGGCCGCCGAGGCTGATGGCGTGGGCGATCTTGAGCGGGTGTCGTTGGTACAGTGCACTGCTCTTCGGAATCCTGCCGCGTGCCGCCAGCCAGAGCGCGAGATGCCCGCCAGCGGAGTGGCCTATGGCGACCACCCGCCTGGTATCAAGGTGGTAGGTGTGTGCCGAGCTGCGCAGCGCGTCCGCAGCGGCGGCGGTGTCTGCGAAGGTCCCGGGATAGCCGCCGCCCGGTCGATCGACGCCCCGATAGTCGATGTTCCACACCGCCATTCCATCGCGGCGCAGATCGTCCGCGATCCAGTTCATCAGGGTGCGATCCGCGATGCTCGTCGTCCAGCAGCCGCCGTGGACCATTACGACGGTCGGGAACGGTCCTTTGCCCTTTGGCACCCAGACGTCGACCTTCTGGTACGGGTCGGTGCCATAGTCGACCGTGGCATCGGGCGCAGGCTTGGTGCGGCCGACCAGATCGGGCCAGGTCAGCAGCGGTTTGGGGGCATCCTGCGCCGGGAGCGCGGTGGCGGTGAGCAGCGTGGCAGCGGCAAGGGCGAATCTTAGCATCGCTCCTTCGATACGATGGCATCGGGCGCTTGTCGAAGGGGCTGCGTCGCGGTGGACGCGGGGCGCCCCGGCCTGCTAACCGGAACAGATGGCGACCGACATCATCGACCCCAACGATCCCTTCAACGCGATCGCCGACGCGCCGTTCGATAGCGCGCTGTCGGATCGCTATCTCGTCTATGCGCTGTCGACGATCACCGCGCGCTCGCTCCCCGATCTGCGCGATGGGATGAAGCCGGTGCATCGCCGCCTGTTGTGGGCGATGCGTGCGCTGCGGATGGACCCGAGCAGCGCGTTCAAGAAATCCGCGCGTGTCGTCGGCGAAGTGATCGGTAAGTATCACCCACATGGCGATCAGTCGGTCTATGACGCAATGGTCCGGCTCGCACAGGATTTCTCGGTGCGCTATCCGCTGGTCGAGGGGCAGGGGAACTTCGGCAATATCGACGGCGATAACGCTGCCGCCTTCCGCTATACCGAGGCCCGGCTGACACAGGTCGCGATCGACCTGATGGACGGGCTCGACGAAGACGCGGTCGCCTTCAAACCCACGTATAATAACGAGGAACAGGAGCCCGAGCTGTTCCCCGGTGCCTTCCCCAACCTGCTCGCCAATGGCGCGGCGGGGATCGCGGTCGGCATGGCGACCAACATCCCGCCGCACAATGTCGCCGAACTGTATGACGCCGCAATCGCGCTGATCGATCGGTCGGGGGATCTTGCCGGGTTCAACATCCTCGATCACGTCCGGGGGCCGGACTTCCCGACCGGTGGGCTGGTGGTCGACTCGCCCGCCGCGATTGCCGAAAGCTATGCAACCGGGCGTGGTGGGTTCCGGGTGCGCGCGCGGTGGAACGTCGAGGATCTCGGGCGCGGCACGTGGACCGCGATCGTCACCGAAATTCCGTATGGCGTGCAGAAGGGCAAGCTGATCGAGCAGCTCGCCGCGATCGTCAACGACAAGAAGCTGCCGATCATGGCGGATGTCCGCGACGAATCGGACGCGGTGATTCGCATCGTGATCGAGCCGCGCAGCCGCACGGTCGATCCGGTCGTGCTGATGGAGAGCCTGTTCAAGCTGTCCGACCTCGAGAGCCGTTTCAGCCTCAACCTTAACGTGCTCGATGCGAGCCGGACGCCGCGCGTGATGAGCCTGGCGGAGGCGCTCAACGAGTGGGTCCAGCACCAGTTCATCGTGCTGCGGCGGCGCGCCGAGCATCGGCTGCGCAAGATCGCGGACCGGATCGAGCTGCTCGACGGCTATATCGTCGCGTATCTCAACCTCGACCGCGTGATCGAGATCATCCGCACCGAGGACGAGCCCAAGCCGGTGATGATCGCCGAGTTCGAATTGAACGACCGTCAGGCCGAGGCGATCCTCAACATGCGACTGCGCAGCTTGCGGCGGCTCGAGGAAATGGAGTTGCGCAAGGAACGCGACTTGCTGGATCGCGAGCGCAGCGGGCTGGAGGGCTTGCTCGCCAGCGAGGCGAAGCAGCGGACGCGGTTGAAGCGCGATTTTGGCAAGCTGCGCGACCGCTATGGTCCCGAGACGACGCTCGGGCGGCGGCGGACGACGATCGAGCAGGCGGCGCCGTTGCGCGACATTCCGCTCGACGCGATGATCGAGCGCGAGCCGATCACGGTGATCCTGTCACAACGCGGATGGATCCGCGCGATGAAGGGGCATGTCGATGCCGCCGGGGTCGCAGCGGTCAAGTTCAAGGACGGCGATGCGCCGCTGTTCGATTTTCACGCGCAGACAACCGACAAGGTCCTCGTCGCGGCGGAGAACGGGCGCTTCTTCACCTTGCCGGCGGACAAGCTGCCCGGCGGGCGCGGGTTCGGCGAACCGCTCAGGCTGATGATCGACCTCGACGGCAACATCGGGATCGTCGGAGTGTTCCGGGCGAGTCTGGCCGATCGATGGATCGTCGCGGCGACGGACGGTCGCGGGTTCATCGTGCGCACTGCCGACACGTTGGCCGAAACGCGCAAGGGGAAGACCGTGGTGACGCCGCGGTTTGGCGCAAAACTCAAGATCGTGCGGCCGATTTCGGTCGAGGATGATTATGTCGGCGCGATCGGGGACAATCGGCGTCTGCTCGTCTTCCCGCTGGCGGAACTGCCCGAGTTGACGCGCGGGCAGGGGGTGCAGTTGATGCGCTTCCGCGACGGTGGTCTGTCCGATGCGATCACATTCGTCTTCGCGAACGGGCTGAGCTGGCCAATGGGCGGCGACAGCGGTCGTGTTCGGACCGAGACCGATCTCGGCGCTTGGCGGGCGGCGCGGGGTGCTGCCGGGCGGATGCCGCCGAATGGGTTCCCGCGGGACAACCGATTCGGCTGACCGGGCGCTTCTGGAAAGCGCAGCCCAGCCGGGGGTGGAGATGGTCTGCGCGCATGAATCCGCCAGCTAAGACCTATACAAAGCCGGCTGAAATTGGCCTTCGCAGCAGCTTATTAACTATTCGACCCTAGCACCGCAGCCATGGCGCTCAGGACTCATCCTGTCTTGGTAGAAGATCCCGTGGTCGGTGCGCTGATCGCGATGGATAACAATGCCTTGTCGGTCATGCTCGTATCGCGTGCGATCGACTTGCTGCCGATTCCGGCAGCGCTGGTCACGCTCGCGTCGGGCGGGGTGCGGGTCGAAGCGTCCAATACGGCGTTCAACCTCGCGGGGCTTGGCCCGGTCGACCGGCGCCCCTCCCTCATCGTTCAGATCGAGGCGCAAATCGAAACCTTTATCCGCAGCGATGCCTTGCGGACGGAATTTCGAATCGATTTCGGCGACGTAGTCGATGGTCGGCACTATCAGGCGACGCTGGCGCGGTTGATCCGCAACCCTGAACAACGCTGCATCCTGACGCTGGTCGATCAGACCGCCGAGTTGCGCACCGAACATAATTTGCGCCGCGAGATGCTGACCGACAGCCTGACCGGCCTACCTAATCGCGCTGGGTTCAGCGACCGGCTCGAAACGCTGATCGAAAACCCGCTGACGCGTGATCGCTACGCGGTGCTGGTGATCGATCTCGACCGGTTCAGCCGAGTCAATGCGTGCCTCGGATCGATGGCGGGGGACGAACTGCTCATCACCGTGGCGCGGCGCCTGAAGGGGGCCCTTCGCGCGCAGGATGTGCTCGCGCGCACCGGGGGCGATGAATTCGCGATTCTCTTGACCCTCGAGGATGGCGCGATCGATGCGGAGCATGTCTCCAAACGTATTTTTGGCGCGCTTTCGACGCCGTTTCGCTTGTCCGATTTCGAAATCCGCGTGGCCTGTTCGATAGGCATTGCGTTCGGCGCGGCAGAGATCGACGATGCCGAGGAACTGATCCGCCACGCGCAGTTCGCAGTGAAGCGGTCGAAAGTGACCGGCAAGTCGGAGGCATACCAGACCCAGGCGTTCGACATCGCGCGCGAACAATTCGGGATTGAAACCGCGCTTCGCCGGGCGATCGAGCGCGGGCAATTGCGGTTGTGCTATCAGCCGATCATCGATCTCGCGACGGGCAAGCTCGTCGCGTTCGAAGCGCTCGCGCGGTGGCGCGACGAGGTCGGCACCGAATATTCGCCGAACGATTTCATCCCCGTTGCAGAAGAATCCGGGCTGATTGTTCCGCTTGGTCGCTGGGCAATTCAGGAGGCGGCGGCGACATTGGCCGGTTGGGACGCGCGGCTTGGCGGGGATTGCGGCATCAAGCTCGCGGTCAATTTGTCGGCGATCCAGTTGCAGCGGGATTCGATCGCGGCGGTCGTGCAGGCCGCGCTGGATTGCAACGGCCTGAGCGGACAGCGCTTCACGCTCGAGCTCACCGAAAGCGCGCTGGTCACCGATCCCGATCGCATTGCCGGAATCATGCAGGCGCTAAAGGCACTTGGCACGACGATCGCGATGGATGATTTCGGGACAGGCTATTCGAACCTCGCCTACCTCCAAAAACTTCCGATCGACGTGCTCAAGATCGATCGCAGCTTTGTGACCGGAATGCTCGCCGACCGTGACAAGATCGCGATCGTCCGTGCGATCCTGAGCCTCGCGCAGGCGCTTGGGATGAAGACCACCGCCGAGGGCGTCGAGACGATCGAATTGTCACAGACACTCGCGGCTTTGGGCTGCACCTTCGGGCAGGGCTATTATTATGCTCGCCCGTTGGAAGCGGAGGCGGCCTATACGATGCTGCTTGAGCGCCGCCACTGATCGACCGCCTCGTCGGCGAGTTGCGCGGTGCGCTCGGCGTCCGGGAAACCCTCCGCGATCCACGCATTTTCGACTTCGCGGAGCATCCGCGCAACGTCCGGCCCCTTGCCGACGCCGCGCTGGACCAGCGCGCCGCCGGTCAGCGGGAAGGCGGGGATCGCGAACGCCGCGATTGCTCGTGCGCCGTCCACCGCTGGCGTTCCAGAGGTCGTCAACAACCAGCGATCGAGTGCACCATCGCGACCTAGGCGATATGTCAGTTCCGGCGGCGTGCCTCCAGGCGCACCCAGCGCAGAGACGATCCGCTTGCGCTGTGCATTCGACAGTTTCAGGCGATTGGCGATCGCCTCGCCAAGTGCAGTGTCCCGCGGGAGGAGCGCGGCAAGCCGTCGCAAAGGGTCGGGCTTCAGGTCCGCAGCGGCTTCATAGCCCGCGACCTCGGCCAATTTGGCGACGCCCGCGATCGAGATTTCCGGCAACACCGGCAGCAGGATGTCGTGCGCGATCATCAGTTCGAGCGTGGCCACCGCGCCTTGCGCGACGAGCAGCTTGAGCAGCTCGGCCGCGATTCTTTCCCGCGACAAGGCCATCAGGTCATTCGCGCGCGCCGTGCAGGCCGCGAGCGCCGCCGCATCCGGTAGGCTGCCGAACCGCGCGTGAAAGCGGAAGAATCGCAGAATGCGCAGATGATCTTCCGCAATCCGCTGCAAGGGATCGCCGATAAAACGGACACGCCCCGCGGCGAGATCGTCGATCCCGCCGAAATAATCGAAGATTTCGCCGCTGGCGGGGTCGGCATAGAGCGCATTGATCGTGAAATCGCGGCGTGCGGCATCCTCGCGCCAGTCGTCGGTGAAGGCGACGACGGCATGGCGCCCATCGGTCGCCAGGTCGCGCCGCAGGGTCGTGACCTCGACCGGCCCATCCGACAGGACCGCGGTGATCGTGCCGTGTGCCAAGCCGGTGGGAACCGCCTTGACGCGGGCGCGCTGAAGCGCCGCTAAAACGTCTTCTGGCGCCTGACGAGTCGCAAGGTCGATGTCGGACACCGGGCAGCCGAGCAACGTGTCGCGCACCGCACCCCCGACGACGCGCGTATCGCCCCCGTCCGCGCCGAGGACCCGGCACAACGCCTGCAATTCTTCGCGGTCACGCCAGCCTGCCGCGGGAAGAGTCACCCGTTCCATCGCAACCGCCGCGACAGGTTGACGATCATTGCCGCGGTCGCGCCCCAGATACGGTGCTCCCCCCACAGGATCTCGTAATAATGGCGATTGCGCCCCTGCCATTCGACACTCGTTTCGATGTGGTTGCCCGAATCGAGCAGGAAATCGAGCGGCACTTCGAAGACGGCCGCGACTTCCGCTGGATTGGGTGTCAGCACCAGGTCCGGCGGGACGACGCCGATCACCGGGGTCACTTCGAATCCGGTGATGGTGCGATAGCGATCTGCCTCGCCGACGATCCTAACGGCGGCGCGGGGGAGCGCGATTTCCTCCTCCGCCTCGCGCAGCGCTGCGGCGACCGGGTCGGCATCACCGGGGTCGATCCGGCCACCAGGGAAGGCGACCTGTCCCGCATGGCGTGTCATCGTATCGGTACGCCGAGTGAGGATGACCCCGGGCGCCGCGCGGTCGGTCACCGGCACCAGCACCGCCGCCTGTGTCAGCACGGAGGGAAGCAGATCGTGATCGACATGGTCGCCGGTGAGCAGCACGGCATCGACCGAAGACCCAGCGGTCAGCGCGTGACGGAGTCGTTCGACCAGCGTCATTCGACTGGCTCGATCGAGAAGAACGTCCCGGCGCTCCAAACCCCCGGCGGCGTGTCGCCCCCGTCGATCGCGCGTTGTGCCAGATCGTAATAGACGGCGCGCGCGATTACTGCGTCCAGGCCACCGCGGACCCGCAGATACGGGCGTGGGCCGTCCTCGCCAGGTTCGAACCGCAAGGGATGGTCGGCATCCGCCGTCACGATGTCGCCCGTGTTGAGCCGAAACGCGAGCACTGCATCACGACCGTCGCGTTCCACCTTCATCTCGACCGCAACGAACGGCGCGTCCTCCACGACGATGTCGAGCTTTTCAACCGGCGTCACAAGGACATAGCCGCCATCCGGTTCGCGTCGGAGGATCGTCGAGAACAAGCGCACCATTGCCGGGCGACCGATCGGGGACCCCTGGTGAAACCAAGTGCCGTCCCGCGCGATGCGCATTTCGCTGTCGCCGCAATGAGTCGGGTTCCAACGCTCGACTGGGGGCAGTTTATGGTCTTCGGCCAGCCGGGCGATGTCGGCGAGCGATAAGGACGAAAGATCGGGGATCGGCTCCATGGGCATGCCGACGGCGGTAGGACAGCGGGATGCGGGCGTAAAGCGGTGGCTGCGCGAAGTGCCTCGAACGCCGGTCAAGCCAGCGCATGGATCCGGGGGCAAAGCATTCCGGCGCGGGCAGGAACCCCCGCGCCCCGCGCCAGCAAGCGGTGCGGCTCGACCGGGCCCGGGACACGCCACTGGGCCGTGCGGCTGGCATCGAAACCGAAGAAGCGTCCATAATATTCCGGATCGCCGATCAACGTAAGCGCATCGCCAAGCCCTTCCTGCGCTGCTGCGTCCAGCGCCCGGTTGGTCAGCATTCGCCCGATCCCGCCGTGTTGATGCGCCGGGTCGACCGCGACCGGTCCAATCTGCACCATCGCCACATCGTTTCCGGCATCACAGGCGAAGCGAACGGGCCAACACTGAATCGTCCCCAGCAGGGATTCTTGTGACAGCGCAGCGAAACTCAGTGCCGGGAGGACGGGCATCCCTTTCCGGATCCGGTATGCCGTCCTGTCGTGGCGCTCGACACCAAAGGCCTGATCGAGCAGGCGCTCGACGCGCTCGGACGCGATGTCGGCAATCGGGACGATAGTGATCGGGCTATCGATCTTTGCGGCGACCACAGGCGAGTCCTCACCGCGTCCGGTCCCGGATGAACCGACGGGGCGGGGCGCTTTAGCCGTCATGGCGTCGAACGCAAGAAAGAAGCGGTCCTGGTCATGTGGCTATTAAATCCCGTTGGCGTGCCGCGGCGGCGGCGTCAGGACGGTTCCCCTGACGCGCCGATCTGCTATGGCGCGCGCGCGTCCCTTTTATGACGTGACCGAAGTGAAGGGCTTTCCTTGGACGACCGACTGACGCTCAACGTGCACGACCTTGAAGTGCAGGTGCTGACCGGAATCTATTCCGAGGAGACGCATTTGCCGCAACCGCTGCGCATCTCGCTGACGGTCGACCTGATGATGGCGGAGCGCTATACGCCCGATACGCCGCTGAGTGCCTCGAAGAATTACCTCGATTTGAAGCATGCGGCGACCACCGCTCTGCCGGAAGGCGTGCACTTTACGCTGATCGAAGCGGTGGCCGACCACATTTGCGAAACGCTGTTCCTGCAGGACCGGCGCGTGACGCGGGTCGAAGTGACCATCGTCAAGCTCGCGATTGCAGAGGCGGGGGAATCGATCGGGATCACGTTGACGCGGCACCGCCGGTGACCGCGTGCTGCTGAACGAGGCGGTGGGTGCCGCGCTTCCGGCAACGACTGCGCTCGTCGTGGCAGACGCGGATGCTGTCTTGGTAGATGTGCTGGCGCGGCTTCGGGGGGCGGCCGCGGACGAGGCGATCGTCGTGCTGATCCAGCCCGACTTCGCGGCAATCGACCGGGCGATGCTGATCGCGGCACTTGGGCCACTCGCGCTCGAGCTTGCGCCCAGACGGATCAACGCCATTTCGCTGGCGGATGGCGCTGCGAGCGAACGCGTTGTGGCTGCCGCCCGCTATTTAGCATTTGCGCGTTCTACCACCGGGCAGAGTCTCGTCGTCGGCTAAGCCGGCAGAAGCGGTGCCCCTGCCGCAGCGATCACTGTCCTGCTGGGTTAGCCCTTCGACCGCAGGGGCCTAGGCCGCTCAGAACCGTTGCATAATCTTCCCGTACAATCGCATTGTCGGCTTCGCTCCCGTGAAGTGCAGTATCGGGCATGGCGGCCGGCAAGCTGCACGCGAGCCGGTACCACAGCAGCGTCTCCCGGGGCGGGGGCGGGGCGGCCTGATCGACGACTTCGCTCAACGCTACCGACCACCGCGGCGGCTGGTCGGGCTGGCGCTGGACGTTGAGCGAGATCGGGCGGTGATCCGTCGTCGTGAGGAAGATTTGCGTCTCCCCTTCGCCAGGCAGAGCGCCCGCCGCGTAGAAGGCGTTGCCAATCCCGGTGACCGTTGGTGGCGCATCCGGCGCCAGCACTTCACGCACGATCCGCCGCGTGAGGGCATCATTGGTTGGCGTCCAATTGCGTTGCGCATCCGACCGGACCAGCTGAATCTGCCCCTGGTTGTTCGCCACGCCGCGCGCGAACAGCAAGACACGCATCTTGCGGTAGCGCGGCGGTCGACCACGCGAATCCAGTGGAACGTCGATCGTATACCCGATTCTCGGCGGAACGGCGCCCGTTCCGCGAATCAGAGCCGTTACGTCTGCCTCGATATAAAGCCGAACCGCATTTTGTAGGACATCTGGAGCCTCGGCCGGTTTCAGCCGAACTTGGCTTCTTATGGTCGCATCGATGATCACCGGAGAGGCGATGACCAGATCGGCATAATCCGAATAGGGTACAGCGGGGGTCTCAACCGAAACCGCGGATTCCGGCGCAATTGGAGCTGTTTGCTGTAGCGCGGCGAAGCTCGGCGTCGCTGCCAGAACGCAGGTGGCAAGCAGCCATTTCATCGGGTGAGTCATGGCGATCCGATACCCGACCGTGCCAGTTTTAAACAGAAATAATTCTGCCATGCTTAGCTTGTACGTTTGTTGCGTGAGACAAAGCGTTTGCGTCGTGGTTTTTGGCGCGATAGAGGTTGTGGCCTGTCCAGGATATATTAACCCATGACAGGCCGGATAACGAGCGGACGTTACGGATCGGGCTTGGACCGTCGTGCCGGAAAAGAGGAGTTTCGTTTCTGAATGGCTTACGCTGATCGCAATACAAGTGGCAGCCGCGCCGTGTCGATCGTGATCGTTTCGATCATCGTCGCGCTGTTCGCGTGGGGCTTCGTGAACGGTCTGACCTTCAAATACATTAAGAAGGTTACCGAGAAGTTAAACACGTTCGACGTCGTCGAGCCGCCACCGCCGCCGCCTGACAAGCCGCCGCCCCCGCCGCCTGAACAGCCGCAGCTGCAGACCCCGCCGGTCGTGTCGCCGCCGCCGATCGTGCGCGTGCAGGCTCCGCCGCCGCCGGTCACCACCGTCATCACCCCGCCGCCAAGCGCACCCATTACGGTTGTCGCCGCTGCGCCAGCACCCGTGCCCGTACCGGCTCCACCGGCGGCTCCGGTCGTCAGCAAGGCAGCTGGTCCCAAGGGTAACCCGGCCGACTGGATCACCAACGACGATTATCCGTCCGATGCGCTGAGCGCAGAGGCGCAGGGTACGACGAAGATCCGTTGGGACATCAGTCCCGCAGGCCGTGTCGAGAATTGCACGATCGTCTCCTCCAGCGGCAACTCGTCGCTCGATCGCGCGGCTTGCAGCGCCTTGACGCGGCGTGGGCGCTACTCGCCTGCGCTCGACCAGAGCGGTGCGCCGATGCGGACCAGTGGCCAATCGCGCAACGTCGTCTGGCGTCTGCCCGAATAATCATCCGGCCGTGCGGCTCCCGGCGGGTCGCACGGCTTTTCAATCGAGAAGGAAGTACCCTCAATGTCGACCACCATCCTCGCCGCCGGAGCATCGGCTGCAGACAACTTCGGCTTCATGAACGCAATGAAGCAGGGCGGCCCCGTCACGTGGACGACTGCTGCGATCCTGACGATCTTCCTGTTCTTCACGCTCTACATTCTGTTCACCAAGATTTTCGAGCAGCAGAAGATCATCAACCAGGGCCGTCGCGTCCGGGCGACCTTCTGGAACTCGAACTCGCTGAAGGAAGGCGCTGCAAAGCTCGAGAAGAACTCGGCCTACAAGCAGATCGTCGACGACGGCATCGCGGCACAAGAGCAGCACGGTCGCCTGACCGATCCGGTCGAAGCACATGACTGGCTCCACGGTTCGCTGTCGCGTTCGGAAGCCATCATCAACTCGCAGCTGGGTGGCGGTCTCGCCTTTCTCGCAACGGTCGGCGCAACCGCACCGTTCGTGGGTCTGTTCGGTACGGTGCTTGGTATTTACCGCGCACTGATCGGCATCGGCCAGGCTGGCCAGGCATCGATCGACAAGGTCGCAGGCCCGGTCGGTGAGTCGCTGATCATGACCGCCTTCGGTCTGGTCGTCGCGGTTCCCGCAGTGCTCGCGTTCAACTATCTGCAGCGCCGCAACAAGGCGATCGCAGAGCATCTGAGCGCGTTCTCGACCGACGTTCTGGGCTACCTTGCTTCGAACGGCGCCGTCCGCCCGGCCGCTCCGCGCACCGCATCGGCCAAGGGTGCCGCTGTCGTTGGCGGCACGAAGGCTGCTGCTCCTGCAACGACCACCGCCGGCCAGGCTGGTGGCGTTCAGACGCGCGTCTAAGAACGACCCGGGGCCGTCCAGCCGGACGGCCCCGCTTTTCTCGCTACCCGGACGTGCCGGGTGGCCTGACTGATACGGATAGGATGGCCTTTCATGGCGATTAGTACTGGTGGTGCAGAAGACGCCCCGATGTCCGACATCAACACGACGCCGCTCGTCGACGTTATGTTGGTGTTGCTGATCATCTTCCTCATCACGGTTCCGGCCATTGTGCAGAGCGTCAAGCTGAAGCTGCCCGATGTGAAGTACGACCCGACCGTGACAAAGCCCGAGAACGTTTCGCTCTCGATCACGCGTGATCCCAGCGGTGCTTGCGCCGTTTATTGGGGCCTCACTCGCGTGACGCATGAAGAACTGCTCAAGCGGGCGACTGACAAGCTCAAGGAAATCGTCGACAAGGCAGGTGGCGCCGCCAACCTGACGACCGAGGATCTCCCCGAAGCGCATATCCGCGGCGACGTGGAAACGCCGTACAAGTGCATTGGCGGCGCGATCTACACGATGCAGTCGGCTGGCTTTGCCAAGGTCGGCTTCATTTCCGAGCCGCCCCCCACCGGCGGTCCGTCATCGTAAGTGTGCGCTAGCACCGAGGAGTAATACCCATGGCTATGAGTGTAGGCGGCGCCGAAGGCGAGCCCATGATGGACATGAACACGACGCCGTTGATCGACGTCATGCTCGTGCTCCTCATCATGTTCATCATCACGATCCCGATCCAGACACACGCGGTGAAGGTCGACCTGCCGATCAACGATCCGAACCAGGTCAAGCCGGCGGTCGATCCGCAAAAGAACAAGATCGTCATCACCCCCGATGGCGTGGTTCTGTGGAACGGCGCACCGACTGACGCGGCGACGTTGCAGCAGTACCTGACCCAAACGACTCAGCTGAACCCCGAGCCGGAACTTCACTTCCAGCCCGATCCGGCCGCACGGTACGAAAAGGTCGATCAGGTTCTCGCGATCATCAAGCGGTCCAACGTCTCGAAGCTCGGCTTCATTGGCAACGAGCAATATCGCGGCGAATTCTAAGCGCTATCGACATTGATCTACGTCTTTCAGGGCGGTCCTTCGGGGCCGCCCTTTTTGATTCTGGCGCCTAGAAATACGTCAAAGGTCTCGCTTGCCGACGTTTCACAAATGTGACACCTTACTGTCACAAAAATGAAACCTCTCACGCACGAGAGGGCTAGGAGGCGTGATGATGAAGTTCAGCGGTTTTGCCGTCGCGGCGATGGTGGCGGTCTCCAGTCCGGCGTTGGCGCAGGACGATTTCAACGGTGCGACGCAGATCCTTCAAGGGGACTACGCGAGCGCCGAGCGCATCATCCTCGCGCAGCAGCGGATGTTCCCGACCGATCCAGATCTGATGCTCAATCTCGCGGTCGCTTATCAGCGGACTGGACGGACGAGCGAGGCGCGTGCGCTGTACCGGACCGTGCTGTCCCGCCCAGACGAGCCGATGGACATGCCGAGCGCAACGGTGCCTCGGTCGTCCCACGCGCTCGCGAACGCTGCGCTTGGGCGTCTCGACGGGCTACAGTATAGCGCGCGCTAAACCGCGCGGCGCGGTGTGGGTTACAGCCGGGGCAGGGTAACCCCGCGCTGGCCCATGTACTTACCCGCGCGGTCGGCATAGCTCGTCTCGCACGGTTCGTTACCCTCGAGGAAAAGGAACTGGCAGGCTCCCTCGTTGGCGTAGATCTTGGCGGGAAGCGGGGTGGTGTTCGAGAATTCGAGCGTCACGTGGCCTTCCCAACCGGGTTCAAGCGGCGTGACGTTGACGATGATTCCGCACCGCGCATAGGTCGACTTGCCGAGGCAGATGACGAGGACGTCGCGCGGAACCCGAAAGTATTCGACCGTCCGCGCCAGCGCGAAGCTATTTGGGGGAATGATGCAGCAGTCGGTCTTGCGATCAACGAAGCTGTTCGATGCGAAGTCCTTGGGGTCTACGATAACGCTGTCGATGTTGGTGAAGACCTTGAACTCATCGGACACGCGCGCATCGTACCCGTAGGACGACAAGCCGTAGCTAATGCACCCGTCGCGCTTCTGGCCGTCGACGAACGGCTCGATCATGCGATGCGCGAGCGCCTGTTCACGAATCCAGCGGTCGGACATGATCGACATGCAATGCTCCTAATGAGGTGTGCCCGTTTCGCGCGATCGGCGCTGAGGGGCAAGAAATCAGTTCATCTTGCCGAGGCCAAGGTCCGCAGGCCCGAACGCGTGCGGCAGTAAAAGCGACAGCGGATAGCGTTCAACCGCATCCCCTTCAGCAGCGCCACACCAGACGATGACGTCCCTACCGCCGATTTGCGCGGCTTCGTTGATGACTTGCCGACAGCGGCCACAGGGGCCGACCGGGCTTGTGCCGGTCGGGCGCCCATCACTATCCATGGCACCGCCGACGATGCCGATCTCGGTCACGCGCGCCAGATCGCCAGCGCTGCTGACCATCGCTAGCGCAACGGTTTCTGCACACAGCGAGAGGCCGTAGCTGGCGTTCTCGAAATTTGCAGCGGTGATGATACGACCGTCGTTGAGCATCACTGCCGCACCGACCGCGAAGCGTGAATAGGGCGCGTGCGCATTGCGCGCCGCGTGGCGTGCTGCAGCGATGAGAATGGCTCCGGTCGACGAATCGGTCATGGCGGCTTCCTTCATGGTCGGACGACGTCCCAATGCACTGGTTTCTCGACGCCTTCGATGTGACGGGCATCGTTGGCCTGCCACATGCGCCATGTGCGCGAAGGATATTCGGGCGCAAGATAGTTTTGGACCGCCCACACGGACCGCGGAAGATCCGCCGTCACGCCGTAAGCAAGGTCGAATGGTTTCGATATCTTGATAAGCACGGGCTTGCCAGTGTGCGCCTCGACCATCTCGAGATACTGGCGCAAGCTCTCGCGCAGGAACGCGGGGGCTGGCCGCGCGGTGCAATCCGCCGAGAAATCGAGGACGACCGCTGCCGGGAGTGCATCCTCCACGCGGGGAACGGTGGTATTGAAGTTGTTGGCTTGATCGGTCGCGTTTTTGCAAAGCGAATAGCGATGCATCGCGCCCCGGGGCATTCCCGCTGCGCCGACCGCAGCCCAATTCTCTTCGAATCGCGTGTCGCGCCGGTCAGCGCCGACGGTCGCACGAAGATAGGCGAACGCCGCGCCGTCGCGTTTGACCGCCCACCAGTCGACTGCTCCATCGGCAGCGGAGACGTCGACGCCTTGGAGGGTGTAGGGGGCACCAGGCCGCCAGGTCATGGAGTAAACCCAAGCGGCGATCGCTGCCAGTCCGAGCGCCACCGCGGCAAACACAAACACAGCGACCAGTCTGCCCAAAAGGCGAACGGTCAACGTCTTACCCCTGATTATGCTTTGATGTGGAGGACGCAGATCAGCGTGAAGAGGCGTCGTGCGGTGTCGAAATCGATTTCGATCTTTCCCGCCAGCCGTTCCCGCAAGAGTTCTGCGGACTCATTGTGGATGCCACGGCGCGCCATGTCCACCGTTTCGATCTGAGCAGGCGTCGCGTTGCGGATGGCCTGATAGTAACTATCACAGATTGCGAAGTAATCTTTGATTGGACGACGAAATCGACCCATTCCGAGGACGTAGGTTTCGAGCAGCGTATCGTCTTCGCGGTGGATCGCGATCGCCAGCCGTCCCTCCTCCACCGCCAGCGCAATCCGGTACGGGCCAGCATAGCCGTCGGGATAGTCGCGTTGCGGCGCGAAATGGTTGCCCTCGATCAGATCGAAGATCGCGATCCGTCGCTCCTGCTCGATATCCGCCGACCGCCACAGAATCGTACGTTCGTCGAGCGTGACGGCAATGATGCGCGGATCGGCCATGTACCCGCCGTAGATTGGAAGGGCAGGGAGAATCAACGCTTTCTAGCGGGTGACGTAAAGGTGGCGTGGTACGGCGTTCGGCCTGCCGGACTTATACAAAGGTTATCCACAGGGTTGCCCACGCAGTTTACCGGACTTGTCCCATGGTTATGCCGCGTTTGTGCCGACGTTGTCCCGCGCTTGTCCACCGCTTATCCCCATAGCTCTGCACCAGCTTTCCCAGACTTATGCCGGACTTATCCACAAGTGCGACGAGCGGTCCGGCGCAACGCCCTTGAGCTGCCGCCCCGAGAGGTCCAAACCGCGCCGCATGGCCACTGCATTTGCTCCTCCCCCCGTTGTTCCAGAGATGGTTTCGCTTCCCCAGAACGTTGAGGCCGAAGCGGCGATGCTGGGCGCGATGATGATCGACAACCGGCTCGCCGACGATCTGGTCGACAAGCTCAATGCCGAGCATTTCTTCGAGCCGCTCCACGGTCGCATTTTCAGCGCAATCAAGATGTTGCGCGGCAACGACATGCTGGTGACCCCGGTGACGTTGCGTCCGATGTTCGAGCAGGACGCAGGGATGCGCGAGCTTGGCGGTCCGGCGTATCTCGCACAGCTGACGGGAAGCGGCGCGGGCCTGATCGGCGCACGTCAGTTCGCACAGCAGATCTATGATCTTGCGATGTTGCGCACGTTGGTGACGGTCGGTCGCGGTCTGGTCGATCGCGCGATGGACACGTCCGAGGAGGTCAATCCGCGCGCGCAGATCGAGGCGGCGGAAGAGGAATTGTTCAAGGTCGCGGCGGATGGCGGCAGCGAGACGGCGATCAAGTCGTTCGCGCAAGCCACGACTCTTGCGGTCAAGAATGCAGAGAAAGCGCTCAACAGCGGCGGCGGGCTGTCCGGCATCACGACGGGGCTCGACAGCGTCAACGCCAAGATCGGCGGCATGCATCACAGCGATCTCATGATCCTCGCCGGACGTCCGGGCATGGGCAAGACCTCGCTGGCCACCAACATCGCGTTCAACGCCGCGGCGCGCTGGATGCGCGACATGCAGGATGGGATCAAGCCGGCCGACTCGGTCGGGGCGAAGGTTGCCTTCTTCAGCTTGGAAATGTCGGCTGACCAGCTGGCGACGCGTATCCTGTCCGAGCAGGCGCGGATCAGCTCGGAAGCGCTGCGCATGGGTAAAATCAGTCGCAACGAGTTCAATCAGCTCGCGGCCGCGGCGGCGGACCTCGAGAACCTTCCGCTCTATATCGACGACACCGCAGGACTGACGATCGGCGCGTTGCACACGCGGATGCGGCGGTTGCAGCGGCGGCATAACAACGAGATCGGGCTGGTGGTGGTTGATTACCTCCAGCTGCTGACCGGGTCGGGCAAGAGTTCGGAGGGCAACCGCGTGCAGGAAATTTCGGAGATTTCGCGCGGTCTGAAGACGCTGGCGAAGGACATGAACGTGCCAGTGATGGCGCTGTCGCAGCTCAGTCGTGCGGTCGAAAGCCGCGAGGACAAGCGACCGATGCTTTCGGATCTGCGCGAATCGGGATCGATCGAGCAGGACGCCGACATCGTGTTCTTCGTGTTCCGCGAGGATTATTACGTCGCCGCACGCGAGCCCAAGCGCCCGGTCGAGGGCGACAATCCCAAGGTGTTCGAGGATCACGCGCAATGGGCGCTGGAAATGGAGCGTGTGTTCGGTCTCGCCGAGCTGATCGTCGCCAAGCAGCGCCACGGCGCGACCGGCAAGGTGATCCTGAAGTTCGAGCCGAGCGTGACCCGGTTTAGCGATTACGTTGGGTATTGAGACGGCGTTCCCGGTTTCAACCGGGACGCCTACGCTTTAGAATACTGGCTCTTCACCCGGCTTCTCCGGTACGTGGATGCCGCATTCCACCTTGTCCCAACCCCGCCAGCGTCCGGCGCGGGGATCTTCCCCGGGCTGGACCTTCGACGTGCAGGGGGCGCATCCGATCGACGGATAGCCTTGTGCTTCCAGCGGGTGACGCGGGAGTTCGTACTCTGAGAAATACGCTTCCAACTTGCTCTTGTCCCAATCCGCAAGCGGATTGATCTTCAAGCGTCCTTCGTCTTCTTCGAAGCGGGGCATCGTAATCCGCGTGCCAGCCTGGAAACCCTTGCGTCCCGAGATCCACGAATCGAACGGCGCCAGCGCACGCCGCAGCGGCTCCACTTTGCGCAGGTCGCAGCAGCCGTCGGGGTCGTAATTCCAGCGCAGACCGGTGGCGTCCTTGGCCGCGAGCAAGCGCGGGTCCGGGCGGAAGACGCGCAAGTCGGTGAGGCCGAGCTTCTCCGACAGCTGATCACGATACGCCAGCGTTTCCCCAAAGATCTTTTGCGTGTTGAGGAAGATCACCGGAATGTCGCGGTCGACCTGCGCGATCAGGTGGAGGAGCACCGCGCTCTCTGCGCCGAACGACGAAACGGCGGCGACCCGACCGCGCAGCTCTCCCGTCAGCAACTCGCCGAGCAGGTCGCCGGTACCGACGCCGGCGAAGCGCGCTTCCATCGCGGCTGCGTCGGCGGGCGAGAAGGGGGCAACGTCGATGATGTCCAGACGGTGGGCAGCACTAGCCATGCCGCAGTTTCCAAACCGGAACCTGGCCATCGGCGGCCTTTTGATAGACGTGGTCGTAGCGCGTCAGCGCCGCTTCCAGCGTTGCCGCATCGATCTCTGCCTCCGGCGCGAAGCTGTCGAACCCACATCGCTTCATCAGCGGCATCTGATCGACCAGCACGTCGCCCTGCGCGCGCAGTTCCCCCTGATACCCGGCCTCCCGCAGGATCCGCGCGGCGGAATAACCACGACCGTCGCGGAAGCTCGGGAAGCTGACTTCGACCAGCGCGATCCGGTCGAGGTGCGGGAGCAGCGCGCGTGCGTCCTCGCCCGCTTCAAGGCGGACTGCGGTTGCGTTGGCCTGGTCCTCGAGGAAGGCATCGAGCGTGACCGCTGGCTCATCGGAGCCAATGGCGATGGTCGCGTTATCCATAAAGGGCCTCCTTGAACGGGTCCATGCCGAGCCGGCGGTAGGTATCGAGGAAGCGTTCGCCTGCCTCGCGCTTGTCGAGATAGACGTTGGTGACGGTCTCGACCGCGTCGACGATGCCGTCTTCGCTGAAGCCTGGCCCGGTAATCCGCGCGAGGCTCGCGTCTTCCGCGCCCGAGCCGCCGAGGAGGAGCTGGTAATTCTCGGTGCCCTTCTTGTCGACGCCGAGGATGCCGATGTGGCCCGCGTGGTGATGGCCACAGGCGTTGATGCAGCCGCTGATCTTGAGCTTCAATTCGCCTAGGTCGCGCTGGCGCTCGGGGTCGGCGAAGCGGGTGGCGATCTTCTGCGCGACGGGGATTGAGCGGGCGTTGGCTAGGCTGCAGTAATCGAGGCCGGGGCAGGCGATGATGTCGCTGATCAGATCGATGTTGGCAGGCGCCAGACCGGCCGCATCGAGTGCGGTCCAAACGTCGTGAAGGTCGCTTACAGCGACGTGCGGCAGGACGATATTCTGCGCATGGGTGACGCGCAACTCATTGAAACTGAACCGTTCTGCCAGGTCGGCCATGAGGTCGATCTGGTCGGCCGTGGCGTCGCCGGGGATGCCGCCGGTGGGCTTCAGGCTGATCGTGACGATCGCGTAGCCGGGTTGCTTGTGGGCGACCGTGTTCTGCGCGCGCCAGGCGTCGAACGCCGGGTTGGGCGCGGTATCGGCCTGAGGGCCAAACGTGGCGAACGTTGGGGGGGCGAACATCTTGGTAATGCGGTCGAATTCGGCCTTGGGTGGATCGAGGCCGAGCGCCTTGACGGCGACGAACTCCTCCTCGACCTGGCGGCGATATTCGTCGGCGCCGAGTTCGTGGATCAGGATCTTGATCCGCGCCTTGTAGATATTGTCGCGGCGGCCGTAGCGATTGTAGACGCGCAGGCATGCCTCGACATAGCTCAGCAGATCGTCGGCGGTGATGAAGTCCTTGATTTCAGGCGCGATCATCGGAGTGCGGCCCATGCCGCCGCCGACGAAGATGCGTCCGCCGAGCACACCGTCGCGCTGGACCAGCTGGATGCCGATGTCGTGCAGCCGCATCGCCGCGCGGTCCTCGTCCGCGGCGATCACCGCGATCTTGAACTTGCGGGGCAAGTAGCTGAATTCGGGATGGAAGGTGCTCCACTGGCGGAGCAGCTCGGCCCACACGCGCGGATCCGCAACTTCGTCCGCGGCAGCGCCGGCGAACTGGTCGGAGGAGATGTTGCGGATGCAATTGCCGCTGGTCTGGATCGCATGCATCTCGACCGTCGCCAGTTCGGCGAGGATGTCGGGCGCCTCGGACAGCTTGATCCAATTGTACTGGATGTTCTGCCGCGTCGTGAAATGGCCGTATCCACGGTCGTATTTGCGCGCAATGTGGCCGAGCATGCGCATTTGACGCCCGTCCAGCGTCCCATATGGCACCGCTACGCGCAGCATATACGCATGAAGTTGCAGATACAGACCGTTCATCAGCCGGAGCGGCTTGAACTGGTCCTCTGTGATTTGGCCCGCGAGGCGGCGCTTCACCTGGTCGCGGAACTCCTCGACGCGGGCATCGACGATCGACTGGTCGTACTGGTCATATTTATACATGGGCAATTCCGGGCAGGATCGCAGAAGAATTTTTCACGTAAAGGCGCGAAGCCGCGAAGAAGGAAGACGATCGATTTGCGCCGAGGCGCAGGGGCATGGCTTTGCGCCTTTGCGCCTTTGCGAGACCAGAAATCATATCACCCAGCTTCCAGCGTTCGGATCGGCAGGCTTGAGCGTCAGGTCGGGCCGCACCGTCGGGCCGAGGGCCCGAACGCGATCCTTGATGTGCGCGGGGCGGGGGCCGTCCGCGGTGACGGTGGCGTCGATCACATAGGGGCCGGTGACATGCCGCGCGCCTTCCTCGGCGCGCGCGATGCTCTCGCCCTGGTCGGCGACGTCGCGGGCATCCTCGATATGACGCGACCAGCCATTGCCGGTCCACCAGATCACATCGCCCGTCGGCAAGTCGTTCCCGGTCAGCACTTTCACGCAACAGTCTCCGCTAACGTCCCGGCGATGCGCGCCCAGGACCCCAATTTGTCTTCCGCGTCCGACAGCTCGACCACGTCCCCCACCACGATGATGGCGGGCGAGGCGACGCCCTCGCGCTCGACCATCGGGCCGAGATCGGCGAGCAAGGTCCGGATCGCGCGGTGGCCTTCCAGCGTCCCGCGTTCGAGCACGGCGACCGGGGTTTCGGGCGCCACGCCGTCGCGCATCAACTTGTCGGCAATGTCGGGCGCGGTCACGACGCCCATATAGATGACCAACGTGCGGCCCTTGCCCGCGAGCCCGGACCAATCCTGTTCGGCCAGCCCCTTGCACTGGCCAGCGACGAAGCTGACCGCGCTGGAATGATCGCGGTGCGTGAGCGGGAGCATCGCCTCCGCCGCGCAGCCGAGCGCCGCCGATACGCCGGGGATCACCTCGACCGGAAGCCCGGCGGCACGAACCGCCTCGACTTCCTCGCCACCACGTCCGAAAATGAACGGATCGCCGCCCTTTAACCGCACAACGACGCTGCCTGCGGTCACATGTGCGACGATCAGCGCATTAATCGCCTCCTGCGGCAGCGTATGCCGCGCGCGCTTTTTGGCGACGGAGATGCGTTGCGCGCCGGCTGGGGCGATATCGAGCACGCGGCGATCGATCAGGCCGTCATGGACGACGACGTCCGCCTGTTTCAGCGCCTCGACCGCGCGGACGGTGAGCAGGCCAGGGTCGCCGGGACCCGCGCCGACGAGAATGACTCGCCCGCGGGCGGTTGGATCTAGGAGGCTTGCCATCGCTGTCAGATGGGCTGAACCAGTCCGCGCGGCAATTCAAGGATGCTTTGGGGGGAGGTAGGCATTCTTTTCCACCACCGCGGCTTTTTGCCTGGCCTGGACCGCGGAAAGCGCCGCGCGCGGGGTTGCGACGGCGGCCGTCGAGGCGGCGGCATTGGAAACAGTCCAACCGATACGGCTGCTTGTGACGCGCGGCGGGTGCGCCTAGCAATGACCGGCAATGCGTTCGATTTGCAAAGAAACTCCAGTTCCAGGATTTCGTCCAATGCTCACCAAGACTTTCGTGGCGCTCAGCGGAGCGACCCTGTTGCTCGCCGGCTGTGGCAGCAAGACCGCGACCGACGGCAACACCACGACCACTGCCACGACGACTGCGACACCGGCGGCGACCCGCGTGCGCGGCGTGGTCCAGAAGGTCGATGCCAATGCCCTGACGATCCAGGGTTATGACGGAAAGACCTCCGCCGTCCCGATCGACGCCAAGACCGGGTTCGCCTGGGTTGTCGGGTCGAGCCTCGCGACGCTCAAGACGGGCGACTTCATCGGCACCGCGACCACTGGTCCGGATAGCGCGCTGCGCGCGGTCGAAGTGGTGATCTTCCCGGAATCGATGCGCGGTTCGGGTGAGGGGCATTACGGCTGGGACGTTCCCGGTGTCGTCGCTGCATCGGGCGGTTCCAGCGCGGGTAGCAGCGGGATGACCAACGGCACGGTCCAGGAGCAAAGCGGGATGACCAACGGCACGGTCCAGGAGCAAAGCGGGATGACCAACGGCACCGTTCAGGAACAGAGCGGAATGACCAACGGCACGGTTTCCAGCACAGCCGGGACCGCCGGGGAAACCATGCTGACCGTCTCGTACAAGGGCGGCACCGCGAAGGTGCTGGTCCCCGCCGGAACCCCGATCGTCCGGTTCGAGCCGACGGAGCGTTCGGTCGTGGCGAAGGGGCAGAAGGTGTTCGTCGTACAGACCGCGGATGCGCCAGGCGCGAAGTTCGTCGCGGTCGGCAAGGACGGCCTCACCCCGCCGATGTAACCGCCCCAACAACCACCGACGGGGCGCTGACCGAGCCAATCTGGCGCCGGCCAGCGCCCCGATCCGGCGCGTGGATGGTGATGGCGGCGCCAGTGCTGCCGCCGGATCAATGCGTCGTCTGGTAAGACCCCGGGGTCCCACCGACCCGGAACAGGCCGGTCTGGCGGGTGAGTGATGCCACCTCATCGGTCAGGTTGCGCGCAGCGGCGGAGGTTTCCTCCACCATTGCGGCGTTTTGCTGCGTGGCCTGTTCCATGCTGCCGACCGCGACGGTGATCTCGGTGATCGCCGAGGACTGGGCGAGATTGTCGGTGACCATGCCCGACAGCCGCGTGTGGACTTCGCCAACATCGGCAGTGATCGCGACAAAGGCGTCATCGACCTTCTCGACCGCATTGACCGCGGTGATGATGTCGGTCTGCGTCAGCGTCAGTTGGTCGCGCGCGCGCTTGGCTTCCTCCTCCGCCCGCATCGCCAGCGCACTGACCAGATCCGCGACGACCGCGAAGCCGCGCCCGGCTTCTCCCGCGCGACCCGCTTCGACCGCGGCGTTCATCGCCAGGACGCGAGTCTGGAACGCGATCTTGTCGAGCCCCTCGATCACGTCGTCGATTCCCTTGGCGCTATCGGACACGCGCTGCATCGCCTGTTTGGCTTGCCCGGCGGTGGCGCGTCCGTCCCCAACCGTTGCGATCGCCTGATCGGCGCGTTTGACGGTGTGTCCGGCGGTCTCGGTGCTGGTCTTGATCCGGCTGTCGATCTGCATCAGCGCGGCGGACGATTGTTCCAGGCTGGCGGCGTTGCTTTCGGTGCGGCGCGCGAGATCCTGCGATGCGATCGAGATCTCGCCCGACCCGGTCCGGATCGCATCCGCGCTGGCGCCGACCGCGCCGATCGTCGAGCGCATCTTCTCGAGGGTCGCGTTGTAGCTTTTCTCGAGTTCGGCAAAGGACGCTGGCAAACCGCGCAATTCCTGGGTCAGGTCGCCGTCGGACATGGTCGTCAGCGCCTTGCCCAGCGCGGCGATCGCCTGGTCGCGTTCGACCTGGGCTTCTTCGAAATAGATCGATACCGACAATTCCATGTCGAGCAGCGCGGCCTTGACCACCGCGATGCTGACCGCGACCGGATCGGGGCCACGGAACAGCGTCAGCAGGCGGCGCCACGGCGACATCGCGCGGTGAAGGTTCCCGATCACGGATTCGAGGACGAGCGCATAACCGCCGATATACCAGCGGGGCTCAAGGCCGATGCGTGCGTGCACCGACCCGATCCGTCGAACGCTGGTGTAGAAGTCGTCGTTGAACGAACCGTCGAGGATTCGCCGCCAATGCGCCTCCTGCGCGGCCTTGGCCTTTTTCATGTGCGCGTCGTCGCGGAAGAAGGCGGCGGTCTCCGGCGTGGCGCGCGCACTGTCGTAGAAACGATCGAGTGCCGGGCCGATCAGCCGGGAGACCAGCGGGAGGACACCAGCGAGGGTGGCGCGCTGCTTCTGGTCCATCCCCATGAATGTAAGACGTTCTGCTACAACCTTATTCGACATGCTTGATCTTCCCCGGCGGATGCCCGCCAACACCCGGGCACACTCTCTGTGTTATAGGCGGCGCGAGCAGTGCCGGTCGCCGGGCAGGGGACTTTTGCGGTCAGTGGCGGTGTCGTCCGAGAGTACGCCAAAAAAAAGGGGAGCGATCGTGCGATCGCTCCCCTTCCGAGAGTCGGTTCCGATCAGGCGATCAGAACTTGGCCTTGAACCCCGCATAGAAGCGGCGGCCGATCGGCTCGTAGATGCCCGAGCCACCACCGATGCCGGTCGAACCGAGCGGCGGGATGCGGTTGGTGAGGTTGTCGAGCCCGACGTAGAACTGCGATCCACCCTGGATGTTGAGGGCAAAGCGCGCGTTCATGTAAACGACGTCGGGGTAGTAGGGGATGCTGTAGCGATCCGCATTCTGCGGTGCACGACCCTGATAGGCCTTGGTGTCCTCGATCAGGCCGACCGCCATCTTCGAGAGGTAGTTGAACTGATAGTTCATCTCGAACGGACCGAAGCCGGCGTTCAGGTTCCAGAACAGCTTGTCGCGCGGGCTGGGAAGCTCGCCGAGCAAGTTGTCGCCGAAGGTCGGCTGGCTCGGATCGATGAACGCGGCATTCTCGAACTGGTGCGTGTAGATCAGGACCGAGCTCGCCTTCACGAAGCCGAAGTCATGGTTGTAGCTCAAGTTCACGTCGAGACCGCGCGTGCGCAGGCTGGCGTAGTTGAGCAGCGTCTGCTGAAGGCTGCCTTCGAGGATCTGGAACGGCACTTCGCCGTTCGGCCCGGTCTGACCCGCACCGACACGCGTGAACAGGTTGCAGAACTGGCCGCCCCCGGTCGGGGAATCGTAGCAGCTGTTGGCGATCTGTTGCGCCGTCGGCGCAGTGATCACGTTGGCGACCTTGATGTTGTAGTAATCGACCGACAGCGTGAGACCGCGGGTGAAGCGCGGCTTCAGGATGATCCCGTAGGTGTAGGAGTCCGACTTCTCCACCTTCAGGTTCGGGTTGCCGCCGCTGTTGATCTCGAGCGACTGCTGGTAAAGGTAGTTATAGTTGGTTGGAATGCCGGCAGCGGCACAGTTCGCCGCGCGGAATTGCGTGCCGGTTGCGATGAAGTTGGCCGAGCACGGATCGTTGAAATTCGTCGCGAAGTTCTGGCCCTGCGGCGAGTAGAGTTCCGACAGGTTCGGTGCGCGGACGGCGCGGGCGTAGGATGCGCGGAAGCTGATGTCCGGGATCGGCGAATAGTTGCCGCCGAAGTTGTAGGTGTAGGCCGTCCCGGCGCTGCTGTTATAGTCGGAGACACGACCAGCGGCGGTGAAGCTCAGGTCCTCGGCAAAGCGCATGTTCTTGAGAACGGGGATCTGGACTTCGCCATACGCTTCCTTCACCTCGAACGCAGGCGGTGCGAAGGTCGAGAGCGCGTTGTAGAAGGTGTAGCCGCTTTCAACCAAAGGATCCGGCTTGAAGTAGTTGGTTTCCCGACGATATTCGCCACCAACCACGAAGCGGAGCGGGCCGCCCGGCAAGTTGAAGAACCCGCTCGTGTCGCCGTTGACGAAGCCCGAGATGTCGAGCTGCGTGATCTTGCCGCGCGAGATCGTGTCCTGCAGCACATACTGCTTGGCCGCATTCGAGATGTTGCCCTTGCCGAACAGGTTGATCGGCTGGCACGCCGCGATGTCGGCGGCGAGGATGGCGGGGTTGCCGCCGATGTCGGTGCCGCCACGGGTCGGGTCGTTCTGCGATCCGCAGACGATCTGGCCGGCGCCGTTTCGCTGCGCGTCGAGGCCGAGCAGGAAGCGTTGGACGTTCAGGTTGCCGAGAACACGCGTATCCTCGCGGAACTCGCCGTAGTTGGCGGACAGTTCATAGCGCCAGTCGGTGTTGAACTTGCCGCGAATACCGCCGACGATGCGATAGGTCTGGCGCTTGGACTGCTCCGACCGAACGCCGAGATCGACGAGGTTCTTGCGGACCGTGAAGCGCGTTGCGTCGGTGATGGTTGCCGGATCGGCGCCACCGGCGACCAGCGCGTTGGTGATCGTCGTGCGGGCCGCTGCGCTCAGATACGGGTTGTCGAGACGCGGACGCTCGAACGTCGAGGTGTCATACCCGGCGAGCGTTGCGCCGGTGATGAACGCCGGCCCCGAACTGCCCTGGCCGTAGGTTTCAGTGCGCGAGTAGGACGCCTCGACGAACGGTACGAGCGCTTCGGAGATTTCGTAATGGCCGACGAGGTTTGCCGAATAGCGATCGAGCGCGGGCTGGATCTGAACCAGCTGGCCTTCACGGTTGGTGTCGCCGTTGCCGCCGACGAACGGCGCGCCGCTCGGCGAGCTGCTGTTGGTGCCGATGCCGACGCGCGTACCGGTCTGCGGGGTCAGCGAGCCATCGGGCTGGAACAGATAGTTGCACGAGAAGCGACGGCCGGTGGCGTCCGCGCCGCAAGCGCCGGTCGGGCTGGCGAAGGTCGCCATGCCGCCCGCTGCGATCGTTCCCGAGCGGATGTCGCGGAAAAAGGTGTTGTCCGGGATGCCGTCGAAGTTCGGCAGCGTCTGCCCGGACGCGATCCCTGCGGAGTCGGTGTCGGTGCCGACGAAGGCGTCATTCTGCTGCAGCGCGCGACGGTCCGATGCGTACACGCTGTTCTGGCGCGCATATTCCGCGTTGATCGCGATGTTGCCGCGACCTTCGGAGAAGTTCTTGCCGGCGAGCACGCTGCCGAAGAACGAACCGGCGTCGCCGTACTGGCTGATGCCGCCCTGAACACGGGCTTCGAGACCCTGGTAATTGTCCTTCAACCGGAAGTTGACGATGCCCGCGATCGCGTCCGAACCGTAAACCGCGGATTCGCCGCCGGTCAGCACGTCGACGCTCTCGATCAGGTCCGACGGGATCGTGTTGATGTCGACCGAGACGGCGTTGTTGAGGATGTCCGAACCGACATGGCGACGGCCGTTGACCAGCACCAGCGTACGTTGCGTGCCGAGGCCGCGCAGATCGAGCAGGTTGAGGCCGGCAGTGCCGAGGAAGCGAGTCGAGTTCGCCTGGCTGAACGTGCTCTGCAGCTGGGGCAGGGTGTTGAGCGTGTCACCGATCGAAACGCGCGACGTGGCGAGCAACTGGGTCGGCGTGATCGTGGTGATCGGGCTGGTCGAGGTCGCGTTGGGGCTGCTGATGCGCGAACCAGTGATGACGATGTCCTGCGGCGCGGCGGCGGTATCGGCCTGCGCGCTGGTGTCGGTGCCAACGGTGGTCGTGGTCTGCGTCTCGGCGCGTCCGTCTGCGCTGGTGGCGGTTTGCGCGAAGCCTACGGCCGGGAATGCCGAAAGCGCACTGACGAGCGCCGTCGCTTGCAGAAATCTGTTAAATTTCATGGTAGTTCCCTGTTTACTTGATACTCTTCAGGGCTCGTTAATCGAACGGTTTGGAAAGCTTATGCAACCACAACTGAACGTATTGGCCGGGATACGGTATCTTTTACAACCATATGTTGCAGAACTGTCACATCCTTGACGACGTTGAATTCGTTACGAAAGCGTAATGTGCGTTAATGCATATGAACCGTTCTGGTTCGTTACTTGGCGATTTTGCTAATGGTTTCTACGAAGCCTGTCCCGATCACGACCAAACGGCACGGGGGCGGCTGGCAACCAATGCGGATCAGGTCTAGGAAAACCGCGTGAACGCTGCACAAACCCGCTTCATCGACGCCGTCCGCGCCCGGTTGGGCGATGCGGCCGTGACCACCGAATCCTTCGACATCGCCCCGTGGCTGACCGACTGGCGCGGTCGCTATCATGGGGCGAGCGCGGCGATCCTGTCGCCGGACAGCACCGCTGGCGTCGCCGCGATCGTCGGGTTGGCACGCGATCATGGCGTTCCGCTGGTGCCGCAGGGCGGCAACACCTCCATGGTGGGCGGCGCGACGCCGCCGGCGGATGGCTCGGCGCTGATCCTGTCGTTGCGCCGCATGAACCGGATGCGCAGGGTTGATCCCGCAGCTGGGCTTGCGGTCGCGGAGGCGGGAGTGATTCTCCAGGATCTACAGGCCGCCGCGGAAGCCGAGGGAATGCGGTTCCCGTTGACGCTCGGCGCACGCGGAAGCGCCACCGTCGGCGGGCTCGTGTCGACCAATGCGGGCGGCACGCAAGTGCTGCGCTTCGGTCCGATGCGCGCGCTCGTCGCCGGGCTCGAGATCGTCCTGCCCGATGGGCAGGTGCAGGATGGATTGTCCGCGCTCAAGAAAGACAATCGCGGCTACGACCTGACTCAGTTGCTGGTCGGTGCCGAGGGCACGCTGGGGGTGGTAACCGCGGCTACGCTACGGATCGTTCCGGCCGAGGCGGATCGGGCGACCGGCTGGATCGGGGTCGAGAGCCCGCAGGCCGCGTTGACGTTGCTGCGCATGCTGGAGCGGCGTTCGGGCGATGCGATCGAGAGCTTCGAGCTCGTTCCTGGCGAAATCCTCGACCTCGTGCTGAAGCATGTTCCCGGCACGCGGGCGCCGCTGGAAGCCCGCCATCCGTGGCTGGTGCTGATCGATTACGTCACCAAGACCGCGCAGCCGAGCGCGCACGATGCGCTGGAGCAACTGCTCACGACTGCGCTGGCGGACGGTCTGGCGCGCGATGCGGTGGTGGCTGCAAGCATGGCGCAGGCGGCGGCATTCTGGCGGTTGCGCGACTCGATTTCGGAAGCCGAACGCGCCGAAGGGCCGACGATTGCGCACGATATCTCGGTCGCGGTCGATGCGATGCCCGACTTTATGGTGCGCGCGGCGGCTGCGGTAGAGGCGGCGTATCCGGGGGTCCACGCGACCGGGTTCGGGCATCTCGGTGACGGCAACGTCCATTTCCACGTCAACGCGCCCGCGGGATTGCAGCATGATCCCGTTGCCGCTGACCGGTGGCAGCGCGAGATCGGCGCCCCCGCCAGCCGGATGGTCTATGATCTGGTCGTGGCGGCGGGCGGGTCGATTTCCGCCGAACATGGCATTGGGCAGATGAAGCGGGACGAGCTGGAACGGCTGTCGTCTCCCGCCCGGATCGCGGCGCTGCGGGCGATCAAGCACGGGCTCGATCCCGACGGGTTGATGAACCCGGGCAAGCTCCTCGCCCTTGCAGAAAGCCGACGCGCACCATAGACGGCGAACCCAAGGCGTGGGGGACCTGCGCGCTACTTTCATCAATGGAGACGATCATGGCCAGCGCGCCGCAAACCCTTCCCCTGTTTTACAATGCGCTCGAGCCGCTTTCCAGCGAGACGCACGCGACCTTCCGGTTCAACGCGGGCGATGCGGCACCGTTTCTGGTCAACCAGCATGCCATTCCCGTCACCGTCGACGAATTCGTCGCGACCCAGCCGTGGTTGCCGATCGTCTTCACCACGGGTGCGGATTCGATCCCGATCGCGCTGATGGGCCTGAACGAGGGCGTCAATGTCTTCGTCGGCGATGACGGCAAGCTGATCGAGGACAAGGTCTACATCCCGGCGTACATCCGCCGCTATCCGTTCATGCTCGCCCGGCTTCGTCCGGATGCACAGGACCTGTCGCTGTGTTTCGACCCGACCAGCCCGACGATCGGCGCGTTCGACGAAGGCGAGGCGCTGTTCGCTGATGGCAAGCCGACCGAGCTCGTCCAGAACATCCTGGGCTTCAACGAACAGTTCGAGCAGGCTGGCGCACGCACCGCCAATTTCATGACCGAGCTGCGCGAAATGGACTTGCTGATGGACGGCGAGTTTACGCTCAACATGGCGGGCAACGATCAACCGTTCATCTATCGCGGCTTCCAGATCGTGAACGAAGAGAAACTCAACGATCTGCGCGGCGACCAGCTTCGCAAGATCCAGAAGTCGGGCTTGCTGCCGCTCGTCTATGCGCACCTGTTCTCGCTCACGACTCTGCCGCAGATCTTCGACCGCCAGGTCAAGCTGGGCAAGGCCCCGGCGCCGCAACTGGTAAACTGAGCCGGGCCTGCGGCAAACGCCGCATGTGCCCTGCTACCAAGAACCCCGTCGCGCTGCGGCGGGGTTTTTTGTTGTTCTGAAACAATGCCTTATCGGTTTATCGACTGATTTTGCGATGAAAATTGCGGCGGGTGCGCAGATCGCGGCGATTTCGTCTTGAACCCGGAAAACCGCTTACCTATATCGGTCTTACGCGGTTTCGTGTTCCCCCCTTTCGCGGGGCCGCGCGACGCTCCTTCGGGAGTGTCTCCTCCCTGAACCTTGGCCACCGCGTGCACTGCACGCGGTGGTTTTTTTATGTCCTTTATTCCGCCGCGATCGCGTGCGGCGCCGTGATGCGCCCGCTTGCCTCGGCTTCGACCGAATCGATCATCGCGCGAAGCAAGTGCGCGGTTTTGTGCAGGCCATCACCCGGCAAGTCGCCGGCCGGATCGAGATACAGGGTCCGGTCGAATTCGATCTGGATTGCATGCACGACGCCGCCCTGCGCCTGCGTGTCGAGGATGTGCGCGCCGGCATAGGGCGTGTTGCGGGCGCACGGAATTTCGGCGGCCCGAACGGTGCGTTCGATCGCGTCGACGAAGCGTGCGCCGGCGCTGCGGCCGTGACGATCCCCCAGCACGATCCGCGGGCCGCCAGGGCCGAGGCTGGGCATCGAATGGACGTCGAGCAGCACCGCTATGCCGAAGCGGGCGCGCGCCGCCTGCAGCGCACCGGTCAGCGCTGCATGATAAGGGCGGTAGTCCTGCGTGATTCGCGTTGCGATATCGTCCGCGCCAAACCGCCGCCGCCACAAGTCCCCCGCTCCGGCGACTCGCCGCGGGATCAAGCCGAGCCCGCCGCGCACCTTGACGGAGGCGATTGGCGTGCCGCTGGCGCGAGCACCCTCGTCGATTGCCGGATCGCGTTCCTGTTCGTTGCGGTTGAGATCGATCCACGCCCGGGCGCGACGCTGGATCAGCATCGTCTCATCCTTGTGGGCGAGCAGCGCGACCGCATCGACATAGCGGTCCTCGAGCACGGTCACCGCGACGAACGGAACGCGCAACGCGGCCAGCAGCGCGGCTGGATAGTCGCGTCCGGCGTGCGGGACCGATACAATCACCGGACTGGCGGGAATCGTGCCCCCGAAACGGTCGAACGGCGGTCGCGGCGGGGCAGGGGCATGGGGATCGAAAGCGGCCATATTGGCCTATAGTAGCACAGCCCGTGCGGCGATCCGGCTGGAAAATCTTAAGGCCTTCGCGCATACAATACCCCAAATTCGGGCGTTTTGGCCCGACGGAACGTACCAGGACGCAATGGCATGATCAGGATCTTGTTGGCGGAAGACGATCGCGTGATGCGCGAATATCTGACGCGGGCGCTGGAGCGGTCCGGCTATTCGGTCGCGGCGGTCGACCGCGGCACCGCCGCGATCCCACTGTTGCAGGAGGAACGGTTCGACCTGCTGCTGACCGATATCGTGATGCCCGAGATGGACGGGATCGAACTCGCGCAGAAGGCGAGCGAAATGGTGCCCGACCTGCGCGTGATGTTCATCACCGGCTTTGCCGCAGTGACCCTGCGGGCGGGCAAGTCGATGCCGCAGGCGCGCGTCCTGTCGAAGCCGTTCCACCTCCGCGATCTGGTGCTGGAAGTGGACCGGATGTTCGAACTGGAGCGGGTCGGCGGAAATTTCTGATTCGTCGCGAAGGGTGCTTGCGCGACGGGAAAGCCTTCGTTAAAGGCCACCCCTCGCCCGGCAGCGCCGCGGCGACGTGGGCGTGTAGCTCAGTGGTAGAGCACTGTGTTGACATCGCAGGGGTCGCAAGTTCAATCCTTGCCACGCCCACCATTAAAAGCCCGTCAGCTCTCCGAGCTGGCGGGTTTTTTCGTTTCCAGCTCCCGTCTCGAACCGTCTTTACCGGCGCACCTCTGATGCTGATGCCCTGCAGGTTTCGGGCGACGCCGATGTTGCCGTTACCATTTCTTGTTAAAGTAACTGCCGTGCAAAATTCCGGTATCCCTCCGGAATTTCCTGAAAATGTTTTAATTGACAAAATGTTTTTATATTTGGATCCTGGGGGCGTCAGGGACGACCCGGACCAACGATAAAGCGACACTTCGATCGCTGGTCCGGCAGGGAGAGGGAAACAGGGATGGCACGGTTTTACGGATCGTCTGCGGTGCAGGCGCGGCTTCTGCGGCAGTGGCTGACGTCGGCAAGCGCAATCATCGTCTTCGGGGGAGTAGCTCAGGCGCAGACGGCACCGCCGCCGCTGGTAACGAACGCGCAGCAGCCGACCGCCCCCGCAGACCAGGCGCCCGCACCGGCAGCGGATGGCGCCGCCTCAGGCCAGGAAGTCAGGGTCATCGCCGATGATATCGTCGTTACCGGGTATCGTCGCTCGATCGAAACCAGTCTCGCCCGGAAGCGGGACGCCAACGCCTTCATCGACGTCATCACTGCGGAGGATGTCGGCAAGTTCCCCGACAAGAACGTCGCCGATTCGCTCCAGCGCGTGCCGGGCGTGGTCATCGAGCGCGACGGTGGGGAGGGCAGCCGGGTCAGCATCCGTGGCCTGCAATCCGACCTGACGCTGACCGAACTCAACGGTAATTTCATCGCGGGTGCGGATACCGGCGACCCGTCGCGGTCGTTCAACTATCTGCTGCTGCCGTCGAACATGATCGGCAGCATCGACGTCTATAAATCGCCCGAAGCGCGGCTCGATGAAGGTGGGGTCGGCGGCACGATCATCCTGCACACCCGCCGCCCGCTCGACCTCAAGCCCTGGTCGGGGTTCGTCTCGGCAGAGGGGACGATCGCCGATGTGACCGAGAAGGTCGAACCGCAAGTGTCGGGCCAGCTTTCTTGGCACAATGCGTCGGGTACGCTGGGGCTTCTGCTCGGCGGGACGTATCAGAAGCGCACCAATCGCGAGATGAACGGCTCGACCGAGAGCTGGCAGTGGTGGACCGACGGCGGGCGCGACGGGATCAAGGCGACCGACGTCAACGGTCGGCCGATCGCGAATGATGCTGCGGTGTCCTATTGGTCGCAGAATCGCGGCGAAACGACTCAGTCCGGCCAGCATTACAACGGTTATTGGGCGCCGCAGTCGGTCAACGAATCGATCCTCGTGTCGGAACGCGAGCGAATCGGCGCGCAGGCGACGCTCGAATGGAAGCCGACGGACAATCTACGGCTGACCGCCAACTATTTCCGCTTCCAGCTCAACAGCGAAACCCGGACGAACGCGCTCAAGATCCCCGAATGGGGGTACGATAACTTTTTCACAGCCGCGAAGTTCGACAAGAGCAACACGGTCCTGCAATCCGCGACGTTCCAGGTGCCGAACGCAGGGACGGGTTGCCTGACGCAGACGCCGATCTGCACGATGGAGACGCCGCAGCTTGCCGGCATCTATTCCAAGGAAAAGGACGTCTCGAACACGTTCGACCTGCATGGCGACTGGTCGCAGGACCGCCTCTCCGTATCGTTCATCGCGGGCAAGACGCGGTCGACCGGTGGACCGTCGCAGCAGTTCCAGGTCGCGGCCAAGCCGCGCCTGACCGGTACGGTGACGCAGAACGGCAATTTCCTGAGCTCCTACGATTATAGTGGTGGCGGCTTGGCGATGGCGTTCTCGCCGGAACTGCAACGGAATTTGATGAACGGCATCGCGCAGATCGATACCGGCTCGACGGGATCGGGCTTCACCAACAGTTCGATCGAGCAGAAATACGGACAGGTCGACGTCACGCGCAAATTCGGCGGCGTGCTCGAGGCGATCCAGGTCGGCGCGAAATGGCGCGACGGCAAGATCACGCGGCGGACGGGCGAACTCAACTGGTATGCCGATCCGGCTACGCTGTTGCGGTTCCAGGACACGGCGCAGGGTGCGGTCGCGCAGCCGTCATTCTTCTATGATCAGCCGATCAGCAATATCCCGGGTGGGTTCACCGCGACGTCCTTTCCGGGCGTCAACCTCGATAACTACCTTGAGTATCTGAACAAGACCTATGGCAATGCGGTCACCGTGCCGCAGCCGCAGAACCTGTACCAGATCAAGGAACGGATCTGGGCGGGCTATGTCGAGGCGAACTTCAAGGCCGGGCCGGTGCGCGGGAACATCGGCGTGCGCATCGCCAATACCAAGCAGTCGGGCACGTCCACCGACACGATCTATCGCGAGATCGATTATTGCCGCGACGGACCCGGCGGTCCGTTCAGCCCTGCGCCGATCGGCGCGGACGGGAATTGCCAGGTATTGCCGCAGAGCCAGCGCGAGATCCGCGAATTCAGCCCGAACAATGAGTCGAAGAGCTACACCGACGTCCTGCCGAGCTTCAACATCTCGTGGGACGTGACCAGCAACGTGCTGCTGCGCGGTGCCGTATCGAAGGTCGTCGCGCGTCCGGCGTTCAACGATCTGGCGGCGGCGCGCTCGCTCACCTTCAACTCCGATGCCTATACGTATGACCGCAATCAGTTCGGCGAAGTTGCGGGCTGGTCTGGCAATGGCGGCAACTTCGGCCTGAAACCCTTCTCGGCTTGGGCCTATGACCTAGGTGCGGAATGGTATTTCCATCGTGGATCGGTGATCGGCGCTGCTCTTTTCCGCAAGGATGTGAAGAACTTCGTGGTCCCGCTGGTGCTCGACCTGACTCAGACGGTGCAGGGCCAGCAAGTCCTGGTGCGGCAATATTCGACCCAGGCGAACGGCGCCAGCGCGGTATCGGAGGGCGTCGAGCTCTACGCCCAGCATACGCTGGACTTCGGGCTTGGGGCGCAGGTGAACTTCACCTACAACCATACCTCGACCGCGGACGTCTCGCTCAACGGTACCAAGATCGGCACGTCGCCGCTGGTCGGCAGCGCCAAGACGCAGTGGAACGCTTCGGTCTTCTACGAAAAGCACGGCGTGTTGCTGCGCGCGTCGTACAACCGCAAGGGCGAGCAGGTCGGCGGGATCGTTTCCGGCCTGAACATCTATTCCGATCCGTACGAACAGGTCGATCTGAACGGTCTGTATAACCTGACCGATCATATCTCGCTGACCGCGTCCGTGATCAACTTGACCAAGTCCGAGCAGCGCGCGCATCTCGGGAACGATACGAGCGCACGGTATTATTCGAGCCAATATACCGGGCGGCGTTTCTACACCGGCGTGCAGTGGACTTTCTGAGACGGCGTACCCCTCCCCGAGTACGCCGCGCGGCACCGTCTCCCCCAGGCGGTGCCGCGCCATTTTCCGATCCGGGAGCAAGGATGATGTGCCCATGAACAGGTTGGGACTGGCCGCGCTGGCCGCAGTGGCGATTGCCGTTCCGGTCGCGGCGCGCAATCCGATCGTTCCGGGCTGGTATGCCGACCCCGAGATCCGGGTGTTCGGTGACCGGTACTGGATCTACCCGACCTACTCCGACGACGCGGGAAAGCCCGACGTATCGCCGCATTTTACCCCCGAACAGGTAAAGTTGCGCCGGCAGCATACCGTGCGGCCGTCCTACCTCCAGCAGACCTTCTTCAACGCCTTTTCCTCGCCCGATCTGGTCCATTGGACCAAGCACAGCCATGTGCTCGATGTCGCCAACGTGGCGTGGGCTGGCTATGCGGTGTGGGCACCCTCGGCGATCGCGCACGAGGGCCGCTATTATCTGTTCTTCGGCGCGAACGACATTCAAAGCGACGCCGAACACGGCGGGATCGGGGTTGCCGTAGCCGACCGGCCGGGCGGGCCGTTCAAGGACGCGATCGGCAAGCCGCTAATCGGGGCGTTTCATAACAAGGCGCAGCCGATCGATCCGTTCGTCTATCGCGACGACGACGGGCAGGTGTATCTCTATTACGGCGGCTGGAAGCAGTGCAACGTCGTCCGCCTGAGCGACGACCTGCGCAGCGTGCGGCCCTTCGCGGACGGCACGACCTACAAGGACATTACGCCCCCCGGCTATGTCGAGGGGTCGTTCGTCATCAAGCGCAAGGGTATCTATTATCTGATGTGGTCCGAGGGCGCTTGGACCGGCTCGGACTATCGCGTCGCCTACGCAACGGGAAAGAGCCCGACCGGCCCGTTTACGCCCAAAGGCACGATCCTCGCGGAAGATTCGCGGATCGCGCGCGGGGCAGGGCATCATTCGGTGGTCAAGGTGCCGGGCACCGACGAATGGTACATCGTCTATCACCGCCGTCCGCTTGGCGACGACAAGGGCGAGCATCGCCAGATCGCGATCGATCGCATGACCTTTGCTGCGGACGGGACGATCAAGCCGGTCGTGCTGACCAATAGCGGCGCTCCTCTGCGCCCGATTGTGCGGCGGAAATGATCGATCCGCATTTTCCGGGAGACCTGACGTGAAGATCCGATTTGCCGCATCCGCCGGGCGCAGCCTTGCGTTGCTCGCCGTCACCAGCCTCGGCCTGCCTGCGCCGCTTCTCGTCGCGCCCGCGATGGCGCAACAGCGGGGAGAAGCGGCGGAATCGCTCGCCGATCTGGTCAACCCGCTGATGGGGACCGATTCCACCTACGAACTGTCCTACGGTAACACCTATCCGGCGGTCGCGGTGCCGTGGGGGATGAACTTCTGGACCCCGGTGACCGGCAAGCCCGGCAGCGGCTGGGGCTATATGTACCATGATTTCAAGATCAACGGATTGAAGCAGACGCATCAGCCGAGCCCGTGGATGAACGATTACGCTGCCTTCTCGCTGTTCGCGGAAACCGGCCCGCTCAAGATCAAGGAAGACGAGCGCGCGAGCTGGTACAGCCACAAGGCGGAGACGAGCCACCCGTACAATTACAAGGTCTATCTCGCGGATTATGACGTCACCGCCGAGGTGACGCCGACCAACCGCGCCGCGCAATTCCGCTTCACCTTCCCCAAGAGCGACGACGCGCACATTCTGCTCGACGGGCTGGCGGGCGGGTCGATGGTCAAGATCGACGCGGCCAACCGGCGGATCACCGGCTATGTCCGCAACAACCACGGCGGCGTGCCCGACAATTTCCACAATTACTTCGTCGCGCAGTTCGACCACGACTTCAGCGTCAGCCGGACCTGGGACGATAATTGGCAGATCGGCGCGGACACCACGCGCGAAGGCGGCCATGTCGGCGCGGTCGTCAGCTTCAAGACGCGTGACGGCGAGCAGGTCGGCGTCAAGGTCGCTTCGTCCTTCATCAGCGCGGAACAGGCGCAGCGCAATCTCGACAGCGAAGTCGGCCGCGACAGCTTCGCCGCGACCGAAGCCAAGGCGAAGGCCGCGTGGGAGAAGGAACTCGGAATCATCCGGGTGAGCGACCCCAGTCTCGACAACAAGCGCACCTTCTATTCGGCGATGTACCGGATGCTGCTGTTCCCGCGGCAGTTCCACGAGATCGATGCGCGCGGTACGATGGTCCATTACAGCCCGTATGACGGCAAGGTCCACGACGGGCCGATGTATACCGACAACGGCTTCTGGGACACGTGGCGCGCGGTCTTCCCGTATTTCGCGCTCGTCCGGCCTGAACTTGACGGCCAGATCATGCAGGGGCTGGCGAACGCTTACAAGGAAGGCGGCTGGCTTCCCGAATGGATGAGCCCGGGCCAGCGCGACGTGATGATCGGGTCAAACTCGGCGAACATCATCGCGGACGCCTATCTGGAGGGCGTGCGCGGGTTCGACGTCGAGACGCTGTACGAGGCGATGGTCAAGAACGCGACCACCTCGGAAAGGCGACCGAAGGACAAGAAGGGCAATGTCGTCAGCGCGGTCGGGCGCGAGGGCGTCGAATGGTATAACAAGCTCGGCTATGTGCCCTATGACGTCGGCATCAACGAGAGCGCCGCGCGCACGCTCGAATATGCGACCGCCGACTTCTCGCTGTCGCGGCTCGCCGCTGCGCTCGGCAAGACCGAGGATGCCCAGAAATACGCCGCGCGGGCGCAGAATTACCGCAAGCTCTACGACGCGCAATCCGGCTGGATGCGCGGCCGCAACAAGGACGGCAGCTGGATGCAGCCGTTCAACCCCTACGCCTGGGGGGATGCCTTCACCGAGGGGAATGCGCTGCACTACAGCTTCTCGGCGATGCAGGATGTGCAGGGGCTGATCGACCTGCAGGGCGGCGACCGCAAGTTCACCGACAAGCTCGATTCGATCTTCACGCTGCCGCCGGTGTTCGACGACAGCTATTACGGATCGGTGATCCACGAGACGCGCGAAATGCAGATCGTCGACATGGGGCAATATGCGCACGGCAATCAGCCGATCCAGCACATGACCTATCTGTACGACTGGGCCGGGCAGCCGTGGAAGACGCAAGGCCATGTCCGCGATGTGATGGCAAAGCTCTATTCGGCGACACCGGACGGCTATCCGGGCGACGAGGACAATGGCCAGACGTCGGCCTGGTACGTCTTTTCCGCAATGGGCTTTTATCCGGTGACCCCGACGGTCGGCCAATATGCGATCGGAAGCCCGCTGTTCCGATCGGTCCGGCTAACCATGCCGGGGGGCAAGGTGCTGACGATCGAGGCCCCCAACAACGGGCCGAAGAACGTCTACATCCAGTCGGTGACGCTGAACGGCAAGCCGCACGACAAGCCGTGGCTGTCGCGCGCTGCCTTGCAGGCAGGCGGGACGCTGCGTTTCGTGATGGGGCCGACCCCCAACACGCGCTGGGGCACCGCCAAGGCGAACGCGCCTTTCTCGATGAGCGCGCCCGTAGCGCGCTGACCTGACAACGGAACGGGAGACTGACATGAATCGTCGGGACATCATCGCGGGCGCTGGCGCGCTCGCGGTTGCAGCGGCGGTCCCCGCTCGCGCGGCGACGGCTGCCTATGGATCGAAGCGGCCGCCGGTCAGCGCGCGCCGCTTTACGAGCAAGGCGGTCGAGGCGGAGATCCGCGCGGTGAAGGCGCGGATCGCCGACCCCGAACTCGCCTGGATGTTCGAGAATTGCTACCCCAACACGCTCGACACGACGGTCAAGCTGTCGACGATCGACGGCAAACCCGACGCTTTCGTCATCACCGGGGACATCGACGCTTTGTGGCTGCGCGACAGTTCGGCGCAGATGCAGACCTACGTACACCTCGCCCCGCGCGATGCCGATCTGCGCCGTGTGTTCCACGGGTTGATCCAGCGACAGGCACGCTGCATCCTGATCGATTCCTACGCCAATGCCTTCATGGAGGATCCGGGCGCGAAGTCGTCACTCGGCGCGGTGTCCGACAAGACCGAGATGAAGCCCGGCGTGGCGGAGCGGAAATGGGAGATCGACTCGCTTTGCTATCCGATGCGGCTGGCGCATTCTTACTGGACCGCCACGCGCGACAACGCCCCGTTCGACGCGCTGTGGGCGCAGGCGATGGCGCGCGCGGTCGCCACCTTCCGCGAACAGCAGCGCAAGGACGGGCCGGGGCCTTACCACTTCCAGCGTGTCGACCCGTCGCCGACCGAGACGCTGATGCTCGGCGGATATGGCGCGCCGACGCGCAAGGTCGGGCTGATCCATTCGATGTTCCGTCCGTCGGACGACGCGACGGTGCTGCCGTTCTTGATCCCCTCCAACCTGTTCGCCGTCTCCGCGCTGCGGATGCTGGCGCAGGTCCACCAGGAAGCGCGTGGCGACGCCACCGCGGCGCGGGACTGTCTCGCGCTTGCCGCGGAAGTCGAGGCGGCCCTTGTCGCGCATGGCCGGATGTCGGACGGGCAGGGCGGAACGATCTGGGCATATGAGGCGGATGGTTTCGGCAGCACGCTGTTCATGGATGACGCCAACGTCCCGAGCCTGTGCGGCCTTGCGTTGCTTGGCGCCGCGGACCGTGCGGACCCGTTGTTCCGCCGGACAGCGGCGCAGGCGTGGAGCCCGCGCAACCCGTTCTTCTTCGAAGGCAGCGCCGCGAAGGGCATTGGCGGGCCGCACATCGGGTTCGACATGATCTGGCCGATGTCGATCATGGTCCATGCGCGCAACAGCGACGACGATGCGGTGGTCCGGCAATGCCTGCGCTGGCTGAAAACCACGCATGCGGGCACCGGCTTCATGCATGAGAGCTTCCACAAGGACGACCCCGCCAAGTTCACGCGACCGTGGTTCGCCTGGGCCAACGGACTGTTCGGTGAGCTGATCCTCGACACGCTGCGGCGCAAGCCCGCGCTGCTGGCCGAGCGGCTTTAGGACGGGCGCATCGGATGCGGTTGCAAAACATGAAACTGTTTCGAGGAATCTGGATATGGTGACCGCCAATCGTCGCCAGTTGCTTGGCGGGGCTGGGCTGAGCGCGCTTGCAGCGGCCATCCCGGGCGGGGCGTACGCCCGCCCCGCGGCAGGCAAGCCCGACCTGTTCATCGGGACCGGTGGGCATGGCCATACCTATCCCGGCGCCGTGTTGCCCTTCGGCATGGTGCAGATCGGGCCGGACACCGACAACAGCCGCTGGGATTCCTGCTCGGGATACCACAAGGGCGACTCCTCGATCATGGGGTTCAGCCACACCCATTTGTCGGGCACCGGGATCGGCGACATGCTCGACGTGCTCGTCGTTCCCGCGCGGGGGCCGTTGAAGCTTCAGCCCGGATCGCTCGAGCAGCCCGAGACGGGCTATCGTCAGCGGTATGTCGATGAGGTTGCCGAGCCTGGCTATTATCGGGTCCAGCTTGCCAACGGCGTGGCCGTGGAACTGACCGCGACCGAGCGGACCGGACTGCATCGCTACCGCTTTCCGGCGGGCCCGGGCCATATCCTGATCGACTTCGCGCATCGGACGATCGATTCGTGGGACAAGGGCGTGGTGATCGACCAAGCGTCGCTCGCGCTGGAAGAAGACGGGACACTGACCGGAAGCCGGAGTGTCCACCGTTGGGCGAAGGGTCGACGGATCCATTTCGCGCTCAAACTTTCTCGCAAGCCGGACCGAGTCGCGTTCTTTGGGGACGGGGATGCGGCGGCGCCCCTTGGTGCGCGGAGCGTCGCGGGCAACCAGTTGAAGGTCGCGCTGTTCTTCGACGAGGCGGGCGGCGCGCCGATCCTGATCAAGACCGGGATTTCCGCAGTCGACGTGGCCGGGGCCAAGGGGGCGCTCGCGGCCGAAGCGCCGGGCTGGCCGTTCGACACGGCACGGCGCGCCGCACGCGCGCGTTGGGCGAAGCAGCTCGGCTGCGTCCGCGCCGAGGGCGGGACACCGGCGCAGCGCACCATCCTCGCCAGCGCGCTCTACCATTGCTTCCTCTCGCCGACGCTCTTCACCGATCATGACGGCCGGTATGTCGGCATGGATCGCGCGGTGCATCAGGCCCCGGCGGACTCGCCCGCGTTCAGCACCTATTCGACCTGGGATACCTATCGCGCCTTCCATCCGCTGCTGACGCTGATCCAGCCCGAACGCGCCACGATGTTCGCGCGCGACCTGATCCGCCAGACGCAGCAAAGCCCTTATGGGCCACCCGTCTGGCAATTGCAGGGCGTCGAGACCGGCACGATGATCGGCTGGCATTCGGTCGTGATCCTGGCGGAGGCGCACGCAAAGGGGATCAAGGCGGACTACGCCGCCGCCTGGCCCAACATCCGGCGGCGCGCCTTCGACCGCGCTTTTGCCGATACCGACGCATCGCTGGGGCGGGGCTATTATTACGATCTGGGCTATGTCCCTGCGGACAAGATCTGGGAATCGGTCAGCCGCACGCAGGAATATGCGTATGACGACTGGGCGATGGCCGCGCTGGCGGATGCGGCGGGGGCGACGGACGATGCGGCGGTGCTGCGGCGGCGGAGCGGCAATTACCGCAACGTGCTCGATCCCACGATCGGCTTTGCCCGGCCGCGCTTTGCCGACGGCAGCTGGTGGCAGGACTATGATCCGATCCAGCTCGGCCATGCCCCCGACAAGTACCGCGACTATACCGAGACCAACGGATGGCAGGCGACCGTTCTCAACCAGCACGATGTCTACGGCCTGATCGCGCATTTCGGCGGCGACGCGGCGTTCGAGCGCAAGCTGGATGCGCTGTTCACCGCGCCCTCGACCCTGCCCAGGAACGCGCCGCCGGACATCAGTGGGCTGCTGGGGCAATATGCGCATGGCAACGAGCCCGACCAGCACGCCGCCTATCTGTACGCCTACGCCGGTGCACCTTGGAAAACCCAGGCGATGGTCCGGCGGCTGCTGACCGAAATGTACAAGGATGATCCGGACGGCGTGATCGGCAACGACGATTGCGGGCAGACCAGCGCGTGGTTCGTGCTGAGCGCACTCGGCTTCTATCCGGTCGATCCGGTCAGCGCCGTGTATGTGTTGGGATCGCCGCTGTTCGATCGGGTAGAGGTCGACGTGGCGCCGGGCCGTACATTGCGGGTCGTCGCGCGCGGCAATGCGGCGGACCGGCCGTACGTGCAGTCGGTCCAGTGGAACGGACGGCCATGGAGTCGCAACTGGATCGCGCATGCGGATCTGGTCAAGGGCGGCACACTGACGTTCGAAATGGGTGCCACGCCATCGCGCTTCGGGGCCGCGAAGGAAGACCGTCCGCCGTCCTTTGGACGCATACCGATTTAAGTACTCCATCGAGGACGGTGCCAACTGCTGCGTTTGGTAACCGCTTCGCCCTTCTGGAGGATTGAATTAGGTAAGTTGGTTAATTAAACAGAGGTATCGTTTTGGTATTCAGGCCACTCAAGTGTGAACAGGTTGCGGAATTCATATGCAGGTAGCGTTTACGATCCAGGTTTCCGCGCGAGCGATGGAAGCGTGACGGTTCCGGCGGGAATGTCGACGCTCAGGGCTGGCATTGAACTTGGCGGGACCAAGTGTGTCTGCACCTTGGCACAGGCAACCGGCGAGATCGTCGACCAGTCTACCGTTCCGACCCGGCATCCGGACGAAACCCTCCCTGCGATCGTCGCGACGCTAGAGCGCTGGTCGGCCACCTCCGGCTTCGGGGCGTTGGGAATTGCTTCGTTCGGGCCGATCGAACTCAACGCCGCGTCCCCCCGTTTCGGACAGATTGGCGCGACCACCAAGCCGGGCTGGCGCGGGACCGACGTCCGCGCGATCTTGTCCGAACGGTTCGACGTGCCGGTCGGGTTCGATACCGACGTCAATGGGGCGGCGCTGGCCGAAATGGCGTGGGGGTGTGCGCAGGGGTTGGCGGACTTTGCGTATGTCACGGTCGGCACCGGTGTCGGGGTCGGTCTGGTCGTCCATGGATTGCCGACCCGTGGGATCGGGCATAGCGAATTGGGGCATATCCGCGTGCCGCGGCTCGCGGGCGATACCGTCCCGAGCTTTTGCCATTTCCACGATGATTGCGTCGAAGGACTCGCTTCCGGATCCGCGCTGGCGTTGCGATTGGGCGGCCGCGCGACGGGCGATCTGGCCGAGGACGATCCGGTCTGGGTTCCGGTCATCCACACGATTGCGGTCATGTGTCATACGATCGTCTGCACGACCGGACCGCACCGGATCGCGATCGGGGGTGGCGTGGTGACCGGGCAGCCGCATCTGCTCGAACGGATCGAGGCGGCGTTGGTCGCCAGCCTGAATGGGTACATGACCTTGCCCGAGGACGGCCCGTACATCATCGCGCCGGCGCTGGGGGACAAGGCGGGTCCGCTCGGGTCGATCGCAGTCGCCAATCTTGCAGCGACCACCGCGACCCGGTCGCTCGCAATGGCGTAATCGCAGCGGGATTGCCTTACAGTCGCTCGTCGTTCTGGACGAGGTGATCGGCGATCTGGCGTGCCGCGGCGAGCGCCATGTCCGCGACGTCCTTGGCGGGATGCACCGGCTGGCGGCGTTCCAGATACGGGACGGTGAGCGCGGCGGCGGCGGCGTTGCCGCGCAGGATCGGGACCGAAATGTCGGTCACGCCGGCAATCAGCGGGCTGGGGCGTTGCTCCAGTCCAGCCTCGCGGACGTCCTTTGCCAGAGCACGGAAGGCTGCGAGCGCGTCCGGCGTTAGCGACGGTTCGAACAGCGTCTCCCAGCGGTCCCGCACGGCCTCGCTCTGGAAGGCGTACAGCACTGCCCCCGAGGCGGTGGAGGGGAGGGCGCGGCGGTAGCCGACCCGAACCGAGAAGCCGAGGTGGTCGCCCGATTCGACGCGCGCCACGACCACCATCTCGCCGCGGCTGTGCAGCGCGAGATGGCACGATTCACCACTGTCCTGAACCAGTTGCCGCATCACCGGCAGCGCCAGTTCGACCAGATTACGAGTCCGCGGCTGCCGCATCCCCAGCGAGAACAGCCGATCGGTCAGCCGGAACCCCTCGGACCCCGGATCCTGTTCGATATAGCCGCGAAACTGGAGCACCTGCACCATCCGGTGCAATTCCCCGCGCGACCGATCGAGCCGGTCGGCGATCGCGGAGAACGGCATCGGATCGCGCGCGTCGGCAAGCAACTCGAGGATATCGAGCCCCTTTTCCAGGGCGGGCGCCTTGTACCGGCGTGCCTCGTCTGCTGCGTCGTCCATGATCGTTCCCGGTTTGCCCGTGGCAGGGCGCGACTTTAGCGTAGCGTGGCGAAAGCGCACCAGCCGCGCCTCCACCGGGTGCTGTCAACGCGCCATTACCTTGACCAACCCGGCGACGTCCTGCCCGGTCGGAAGCTTGCCCGATGCGGTCAGCCGCTTGGCGGTGTCGTCCCAGCGGAGCACGGCGCTGCTGCCGGTCTTGCGGTTCGAGACGCCATCGTCGTCGTACAGCGTGAAGCTGGTCGAGCGCCCGGGATAGACCCGGATGCTGTCGAGCGTCTGGCGGGTCGCGGTGCTCGGGACCTGCACGCCGATCGGGATGATCGATCCGGCGCGGACGAACAGCGGGATATGGTCGATCGGCGCCGCGGCGGTAATGGTTTGTCCGCCCGTATGGCGTTCATTGGTCCAGTAATCGTACCAGTCGGCGCCGGCCGGCAGGTACACCGGGCGGCTGGTCGCGCCCTGGTCGGTGACAGGCGCGACGAGGAAGGCGGGTCCGAACATATATTCGTCGCCCATGTCGGCGACCTTGGGATCGTTCGGAAAGTCCATGAACAAGGCGCGCATGAACGGCGCGCCGGTCTGGTTGGTCTGGTGCGCCATGGCGTAGAGATACGGCATCAACGCGTAGCGCAGCCGCAGATATTGCGCGAGCACGGGCTCGGCCGCCTTGCCATATTCCCAGATCGCGGTTGCCGGGCGCTGGCCGTGAATGCGCAGCGTCGGGGTGAAGGTGTTGTACTGGAACCAGCGGACGAACAGCTCGGGGTAATCCGGATAGCTCGCCCCCATCGCGGTTGCGCCGGCGGGATCGAGCAGGACGGGGTGCTGCGCCTTGGGGCCGGAGGGATATTGCCAGCCCCCCGTGTCACTGCTCCAATAGGCCATGCCGGAGGCGGTGAAGTTGATGCCGGTCGGCACCTGGCGCTTGAGCGTCTCCCACGTCGCCTGGACGTCGGACGACCAGAACAGGCAACCGTTGCGCTGCGTCCCGAGATAGGCGGCGCGGCACAGGATCAGGTTGCGGAGATCAGGGCGGTCCTTTGCGGACCCTTCCGCGACGCTGGCGGTGTGCACCAGCGGGAAGAGGTTGTGGTAGCGATCCCCCGACCCGATCGCGAACTGATGGCCGTCGGGCACCAGATCCGGCTCGGTTTCGTCGAGCCAGAAGAAATCGAAGCCCTGCGACGCGATGTTGTCGCGGATCCGGTCCCAGAACCAGCTGCGGGCGTCGGGGTTGGTGCTGTCGAGCAGTGCGCCCGCCCGGTCTGAACGGATCGGCAAGCCGTCGACGACGCTGCCGTCCGCGTCGTGCAGCAACCAGCCTTTTGCGGAGAGCATGTTGTAGTAGCGCGACTCTTTCTCGAACCGCGGCCACACGCTGATGATACTGCGCATCCCCAGGCCCTTCAGCTTGGCGTTCATGCCCGCAGGATCCGGGAAAGCGCTTCGATCGATGTCGAGCTGGCCCATCCGGGTCCAATAGAACCAGTCGAGCACCATCGTATCAAGCGGATAGCCGCGGCTGCGATAGCCCTCCGCAACGCCCAGCAGCTCCGCCTGACTCTCGTAGCGCGCCTTGCTCTGGATGAGGCCAAATGCCGATTTCGGGGGGAGCGGCGTCGCCCCCGTCAACGTCGCATAGCCAGCGTACAGTGCATCGGTCGTGTCGCCCGTGATGACGAAGAACGACACGCGCTCACCGACTTCGGATTGCCAGTGCGTGCTGTTGTTCAGTCCCGGCGAGACGGTGGTGGTAGAGGGGTTGTCCCAGACGATCCCATACCCTTTGTTGGTGACGAGGAAGGGCACGCAAACCGTCTCGCCAGCCGGCGCATCGTAATTGTGGCGGCAGTCGATCGTCCGTCCGCGCAGGTCGAGCTTGCCTTCCTGGTTCTGGCCGAGCCCGTAGTAATGCTCGTCGAGCGGCGCGGCGAAGCTCGCACCGACCTTGAAGGTCTTTTCGCCCGATACGGTATGCGGCGCCATCTCCCACCCGTTCATCTGGGTGATGACGTGACCATCGGTGCCGGCGATGGTGATCGTGACGGGAGGAAGCGATGGCGCGAAATAGCGTTCCATCTGTGATGGCGGCTTAGGCCAAGGCTGCGCGGCAACCGTCAGCGACAGCGCCGAGGACGCGAACACGTCGCCCGAGGCGTCGGTCCGGTGCGTCCAACCGGTAGCGTTGGCCTTGGCGTTGGGTCCGGGGCCGGGTGCCGCATCGGCCTGCGCGCGGTCGAGCGCGATGGTGACGCGCACGATGTTGGGAGCATAGGCTTCGATCGCGACGAGGCTGCCGTTGCGATCGACCGTCGCGATCGGCTCGGCCTGCGCCGCTGCGAGGGGGAGAAGCGCCATCGCCGCCGCGCCCGTCCAGCGCGCGAGAGGGCGTTTGGATGTCGCGGCGTCGCTCATTGGAAACCCCCGTTTCAGATCTCGTCAGATACAAGCATCGATCGGTCGATGTCTGCAATGCGCGTTCGACCGCACAGTGCCATTGCCACGCGCATTTCGGCTTCGATCAACTGGAGCATGTGCGCAACGCCCGCTTCGCCATCCGCGGCGAGCGCATAAGCCCAGGCGCGTCCCAGCAGGACACCCTTTGCGCCCAAGGCCAGCAGCTTCACGACGTCCAGGCCCGAGCGCACGCCCCCATCGGCCAGCACGGTGAGCGCGTCGCCGACCGCGTCGACGATCGGCGGCAGTGCATCCGCGGTGGCGGGGACGCCGTCAAGCTGGCGGCCGCCGTGGTTCGACACGACGATCCCGTCCGCACCGGTCTGCGCCGCAGCGCGCGCATCGGCCGGGTCTAGGATGCCCTTGATGATCAGCGGCCCCTTCCAGTGCGACCGGATGAAGTCGAGTTCGCGCCAGGTGACGCTGGAATCGAAGTTGGTCCGCATCCAGCCGAGGAAATCTTCGAGCCCGGTCTTGTCGCCCAGCGCGGGGGCGACGTTGCCGAGATGATGCGGACGACCGCGCAGGCCGACGTCAACCGCCCAGTCGGGGTGCGCTAGCGCTTGGCCGAAGCGTCGTGCGGCGCCGCGCAAGCCGGGCGCCCCCGCCAAACCGGATCGGTAATCCCGGTAGCGCGCGCCCGGCACGGGCATGTCGACCGTGAACACCAGCGCCGAACAGCCGAGGTCCTGCGCCTCGTCGAGCAGCGCCCGGACCAGCCCGCGGTCGCGGATCATGTACAGCTGGAACCAGAACGGCGCCTTGGTCGCGGCGGAGACTTCGGCGAGCGGACAGACGCTGACGGTCGACAGGCAGAACGGAACGCCCGCCGCATTGGCGGCACGAACGGCCTGCACTTCGCCGCGCCGGGCGTTCATGCCGGCCAGGCCGATCGGTGCGAGCATTACGGGGAGGGCCTGATCCATCCCGAACACGCGGGTCGTCAGGTCGATCGACGACACGTCGGTCAGCACGCGTTGGCGCAACGCAAGCTGTTCGAGCACCGCGACATTCCGGCGCAACGTGACTTCGGCATACGATCCGCCGTCGAGATATTCGAACAGGAACGGCGGCAGGCGGCGTTGCGCGCGGGCCCGATAGTCCAGCACTGCTGCGGCTTTTGCCATTCTGCTCCCCTAGCGGATACTGCGCTCGAGCAGTTGACGCCTATCCGCGCGTCTGGTCCCTTCGTTCACCTATGGGCAATCACTTCACTGGCGCAAGCGTCAATGCGATCCCTCCCGATCGTACCACCGCATTGTGTGCGGGACTTTTGTCTGGAGAAAGCGGTAGCGTCCGGAAACGTGCGGAAAGACCGCGCCACGGGGAGAGGAAAGAACCATGACGATCGAACCGTTTAAGGCGGTAGCGTGCATCGCGCTTGCAGGCATGGTGCTTGCCGCAATACCCGTCTCGGCGCAGTCGAGCGACGTGCCGCACATCGTGTCGCGGAACGGACGTCATGCGCTGATCGTCGACGGGGTACCGTTCCTGATGCTCGGTGCGCAGGTCAACAATTCAAGCAATTACGCGTCGGCGCTTCCCAAGGTATGGCCGATGCTCGACCGGATCCACGCCAATACGGTCGAGGTGCCGGTCGCGTGGCAGCAGATCGAACCCGTTGAAGGGCGGTTCGATTATGGCTTCGTCCAGACGTTGCTGGAGCAGGCGCGTGCGCACGACAAGCGGCTCGTGCTCCTCTGGTTCGGCGCGTACAAGAACACCGGCCCCGGCTATGTGCCCGATTGGGTCAAGCAGGATAACCGGCGCTTTCCGCGCATGAAAAAGCCGGACGGAACAGACCATTACGTGCTGTCGCCGCATGCGAAGACGACTTTGGAAGCGGACAAGCGGGCGTTCCTGGGGCTTATCACTTATCTGCGCGACCATGACCGGCAGAACACCACGATCCTGGTGCAGGTGGAGAATGAGACCGGCAGCTATGCGGTGCCGCGCGATTTTGGCCCGGCGGCGCAGAAATTGTTCGAGGGACCGGTGCCCGCAAAGCTCGGGCGCAAGGGGACGTGGGCGCAGGCCTATGGCGCGCAGGCGGATCGGGCGTTCAATACCTGGTATACCGCGGCCTATTGCAACGCGCTGGCTGTGGCAGGAAAGGCGATCAAGCCATTGCCGTTGTACGTTAATGCGGCACTGTCGGATCCGTTCAAAGTGCCCGCGCCGACGGCGGTAGCGAGTGGTGGGCCGCAGCAGGACGTGATCGAGATCTGGAAGGCGGCGGCACCCGCGATCGATTTCGAAGCGCCTGATATTTACGAGCGGAAGAGTGCGAAGGTGTTCGCCTATCTCGACGCCTATCGCCGGGCCGATAACCCATTGGCAGTGCCCGAGATTGGCAATGCGGCGGAATATGCGCGCTATGCCTGGGCGGCGTTCGGGCGCGGGGCGATCGGCTTTGCGCCGTTCGGGATGGATGACACTGGCTATACCAATTATCCGCTGGGCGCGAAGACGCTCGACGACGCCACGCTTGATGCATTTGCCACGCCATATCAGGTGTTTGCAGGGATGCAGCGGGCATGGGCGAAGATCGCGTTCGAACATCCGACGTGGGGCAGCGCCAAGCCCGACGACGGCACGCCGCAATCGACCACGCTCGGCGGATGGAAGATCACGGCGAGCTATGGCGAGTGGCAGTTCGGGCACCGCACCGACACGTGGATCAAATCCGAACCGCCCGCCTGGGCTTCGCAACCGATCGGTGGCGCGGTCGTCGCGCAAATCGCGCCGGATCAGTATCTTGTGGCGGGCGACCATGTCCGGGTCGACTTCACGCCGGGGGCAGGCGCCCCCAAGAACGCGCTGATATTGCGCGTCGAGGAGGGGCGGCTCAGCCCAAGTGGGTTCGTGGTCGACCGGGTGTGGAACGGGGACCAGACCGATTACGGGCTGACGTTCGTCGATCGGCCGGTGCTGTTGCGCGTGACGACGGGGCGGTACGAATAGCGCCGGAGCGCGTCAGCCCTGGTCGGAAAGCGCGTAAATCTGCGTCGTTTCCGTCCATTTCGTGCCAGGTTTCGCGCAGGGCAACGCCTGTTGAAAGCGATTCATCAGCGTTTCCCACGCGATTACGTCCGGATTCGCGCCGTCGCTCGCGGCCTTGGCGGCGGGGTCGTAGTCCGGCCCCGTTTCCATCAGCATCACCAGCCGATTCCCCGCGCGGAAAATCCGCATGTCGCGGATTCCGGCAGCGCGGATGCTCGCGGTCACCGCGGCGGGCACATTGCCCGCCGCGTGCCACCGTTCGTACTCGGCGATCCCGGCGGGATCATCCTTGAGGTCGAGCAGCAGGACCTGTTGCATCAGTCTGCCGTGACTTCCTGGCGCTGTTCGCCGAGCTTCTCGATCCCGAGCGTCATCACGTCGCCCGCCTTGAGATAGACCGGCGGCTTCTGGCCCATGCCGACGCCGGGCGGAGTGCCCGTCGTGATGACGTCGCCGGGGTGGAGCGTCATGAACTGGCTGAGGTAGCTGACGAGGAACGCGGGCTTGTAGACCATCGTCGCGGTGGTGCCGTCCTGATAGCGATGGCCGTTGACCTCGAGCCACATGTGCAGCGCGTCCGGATCGCCGACTTCATCGGGGGTGACCAGCCACGGGCCGATCGGGCCGAACGTGTCGCAGCCCTTGCCCTTGTCCCAGGTGCCGTGGCGTTCGAGCTGGTATTCGCGCTCCGACACGTCGTTGATCAGGCAATAGCCTGCGATGTGCGCGGGGGCGTCCGCCTCCGAGACGTATTTGGCGGCGGTGCCGATGACGATGCCGAGCTCGACTTCCCAGTCGGTCTTGGTCGATCCGCGCGGGATGCGGACGGTGTCGTTGGGGCCGACGATCGCGCTGGTCGCCTTGGTGAACAGCACCGGCTCGGGCGGGACGGTCATGCCGCTTTCGGCGGCGTGATCGGAATAGTTGAGGCCGATGCACAGGAACTTGCCGACCTGGCCCACGCATGCGCCGAAACGCGGATTCCCCTCGACCGGCGGGAGCGTCTCGGGGTCGAGCTTCGCCAGATCGGCGAGGATCGTGGGCGAGAGCGTGGCGCCGATCACGTCGGGGATTTCACCCGACAGGTCGCGGAGCGTGCCGTTGGCGTCGATCAGGCCGGGGCGTTCTTCGCCTGGGGTGCCGTAGCGAACTAACTTCATGGGGAAACTCCTGGGAGGTGGTCTCTAGGCTCCGTCATCCCCGCCTTCGTGGGGAGGACGAAGGTAAGGGGAATGCGGGGTGTAGGAAAGGAAGGACGGAAGGGGGCGTCGTACCGAAGCCTCAGTTGATCCAGCCGCCGTCGATGATGTGCGCCTGACCCGTGGTGAAGGCAGATTCGTCGCTGGCGAGGTACAGCGCCAGCGCGGCGACTTCCTCGGGGCGGCCGAGCCGTCCCATTGGCTGTCGCGCGGTGAAATCCTTGCGGGCCTGGTCATAATCCCCGGTATCGCGCAGCCGCTGCTGGAGCGAGGGGGAATCGACCGTGCCGGGGCAGATCGCGTTGCAGCGCACCCCGCGCGCGACGAAATCCGCCGCGACCGCTTTGGTCAGACCGATCACCGCCGCCTTGGTCGTGCCGTAGGCAAAGCGGTTGGGGATGCCCTTCACCGAGCTCGCGATCGAGGCGACGTTGACGATGCTGCCTGCGCCGCGATCCAGCATCAGCGGTAAATAGGTGCGGATCGTGCGGTACATGGCGGTGACGTTAAGGTCGTTGGCGAACGCCCAGCTGTCCTCATCGCACTCGAGGATCGTGCCGTTGTGGACGACGCCCGCACTGTTCATCAGCACGTCGACCGGGCCGGTCCGCCCGGGCAGGGCGGCAACCGCGGCGGCATCGCGCACGTCGAGCGCAAAGGTCTCGCACGCGAGCCCCTCCAGCTTCGCCGCGTCGATGTCAGTCGCGATGACGGTCGCGCCTTCCGAAAGAAACAGTTCGGCACTCGCGCGGCCGATGCCTTGTCCGGCGGCGGTGATGAAGACGGTCTTGCCGTTCAGTCGTCCGCTCATGCCGCCTGCCTCCGCGGCAGGCAGGCGGGACCGACGGGTTCGAAACTCTTGTAGGTCAAGATAAACTCCTGGTGGCCAAGCTCTTCGGACACGCTGCGTTCGCCCGCGGCGACGGCGAGCGTCCGTTCGTAGATTTCGGTGCCGACCTCCTCGATCGTCGCGGCACCTTCGAGGATGCGACCGGCGTTGATGTCCATGTCGTCCGCCAGCCGCCGCGCGGTCTCGGGGTTGGCGCAGATCTTGATGATCGGCGAGATCGCCGAGCCGACGACCGATCCCCGCCCGGTGGTGAACAGGTTGATGTGCGCGCCGCACGCGATCAGTTCGACGATCTCGGCATTGTCCGAGATGTTGGGGAAGCCGAAGCGCGGCTCGCCGTCGGGCACGACGTCGAGCATGTAGAGCCCGGGCGAAGGGGGCACGTCGCCGGGCTTGACGATTCCCGAGATCGGCGAGCTGCCCGATTTGGAATAGGCGCCCATCGACTTTTCCTCCTGCGTCGTCAGGCCGCCTTCGGCATTACCGGGGGCGAAGCTGCCGAAGCCGAGGATCGTGTAATAGCGTTCGGCCTTCTCGACGCTCGCGATCAGTTCCGCGCCTAGCTCGGGGGTGATCGCACGATCGGACATGATCGCCTCGCACCCGACCAGTTCACCGGTTTCCTCGAAGATGCAGGTTGCACCCTCCGCGACGAAGCGATCGAACGCGCGCCCGACCGCGGGGTTGGCGGTGATCCCGCTGGTCCCGTCCGACCCGCCGCAGATCGTACCGATGACGAGTTCGCTGGGGGCCATCGGGATGCGTGGGCCGGCATCCGCAATCGCCTTGACGCGCGCGACGGCGGCGAGCCCCGCGGCGATGGTCGACGCGGTGCCGCCGTTCTGCTGGATCACCAGCGTCTCGACTGGGCGACCGCTGGCGGCGACCGCGGCGGCGAGGCCCTCGCGGTTGAAGCTCTCGCAGCCAAGCGAGATGATGACGAGCCCACCGACATTGGGATGCGTCGCGATCGCCTTCATCACCTTGTCGGCATAGCTGTTGGGGTAACAGCCGGGGAAGCCGATCAGCTGGATGTCGGGATCGTCGCTCTTGTCGACGATGCGGCGCGCGACGTGATGCGCGCATTCGACCAGATAGGCGACGGCGACGACGTTGCGGATGCCCTTGCGGCCGTCGGTGCGGGACCAGGCTGAAATCATGACTCGCTACTCCGTTCGAGCGTGTCGCGCATGTGCGACGCGATATAGTCGCTCTTCATATTGTGCAGATGGACGTGGTCGCCGGCGGCGGCGGGGGCGGTCATCGATCCGATCGGGGCGCCGTATTTGATGACGGTCTCGCCAAGGCTCAAGGCCCGGCGCGCGATCTTGTGGCCGACCTGCACCGCCATCGGGACGATAACCGCGACGCCGTCGATCGGGACGGCGTCACCGGGCGCGATCGCGGCGGTGACGACGAGGATATTGTCGTTGGGATGAAGCAATATGGCGGTCATGAAGCGAAGACGTCCGATACGGGAGTGAGGGTGGCAGTCAGGCGGTCCCACAAAGCGTCGGGGATCGGCCATTCGGCGAAGCGCACCGTTGCCTCGACCTGGTCGCGGCCGACCAGACCCGGGATCGTGCTGGCGACGACCGGGTTGCGGCGTGGGAACTGGAGCGCTGCGGCGGGGAGGGGCACGTCGAATTCGGCGCACGCGTCTTCCAGCGCGGCCACGCGCGTTACGACGTGGGGCGGTGGGGGCGCGTAGTTGAAATGGCGCGCGCTGCGGCTGCCCTCGACCAGAATGCCGCTGTTGTACGGGCCGCCGACGACCAGTCGTGTTCCGCTTGCCGCGCATCGCTCGATCAGGGACAGGGCGTCGTCCTGTTCGAGCAACGTGTAGCGACCCGCGAGCAGGATGATGTCGAACTCGGCGGAGTCGAGCACTTCGTGGCAGACGGCGACCTCGTTGACGCCGATCCCGATCGCGCCGATCGCGCCTGCGTCGCGCAGGACCCGGAGCGCGCGATACCCGCCATCGAGGAAATCGGCCATGTGCCGCGCGGCGGCGTCGCCGTGGGTTTCCACCCCCAGGTCATGCGCGAACAGGATGTCGATCCGGTCGCGTTTTAGCCGCCCGAGGCTCTCCGCATGGCTGCGCAGCACCGCATCATGCGTATAATCGAACACGGGTTCGAGCGCGGGGGCACCGACGAAACCGTGGCGTTCGGTCGCGTCGCTGTCGGTCGGTTCGAGCAGGCGGCCGACCTTGGTCGAGATGAGCGCATGGCCTTCGGGGTCATGCTCCGCGAGCGCGACACCGAGCCGAGTTTCCGCGAGGCCGAAGCCGTAATGCGGGGCGACGTCGAAATAGCGGATTCCGGCATCGAGCGCGGCGGCCACCGTCTCGGTCGCGACATGGTCGTCGACGCGCCGATACAGGTTGCCGATGCCCGCACAGCCCATGCCGATCGGGGGAAGGGTGATCATGCGGGCCTCCGCAGGTGAAACAGGCCGAACGCGAGCACGACCAGGAAGCAGGCGGCGGGGACGAGCATCGCGCCCACGATCGATCCGCCGGCGTCGGACACCAGCCCCATCACCGCCGGGAACACCGCGCCGCCGACGATCGCCATCACCAGCAACGCCGATCCGGCCTTGGTGCGCGGGCCCAGCCCGTCGACGGCTTCGGCGAAGATCGTCGGGTACAGGATCGACATGAAGAAGCTGCTGCCGACCAGCGCCAGCACGCCGGTCATGCCGCCGACGACCCCGGCGATCGCGCAGAGGATTGCGGCCGCCGTCGCGAAGATCGCGAGGAGCAGGAGCGGGCGAACCCGTCCCATCAGCGCGACGCCGACGAACCGGCCCACCAGGAACGCGATCAGCGACGCGGTGAGATATCCCGCCGCGGTGGTCGCGGGAGTGCCAGGGAGAACGGTCTCGACATAGCGGATCAGGAAGCTCCAGACGCCGACTTGCGCGCCGACGTAGAAGAATTGCGCGAGCACCCCCATCAGGAAGCGCGGCGAGCGCAACAGCCAGGCGAAATCGGACGCGGCGCCGACGCCTTCCTCGACATCGGGTTGCGTCGCGATCGGCGGGAATTTCGCGAGGCGAATCAGCACGGCCCAGACCAGCACGCCGATCCCGATGAAAAGATAGGGCATCTGCACCGCCGCCGCTGCCTGGGTGCGGTCGAGCTGTTCGACGGTGCTGTCCGACAGGATGAAGGCGCGGCCGACCAGCACGCCGGTGATCGACCCGAGCGGGTTGAACGCCTGTGCAAAGTTCAGCCGACGCGACGCCGTCTCGGGGCTACCGAGCCGCGCGATCAACGGGTTGGCCGACGTTTCAAGGAAGGCGAGGCCGCTTGCGATGATGAACAGCGCGGCGAGGAAGGCGGGATAGCTGAGCGCGCTCGCGGCGGGCCAGAACAGCAATGCGCCCGCGCCGTAGAGGATCAGCCCGAGCAGCACCGCCGCGCGATAGCCATAGGAGCGCATGAACAGCGCCGCCGGAATGGCGAGGCAGAAATAGCCGAGATAGAAGGCCGACTGCACCAGCCCCGCGCCGAAGTCACCGAGGCTGAACAGCCCCTTGAAGTGCGAGATCAGCACGTCGTTGAGATTGTTCGCGACGCCCCACAGGAAGAACAGGGCGACGATCAGGACGATCGGCACCGCCAGTGACGCGCGCGTTGTTTCCGTCCGGTTCATGCAAAATCTCCATCGAGCCGGATTACGGGGACGAACCCGCCAGCGGGTTTGGGCGGTAGATCGATATGCAGGCCTGCAGCGTCGCGGCGATAGCGGACGGGGCCGCCGCCCAACAGCGTCGCGCGTTCGATCCCCCCGGGCGCGCGGCCAAGCGCGAGCGATTGCACCGTGGCGGTGCCGCTCGGCCAGCCGAGGAAGAGTACGTACAGCGCACCCTTGTTGGTGGTGAAGCGCACGTCGCGTGCGGTGAAATCCCCCGCGCCCGCTTCATTCTGCATGCCCGGTTGGAGCTTGGTCGGGCCTTCGCCATAGCGTCGCCACGGGCGCGATCCGAAGATCGCCTCGCCGTTGACCGCGGTCCAGTCGCCCATTGCGTCGAGGATCTTCTCCTCCTCGCCATCGATCGCGCCGTGGCCGGGCTGCGGCACCGACAGCAGCAGATTGCCGTTCTTGGAGACGACATCCGCGAGCCGCTGGACCACTTGCTCGGCGGTCTTGTAGCTTTTGTCGTTAAGCCGCGCGACGTTGTAGAACCAGTCGCCGATGCAGGTATCGGTCTGCCACGGCTCGTCCCAGATATGGTCGGTAAAGCCGCGCTCGACATCCTGCACCACGCCGAAGCGTTCGTGCGGCTTCAGCTGCTTGGCGAACAGCGCGACGTCGATCTTGCCTGACCAGCCGATCGAGCGGTTGTAATAGTCCGCCGCCGCCTGCAGCCCGATCGGGCCGAACGGCAGGCCGTAATCGTCGAAATAGACGAGGTCCGGCTTGTACTTGTCGACCAGGTCGGTCTGGCGGAGCAGCCAGCGCGTGACGTAGCGCGGGTCGTCGGTCGGGCCGGTCTCGATCCACTGGCCGTCGTTCTTTTCGTGCCAGTCTTTCATCGCTGGGATCGTGTCGATCCCGTCGGGCATCACCGCATGGCCGCCGGTGTAGAGTTCCTGCGGGTCGAGCCCGTCCCACCACTGGCCCTTGCCGTCCGCCTTGCGCAGCCGGAACGCATCATAGCGGTCGCCCTTGCGCGGCCCGGTCGGGTCGTAGCCATACGCGGTCTGATACCAGTGCCAGCTGTGTGCGGAATGGTTGGACACGCCGAACTTGAGCCCGGCCTTGCGCGCCGCTTTCTCCCACGTGCCGACAATGTCGCGCTTGGGGCCGACGCGCATCGAATTCCACGCGTGATACCGGCTGTCGAAGCAATCGAGATTGTCGTGGTGGTTCGCCAGCGCCATGAAATAGCGCGCGCCGACCTTCTTGTAGCGCGCGATCAGCGCGTCCGGGTCCCAGCGGTCGGCGGTCCACAGGTGCTGGATGTCCTTCATCCCCGCAACCGACGGATGGCCGTAGGTCTTGAGGTGATGCTCGTACATCGGGTGGCCCTGCATATACAGGAAGCGGCCGTACCAGTCGCCTTGCTCGGGAACCGATTGCGGTCCCCAATGCGACCAGATCCCGAGCTTCGCGTCGCGAAACCAGTCGGGATAGCGATAGTTGGAGACAAGCGACGGCCAGGTCGGCTGGACGGGGCCGCGGGTCAATCCCATAGGGCTCTTCGCCAGCGCGGCGTGCGCCAGCGGGGACGCGGCAAGCCCGGCGAGGATCGACCGGCGGGTAAGCGCGGCTGGCGTCACGTGCCGAGCGCTTTTGCGACCGCAGCCAGCGTGAGCGGGCGCATCGCCGCATAGCCCTGCGGGGTCGGGTGGACGCCGTCGCTGGCGTAGCCGGGCTTCATCGCGCCGTCGGGGGTAGCGAGCGCGGCGTGATAGTCGACATAGGTAAAGCCGTTCGCCTTAGCATAGCCCTGCAACCAGCGATTGAGCGCGGCGATCTGGGGCACAGGCTGTTTGTCGGGGCGCCACGGGAAGGCGGCGGCGGGCGGGACCGAGGCGAGGATCACCTTGATCCCGTGCGCCCGCGCGAGTTCGGCCATGCTCTGGATATTGCCTTCGACCGTCTCGATCGTCGCCGCGCCGGTGTTGCCCGCGATGTCGTTGGTGCCCGCCATGATGTGGACCGCCTGCGGCTTGAGCGCGATCACGTCGGAACGGAACCGGACGAGCATCTGCGGGGTGGTCTGCCCGCTGATCCCGCGATCGACCATTCCTTTGGTGAACAAGTCCGGATCGGCGCGGATCCAGTTGTCGGTGATCGAGTCGCCCATGAAGACGACCCGCACCTTCTGTCCGGCAAGCGACCGATTCTGGACAGCATAGCGGCAATATTGGGCGAAATCGCGCGCGAGCCGGTGGAGGTTGGCCATCTGGGCTCCTGTCGCGCCGTCAGGGGCGGGGTGCGAGACGCAAGGCTCCGCGACGATGCCGACCGGATCGCTCGCATAGGGATCGCCCGGTATGGCGGTCTGCGCGTAGGCGCCGGTCAGTGCCAGCATCGCCAGCCCTCCTGACATCCATGCGGAACAGCGCATCTCCACCTCCTCCAGCGTCGAGCCGCGACCCGACCCTGTGAGGAGCAAGCATAAAGACTACATTTATATATGAACAGCAACTTTCGCGGACGGAATGGATATTCAGACCGGGAAGACCGCCTTGCTCGTTCCGAAGGCCATGAACAGCTCTGGCCATTTGGACGCAGGTTTGCCCGGGGGAAGCCGTGTGCCGAAGCCATGCCCGCCGCCTTCGAACACGTGCAGCTCGGCGGGGCGCGCGGCGGCGTGCAGCGCGGTGAACAGCGCGATGCTGTTGGCGACCGGCACCAGATCGTCATCAGCGGCATGCGCGAGGAAGATCGGCGGGGTCGTCGCCGTCACGCGCGTTTCCACCGAGGCGGCATGGCGGAGCGCGACGGGCGCGTCCTTGCCGAGCAGCGAATCGCGTGATCCGCCGTGCGTGAACGGCGCCTCCAGGCTGACCACCGGGTAGATCAGCCCGGCATAATCGGGCCGCGCCGACTCCCGGTCGATCGCGTCGGTCGGCGCGTACGTCGCCTCGTCATGGCGGGTCGCGAGCGATCCCGCGAGATGCCCGCCCGCCGAGAAGCCGAGCGTCGCCACGCGCGCGGGGTCGATCCCGAACCGGGTCGCCCCGGCACGGATCGTCCGCATCGCCCGCTGCGCATCCTGCAAGGGCACCAACGCGCGATCGTTCCAGCCTTCCGCCGGCAAGCGATATTGCAGGATGAATGCCGTGACGCCTAGCGCGTTGAGCCACGCGGCCTGTTCCAGCCCTTCGTTGTCGTAGGACAGGAAGCCATAGCCGCCGCCGGGTATCACGAGCACCGCCGAACCGTTCGGGCGAGCGGGGCGCTTTACGGTCAGAACCGGGCTCAGCACCCCGCGCAGCCACCGATCCGGGTGGCTCGGGTCCTTGCTGCGCTCTTCCACGCTCGGCGTAATCTTGCTGCGGCGATCGCCGGGGATTGCCGTGGGCCAGAGCGGGACGATCTCGTCGCGCGACGGCTGCGCTGGGAGCGGGGCGGCGGCGAGGGTGCAGAGCGCGGCGCTCCCGATCAACAGCGTTCGGCGGGTCGGATCGGTCGTCGGCATGGCTGTCCCTTTCGCGTGATTGCTTGATGTACCGTCAGGCCGCGCGGATTGTCGAACGGATGTGTCCGAACACGAAAAACCCGCCGTCTCGGTGGAGACGGCGGGTGGTGTTTCGATCCGTGCCGATCAGGCCTTCTTGCGCGCGCGCTTGGGGGCGGCGGCGGCGGCGGTGTCCTCTTCCTCGTCAGGCGAGTCTTCGCCCGCTTCGGTGAGCGCCTCGCCCAATGCCTTCAACTTCTCCTGCGACGAATCCGCCTTCTCGGCGATCTTGGTCGTGGCCATGCCGAGGCGGTGGAGCAGCGCATGAACTCGGTCGGCGTCGGGTTCGTCGCGCTCGAGCTGCTTGCGGAGCGAGCCGAGGTCGCGGAGAATGCCCTTGGCGCCCGACGTGTCCACGTCGGCCAGCGCGGCTTCCCAATCCTCGATCATGTCGGCGCCCTTGGTCGCCTTGGTCGTATCAAGACCGCGATTGATCGCATTCATCGTTCCGGCGAATTTAAGAGCCATGTTTCCATCTCCGACGTGCCGTAATGGCGAGCGATGAAACGACAGGGTGCGCGTAAAATGTCCGCGCTAAGCCTCGGTATTCGCATTGATAAGGATCAGTCACCCGCGCCGGGCCGCAGCGTTGGGAAGCGTGTATCCACCGGCCCTGGACGTCGTGGCATCCTTATTGGCCGACGGGCAAACGAACCCGTGGCGTCGGCCCGCACGAATCCCTAGATCGTACGCAATGTCCGATCCCAATGCCCCGACCCGCTTCAACGAAGACAAGGCCACCTTCACCGTCCGCGGCAGCGACGCGCCCGATATCGAGGCGGGGGTTGCCGCGATCCGCAACGTATTGGCGACGCTGCCGATCCGGCCGGGTGTGTACCGGATGCTCGATGCGCGCGGCGACGTGCTGTACGTCGGCAAGGCGCGCGCGCTCAAGAACCGCGTGACCAACTATACGCAGGTCGACCGGCTGTCGAAGCGGCTCCAGCGGATGGTCGCGCAGACGCGGTCGATGATGATCGTGACGACCAACAACGAGGCGGAGGCGTTGCTGCTCGAGGCGCAGCTGATCAAACGCTATCGCCCCGCGTACAACGTGCTGTTGCGCGACGATAAGAGCTTCCCGTTTATCCTGTTACGTGCGGATCATGCCTATCCGCGGATCCAGAAGCATCGCGGCGCGCGGCGCGCCAAGGGCAATTACTATGGGCCGTTCGCGAGCGCGGGGTCGGTCAACAACACGCTGAACGCGTTGCAGAAGCTGTTCCTGTTGCGCAGCTGCACCGACGGTTTCTTCAAGAACCGCGACCGGCCGTGCCTGTTGTACCAGATCAAGCGGTGCTCGGCGCCGTGCGTCGGGCGGATCGACGAAGCGGGCTATGCCGAGCTTGTCGCGGACGCGAAGGCGTTTCTCGGTGGCAAGTCGACCGAGGTGCAGGCCAAGCTCGGCGCGCAAATGCAGATCGCCGCGGAGAACATGGACTTCGAACTGGCCGCGATCATTCGCGACCGGCTGCGTGCGTTGACGTTCATCCAGGGGAGCCAGGCAATCAACGCGGAAGGGCTGGGCGACGCGGACATCTTCGCGATGGCGTGCAAGAACGGCGTGATCGGGATCCAGGCGTTCTTCATCCGGGGCGGGCAGAATTGGGGGCATCGCAGCTTCTTCCCCGCGCATACCGCGGACGTTCCCGAGGACGAGATCTTCTCGGGCTTCCTCGCGCAATTTTACGAGGAGGTTCCGCCGCCGCGGACAATCCTGCTCGACCGTGAGTTGGACGAAGCCGCGCTGCTCGGCGAGGCATTGGGCGCGCAGGCGGGGTTCAAGGTCGCGCTGTCGATGCCGCAGCGCGGGTCGCGGCGGCAGTTGCTCGAACAGGCCAAGCGCAATGCCGAGGAAGCGCTCGACCGGCGCCTTGCGGAGAGCACGACGCAGGCCAAGTTGCTGCGCGAAGTGGCGGAGCTGTTCGACCTGCCCGAACCGCCCGATCGGATCGAAGTGTACGACAACAGCCATATCCAGGGGACTAACGCGCTGGGCGCGATGGTCGTCGCGGGGCCCGAGGGGTTCCGCAAGGGCCAGTATCGCAAGTTCAACATCAAGAACCCCGATACGATCCCGGGCGACGACTTCGGGATGATGCGCGAAGTGTTCGGGCGTCGCTTCGCGCGGGCGCAGGCGGACGACCCCGATCGCGATTCGGGTGACTGGCCGGATCTGGTGCTGATCGACGGCGGGCGCGGGCAGCTCAATGCGGTGAAGGGCGTGCTCGAGGAACTGGGGATCGAGGATGTGGTTCTCGTCGGGATTGCCAAGGGGCCGCACCACGGCCGCGACGGGCGCGAAGTGTTCCACATGCTCGACGGGCGCGAGTTCCAGTTGCCGGTCAACGCGCCGGTGCTGTTCTACCTGCAACGCCTGCGCGACGAGGTTCACCGCTTCGCGATCGGTGCGCACCGGGCGAAGCGTGCGAAGGCGATCGGCGCGTCGCCGCTGGACGACGTGCCGGGCATCGGTCCGGCGCGGAAGAAGGCGTTGCTGATGCACTTCGGCACCGCACGGGCGGTGCGCAACGCGAGCCTTGCGGACCTGCAACGCGCGCCTGGGGTCAGCGCGGCGGTGGCGCAGCAACTGTACGATTTCTTCCATACGCGTTGAGCCCGTTTGCATTCCTGGCGAGCTGTCGTCCGAGGTTGGGGCACCTGCTATCTTCGAACGATAGGCAGATCGGGCGATTGCGCGCATAGGGGACCCGACGGCCATCGTATCGGCCGCGGAACGGTTTCGTTATGGAGCTGTGTAAGGCGTAGCCGCATGAACGTTCTGCAGGGACTTAAACGACGGGCAGGGACCGTCCCGTGGCGGATCGCCGCCACCCTCGCGCAGACGCGAGTCATCCACGCCGCACGCCAGCGCCGCTACGACGCCGACCGCGCACGGCACCGGGCCCGCTTGCCCGGGCTGACTCCGATCGTGGCGGAGATCGTTCACGGTCTGGAGGCGGATGGCGTGTTCCAGACCGATCTGGCGACGCTCGGCCTCGATGGTTCGGCGGCGATGGTCGCCGATGCGTCCGCGCTTGTGGCCCGCTGGGCGGATCGGTTACGCGCGGAAGCCCGCGCGGGCCAGGAATTCCTGAAAGTGCCGCCTGCGGAGATTGCCGCGAACCCCGCGATCTACCAGTTCGGGCTGCATCCCGTGCTGCTCGATCTCGCCGAAGCCTATCTCGGCCTGCCGGTCGCCTATGACGGGGTGAACCTGCAATATACGGTCGCCGACGGGCGCGCGGTGTCGACGCGTAAATGGCATCGCGACCGGGAGGATCGCCGGATGATCAAGCTGGCGGTGTATCTGAGCGATGTCGATGCGGACAGCGGGCCGTTCCAGTTGCTGCCGGCGGACGGCCCGGTGGCGGATGCCGATGGTCGGCACGATCGCTTCTATCTCGACGATCGCGAGGACAGAGAGATCGACGGGCGGATCCTGGGTGTCCATCCGATCACGTGCGAGGGGGTGGCGGGTACGGTGGTGGTCGCCGATACGGCGCGGTTCTTCCACCGTGGCAAGCCCGCGACGGGGGGCGATCGTGCCGCCTTGTTCTACAGCTATTTCGCGCGCGTGCCGCAGCGGCCGTATTTCTGCTACCGCTCGGGGTTGTCGCGGCACGATATCGCGGCGCTGACCACCGACTTGTCGCAACGCCAGCGCGACGCGGCGGCGTGGCGGCAGCGCCTGCCGTTGCCGTGGCGGCTGATCCCGCCGTCGCGCGTGTAACCGGCGGCGCGTTGCCGCGGACCGCGCGCGTCGTTCAGGCCCAGCCTTCCAGCACCTGATCCGGCGGGCGATGGCCGTCCGCCCACATGCGGATGTTGGTGATGACCTTCTCCCCCGTCGCCAGCCGCCCCTCGAACGTCGCGGAGCCCATGTGCGGGGTCATCACCACGTTGGGGAGCGCGAGCAGCCGCGGGTCGATCTGCGGTTCGTGCTGCCACACGTCGAGCCCGGCGCCCGCCAGCCGACCGTTTTCGAGCGCACCGACCAGCGCATCCTCGTCGACGATCCCGCCGCGCGAGGTGTTGATGACATAGACATGCGGCCGAAGCAGCGCGATCCGATCCGCGTCGATCAGCCCCTCGCTGTCCGGGTTGCGCGGGGTGTGGATCGTCAGCAAGTCGATCGTGCCGAGCATCTCGTCGAGGTTCGGGTGCCATTGCGCCTGGAGCTCGGCCTCGACCACTTTGGGCAGGCGGTGGCGATTGTGGTAATGGATCGACAGCCCGAACGCGCGTGCACGCCGCGCGACCGCCTGGCCGATCCGCCCCATGCCGAGGATGCCGAGCGCCTTGCCGCCGATCCGGTGGCCGAGCATCCCGCCGGGCGTCCAGCCCTGCCATGCGCCCGACCGGACCAGTTTCTCCCCCTCCGCGAGCCGGCGCGGGACCGACAGCAGCAGCGCCATCGTCAGGTCGGCGGTATCCTCGGTCAGCACGCCCGGCGTATTGGTGACGAGGATGCCGCGCGCGCGTGCCGCCTTGAGCGCGATGTGGTTCACGCCCGCACCGAAATTGGCGATCAGCTTCAGCCGGGGGCCGGCTTGTTCGATCAGCGCAGCGTCGATCTCGTCGGTCACGGTGGGGACGAGCACGTCGCACTCGGCCATCGCGGCGGCGAGCTCTGCGCGCGAAAGCGCGACCGCGCCGCGGTGAATGCTCGCGTCGAACAATTGCTCCATCCGCTGCATCACCGCATCGGGCAATTCGCGGGTCACGACCACGCGCGGGTTGGGGACACGTCTCGTCTCAGCCATGCGGCATGGCTTGGCGGAGGCTCCGCGCGGCGTCAACGGGTGTTGAAGCGCCGCATGGAAACGCGATAAGCGCAAGGGATGATGCATGACCACAAGACGATGCGGATCGGGGGGCGCGCTGCGCTGGTGATCGGGGCGATGGGCATGGGCGTGGCGGCGTTCAGCCCGGCCGGCGCGGCGATGGCCGACCGCAAGCTGCCGTTCTACGCCTCGGTCGGCGCGAAGAAGGCGCGGATGCGGACGGGGCCGGCGCGCACCTATCCGGTCAGCTGGCTCTACCAACGCGCCGACCTCCCGGTGAAGGTGATCGGCGTGTTCCAGCGGGGCCAGTGGTATAAGGTCGAGGACCCGAGCGGCACGCAGGGCTGGATGATGGGCGGACTGGTGAGCGAGACGCGCACCGCGCTGGTCACGGGCGCGGTCGCCGAACTGCGCGACCGTCCGGATGGCGACGGGCGGATCGTCTGGCGCGCGGCGCCCGGGGTGGTCGGGCGGCTGAGCAAATGCGCCGGCGGCTGGTGCTATTTCGATGTCCATGGGCGGGGCGGGTTCGTCGAGCAGATGCGGGTGTGGGGCAGCGAAGCGGGTGAATCGCTGCCGTGAGCGCGCGGGGCGGGCGCGACTGGACGATCCGGCGGGACGACCTGACGCACCCGGACGTGCTGGCGTTGCTCGACCTGCATCTGCGCGCCGCGCATGAGAACAGCCCGCCGGGAAGCGTGTTCGCGCTCGACGCAAGCGGGTTGCGCGATCCGGCGGTGACGGTGTGGACCGCGTGGGAGGGTGACGTCCTGCTGGGGATGGGCGCGCTCAAGCAGCTCGATCCGACCTGGGGCGAGGTGAAGTCGATGCGCACCGCGCCCGCGCAGCTGCGCCGCGGGGTGGCGGCGGTGCTGCTCGACCGGCTGATCGCCGAGGCGCGGGCGCGGGGGTGTCGCCGGTTGAGCCTGGAGACCGGCTCCAACGCGCCGTTCGCCGCCGCGCATGCGCTGTATCGGCGCGCGGGGTTCGTGGAATGCGCGCCGTTTGGCGATTATGACGATCTTGTGTTTGCGCAATACTTTACCATGGATCTCGCGGAGGCCGCCGGGGGGCGGGGCGCGGAAGGTTAGGGAAAGTCAGGCGGAATCGCTGTGCCTGCGGCGCTGTTCCGGGAGGCGAGACTGCGGGGCCGATGCTGTCAAAGAGCGTGTCCTTCCCGCTACGCCGTGCCGCGGTTGTAGGACAGCCGGTCAGTCGGGCGCGCACCGATGCGCTTTGCGAATTGTCCCTGCTTACAGATCACTGCCGATCGCTTCGGATAAAACGGGCTGGACGAATCGGAACATATAGGGAACAAGTGGCGCATGACCCAGCCAGATTGCGCCCTGATCGCCCACGCCCTCCTGACCAGCAGCGGCTTCGCCCGAGTCGGATTGACCGCCCCGAGCGAACGCATCCGCGAAGCCGCTGCCGCCGAACTGGCGCGCACGATCGTGTGCGCGCTCGAAGGGTTCCCGGGCGATGGCGACCCGCGCCAGATGGCGCTGCCGCTTTGAGGTGGGCACGGTAAAATTCCGGACGCTGTTCGATTTCACCCGGCACCAGATGAACGTCGGCTGCGTCTGCGGTTCCTGCGCGCATCAGGGCGTGGTGCATTGCGACCGGCTCGCGCGGTGGTGCTTCCTCAAGCGGTTGCACGGGACGGTCGATGCGCTGCCGGGGTTTTTGCGCTGCTCGCACTGCGGCGGGCGACCGATGCGGATCCGCCCCACGCCGCTGCCGCCGACCTTTCCGGACTGGGGGGCGGACGAGGCGGCGTGGAAGCGGATGCAGCGGCGGTTGCGGGGGTGAGGGGGGCTTGGGATGTTGTTTAGTATTGGTGGGGAGCGGACCGTCCGCTTTTTGCGGTGTCGCGGAGATAGCTGACATCTCGTGGTGCTACTGCCGGTCTCGAATTTAGAAGCTTGATGGTGCGGAGTACAAAGCTCAGGATGGTTGTCGCAGTCGAGGTGGAAGCGTGCCAACCGGACTGCTTAAAACTGGAAATTGCGCTTCCGTTGGTCAACCGCGTGCATCGACTCATCAGTGCCTCACGCGAAATGTAAAGGAGAAGCTATGAAGCTGAATCTTTGCGTTGCGACCAGCGAGCCAAACGGGAAGACCTTCCGAGCGGACTTCGGGATCACGATCCCCGTAGCGTTGTTTGCGATGGTATTTCACCTGTTTGGTTGGTTCTGATGTAAGGTGGGCGGCCCGGCAGCGGGTCGCCCATTTCTGGAACAAGCGGAGTCCCATGAGCCTCAAACGAATCAAGTCATTGATCAAAGTAGCTCCGACTACAAAATGTCGCTGGGTAAGAGTGCGCGCTACCTATAGCGGCTCGCAATGATGATCGATTGGAACTGCAATAAAGGGCAATTTCCCGCTCACATTGCGTGAGACGGATCGATGCGGGAAACGTACGCACCGTGATACAGAAATTATATTCGGTGCGACGGACGCGCAATGCTGATCCGCCCGCTCCCGAACGGCAAAAAGTGGTGGAGAGCAGACATAGCCGCTACCGTCAGCAGGAATTGGCTGCGTCGCCACAGATTGAGTCTTTGTCTCGCGTCGCCGCTAAACCGGCGGTTTGGCAAGTTCCTGGATTACTCCGCCAACGAATGCGGAGAGGAGCCCCGCTCCGAGCAGGATAGTCGCCATGTAGATTGCCCAGTCGTTGCGCGGATCGATGATCGCGTCGGGTTTACACAGAAGAGCAGCAACGATGGCTGATCCAGCCAATCCAGAGCTCATAGACAGCGCTGAAGCCCTAGCGCTCCAACGCGCTGCTGTCCCGGTGCCTCGATACATATCGCGAATGACTGGCCACAGCCGCCAACCAATTAACGTTGCGGGCGGTAGGCAGATAACTGCTAGAGTGGCCATCCCGAAATTTGGGCCGGCGCCAAACCTGATCGATGCATATGTAGTCGCCAGACCGTTAAGGCCCGCAAAAGTCAAAACTATAAACGCAAAGATGCGTGGCGTTAGAGGGTCAGCTTGCATCGTAACTCGCTACTCTCGTGATGCGTATGAGCCAAGCAGCCCAGTGTCACCATGGCTGCTTCTGGG
>NZ_JAPYKK010000011.1 GCF_029623395.1 Sphingomonas echinoides
AGCTTTGCGTGGGCCGCTGGCTACGGTGCCCCGCCTCGTCCAGCGCCCTCCGCAACCCGCTGACGATCAACCCGCGCACCAGCGCCGGGTCGCGAAACCGGACTTCGGTCTTGGCGGGATGGACGTTGACGTCGACCGCATCGGGCGGGACGTCGAGGAACAGCGCCACCACCGCATGCCGATCGCGTGGCATCATCTCGGCATAGGCCCCGCGGATCGCACCGATCAGCAGGCGATCCTTCACCGGGCGCCCGTTGACGAATAGATATTGATGGTCGGCGATCCCGCGGTTGAAGGTCGGCAATCCGGCAATCCCGCCGAGGCCGATCCCCTCGCGCACGAAGTCGACCCCTACCCCATTGGCGATGAGCCCGCGGTCGGTTAGCGCGGCGACTCGATCGGGGAGCGTTTCCTCCGCGCTGACCGACAGCGACCGCCGCCCATCATGCTCGACCGAAAAACCGATATCGGGCCGTGCCATCGCCAGGCGGCGGACGACATCCATGCACGCCGCGAATTCGGCGCGGGGCGAGCGGAGGAACTTGCGCCGTGCCGGAACGCGCTCGAACAGCGCCTCGACCCGAACGCGAGTCCCGGGCGGGATTGCGGCGGGGCCTTCCGCGACAAGCACGCCGTTGTCGACGATCCTGGACCAGCCTTCCGCGCCGGGCATGCGGCTCTCGAGCGTCATCCGGGCGACGCTCGCGATCGAGGGCAACGCCTCACCGCGAAATCCGAGCGTGCTGACCGCCTCGATCGCCTCATCGGGCAGCTTGGACGTCGCATGCCGTTCGAGCGCCAGCGCCATGTCGTCAGGCCCCATCCCGCAGCCGTCGTCGGTCACTTCGACAAGATCGGTCCCACCGCCGCCCAACCGCACCGCGATCCGCGTCGCGCCCGCGTCGATCGCATTCTCGACCAGCTCCTTCAACGCGCTGGCTGGCCGTTCCACCACTTCACCGGCAGCGATACGATTGACGAGATGTTCGGGGAGGCGGCGTATTGACATGCCTTAAGCTCTAGCCCAAGCGACGCCATCCCGCGAGCCGTAACCGTGACTTAACCAGAGCGTGCGTGTCGTTCTGAAAGCCACGATTATAAGCACGTCGCGGGGGCGAAATGCGACCTGCCGGAAGCCACCGCACCCGGCGTGAAACGGAACGATCCATGGGCTTTTTCTCGAATCTCTTTCGCTTCTCCTCGCACGACATGGCGATCGATTTGGGGACCGCCAACACGGTCGTCTATCTGCGCGGCCGCGGGATCGTGCTCAATGAACCCTCGGTCGTCGCGGTCGAGACGCTCAACGGCGTCAAGCGCGTCAAGGCGGTCGGCGACGACGCCAAGCTGATGATGGGCAAGACCCCCGACAGCATCCAGGCGATCCGCCCCTTACGTGACGGCGTCATCGCCGATATCGACGTCGCCGAGCAGATGATCGCGCACTTCATCCGCAAGGTCCACGGCGGGCAGCGGCGCTTCATGCGCTGGCCGCAGATCGTCATTTGCGTCCCCTCTGGCTCGACCTCGGTCGAGCGCCGCGCGATCCGCGATGCGGCGTCGAACGCGGGCGCATCGCAGGTGTGGCTGATCGAGGAGCCGATGGCCGCCGCGATCGGCGCGGACATGCCCGTCACCGAGCCGATCGGCTCGATGGTCGTCGACATCGGCGGCGGCACGACCGAAGTCGCGGTGCTGTCGCTGCGTGGGCTCGCCTACACCACCTCGGTGCGCGTCGGCGGCGACAAGATGGACGAGGCGATCGTCTCCTATGTCCGTCGCAACCACAACCTCCTGATCGGCGATGCGACCGCGGAGCGGATCAAGCAGGAAGTCGGCGTGGCGAAGCCGCCGCTCGACGGGATCGGCCTGACGATCCACGTCAAGGGCCGCGATCTCGTCAACGGCGTTCCCAAGGAAATCCAGATCAACCAGGGCCAGATCGCCGAGGCGCTCAGCGAGCCGGTCGGCCAGATCGTCGAGGGCGTTCGCATCGCGCTCGAGAATACGGCACCCGAACTGGCGGCGGATATCGTCGATCAGGGCATCGTGCTTACCGGCGGCGGCGCGTTGCTCAAGGGCATCGACGAGGTTCTGCGCGACGAGACCGGCCTGCCCGTCACGATCGCGGACGACCCCCTCACCTGCGTTGCGCTCGGCACCGGGCGTGCGCTCGAGGATCCGATTTACCGAGGTGTGCTCCACAGCGCGTGAGCGGTGCGGAGGCGACACACGGACGATCAAGGCTGTCGAGCAGGATGGGTACGCGAACCCCTACTCAGCGCGGACGGCCCTCGCTACACATCGTAGCATCAGGCGGCCCTTGGGCCTTGGGATGGGGGTATCATGGCGCCGCCTCGTAATCGGCGCCCGGGTTTTTCGCGACGGGCGCAATATGGTCTGTTCCTTGGATATGTGATCGCGGCGGCGGGCTCGCTGGTCGCTGCGGTGCTGCTTGCCTTGTCGGCGATCGATCCGCCTGCGTTCGCCGTCCTGCGCGCGACCGTTGCGGAAGTGACCACGCCCGTCTCGTCGGGGCTCTCCACGGTCGGTCAATGGTTCGGTGCGATCCCCGGGTCCGTCGGCAGCTATTTCGGCGTGCACGACGAGAACAAGCGCTTGCGCAAGCAACTTTCCGACCAGCACGCCCTGTTCATGCGCGCACGATCGCTTGGCTACGAGAACCGTCGCCTCGCGGCGCTGCTGCGGCTGCGTGAGCGGGTCGCCGAACCCGTCGTGACCGCGCGTCTGGTGAGCTCCTCCGTAACCAGCACGCGCCGCTTCGCGGTGCTCAATGCGGGATCCTGGCAAGGGGTTGCGTCGGGGCAGCCCGTCATCGGTCCGGACGGCCTCGTCGGGCGGATCCTCGAAACCGGCCCGAACAGCGCCCGCGTCCTGCTGCTGGTCGATCCGGAAAGCGTCGTCCCGGTCCGCCGGACTCGCGACGGCATGCCAGCGCTTGCGGCCGGGCGTGGCGACGGACTGGTTGACATCCGCTCGGTCGCGACCGCCACCGCCGCATTCGGCCCGGGCGATGTGTTCGTCAGCTCCGGGATCGGCGGAATCTACCCGCCCGGCATTCCGGTCGCGCACGTGATCCGCCGCGGTCCCGAGGCCGGGCTTGCGCGGACCTATGCGCAACCCGACACGCTCGATTACGCGATGGTCCAACGCGCCTTCATGCCGACGCCACCTCCGCTCACGGTGCCGCAGCCCGCGCCCAAACCGACCCCCAAGCCCAAGACCAAGGCCACGCCGACCGCGTCAAAGCCGGTCGCGCGATGAGCCAGATCCGCGGTCCCTTCGACGAGCCACCGGACACGAGTTTCGGGCGCTTCGTGCCCGCCGTGTCGGTCCTGGCCGCGTCGACCTTCGCGGTATGGCCGGTGATCGCGCATGTCCCGTTATTCCCGCCGCTCGGATTGCTGATGCTGCTCGGCTGGCGGTTGTCGCGCCCGCTGAGCCTCCCGGTATGGGCATCGCTGCCGCTTGGCCTGTACGACGATCTCCTCAGTGGTCAGCCGCTCGGCAATTCGATGCTGTTCTGGACGCTGTGCTCCTTCATGATCGACCTGATCGACCAGCGGATCGTGTTTCGCGATTTCTGGCAGGACTGGCTGATCGCCGGCGGATCGATCTGCTTCTGCCTGATTCTGGGCCGTTTGGTCGTTTCACCGCTCGCCGCACACGTCGACACGCTTTTGATGCTCCAGATTGCGGTAACCACCTTGTTGTTTCCCCTCGCGACGCGCATCTGCACGATGCTCACGCGCGAGGAGGAAACGGTGTGAACGGACCGACCTTCGGCAATTCGAACAAGATGATGACCGAGGCCGCGCAAAGTTTCAGCTTTTCGCGGCGGGCGGTGCTGTTGGGCGTCGGCCAGGGCGCGGTCGGGCTTGCGCTCGCCGGGCGGATGGCGTGGCTCGCCGTTGCCGAGAACGAGCATTACACCAATCTGTCGGAGAGCAACCGCGTCAACATGACGCTGGTGCCACCGCGGCGGGGCTGGATCGTCGACCGCCACGGCGCGCCGATCGCCAACAACCGCACCGACTTTCGCGTGGACATCATTCCCGACCGGTTGGAGGACAAGGACCGCGTGCTCGCGCTGTTGCGCGACATCCTGCGATTACCGCCGGAGGAAATGGAACGGCTCAATGCCGATCTCGGCCACGCCGCCGGGTTCCAGCCAGTCCAGGTCGCCGAAAACCTCGACTGGGAGCGGTTCGCCGCGGTGAGCGTGCGGCTGCCGGAGTTGCCCGGCGTCGCCCCTACTCGCGGCTTCTCACGAAGCTATCCGGCTGCTGCCGCCGTTGCCCATCTGACGGGCTACGTCGGTGCCGCCTCGGCGGACCAGTACAAGCAGACGCACGATCAGCTGATGGTCACACCGGGTTTCAAGCTCGGTAAGGATGGCCTTGAAAAGACGTTGGAAAAGACTCTCCGCGGTGTCGCCGGGCAGAAACGCGTAGAAGTGACCGCGCGCGGCAAGCTCGTCGCCGAACTCGCGACAAAGCCCGATCAGCCGGGCCAGAACGCGCGCCTGACGATCGATGCCGGTTTGCAGGAATATGCCGCGCGGCGGCTGGGGACCAACTCGGGCTCGGTCGTGGTCATCGACTGCCTGACCGGCGAGATGCTCGCGATGGTCTCGATGCCGGCGTACGATCCGAATGCCTTCTCCGACGGGATAAGCCATCTCGAATGGAAGATGCTGTCGGAGAACGACCATGTTCCGCTGATGAACAAGGTGCTGCAAGGCTTGTATCCACCCGGATCGACCGTGAAGCCGATGAACGCGCTCGCTCTGCTGGAGGCCGGGGTCGACCCGAACCAGCGGATCAACTGCACCGGCGCGATGCGGCTCGGCACCGGCGTGTTCCACTGCCACAAGAAGCGCGGGCACGGGCCGCTCGATATGAAGAACGCCGTGATGCAGAGCTGCGACATCTACTTTTACGAGATGGTCCGTCGGCTCGGTTACGACCGCATCGCACCGATCGCGCGAACCGTCGGGCTCGGCCAGAAGTTCGACTTGCCATTTGGGTCGCAGCGGTACGGCACGATGCCAGATCCTGCCTGGAAGCTACGGAAATACAAGACGGATTGGACCGTTGCGGATTCGTTGAACGCATCGATCGGCCAGGGCTATGTGCTGTCCAATCCGCTGCAATTGGCCGTGATGGCGGCGCGGCTCGCTTCGGGGAAACACCTCGAACCGAGTATTCTCGCGAGCCAGATCCATCATGGTGCAGCCCCCCTGCCCTATTCTCCCGACCACCTCGCCCTGGTGCGCGACGCGATGTACGGCGTGGTCAACCAAGGTGGTACCGGGGGCGCGGCGCGGATGCTGATTCCGGGCGTGTCGATTGCGGCCAAGACGGGCACCGCGCAGGTTCGGCGAATCTCGATGGCGGAGCGTGGATCCGGCGTGCTCAAGAACGCGTCGCTGCCCTTCAAGCTGCGCGATCACGCGTTGTTCGTCTGTTTCGCCCCCGCCGACAACCCGCGGTACGCCGCCAGCGTCGTGCTCGAACACGGCGGCCACACCGTGCGCAACCTCGATTCCCCGTTGATCGGGCGCGACATCATGACGTGGCTGTTCGACCGCGATCGCGCAATTGCATCGCTCGCCGAAGCCGAACCGACATGGGGTGGCGATATCCGCACGCGCATGGCGGCCGAGAGCGCCGCCTACCGCGCCGCGAACGCCCCCAAGCCGACCACCGGCGTCCAGACCGAGATGGGCGTCCCCGCCGCTACCGACGCGCCCGCCGTGCGCGCTGCAGCGGCGGCCGATGCGGCCTCGGCCGAAGCCCTCGCGAACTCCGCTGCCCCGGGTAACACCGTGGCCGAGTCAGGCAGTACGGAGCACGACCTGGAATGAGCAGTCGCAGCATCGTTCCCGCGCCGCTGATCCAGTTGCCGTGGAAGATCATTCTGCTGGTGCTGGCGATCGGGTGTTTCGATCTCCTGATCCTCTATTCCGCCGCGGGCGGCAGTATCCAGCCGTGGGCGATGTCGCAGGGGATCCGCTTCTTCATGTTGCTGGGCGGCGCGCTAGCCCTGGCGCGCGTCCCGGAACGCTGGTGGCAGACCGGCGCGCTGCCTGCCTATGTCCTGCTGTGCGTCATGCTGGTGCTGGTCGAACTGGTCGGGGCGGTGCGTGGCGGCGGCCAGCGCTGGCTCGACGTCGGGTTCATGCGCTTGCAACCGTCCGAGCTGATGAAGCCGTGCATCGTGCTCGCCTGTGCCAAATTCTACGACATGCTGCCGCCCAATGAAACACGGCGGTTCAACGCGATCTGGCCCGCGGCGATCCTGATCTTGCTCCCCGCCGCGCTGGTGATGAAACAGCCCGACCTCGGCACCGCGTTGATGATCACGATTGGCGGGATCACGGTGATGTTTCTTGCGGGTGTCCCGCTGCGCTTGTTCATCGGGGGCGCGCTTGCGCTCGGTGCGGCGGTGCCGATCGCGTTCAATTTCGTGCTGCACGAATATCAGCGCAACCGCATCCTCGTCTTCCTCGATCCCGAAAGCGATCCGCTTGGAATCGGCTATCACATCAGCCAGTCGAAGATCGCGATCGGATCGGGCGGTATTCTGGGCAAGGGGTTCCTCAACGGCACCCAGAGCCATCTGGATTACTTGCCGGAGGGCCATACCGATTTCGCTTTGGCAACGATGATGGAGGAGTGGGGATTGGTCGGCGGCGTATTGCTGATCATCGCCTTCGTCCTGATCGTGCAATGGGGGGTATCGACCGCGCTCCAGTCCCAATCCCGCTTCGCCAAGCTTACCGCCGCGGGGCTCGCCGCGACGATCTTCTATTACGTGGCGATCAATATGGCGATGGTGATGGGCATGGCGCCGGTCGTAGGCGTGCCGCTTCCGCTCATCAGCAACGGCGGATCGAGCCAGATGACGTTCATGCTGTGCCTGGGAATCCTGATGTCGATCGACCGATCGAACCGCAAAATCGAGGCGCGGTGGTAACTTTTTTGCGGTGCAGTGTAAAAAAGGGTTTGCAACCTGCGCGCGCACTGCTAACCGACCGCCTCCCGGCAACGACAGCGCTTCGGCACTGTCCCTACCAAGCGGGAATGGACGCATAGCTCAGTTGGTAGAGCAGCTGACTCTTAATCAGCGGGTCCTTGGTTCGAGCCCAAGTGCGTCCACCACTCTTCACTTTGGAATCCTTAGGTTTTCTGCCGAAGCGCGCGAGCGCTCCGACATGTTCTCCGACACGCTTTCCGACAAACTCATTTCGTTCTCGCTTCGTCCAGAGCCCCGATTGCGGCGATATGCCGGCGTCGTGCACCCGCGATTCGACGCGCTTTTTCCGCGTTCGCCTTGTTGTAAATCCGGGTGACAGCGAGCGTCTTGTGACCGGAAACCGGCCGCACGTCGTCTTCGCCCGCGTCGCCAATCTCGGTGATGCCGCCATGCCGGAAGCCGGTGAAGGTCATGTCCTTGGGCAACCCGGCTGCGTCGCAGATCTTGCGATGGACGTTCGACATGCGCCGCTCGACGTAGCGCTTGCCGCTGCGCTCCTCGACAACGATCGGGCCGGTCGCGGACCTCGTCGCTGCGCGGGACCGCGCGAGCTCTTCCTCGAGTTCGGGATAGAGCGGCACACGCTCGACGCCGCACCCCTCGGCCGGAACCTCTTCGAATAGCGGAAGCGTAACGGGGTTGCCGGTCTTGGACTGAACAAGCGTGATCTCGACCCCGGGCTGGTAGCCTTCCCAAACGATCGCGGCGCGGTCCGGCGCGTCCGGATCGACATAGCCAAAGGCATCGGACACCCGCTGGCATCCCTCGAAGCACAGTGCGGCGGCGGTTGCCATCGACTGAAAGCCCATTTCGACGGCCTTCGCGCGGTAGGCGGTGTATTCGGCGCGCGACGTTGCCCGGTTGCCCTTGGCAGCGGTGCTCGTGAGCCCCATTCCCATGAACGGGTTCTCCTTGACCCCCGTCGCCTTGTAATGTCGCGTCGCCCACGACCAAACCAAGCGGCAGACCTGCATGGCGTAGCTCGCCTGGCGCGGCCCGGTATCCGCGCGCAGCATTTCGTACAGTCGGTCGGAAGCGGCGGCATCAACGTCGGCGGCCCGGCGCTTGCCGAACGGCGGCGCGCCCTTCTTCGTCTCGCGCGCGGCAAGCATATCCATCAGCTTGCCGTAATCCGCACGGGTCTTTGCCTTCTTTGACGTGAAGCGCGCCTGCTTGCGGTACCACTGGAACAGCCACTCGACGCTGCCCGGGACCATCGAAGCTCCTTCCGCACCCTTCCGCCAGTCGGTCAGCGCCGCGTTCAGCAACTGCGCTTTGCGATGCACCTCGGCCAGATCCGAGCCGAGTTTTTCCGAGGCAAGAAGCATCGGCTTGCCGTTGCGCATTGCGGGCACCATCGCCCCGGTCTTCTCGTCCTTCACCGGGCGCGCCCATGCGGGCAGTTCCCAATAATAGACGGGCTCACCGGCCGCATTGCGGAGCTTGCGGACGTAGGCTGGAAGACGATCCAGTGCCATCAGTCGAACCATCCATCCGTGCCGGTGACCGAGCCGCTCTCGAACATCGCCGCCATTGCCGCGTCGAGGTCCGAGCGACGCGCGATCGCCGCGCCATTGCGGCCGCGTGGGACGAAACGCACCGTGCCGCGGTCGCGCCATTCCTTGATCTGCGCAACGCTGACGCGAGTGTATTCAAGCGCCTCAGATTCGGTCAACGCAGCCGGCCAGTTCGGAAGACCGGCCAAGCGGACGCGCCCCGGCCCGTCCCCGGACCGGTCGTTTGCGGTTGCGGCACTCACTGGCTTACCTTTCTCAAATTGCGCAGACCGGTGGGCACGTAGCGCGCGCGGCGCAGCGCGGCCCGGACGGCGGCGGTGTTGGGAATCACGGGGCCGGCATTGCCGTCGATGCGCCCCGGCTCCGGATCGGTCGCGAACCGCTGCGCCAGGTCGCACGGGACTGGGAACCGATCGAACGCCGGCGCGGTGCCGTACCGGTGCCGGTGATAATAGTCGGGGTTCGCGTCGATCGTCTCTCGGCTGTACTCACCCGCCCATGGCAGCGGGTACGCATAGCCCGCGTTCTTCGGGCGCCAGAGCGTGATGTACGGGTTGCCGCGAAAGTCCTTCCGAACGTCGACGATATAGAATGCGTCGCTCATCGCTCGCCCTCCTTCTTGACGAGGAATCCGGGAAGACAGACCATCAAGTTCTCAGTGATCGTCACCGTCGCCTTGGTGCCGGTCTTGTATGGAGGCGAGCCGGCAGTCTCGTCTTCGAACAGGACCTGGAAGGACACACCCGGCGCAAGCGGACTGGCCGGCCCACGCGCGATCTTTTTACAAATGGCGTCGGCGATAATCCGCTCGAGTTCTGCCGCGGGCACAAACGCCTGATGTTTCCGAACGTGAGTCTCGGTGGTGACGACGTCTTTCATTGCTGATCGCCTCCATCGTCTTGCATCGGGTCCGGCCCGCCGCGGATGTGATCTCGGATTGCGATATCGAGCGCGTTGACATCTGGTAGGGGCAACCAGAACAGGTACGAAAGCACCTCATCGCCAGCATCCTGCCAAGGCCACCCGCCCGTCATTCCGGCCTTCTTCGGCTCGACCTCATAGAGATCGACTCCGATCTGCACGGTCACATCAAAGCTTACCGTCCGGCCCAGATCGAGCGGTGAACCGACATAGGGTTCTTCCTTGATCGGCCATTCCCACCACAGGACCGGTCCGATGTCGTCGTGCCAGTCGTGGAATGACAGAGGCTTAAGTTGCTCGCTCATCGACCCACCTCCCCGGCATCGTCCGCGCTCGACCGAGGCTCGCTCTCCCACAATCCAGGCGGATCGAACCGACTGAATCCCTTTGCGGATTGAGCGGCGGGCAGGCGGTGAGGCAGACCGACCTTCTCCGATGTCGCGTTGAACTTGGCAGCAGTGGCTTGAGCCAGATCGATCCCGTAATACGCGGCCAGCTTGTCGAGGCAGACGACGACGTCGCCGATCTCTTCGGCAAGATCCGCGACGGTAGCGCGCGAACCCCGCCAGCCCGACGCTCCCCGGTGCAGCTTCTTGACGACTTTGAGCACCTCGCCGACCTCGCCGCCAAGCTCGGTGGCGTGGAACAGGCCGTCGGGAAGTTCCGTTTCGCTGCACCATGCCGCTAGCCTGTCGGCGTTGACGCAACGCAACTGAGCCAGGAAGTCCTCGTGCATCGGCGCGGCGATGGCTGCGTCCGCCATCTCCAGCCAATATTCCTGAACCTCGGACTTGCTGTCCGCGAACAGCGGCGCATCTGTCTCACCGGCAATCTGGCGCGGCCCGCCCGCTTCGTTCAGCAGTTTGGCGAGTGCCGCCCGATCAACCGTACCGGCAGCGTCGGTACGTGCCGTCAGCGCTTCCAGCTTCGGACGCATCTGATCGCGCCACACCTCTGCTGGCGATGTTGCCTGCGCACCAATGCCGAGCATCGTTGCAAGCTCATAGAACACGGTCGACTAATCATCTCCGGCTACGGGGCGGGGGGTGTGCGCGAGGCGGAATGCAGATTGCGCGATGTCCCAGCCGTTCAACCACATCACGGCGGCGGGGCTCGGTGGATACGGCGTAACGCGCGCGCGCCCAGAACGAAATGCATCGAAGCCCTGCTGTTCCGGCGTAGCATCATCGCGCATCGGCGCGGCGGTGGGGGTGTCGTTCATGCTGCCATCCTCAAATCTGCGATTCCGGGTTGGTTTGCCGCGACCAGGGCGCGGGCCATCGGCGGGCACACGCTGTTGCCGATCGCGCTGATCTGCTCTGCGATGGTGAGGCGCTGCTCGACCCACTTGCCGCGGACGAACTTCCGCACGATCGGGTCGAGGACGTATCCCTTAGGAAAGCCCTGCGCGCGCGCGAGCTCGCGCGGCTTGAGCATGCGCAGACCGATATCGACGATGACGTAGGTCACGGCATCGATCGTCACGGTGACGACGGCATAGCGCGCCTTGGTGGTCACCACGTCGAGGGGCCGGTCGACCGCCTGGTGCTGGCCACCCTCCCCGTAGTATTTCACGAGGAACGCCGCGGTCATCACTGCGCGCTCGAGCAGTTCGGGGGGGAGCGCGCCCTCCTCGATCAGCTTCGTCTCGATCACGCCCTGGTGCGGGCCGCGGGTCGCAACGGTGCTGACCAGATCCCGCATGTCGTGCCCGGCATTGACCGATCCGTCAGGGTTGTTGTTGAACTGCGCCATATGGGCGGCGGCGACCGAATGATGCTGCCCGCCCGCACGCGCCGTCTTCAGGGGCTCCTCGGCGTCGCCGCCCCCGCCCGTCGTGTTGCTGCCGTTGAATGTCGACAGGAACGCCGCGACCTCTGCGTGCTTCGACTTGCCCTCGATCGTCGGCGTCGGCTCGTAGAGGCTGGTCGCATCGTTGCCGGTGGCGAACTTCGATAGGAACACTACCGCGGCGCCGTTGGTGTCCTTCTTGGAAGCCGCGATCGTATGATGCGGATCCTCGGCGGAGCGGTTGAGGCCGCCATGCTGGCCGTAGGTGATGAACGAGGCAAGCGAAGCCTCGGTGTACGCAAGCTCCCCGCGGTGCGCGCCCGTCACCGTCCGGAGGGGTTCCTGAATATCATGGACCCGCACCGCGCCCTGATGCGTGACCGGCGTCACGAAAGGCGCGAGCATTGTCTCCACGGTCCCGTGTCGCGTCGCGCCTGCCATCACCGTATCGAGCGGATCGGCGGGCGACTTGCCGCGGCTGTTCTCGCTGAACTTCTCCAGGTGCGCGCCGACCAGCCCGAGCGGCATGACTCCCGCGGGGCGAGCCGGATTGCCGTTGCTGGTGACGGTCGGCATTTCCTTGTCGATCGCCGACCCGACACTGCCGCTGTGGAACTTGGTCACGTGCGGCGCGAGCTTGCCTTCGACGATGAACGGGCGACGCTGCAGGACATAGCGGACGACGCCGGCGGCGATGCGGCGCTTGGTCGCCTCTACAAGCTCGCGCGACCGGCCGAAGATCGACGGGCACGGGATCGACCAGTCGATGCAGCTGGCGGCGGTCAGGTACGGCAGCAGCTTCCCGCTGCGCACACCTGGCGACCCGGGCGGGCCGTGCGTCGGCTTCGGCCACACGATCGGCAGCCCGTCGCAGCGCATGACGATGTAGAGGCGCTTCCGGCTGGTCGGCGTGCCGTAATCGCAGGCGCGCAGAACCTTCCACTCGACCTTGTACCCCTCGGCGCGCCAGCTGCGGACGAGCTTCTTGAATTCCTTGCCCTTCGCGTCCGGAAGCGGAACGCCGTGCGCATCGAGCGGCGCGGCGTATTCGAACTCCTCGACGTTCTCGACATAGGCCACGGTCGGCCGGACGTCCTTGAGCCAGCCGACAATTTCGCCCGCGAGCGCGCGGATATGGCGGTTCTTGACCGGCGCACCCTTGGCCTTCGAATATTCCTTGCAGTCCGGCGAGAACCACGCTCCCGCGACTGGTCGGAGCCGGGTGGCCTGCCGCGGCCAGACGGCGCGGATATCTTGGCAGTGATGCTCGGTCGTCGGATGGTTCGCCTTGTGGATCGCGATCGCGCTGGGGCTGTGGTTGATGGCGATATCGACGTCGCGACCAATCGCCTGTGCGATACCGGTGCTTGCCCCGCCCCCGCCTGCGAACCCGTCGATGAATAGGCCATGCGAGAAGGACTCGCGTGCCTGCGCTGTTGCCGCACCGATCACGCGACGGCTCCCAGATCCGGCGCAGCGCGGCGGCGGCGCAGCATCGCACCAATGAGCAGCACCCCTGCGATCATGAAGAGCCACGACTTGGGCTCGGGCAAAGCGGACACTGGCGCTTCGTCAGTCGGCGTGGCGACTGAGGTGCCGGCGGCGGGCGGCGCGGTACCGACCCCGCCTGCCCCGCCCGGTCGGACGAGCCCGATCGCGGACGCTTGGACACCACCACCCCACGGCGATCGCGCGGAGCTCTGCATCGTCGAGCCGGACAGCACCGCGTCCTCAAAGTCGCTGTCCATCGCAACCAGTGGGCGCGACAGGTCAGGGAGAGAGCCGAGAGTGGCGATCCCCGCTGGCGGGCAGACCGGAACGGCGGTGGCCTTGCGGTGCGTATTCGGCTTCGTCGCGGACCGGCGATGTTCGGCGGGCTTCACTAACCGCGCTTTGGCTGCGTTATACGCAGGCGGCACCACTTCGACGGCTGTGCACGTCAGGCCGACAGCAGCCGCATGGCTCAAGATCAAGGCTTTGGTGATCACTTCGCGTCTCCACGATGAGGGACGGCGGTGCGCGGAGCATGCCGGAAATAGACGGGGGTCTCGGGCGCGCCGACGATGCGGCGGACGTCCGCGGGGTGGTGGAGCTTGCCGTCAGCACCTTTCCAGGTCAGGCAGCCGTAGTGGATCCAGTCCTCCGGCAGTTCGGACGCGCCAAACCTGAGCAGCAGCTCGATGTCTTCCGGATGCTCGGCGAGGTACGAAACAAAGCTGCCGACCGTCTGCACGGCACTGACGCCTGCGGCGTGGCCCAATGCCTCGGCGACCTCGGCAAGGCGCTTGATAATTGGCGCGGCGGCTGCGAAATCGAGCGTCGACACGTCCGTCATGACGGCCTCCGCAGATCTGCAAGCGCCCGCGTCAGGTCCATGCTCGACCGCCGGACCGCGGCGCTGTCCTTGGGATCGATGCTTACGTCGAAAAACTTCTCGCCTGAGCTGTCCCAAGTCCTAACGCGTTTGACAGGAGCAGGGATCGATTTGGCACGCTTCAGGAAGCGCTCGGCTCCGGCGATCGCGGCCTTGAGGGTGTCCCTGTTCAATCTGCGAATCCTGCCTTGAGATTTCCGGCGAGCGCGCGGACGGCCGATCCAATTTCTCGTTGATCGGAGGCGTCGAGCTTGTCGGCGTGGTTTTCGAGATAGCTCGCGAGGGAGACGTGCTCCTCTCGACGAACCTGAGCGAAGGTGCGGCGGCGGCAGGTGCGCTTCATGCTGAAGTTCCCGCACCGGCACGGCGGCAGTAATCGATGAAAGAGAGGTTGCAGTCGGCGTCGAGCCAGGCCTGATAGCGGCGCTGGCTACGCGTCAGCTTCGGCGGCGGCGGGCTGTTGGCGGCAACGAACGCGCGGCCCTCGTCGGTGACGAAGAACGCATCCATGCCGCCATACATTTTGACGCTCGCCCGGCGCTTCATCAGACCGGCCTCGAACAGCGCCATGCAATCTCGGTGATCAATGCTTCCGACATCGGTGGCGAAGTGCGAACGGTATTGCTCGCCCTGCCCGTACTGATCGACGCCGAGGGAGTGCTGCAGGATGTGCAACTGGCGTGCGGCAGCATCAGCCATGCCGCACCGCCCCGCGCGCGACGCGCAGCTGGTCGAGACGCTTGCGTGCCCAGAGCGGATCGATCCGGTCCAGGCGATCGCGCTCGTCCAAGACGCGGGCGACGTGCTGGCGGTCGTTGCGCACAAAGCGCTGACCAGCCGGCGACATGTAGCAGCCGCTCACAGCGCACCACGCATGCGGACCGGGCCCGTGTCGGGGGTGTGCGGTGTGGCGGCGTCCCAGCGTGCCTGCTCGATCTCGAACGGCGGGAGCTTACGGTTCCGGTGGCGGCACAGCACCTTGCCATCGCGCGGCGGCACGGTCGTGAGGCGGCGAAGAGGCAGGAAGTGGCCAGTCGCCACCTCCACTTTGCGATAAGCGCTCATATCTTGGCGTCCGTCCATTTGATCTCGCCCGAGGGCGTGATGATTTTGACACGCCGGCCGTCGCGAGATTTCACTATCAGCGGGCAACGGAGGTAGATGGTGCGGTAGGGTGCCCACGGGTCATCGGCGCGGGGCATCAGCAGCGGCACTTCGTACGACCACACCCGCTTCTCGCTGCTGCCTGGCTTGCGCTTCTCAAGGGTGGCGATCTGCTCCAAGGTCCAGGGGGAACCCTCAACCTTCCGGCCTTGCCAGACGTCGTGATACGAGGGGCGGATCTTGGGCCAAGACTGCAGGGCAATCTTGACCTCCAGCGCGGTCAGCGCCGGGGGTTCAGGGGTGTCGGACATCAGTTGGAATATCCCGTGTAGGCGCGGCACGCTTCGCGCGCGGCGGCGTCGAGGCGGACTGCCTCGCGATGATCGGCGTCGGCGCGGGCGAGCGCGGCTAGGGTCACACGGACGTGCTCCGCGCATCCCTTGCGCTGCGCCTCGAGCGCGACCGTCATTTGTCGGGCGGAGGGCTTGCGGTTGATCCTGGACCGCTTGATCTCGGCGGCGTCGGTCGCGAGGATCGCGATAAAGGCGTCGTAATCGAGCCCGATCCGGTCGGCGCGGAGCCCGATCTCTGATGCAAGCTCGCGAACGTACGACGACACCGCGGCCTGCGTGTTAAGGTTGTTGCGGACCTTCTCATGGCGCAGCTTCGCGCGCTCCGCCCGCATCTTTGCGAAGACGGGGCGCAGCTCGGCGATCGCCAGATCCAGATCCGGATCGCGCATCACCGCGGCGCGCCCTCGACATGCGACCAGCGCGCGCGGTGCGGCGATGCCTTACCGTACGCCCTGCCCGCCTCAAAATGATCGACGCCATACTTAGCCTGCCAAGTGAGCAGACCGATGCTGTCCTTCTCCCGGTGCGCGCCCGAGCAGAGCGGCACGGCGTGATAGTCGGGGCTTTTCAACGAAACGCCCTTCATGCCGTCGGCATCGGAATGCGAGGCCTCCATCACGCCTTCGCAGACGTGCCCCGCGCGTCCAGCAAGCAGGCACGGGCGCTTTCGCAACCACGCCAGATGAGATGGAAATCGGCGGTCGGCGTCAGCCTTGTAGCTGTTGCGCTGGCGCGGGCGGACATCGACGCGGATCATCCGAGCCATGCCCGTGCAAGCACCAGCGACACGACGACGAAGCCGACACCGAGGGTCATTGCGGCGGACACCCAAAGGGGCTCCGGTTTTTCAGCATCGGCGCGCGCCTGAGCGGCCTGACGGTTCAGCGCGTCCATCTGTTCGATCGAGCGCAAGAACTGCTCGCGGTTCTGCGGCGCGTTCATGCTGCCAACCTCATCGGCGCATAATGCTGGTAGAGCCACGCGCCCAGCTCGGCGCGGTGAACGCCGATGCCAGCACCATCGGTCTCGGAGATCTTCATGATCTGCGCGACTGTGCTGCCCGAGGCCTTCCACATCGTGTCGCGGTACAGGGCCCCGCCCGCGAACAGCACCGCCTCAGCGGACCGAACCAAATGCGGCAACATCTGGAGATCGTAGCTGGGGTCCCGGAGCATTTCCGTAGCGCGGCGATCCGTCAGCCGCAGATCGTAATCCTCGATCGGCACATCGACACCGATGAGACCGAGCTTCGCGCTGAGAACCATCAGCTTCAGTTCGCCAGCCGCAACCGCAGCGGCGGCGTCAGGCAGTTCAGCGATCCGGGCGCGAAGGCTGCGCCACATTGGCCCGTCATACCGGTCTATTGCGTGCATTACCCCGCCAGCGGCGCGCTTGGTCGCGCAGCAACCCATAACGATGAGCTTCATGCTGCACCGCCAGCGTCAGCAACGATCACATAGTGCGTGATCCCGCACTCATCGCCGTAATCACGGTTCCAGCGGCGGGCCCAGGCCGATGCCTTTCGCGGCGGCTGGGTGTGGTCGAACTCGGTTTCGAAGACGCACTGGACTTGAACCAGCGTGTTCGCCGGGACCGGGCAATCGCCCCCTGCCCACGCGATCGGCGTCGCGGTCTCGTTCGTAATTTCGGGTAGTAGCGATGCCACGTCGATCTCCATCGCCGCGTCAGTGCGGCTGATGAAGTGACGATAGTAGGGCGTTTCCTACTGGTCAACTAAAAAAGTAGGACGCCTCCTATTCAATAGTCGGGATAGATATCATCCGGCCAGAATTCGCCCACTTCCTTCTGAGGCTTCACGACGGGCAGCGCTTGGTCGTCGTTGTCGAAAGCTACGCGAACCCAAGCGGCTGATGCGGTCGCTCCCTGGAATATTCCGCTAATCGCGCGGCCCTGCCGGGACAGAGTACCGATCCAAACGGCCCGCTCGGATTTGAGGTACCCAAGTTGCACCCCTCGGCAAGAGAACACCGCGATCGCGTGTTCGTCGTAGGGGTTGGTCGGCTCGGGACGCAGTTCAACCGGTTCGCCTGGCGAACACATCTCGAGCTCGAATCGGCGTGCTGGGCCGCGCTTGTTGGGATAGTCGATACCGACGACTGCGAGAGATACTTGTCGCATGTGTCGGGGGCGGATAGCTCCCGAAAGCGTCTTTGACAACCATCGCTAGTCGTTGATTTTCAGGAATTAAAGGTCCCGTGCGAAGCGTATCACCCTGCCCCAGATCGCGACGTCCTTGGCGTCGACCTCATAGGAATCGACGGTCTTGTTGTCCGAGATCACCAGCACGCGCTTACCGCCGTCGATCGGGCGCAGGCGCTTGATCGCTGCGCCGCCATTGATTGATGCGGCGTAGATGCGGTCGGAATGCAGCAGCTGGTTTTGCGTCGTGTCGATCCAAACAAGATCCGCCGAAACCAGCGTAGGGAACATGCTGTCGCCTACCCCTTGAGCGATCCGCAACCTTGCCAATGGCGTTCTGGTGAACGACCGAATGTAGGCTAGATCAAACTCGATCGGCTCTTCTTCAACGAAATCGTCCACCGTCGCCCCCGGCCCCATCGGCAACCTCAGGTCGAGCTTGATGATGGCACCGGTCTCCCCGGCCCCAATGGAACGCGACGGAAGCGTGCTGCTGTCCGTTTTTGTGTTCGAAGCTGGAACTAGCTGCTGCTCACGCGGATGGACTAGGTCGACGAGGAAATCCGGATCGTAACCAAGCACCTCCTCGATCGCTCTCAACGTTTTCGGGTTTGGCTTCTTCGTCTTCCCCCGCTCGATGTCCCAAAGAGGCTTTCCAGAGGTGGCGAGCTTCTGACGCAACAACCCGTCGAAATAATCGCGGGTACGGTCCGACCGCGCGATCGCTGCGCTCAATTCCGTCTGCAGTGGGGTTTTGCCGGGCTCTTCCATGTAGGGCTCATCCCACACCGTCCCATCAACCAGAAGGCTAGGATTTGCCCTACCTTTTATGCTTGACGGTAGGGCGAATCCTACGGTATCGATCATGGCATGCAGCACGATGCCCCCTCGCTACCAGACGCGATCGACACGTTCATCGCAGCCAATTCCATGTCGCCCGTCACGTTCGGTCGCATGGCGATGAGGGATCCGCACTTCGTGAGGGACATTCGTGGCGGTCGTCGAGTTTGGCCCGAGACCGAGGCAATGGTTCGCAAATTCATGGCCTCGTACCGCGCGCCTGCTGCCGAACGGGAGGCAGCATGAACATCGTCGAACAACTCGCATTTTGGGCAGTCGCGGCGGTCGGCCTTCGGCTGACGCTCGGCGGCATTCTTTCCCTCTCCCTCGGGCACGCGCTCACGACGCGCGACCGACGCTGCAACGAGGAGCGATAGGCCATGACTCACGCTCAAGACGAAGCGGCCGGGAAAGCCATGCTCGATCCCCTGATCGCCGCTCTCGACGCGATCCCGCTGCCGGTCTGCGCGACCTGCGGGAAGGCGCTCTGCTCGCACACCGACGCTGAATTCAAAGGCGCCGCTCACCAGAAAGGGTTTTCGGAATGAAGTTCGCTTTCGCGATACTCGCCGCAGTGTTGCTGTGGGCTTGGTCCCCCGCCGTCGCCAGCATGCTGGCGGGTCTGGCGCTGTACCTCGCCATTGCTGTCGCCTCTGCCGCCTTTTGCTCGATCGGAACGGACGTGGACGTTCGGGAAGATGCGAATGCTGTTCATCATGGGAACGGATCGTAATGACGCAGTGCAGCAGCGTCGTTCCCGAAAATCGGGACGTTAACGAAGCGGAGTTCCGGGCTGCAATGCTGAGCGGTCTCGCACGATGCTCCAACACCACGGCGACGAAGCGTTCGCTCGCCGCTGCGATGGATCTGTCGAGCAAGGGCTTGGAGAATATCCAGATGCGCGGCGCGATGCCGGGGCCCAAGCGGCTGTGGGACGCCACGACGGCTTGCCCACACGCCCTCGACGACATCGCCCGGCTTTACGGGTTCGAGCTGGTCCGTTCGATCGAACCGACGGGCACCGCTGAGCACGGCACGCTGCCGATTGCCACCTTGCTGGCGCAGATCGCTGAGGCTGAAGCGCCCGGCAGCGATGGCGGCACTGTCAAGACGCACAAGGAATTGATCGCGATGGAGCAGCACCTCCTCCGTGTTCACGCACTCACAGGCCAGTGGTTGAAGGAGATCGCCGATCACCGCGCACCGACTGGGCTCCGCTCGATTCACAACTGAGGTTTAGCGCCGGCGCGACCGGCAGGGAGTAGACGACAATGCCGAACACCACCCGCGCGGTGGCGACGATGGTCGCTTCCGCGAACGATAAACCGCGCTTTGCTGGATCGCCGTCGTTTCGGCTCCTGCCGATCGCGAACAAGGCGATCGACGGCTGGAACGCTCGCGTCCGGGCATGGGCGGAGGCAGCATAATGGCGCACCCTCGCATCATCCAGCAGCAGATGCTCGACTGGATCAAGAACAGTCTGTCGCTGCGCAGCGCGCTGCCGACCGATACCCAGATCGTCGACCGGTTCAATTTGCGCGGCGTGGAATCGGCGCGGTCGCTGCTCGCAGACCTGGCGGATGCTGGCGAGATCACGATCAAGGGCCACGGTGCGACCCGCTCGATCGCCCTCGGACGCAAGGAGAAGACATTCGAGCCTGCTCCCCGGCCGACACCCGCAGTAGTTGCCCGGATCGGCGGCAAGCGCGCTGATGACGAGAAGGTGCAGATCGACACAGCCGCGGCGCGCATCCGTGAGATCATCGAGCGCGGAAAAGAGCCAGCGTCAGAGAACGCGACCTCAGACGCGGCAAAGGAGCGCCTCGGTGCTGCCGTCGATAGTGCGGTCAAGGCCCTCAAGAAACAGGGCGAAGCTATCGAAGAGTTTATTGCTCAGGACGACGTAGCGACGCCGACTGAACCAACCGAGCCCGATGCGAAAGCTTCGGCCTACTGGACCGTCACAGCCGACGACAAAGCATCGGAGGAACCGTCGTTCGCGCTTGTTTCCCTCCAAACCGGAACGGGCGGTCGTTTATCGCGTCAGGAAGCGGCGATAGCCACGCGAGACGTCCGGCGGCAACTGAACATCCACTTCCCACAGGACCAGTTCGAGAAGCTTGCAGCGCTCGCGGACGTCGCCGGGGAAACCCCGGGTGCCTTCGCGCGCGGCGCGCTGATCAGCTGCATCGCCCGCAAACCTCGGGTGCCGGCGGCGGTCACCGCTGCGGCACTGCGCGAGAAAGCTCCGGTGATCGACTTCGCTGACCGGATGATGATCCTAGGCCTCGCTGCCTATGCCCACGAACGCGCAGGGAGCGCAGCCTGATGCCAGACAATATCGATGTGGCGGTGGAGATCAGCGATCTGCACCTCGAACGTAGCATCCGCGCGGCGCGGCAGCCGGTTCCGGTTGGTGTCGCTGGTGAATGCGAGACGTGCTTCGAGGACAGCAAGCGGTTGATCGGCGGGCGCTGCGCGCCTTGCCGTGACCGCGCGCAGAAGCGCCGCCGCTGATGCGCTTGGTCATTCTCGAAAGCCCCTATGCGGGAGACGTCGAGCGGAACGTCGCCTATGCGCGTGCCTGCTTGGCGGACAGCCTTGCACGGGGTGAAGCGCCGATCGCCAGTCACCTGCTCTACACGCAGCCCGGCGTCCTCAACGACGAGAGCGCGGACGAGCGGGCTCTCGGCATCGCGGCCGGGCTGGCTTGGAAGTCAGTGGCAGACGCTCAGGTGTTCTACGTCGATCTCGGTTGGTCGAAGGGCATGTCCGCCGCCGCCGGTGGCCGCGCTTTCGAGACGATCGAATGCCGCCGCCTTGGCGGGGAGTGGACAGCATGACGGCAACCGTCCTCCACGGCGACTGCCGGGTCCTCATGGCCGCTATGGCCGATGCCTCGATCGACAGCATTGCCACCGATCCACCGTACGAGCTCGGCTTCATGGGTCGCAGCTGGGACAAGTCCGGCATCGCCAATGACGTGGCAATGTGGCGCGAGGCCCTCCGCGTACTCAAGCCCGGCGGCATCTTGGCCGCGTTCTCGCACGCCCGCACCTATCACCGAATGGCGTGCGCGATCGAGGACGCTGGCTTCGAGATCCGCGACCAGATCATGTGGCTGTACGGATCGGGCTTTCCGAAAGGCGGCAACCGCGACGGCAAAGGCAGCTGCCTCAAGCCCGCGCACGAGCCGATCGCCGTTGCGCGCAAGCCCCTGATCGGATCGGTGGCGGCCAACGAGGCGCTGTACGGTACCGGCGCCATCAACATCGATATCTGCCGGGTCCCGACCGACGAAACCATCCGCGCTGGAACCGGCGTTATCCCGATGCGCCATGATGAAGCCACCCCACGAGCGCTTCCTGGCGCGAAATACGATGCCGCCAAGCGAGGAACGCTCGAAGAGTTTCGGCGCATGCCTGGGGCAGTGCCGCCGAACAAGCTGGGCCGGTGGCCTGCGAACGTCGTGCACGACGGTAGCGACGAGGTTCTTGCAGGATTTCCCAATACAGCAAGCGGAACCGGGGCTGTCAAACGCGCCAGCGGCGGGGATGCCGATGGCAATCGGGGCGCCGCATACGGAAGCGAAAGCCGACCGGCAGGTACGGTTATGGTTTGCCACGGGGACAGCGGCAGCGCCGCCAGGTTTTTCTATTGTGCCAAGGCGAGCAAGGCGGATCGCGACGAGGGACTCGATCACCTCGACCCGCAGGCATTCGTCCAGTTCCAGACCGGTAACGGTGAGAGCGGCGCGGCGTCGAGCCTGAGCGAAGGCCGAGAGACTCAGTACCGGAACATCCACCCGACGGTGAAGCCCGAGGGCCTCATGCGGTGGCTGGTCCGTCTCTACACGCCGCCCGGCGGCACGGTCCTGGACCCGTTCACGGGCAGCGGCTCGACCGGGAAGGCCGCCGTCCTCGAAGGCCTCCATTTCATCGGCTGCGAACTGACCGACGATTACGTCCCGATCGCGCGCGCGCGCATTGCGGCGGCCGAGGTCCGGGCTGCCGACGTTCCCGCGCCCTCGCCTCAGCTGGGGCTGTTCGAGGACGCCGCATGACCACCGAGAATCACCAAGGGAGAATGACCATGACGACCAAACTGAACCTCGGCGACAAGGCGCGCCACGCCATTACCGGCCTGGAAGGCATCGTGACCGCTCGTGTCGAATACCTCACCGGCTGCGCCCAGGTGTCGTTGCAGCCGCAGGGGCTGACCGAGCAGGGCAAACCCTTCGAGTCCTTCTACTTCGACGAGCCGTACGTCGACCTCGTCGAGCGCCAGACGGTGGCCAATCGGACGCCTGGGCGCACCGACGGCGCGACCGCCGCGCCGGGCCGCAACGGCAACACGCCGGCACCGCGCTGAACCAGTTCACAGGGAGAACGACCATGAGCGAGACCATTGCAGCCGACCAGTTGCGCCTGATCATCGAGAGGGTGGAACGGCTTGAGGAAGAAAAGAAGGGGATCTCTGACGATATCTCCGACGTCTACGGCGAAGCCAAATCCACCGGCTTCGACGTCAAGACGATCAAGGAAATCGTCAAACTGCGGAAGATGGAAAAGCACCACCGCGACGAGGCCGAGATGCTGCTCGAGACCTACAAGCAGGCGCTGGGGCTGGCCTGATGCGCCTGCTGGCCATCCTGTTCCGCAATCGGCGGGACGACCTGGCGGCAATGTCTGACCAGGAACGCGCTCTCGTAGAGCAGCAGATCGCTGCAACTGCCCGGATCGAAAGGATCCGGGCAGACATCGACGCAAATCTGCAGCGTCGGAAGGCTAGCCGCGCTGCCCTCAACGAACGCGCCCGCAAGGGCGTGGAAACCAAGATGCAGGCGCAGGTCGCTCGCGATCCGCTGCTGCGAGAACAGGTGCCTTTCTGATGCTGACGCCTCAATCGCTACCGTCTTGGCGAATGAAGATCGGGAAAATACCATGAAACGATTCAGGAGCCGAGGCGGTGATCTTACTACCTCCCTCATCGAAAGCATTCTTGCGTCCGCAAAACACGAAGCTGCTGAAGCGATCGACTTCCATTATTCTCGCGCCGCTGATGTGTGTGAAAGCCCGATCGAGAAGCTTTTTCTCGCTCAGATGCTGCATCCGGAAACCCTCGCAGAGACAGAGTCTCGCTTGCACATCATGTGCGTGAAAGGTGGTCTGGTCGCTTATGCTGTGCCGCCGCCAATTCCCGGGGTTTACGTCTATCCGCAGATCACCATCGGGCGATACCGCGTCGACTTTCTCTTACAATACGTGGACTTCAATGGTGTGAGCCAGCTGATCGTTGAAGTCGACGGCCACGACTTTCACGAACGGACAAAAGAGCAGGCCCAGCGGGACAAAGCTCGTGACCGAGCCTTGGTGTCGCAAGGATACCGCGTTCTGCGCTTTACCGGTTCAGAGGTATTCGCGGACCCGCTGTCAGTAGCCTTGGAAGCCATAGAGATTCTGGTTGATCGGCCATGAGCGGTATTGCGCCCCTCACCCCAGCGGACGCTGACCTGCAGGACTTCCCGTTCATGCCGCTGCACGTCGCACGCTTGCGCGACAGCGACCTTGCGGCAGAGGCGCATCCGGAAGCCTGCTGGTACGCAGTGCTCCTATGGTCCGCGTCGTGGCATCAGGTGCCCGCCGGTTCGCTGCCGACCGGCGAGGCGGTACTTGCGCGCCTGTGCGGGCTTGGCCGCGATGTGAAGACGTTCCGTCGGCATCGAGACGACGCCATGCGCGGCTGGATCGAATGCGATGACGGTCGGCTTTATCACCCAGTGGTGGCCGAGCAGGTCAATTCCGCGTGGTCAGAGAAGCTCGCGTATCGCGACCGCAAGGCCAAGCGTGTCGCCATTGCTGAGAAGGCCGCCGAAGCACGCTGGAGCAAAGCCCCAAGCAACGGAGATGCAGATGCGTCGGGCATGCATGATGCATCTGCCGGCGATGCTTCAAGCACGTCCGATGCAATGCCGAAAGGGAAAGGGACAGGGAGAGGGACAGGGAGTTATTCCGATGCTGACGCATCGGCGGCGGCGCCCGCCCCTCCCGTCGAACCGGTCGATCCCGAAAAGGTAATGTTCGACCAGGGCCGCCGTCTCCTAGCCGAGGCCGGGATCCTGAACGGCAAAGCCGGCGGCATTCTCGGCAAATGGAAGCGCGACCACGGCGCCGAAGCTGTGATCGTCGCCCTCGGCAAAGCCCAGCGCGAAGGCGCAATCGACCCCGTCAGTTTCATCGAAGGATGCTTCCGCAATGGCAAACGACCTCACCACGACCGACCGAGCGGACCAATCGAGAGCCGTCGGCGCTTTCGCGAACAGCACGATGTGGAACCTGACCTCGGCTATGGCCCGAGCTGACGGCGTAGACGTCGCAGCGTTAATCGCCGGCTATGAGCGCGGGTTGATGCCGCTCGCTGAGGCTGAGCCGAAAGGCAAATCGCGGCGCAATCCGGAAGCCGCCGGCGCACTGACGACGCTGCTCGGCGACGATCTGGCGATGATCGCAACGAAGATTGCACCGACGCTGTCGCCTGAGCAGTCAGATGCGTGGATCAGGGTCATGTGCGTCGCACTGGCCGACCTGCCCGGTCGCGTCGCGCGCGAAGCCGCCACGTCTGCGCTTCATCGGCCGATGAAGTTCCTGAACGAGGTCGAGACGGTCATTCGGGACGAGGCTGCGGCTATCACGATCCGGCATTCGGTAGCGCTCCGTCGCCTCCGCCAGCTGGCAGACGCGATCGCGTGGGCGGCCAAGCCATCCACCATGCTGCCCGAGGACGATGTCAGTACCAGGCCGATACCACCGGAGCGGATCCGCGCGCTGAGCCGCCTCGGTGGTTGGCCTGAATTCAAGCGGATGGGCCTTGCGACCGGTAGTTTCACCCAGGACGAAATCGATGCGGCCCTGTCCGAGCCGATCGAACAGGCGCAAGCCGCATGATGCCGCCGCTCTGCAAAAGCTGCGAACTGTTTCACGGAATGAATGCTCGAAGGCTTTGCCTGCGACACTCGCGTTGGGATCCGGTCCAAGGCGATGTCGCAATGCCAACCTTCGCTGATCGCGAACGGTCACGGTCTTGGTTCGGCGCGGATCGCTGCGGACCAGATGGCCAGTACCACCGAGAACGTGTTCCGATGACGCTCCCAAGCGGAGGTTCAGCGGTGATGCGGTCCGCGCTGCCGCCGCCAATCAAATGACAACACACCGAGTTTTCAATTCAGTATCAAGGTTCAAGGGGTGGGAAATGAGTAGGAAGGCAGCACGGCGCAGGGACGATGCGGATTGGTGCATCTTGCGGACATCGGGCGGTCGGACGCTCAACCTAGCCCGCTCGCTCGCCGAGGCGGGCTTTGACGTTTGGACGCCCACTCGCACGATCAAGCGTCCGCACGGGAAGCCCGACGTGAAGGGCCGACGGAGTACGATCGAGATTGATATGCCGATCCTGCCTACTTTTGGGCCGGAGGTGCCGCGTCATGGCAACCCGCAAATCTACTCATGACTGGGTTCGCATAGAACTCGAATACTTGACCGGCGAAGTTTCTATTCGGGAAATAGCTGATCGTCATGAAATATCGGAAGGCGCTATTCGTAAGCGCGCCAAGGCGGAAAACTGGGTTCGAGCGGTACGCAAGGTGCGCACCGTGCGTACTTCGCGGACTTCCCCCGCAACGCAGCCATCGCCTCCGACTGAGCGGCCTCCGACACCTGAAGCATCAGTCATCGCTGAGCGTGGTCGCGGGCTAGTGGCACGCATGCTCGACGAGCTCGATGCGACAACCGCGCATATTGGCGAGCTAGAAGAAATGATCGAGGACCTCACTGCCGGGGATCGCGATGGCCGCCGGCACGACGGTATGATGAGTGCCATCAGCCTCTCCGGACGTGCGAAGACACTGAAGGAGCTGGCCACAGCCTTTAAGACGATCAACGAAGCGTCCGCACCCCAAGGAAAGAAGGCGGCGGCGCAGGAGCGGGCCCGGGAGGTTGCCGGCGGCAGCAGGTTCCGCCCGGTCGGAACGCCAGCTCTCAAGGTTGTGAAGCCGTGACTTGGTAGAGCTGACCTGGTCGACCGCTTGCCTGGACTGGAAACGGCGTATCCGCGATCGACGATCGCTTATCCCGTTCTCGCCGCTGTTTCCGGTGTCGGCAGAGGCAAAGATGGCAGTCTTCACGTCGTTGAAGATTGTCGACCTGCCGGGGCAGCCGACCTTCGGGGAGGCCAGCGACGAGTGGTTGCTCGACTTCGCAGCGGCGGTGTTCGGGGCGTTCGACCCGGAGACCAACCGGCAGCTGATCACCGAATATTTCCTCCTTATCAGCAAAAAAAATACGAAGTCGACGCTCGCTGCCGGCATCATGTTGACCGAGCTGGCTTGTGGCTTTCGGTCATACGACGAAAACCTGATCCTCGCTCCCACCAAGGAGGTGGCGGCGAACAGCTTCGCTCCCGCGATGGGCATGATCGATGCCGACGAGGAACTTGCCGATCTCTTGAAATATCAGGAGCATCTGAAGCTCATCACGCATCGCGAGATGAAGTCGACCCTGAAGGTGGTTGCTGCTGATAGCGGCACGGTCGCGGGGAAAAAAGCGAGCCGGGTGCTGGTCGACGAGCTCTGGCTGTTTGGCGAAATGTCCAACGCTGATTCGATGCTCAAGGAAGCAACCGGTGGTCAGGTCAGCCGCCCTGAAGGTTACACGATCTACCTAACGACCCAATCCGACAAACCCCCTGCGGGCGTGTTCAAGCAGAAGCTCGGCTATTTCCGTGACGTGCGCGACGGCAAGATCGTCGACCCCCGGAAGCTACCTGTCCTGTACGAATTTCCCGATGAGATGGTCGCTGAAGGCGAGCACTTATCCCCTGCTAACTTCTACCTCACCAATCCCAACATAGGCCGCTCTGTCACCCAAACCTGGCTAGAAGAGAAGGCATCCGAAGCTGACCATGACGCGGACGGTCCTCGCGCCGTTTTTTACGCGAAGCACCTCAATGTCGAGATTGGCATCGGCCTTCGGCATGATGCCTGGGTCGGGGCTCTTTATTGGCAGGCGGCGCAGGCCGCGCCTGAGGTCTGGGACGGATCGCTCGACCAATTCCTTGAGATCGTCGAGGTTGTGGTCGCCGGCGGCGACGGCGGCGGTCTAGACGATCTTTTCGGACTGGCGCTGCTTGGTCGGCACAAGGTTACAAAGCAATGGCTGCTCTGGTGCAAAGCATGGGCGCAGCAGGACGTTTTCGAGAGACGTAAGGACATCGTCTCAAACCTCGATGACTTTGCGACCGAGGGGTCGCTCGTCAAATGCGTTACGCCGACGCAGGATTTAGTCGAGGTCGTCGACCTCCTCGAGCGTATCAAAGATCTCGGGCTGTTCCCCGAACAGGCGGCAATCGGCCTTGATCCGCAGAACATCACTTCGCTTGTCGACGAACTGACCGGGCGGGGGTTCACGGTCGAGCAGCTTCCGGCGATCAGTCAGGGCTATCGCCTCTCAGGCGCGGTCTGGGGCACCGAGCGCAAGCTGAAGGACGGCACGATGATCCACGCCGGTCAGCGCTTGATGGCCTGGTGCGCCGGTAACGCGAAGGCCGAGCAACGCGGCAACGCAGTGCTGATCACGAAACAGGTCGCGGGCAAGGCGAAGATCGATCCGCTCATCGCCGCCTTCAACGCGGTGGTGCTCATGTCGCGCAACCCGGAAGCCGCCGGTGCGGGGCCACAATTCATGTTCATCTGAAAGGCACCCCATGGACAACAGGGCATACAGCGTCCTTGCGATCAAGGCGGTCAACGAAGACGCTCGCACCATCGAAGGCATCGCGACAACGCCGACCGTCGATCGCGTCGGTGACATCATCGAGCCGTTGGGGGTCAAGTTCACCAACCCCATGCCGTTCCTTTGGCAGCACAACCACGATCAGCCAGTCGGCACGTGCGAGTTCGGCCAGCCGACCGCGAACGGGATCCCGTTCAAGGCGAAGGTCGCCAAGACCGACGAGCCCGGTCTCCTCAAGGACCTGCTCGATCTCGCCTGGCAGTCGATCAAGCTGGGCCTCGTCCGCGCGACCAGCATCGGCTTCCGGCCGATCGAATACGCCTACATGGAAGCCGGCGGGATCCGCTTCACCGAAGTGGAAGTGTTCGAGCTTTCCGCGGTGACGATCCCGGCCAACGCCGATGCGATCATCACCGCCATCAAGTCGATTGATACCGGCCTGCGTCATGCGGCCGGCATTCCCGACCCCGAAATCCCCGCAGACCTCGAGCGTGCCGCGTCAGGCAAAAGCGTTCGAGTCGTCAAGCTGGAGAACCCTGCCCGCGATCGGGCTCCCCCTGTTGTGATCCGCGAAATCAAGCGGCTCGCCTGATCAAAGGACGATAGACGATGAACTATGCTGCGCAGATTGGCGCATTCGAGACCAAGCGCGCCGCGCTGGTCGCCGCCAACGACACCATCATGGAAAAGGCCGCTACCGACGGGGCAACCCTCGACGCCGCCCAGACCGAAGAATTCGATGGCAACCAGGCCGACATCGAATCGATCGACAGCCACCTGAAGCGCCTCAAGCAGGCCGAGAAGTCGGCTGGCGAGAAGGCAACCCCGGTCGCGGGCGGTAGCGCTGCGGATGCCGGAACGACCCGCGGCGGTTCGCGGATCGAGATCAAGGGCCACAACCTTCCCAAGGGTACCGCCTTCACGCGCTACGCGATGGCGCTTGCGCGGTCGAAGGGTAACCTGATGCAGGCCGCCGAGATCGCCAAGACCTGGCGGGACACCACGCCGGAAGTCGAGAACGTCCTCAAGGCGGCAGTCTCGGCAGGTACCACTACCGATACGGCATGGGCAAAGCCGCTGGTCGAATACCAGAACATGTCGAGCGAGTTCGCCGAACTGCTTCGTCCGGCGACGATCATCGGCCGCATCCAGGGTCTTCGCCGCGTACCGTTCGAGATCAAGATCCCGCGTCAGACCGGCGGTTCGTCGGTCGGCTGGGTCGGCGAGGGTAAGCCCAAGCCGGTGAGCGCGCTTGCGTTCGACCAGATCCGTCTCGGTCGCGCGAAGACCGCGGGCATCGTCGTGATCACGGACGAGCTTGCACGCGCCTCCTCGCCCTCGGCTGAGCAGGTGGTGAAGGACGATCTGGTCAGCCAGACCGCGCAGTTCCTCGACCAGCAGTTCGTGGATCCGACGAAGGCTGCGGTGCAGGACGTTTCGCCGGCATCTATCACCAATGGGGTGACCCCGATCGTTGCCTCGGGGGTCGACGCAGACGCCGTTCGACACGACGCGAAGTTGCTGATGGGCAAGTTCCTGACGGCCAACCTCTCGCTCGGCGGCGCGGTCTGGATCATGACCGAGATGCAGGCGCTGGGCCTGGCACTGATGGCCAACCCCCTTGGCCAGCCTGAGTTCGCCGGGATGGTCATCAACGGCGCCAGCGGCGGCACCTTCATGGGCTTGCCGGTTGTCCTGTCGGAGAACGTCCCCGTCAACGCCGGCTCGGGCACGCCCGTTACCGGTGCCGGTTCGCGGATCATCCTCGCCAAGGCGAACGAGATCCTGCTGGCCGACGACGGCGAGACGATGCTCGATGTCAGCAGCGAGGCATCGCTGCAGATGGAGAGCGCGCCGGACGCGCCGGCGACTGCCAACACCGTTCTTCTGTCGCTCTGGCAGAACAACATGATCGGCATCCGCGCCGAGCGCTACATCAACTGGGGCAAGCGTCGCCCCGGTGCGGTGCAGTTCATCGACAGCGCCAACTACGGCGGCTGAGGCCACGTAGCCCCCGCCCGGACGCACACCGCGCCCGGGCGGGATACGCCGTTCTCGAAAGGATAGGCGATGAAGCATCAAGCATATTTCACCCGCGCGCTGAAGGCGAACGATCCGCGCTATGCCCGGGTGTTCGGCAAGCTCGGGTACGACCGCGCCGACATCGTGTCGGACGACGCTGCTGCGGTGGATCTTACCGACACTGGTGGCTCTGCTGATGATCTTGAGCAGCTGCGCGCAGAATATCAGGTATCGGTCGGCAAGAAGCCGTATCACGGCTGGGACGCCGCGGCTCTGCGCGAGAAGATCGCGGAAGCCAAAGGCCGGCAGGCCTGATGCGCTTCCTCGGCTTTGACTTCGGACGGACCAAGTCCGTCAGCCCGGTCGACGACCGGCGCGGCTGGTTCGGCATCGTCCGAGAGAGCTTCGCCGGCGCATGGCAGGAGAACGTCGAAGTCAAAGTCGAGAGCGTGCTGGCTTACCACGCCGTGTTCGCGTGCATGACGCTGATCGCGTCCGATATTTCCAAGTTGCGCGTGAAGCTCGTTGCGCAGTCCGCGTCCGGCATCTGGTCGGAGACGACGCGCTCTTCCTACTCGCCGGTCCTGCGTAAGCCGAACCCCTTTCAGACCCGCATCCAGTTCTGGGAAAGCTATTTCCTGTCGAAGCTGGCTCGCGGCAATACGTACGTCCTGAAGCGGCGCGACGGGCGCGGCATCGTAACCGCCCTGTATGTCCTCGACCCGAACCGCGTGAAGGTGCTCGTCAGCGATGAGGGCGAAGTGTTCTACGAACTTCAGGCGGACAATCTCGCCGGGTTCACCGGACAGATAGCCGTCCCCGCACGCGAGATCATCCACGATCGATTCAACTGCCTGTTTCACCCCCTCGTCGGCCTGTCGCCGCTGTTCGCAAACGGCTTGGCTGCAACGCAGGGCCTCAAGATCCAGAACAATTCGGCGAACTTCTTCGGCAACCAGTCCCGCCCCGGCGGCATCCTCGTCGCACCCGGGAACATTGGGAAGGATACCGCCGACGAGCTGAAGGACAACTGGCACGCGAATTACAGCGGCAAGAACGCCGGTAAGGTCGCTGTGCTCGGCAACGGGATGAAATACGAATCGATCGCGGTAACGCCGAGCGACGCCAAACTGATCGAGCAGCTGAAGTGGACGTCCGAGGTTGTCTGTTCGACCTTCCACGTTCCTCCGTACAAGCTCGGGATCGGCAATCTGCCGACGAACAGCAACGTCGAGAGCCTGAACCTCGAATATTACACGCAGGCGCTGCAATCGCTGATCGAAGCTGCGGAGCTTTGTCTCGATGAGGGCCTTGGCATTGGCGAAGGCTTCGGCATCGGAACGGAATTCGATCTCGACGGCCTGTTGCGCATGGATACGGCTGCGCTTGTAGAGGCCGAGTCCAAAGCGGTCGGCGCCGGCATCAAGAAAATCGACGAGGCGCGCCTACGCCTCGACCTCGAACCAACCGAGGGTGGGAACACGCCCTACCTGCAGGAGCAGAATTACAGCCTCGCAGCTTTGGCGAAGCGCGACGCCAACGCCGATCCGTTTGCGAGCAAGGGTACCGCCGTGCCGACCGATCCGGCCAACGACAACGCAGTCGCAGAACAGCAAGCGCGCGCGACGATCGCGCTGTTCGAGAAAGAACTCCGGGAGGCCCTGAATGCTTGACATGAAGGCGCTCGCCCAAGCCACCGCGACGGTTGTCCGCGAGATCCTGCCGACCTTGCTCAAGCTGGAGACGGCGCCACTGCTCGAGCGCATCGCGCAGCTTGAAGCTCGCGAACCGCTGCCGGGCAAAGACGGCAAGGACGTCGACATCGACGAACTGGCTGCCATGATCAATCGGGCGGTGGCCGCGATTGAGATCCCGGTCGCGCAGCCGGGCATCGACGGCAAAGACGTCGATATGGCCGAGGTCCGCTCGATCATCCTGGCCGCAGTGGCAGACCTTCCCCCTGCCCAGCCCGGTAAAGATGCCGACCCTGCCCTCGTTCGGTCAATCGTAGCGGAAGCGGTTGCCGCGGTCGAAGTCCCAGAAGGGAAGCCCGGCAAGAGCGTCAACATGGAGGAGGTCCGCACGCTGGTCCTCGCGTCTGTAGCGGACCTGCCACCTGCACAGCCGGGCAAAGACGCCGATCCGGAACTCGTCCGGTCGATGGTGGCCGAAGCTGTTGCTGCGATCGAGATCCCCGCCGGCAAGGACGGCAAGGACGTTGACATCGATCAGGTCCGTGCGCTCGTACAGTCGGCAGTCGACGCGTTGCCAGCCGCTCAGCCCGGCAAGGATGCAGATCCAGAACTCGTCCGCTCGCTGGTGGCCGATGCCGTTGCGGGGATTGTCCTTCCGCAACCGCAGGACGGCAAGGATGCCGACCCAGCAGCCATCAAGGCCCTGGTCGACGAGGCAGTCGCTGCCTTGCCCCCTGCTGCACCAGGCAGAAGCGTTTCAGCTGATGACGTCGCCCCCCTGATTCGAGACGAGGTTGCGAAGTCGGTCGCGGATGCCGTCGCGGCGCTCCCGCGCGCCAAGGACGGTGTCGGCGCTGCCGGCGCGGTGATTGATCGCAACGGCTCGCTCGTTCTGACGCTTAGTGACGGCAAGATGGTCGACCTCGGCCGTGTGGACGGCAAGGACGGTCTCGACGGTACCGGCCCGGAAGACATGGCGGTCGAACTACTTCCGGACGGTCGCACCGTGCGGTTCGTCTTCGCTAAGGGCGAAAAGGAATATGCCTTCCAAGTACCGTTCCCGGTCGTCCTTGATCGCGGCGTGTTCAAGGAAGGCACCGCTTACGAGCATGGCGATGCGGTGACGTTCGGCGGCTCGCTGTGGATCGCGCAGCGCGCGACCAGCGAGAAGCCAGAAGGCAACAACACCGGCTGGCGCCTCGCGGTCAAGAAGGGTCGCGACGGCCGCGATCTGAACAAGGAATAGTCGGCGATGACCGTCGACCAGATGCGCGTAATCATCGGCGCCGGATCCGATGTCAGCGACGCCGATGTCATTATTCGGTACGGAGCTTTCGATGCCGCGCAGGCCGATCGTGGTCTGGCGATCGAAGAGGTCCGCGCCCAAGTCCGGCTCGAGCGGACCGACGCCTCCGAGGATAGCTACCTCAACCTGTTGATCCTGGCGGCGGCGCGCGCGGTGCGCAACGAGTTGAAGCGCCCCGTCGATCTCACACTGGACGACCCCGACAACGACGTCATCAAGGTCGCAATGCTGCTGCTCATCGGTCACTGGTTCGACAAGCGCGAACCGGTCGCCGTCGGCTCGCAAAGCTCGGAGCTTCCGTTCACCGTCACGTTCCTGCTGGACCCGATCCGAAAGTGGGTGTGCTGATGGCCACGCTCGGGCTGGCCAGCCGCCTCAAGCACAAGGTGACGATCCAGGAACCCAACGTGGTCGACAACGGGAAAGGTGGTCGCAAACCACCGGCAGGTGAGGCCGCCTGGCGCGACGTTGCGGTCAACGTTCCGGCCGAGGTATATCCGCTGCGCGGCGGCGAGGCGCTCAGCCTTGGCGTCGAGCGCGCGACGCAGATCTACCGCGTCACGATCCGCAAGCGGTTGGCACTGACGCCCAAGCATCGGTTAGTGTGGCAGGGCATCGCGCTGAATATCAAGACCGCCCCGCCTTGCACCGACGGTCAGTCGAACGTGATGACCTGCGAGAGCGGAGCGCTCGGCTGATGGCACGCTCGAAGCTCCGCGGGATTGGCCGGTTCAGACGGCTGCTTCGACGCACGCCAGATGCGGTCCGCGGCGAGATCATCGTCGAACTGAACGTGACCGGGCGGCAGATCAAACAGGCAATTCAGGCAAAGGCACCGAGCAAGACCGGCGCGCTGCGCGCGGGGATCGAAAGCAAGGTGCTGCCGAAGTCCTTGCGGCTTCAGGTCGGATTGCTCGGCGGGCGGCGCGGCAAGCAGAACCTGTTCTACGGCCGCATTCAGGATCTCGGGCGGCGCGCGCAAACGGTGCAGGTACAGCGGCGGCGGTCGAACCCTACCGGCAAGGCGGGCAGCAGCCTGACCAAGCGCTACCCGATGAAGGTGAAGTTCATGCGGGGAAAACGCTTCATCACCGGGCGCTTCCCAGAGCTTCGCAACACCCTGAACGCCAATCTGCGCGGCATCCTGACCCGGTCACTAGGTCGTATCGCGGGAGGGTCCGATGAGTAGTGCAAAGGCAATGGTCGAAGCCGCAGCGTTCCTGGCGCTGAGCAACGCGATCACCGACGCCGGGGTCTATCAGGACGCGCCAGAGAACGCGCCGACCCCGCTGGTCATCATCGGTGACATGAAGAGTTCGCGCTTGCCGACCAAGGACGCAGACGCCGATCGCCGGGTGACGATCTCGATCGTGACGATCGTCGAGGCCGAGGAGCGCGCGCCACTGCTTACGCTGCAAGAGCAGATCGAAACCGCACTGGATGGCCAGAACCTCCAACAGGACGGCTGGCTTCTCGCCTTCGAGTTCGAGGACGATGACGCGGTGCTGAGCGAGGACGGCTCGACCTACAGCGGCATCACCAGTTTCACCGTGCTCGCGATCGCGCCGTAGCACTCCCCCACTACCCGTAACCTACCCGCCGCGCCCCGCCCGCGCGCATTCACAGGAGAACCACCATGGCGAAGAAACTCGGCAGTGATTACCGCCTGTTCGTCCAGTCCTCGACGGCTGGCACGTTCAACCAGCCCGCCGGTCAGGGCAATCTCAGCATCGATCGCGGCAAGGCGTTCTCGTCGAACGCGACGAAGGACCAGGAAGGCGTCGACACCCAGTCGCCGGGCCTGCGCACGATCACGATCAAGCAGGACCTGACGCCGGATCTGCCGGACGCCAACGGCTACACCCGGATGGAAACGCTCGACAAATCGAACGCTGCCGAGGTTTACCAGATCCGCAAGAAGCCGTTCGCGACCGGCGACATCGTGTTCGAGTGCTCGATGTACACCTCGATCGACAGCACCGGCCTCGACCAGGGCACGAGCGTCAAGTCGCCGCTGACGCTGCAGCCCGCATCGCAGCCGACCGTCGACGCGCTCTCGTAAGCGCGCGCCTCCCGCCCTCGCATAAGGATCACACCGATGATCAAGATCAACGGCACAGATTATCGAACCAGCAAGCCGACGGATCTAGATGCCCAGCTGATCGCGTCGACCGGGCATGGTCAGCATGAGGTGCAAGCGCTGCTCAGCGCAGGCCCGTCGCTTGCCGCGCGCGCCCTCGCGCCTTTCCTCGGCAAGGATGTGCCTGCAATGAACGAGCTCGCTTGCGACATCGCCGCGGACCCGGACGCCATCGGCGCAATCGCAAAGCTGTATGCGCTGCCGGCGGATACGGTCGAAGAGATCGTCGCGCAGTGAGCGACCTCGTCACCGCAGGCTTCGCCAATGAGGATCGAGGCGAACTGGCCGTGATCCTCGACGGTACGACGATGGTCCTCCGCCCTACTTTCGAGGCCCTGTCCGAGATCGAACAGACGCTCGATCGCGGCTTGGTCGACCTTGCCCGCGATGCACTGGGGGCAAAGCTCAAGCTCGCGGACACCGCGCAGATCGTCACGGTCTGCGTCCGCGCATGGGGCAAGGAAACCGAAAACAAGGGCGCAGCCGGTGCCAACGCTCAGCGGATCGCTCGCCTCATCGTCGACAGCGAGGGCGGCCTCTACACTGTGTTGCAGACCGTCGCGAAGATGCTCTCGATCGCAGTAACCGGCGGATACAACTCCTCGGGGGAACTGAAGCCGTCGACGACGATGACGACGACGGAGAAAGCCCCCGTCGACGGCTGATGGGCACAGCCGACATCCTGTTGGGATGGCGGCCTGCCGTTTTCTGGCGAGCAACGCCGGTCGAGTTCTGGACCGCGATCAAGGCGTTTGAACGCGCCAATCCCCCGAGCCCGTCATAACAGGAGGCGTCCATGGCTGATCAGACCGAACGCCTCCTGTTGCAGGTGGACGCCGCCACGGAATTGCTAAGGCGCTCGCTCGCTGATGGGGAAAAGCCGCTCGACCGGTTCGAAAAGCGTGCCGCCAAGATGGCGGAGAACGTCGAAGGCTCGATCGGCAGTATGGGCAAGCGCTTCGGCGCGTTCGCGGATCTGGCGCAGGATGCCGCTACGAAGGCCGAGCGGTCGTTCGAGGCGAGCTTCAGCAACGTCCAGAAGCTGGCGGCGAAGGCTATCATCGCGCCAACCGTCACCGGCGGCCTCAATATCGGTGCCGCGGACGCGCGCGCGGCGGCTGCCGCTGCTCAGCAGCAGGCAATTGCCACGCGCTTGATCGCCGACGCCTCGGAACGCGCCGCTCAGGGTGAAGGTGTTCTGACCGAGCAGACCCGCCTCTACGTCCAAGCGGCGCGCGCCGCGGCACTCGAGTCAGAACGTCATGCGCAGGAACTGAACCGCGAAGCCGGTGCGCTCGAGCGTGTCGAGATCGAGCTTCAGCAGGCAGGCGCGGCCTCGCGTTTGTTCGGCGAAGGTCAGAAGAAGGTCTCGGCGCAGTCCGGCGCGCAGCGCGCAGCGATGGCGGGGTTGTCCTACCAAATTCAGGACACTTTCACTCAGCTGAGCATGGGCGCAAACGCGTTTCAGGTGATCGCGATCCAGGGCGGTCAGGCGGCGGGTCAGTTCCAGAACGTCGAGGGCAAGGCTGGATCCTTCGCGAAGTTCATGGTCGGACCATATGGGCTTGCCATCACCGGTGCGCTGCTCATCCTTGGGCCGTTGACCAAAGGCATGTTCGAGTTCGGCGACGCGACCGACGACGCGGTCGAAAAGCTGACCAAAGATGCGACGGAGACCGCAAATAGCGCCCGCGCGAAGGAGATCTTCGGCAAGACCCTTGAGGGTGTCACCGCTGCTATCCACGAGCAGGAAGAAGCCCTTAGGAAGTCGGCCGACGCGGAGAAGTCAGCAGCACTCCGGGCATATGACAACGCTACAGCCCAGCGCCAGCACGCGCAGGACATTCGGAAGGCTACGGTCGCACTGCTTGAGCAGGCGATCGCGCAAGAGGGCATTGATCGCCAGCGTTCCGCCGCCCCCGGTCAGCGCGGCGAACTCGGCACGCTTGCGCTCGACCAGTCGAGCAATCGTGTCGCAGGACTCAGCGCGCAGTTGAGCAAGGCGAACGCCGCGTTGGCGGCGTCGAACCGCGACGTTAACGTTGCGAATGTCGACCTTCTGGCCGAACGTGCCGCGACCGCTATCGACCCGATCAAGTCCGTCACGAAACTCTATGATGACCGGATTCGCGCGCTTAAGAATCAGCAGCGGGAAGAGGCAAAGCTCGGGAAGCAGGTTGGCGATGCGGCCTATCAGCGGCTGAAACAGCTCGAGACGGAAAAGAAGGCGGCCATCGACGTTGCGCAGGCGCGTCAGCGAGCCAGCACCGTCAAGCCGAACAACAACCAGATCGGCCGCGAGGTCAGCGTTGCCGAAGCGACCAGCATCGTTGCCGGGATCGGTGGGCGCGTCACCAGCGGGCTGCGCTCGACCGAGCGGCAAGCCCGGCTGTATGCGGACAAGCTCGCCGGGCGGCACGCGGGACCGGTCGCGAAGCCCGGCACCAGCGACCACGAGCGCGGCCAGGCGGTCGACGTCGCCTATGGCCCAGGGATTAGCGTCTCATCCATCCGGCAGGCGTTCGCGAAGGAAGGCGTCGCAATCCGCCAGCTGATCGACGAGCGCGACCAGAAGGTGTTCCACGTTGCCTTCGGCAAGAAGGGCACGAGCCAGCAAACGGTCGACGATCGCGCCGAGCGCGCGCGGCAGAAGGTGCTCAGCGACGACATCTCCTATGGCCAGGAAGAGCAGGCTGCGCGGCAGCGGCTCACCGCGGCGACCCGCAAATCCGCGCAGACGGAGGAGCAGCGCGACGCCGAACTGGTCGCGAGCATCAATGCCGACGCCGACAGCCGCAAGCAGAAGATCGACCTCCAGCAGGAGAAGGGTCTGTCGAAGGCTCGCGCCGACAATCTGCGCTCGCTGAGCGAACAGACCAGGGTGCAGGATCTGCAGAACGCCGCGGCCGACCGCGCCATGCGCGTGATCGAGCGGCGGTACGACGTCGACCGGCAAAGCCTCGAATCGCGGGTCGCGCTGCTCCGCATCAGCGAGGACATGGCACCGACCGAGCGCGAGCGCGCGCGGATTGCCGAGCAGATCCTTGAGGCCGAGCAGACGCTGCGCCGCCAGGCGCTCGAGCGCGTCCGCGACACGTCCAAGGATCCGGAAGCGGTCATGTCGGCGCAGCGATCGCTCGGCGCGTTGCCGGCGTTGGAAGGCGCGGAGCGCGGGCAGCTCGCTCGGCAGAATGCCTCGCCGCTTGATGCGTACCGTGAGCGGCTCAAGTCCGCGACGAACGACACGAAACAGGCGCTGCAGGGCGTAACCGTCGACGCTTTGGGATCGCTGGAGAACAGCCTGGCTCAGTCGATCGGCAAGGTGATCAAACTCAAGGGCGCATTCGGCGAGATGGCGTCGAGCATCGTTGCCGATCTCGCTCGCATTGCAATCCAGAAGGTCATTCTCGGGGCGCTTCCCGGCGTCGGCAAGTTCCTCGGTTTCTCCAACGGCGGGTCGCTGAACAGCATTCCCGGTCGCGCTGACGGCGGATCGCTCGGCGGACTGATCAGCGGGCCCGGCAACGGCCGCTCCGACAGCATCCTCGCGTTGCTGTCGGGACCGGGCGGCGGCGCGGTGCGCCTCTCGAACCGTGAGTTCATCATGAACGAGGGCGCGGTGAACCATTACGGCGCGAACGCGATGGCAGCGATCAACGCGCGCCGCCTACCCCGCTTCGCTAACGGCGGATCGCTTGGCGGCTCGCCGTCCCTGCCCAGCCTTCGCGCGCCTCGCTTGCCAGCGGCAGCATACGGCGCCGGCGCAAACCGGCGAATGCAGCTCGATGGCAACATCACCGTCAGTCCAAGCCCAGAGTTCGACGCCAAGATCGAAGGCGTCACGCTGCGCACCATCGGCGCAACCGCGGAGCCGATCATGGCCGGCGCGACCGCGCGCACGATGCGCAAACTGAACCGCGGCGATCTTCCGGGAGGGTTCGACTGATGATGATCAATATCCCGGCAGAACCCGTCGCCTCCGACATCGAGTGGACCATTGACCAACCCGGCCAGGTCAACCGAGGCGAGTTCACCGGCAGACGGCGCGTCACGCTGTTGGCGGCGGCGCCGAGGTGGTTCGCGAAGGTCACCCTGCCCCCGATCTCCGGTGAGAACCGGGTGCTCGACTGGCGCGCGTTCGTTGTCGACTGCGATGGCGTCGCGAACAGCTTCCGCGTCGTTGCCTGCGAGCGGGATCAGATCAGTGGAACGCTCGACGTCCGAGTGAAGGGCGCGAACCAAGGGGGGCACGCCCTCATCACCTCCGGATGGGGCGCCGCAGGGGAGAAGCTCAAGCGCGGCCAGTTCATCACCCTAGGCGACCAGCTGCTGATGCTGAACGCCGCGGTCGTGGCTGACGCCAACGGCAACGCCACGCTCTCGATCAAGCCGTACATCCGCGTCGTGCCAGCGGATCAGGCGTCGATCGAGGTCAAGCGCCCCTACGCCGTGATGGCGATGACCGATCCGAAGAACGGCTGGAAAGTCGGCATCGGCCAGAAATACGCCGTCTCGTTCGACTGCGAAGAGGCGTTCTGATGGACAGCCGCCCCGATGCCGCAGCGAACGCCGCGCTTTCCGCCAACGTCCGGAAGCCGGTGACGTTCTGCCTCCTCGACCTCGCTGACGGCCCGATCCGCGTCACCAACGCGCCATACAGCTATTCCTTCACCGGCACCGGCGACGAGGACCTCGACGGTTTCACCTTCACCGCGGTTGATCCGCGTATGGTGTCGGTCGGCGCGGTCAAGGCGCGCGAAGGCGGCACCGACACCCTGTCGCTGCAGCTGTCCGGCCTCGCCGGCGTCGACGACGAGCTGATGACCCAAATCGGCAACCGTGCGAACTACGTCGGCCGCGACTGTCGCCTGTGGCGCGCGATGCTGGATCCGCAGCAGCTGACCCGCATCGGCGCGATCTGGTCGTTCTACACCGGCTATATGTCCGTGCCGAAGATCGTCGGCGACCGCACCAGCCAGACGATCAACCTCGACGTCGAATCCTACCTCGCCTTTTTCGGCCAGGCCTCGAACCGAACCTATCTCGATCAGCAGAGCTACGACCCGGACGACCGGTCGGCCGAGCTTGCGATCGCGATCGCCAACGGCGCCAGCCGCAGAACCTGACGGGAGTCGCTCATGTACCGTCTACCCGATTGGGAGACGCGGCTCGCCGCGTATCTCGAACCCCTTCGCACGCTCCCATTTTCGTGGGGCGCGCACGATTGCTGCCTGTTCTGCGCGGGAGCCGTCATTGCGATGACCGGCGTTGATCCAATGCCGGAATTTCGCGGTCGCTACACCACCTCGCGCGGCTCGGTTCGCGCCCTGCGCAGGATCGGTGCGGGCACGCTGGCGGCCACGCTGAACAGCAAGTTCGAAACCGTCGATCCGTCGCTCGCGCACCGCGGCGACATCATCATGTCCGGCGGCCTCCTCGGGATCTGCCTGGGCCAGTTTATGGTGGCTGTCGGCGCCGAGGGTGACCGCGAAGGGTTGGTCCGGATTGATCGTGCGCAGTGGAGCACGCCGCGCGCCTGGCACGTTCGGTTCGGGCTGTAACGGATGGCCAAAGCCCTCAAATTCGCGGCGATCGCGGTCGGCGCCGTTGCGCTGGCCTTTACCGGCGTCGGCCTTGCTGCTGGGCTTGGTGCAGCGGCGACCAGCTTCGGCGTTGGTGTGTCCGCGAGCACGCTCTTCCTCGTCTCGGGCGGGCTGAGCATTGCGGCTGGCCTGTTGCAGAAAGCCCCAAAGGTCACCGCCTCACAGACGGACCGACTGACCGCCAACATTGATCCGCGGACGTTCCGCAAGACCGTGCTGGGCCAGACCGCGATGCCGGTCGACGTCCGCTACGAGGAATGGTCGGGCAACGACCAGGAGATCTGCGACTGGGTCGTCGCGTTCGCCAGCCATGCGATCGACGGCCTCGACGAGATTTGGTTCGACACCGAAATGGCGTGGTCGGCGGCGACCGGCGTGGCCGCCAAATACAACGGCTATTTCTCGATCCCCAACCTGATCCTCGAGGGGACGCAAGCGAACGCCTTTACCTTTGCAAGCCGGAAATGGAATCGCGAGAGCGCGCGCCTGACCGGCTGCGCCTACGCGCGCTTCCGCTTCAAGGTCACCGGGAACGGCAAGAAGGCCGAGAGCCCGTTCTCAAGCGGCATTCCCAGCCGGATTACCGTGATCGGACGTGGCGCCAAGCTGTACGACCCGCGCCGCGATAGCACGGTGCCAGGCGGGTCCGGTCCGATGCGCTCGAACGATCAGTCGACGTGGCGTTACACGGCTGACGACGGCGTTGTGATCGGTGAAAACCTCCCGCTGCAGATCCTGCGCGTCATCCTCGGCTGGCGGATCCAGAACCCAGCGACCGGCGTGATGAAACTGGCGACCGGAGCGGGCGTTCCCGGGCGGCGCATCAGCTTTCCGTCGTTCCAGGTCGCGGCGAACCTTGCCGACGAGCTCGTCAACCGGGCAGCGGGCGGCAACGAGCCGCGCTACCATGGCGCTGGCGTTATCTCCGAGGGTGACGATCACAAGACCGTCCTCGATATGCTGTGCACCGCGTGCTGCGGGCGTTTCCGCGACACCGGCGGTAAGCTTTCGCTAGCGATCTCGCACAACGACCTTGCGGCCGCAGCGGTAGATGACGGCCTCAACGATGACGACGTGGTCGGCGCGTTCACTTGGGATCCCGACCCCTCGCTCGAAACCACCCCGAATGTGGTACGCGGGCGCTACGTCGATGCGACGTCGGCCTCGCTTTACCAACTGATCGACTATCCCGAAGTGCGCCTGCCGAGTCCCGACGGGCAGGACCGCTATCTCTCGCTCGACCTTGGCGTCGTCGAAAGCCCGAGCCATGCGCAGCGGGTCGCCAAGCAAGTCCTCCAACGCCGGCAATACTCACGGCAGTTCGCAGCGCCATTCGATATCCGGGCGTGGAAGTACACTGTCGGTGACGTCCTGCCATTCACCTTCGCGCCGCTCGGGTTCAAGCGCGGCGTATTCCGGGTGAAAGAGCAGGAGCTTGGCCAGGGCGGCACCTGCAACATGGTGCTGACGTTCGAGACCCCCGTATTCTATCTCTGGGACGCGGACGATTCCTTGCCGGTGCAGGGTGCCGAGCCAATCGTCTACGACAGCCGCAACAATCCGCTGATCCTCGCCATTGACGAAGCCGCTACGACCGCGTTCTGGAACGGCGTTACGGGTGACGGCAAACCTGCCGATGATGCGACCAACAGCGCGGATCCGAACAGCCCTTTCGGGCCCGGCACCGTTGGTGGCACGATCAATCAGATCAGTGAGTTTGACCGACAGATCGCCGCTGCCAAGGACCAATTGAGCACGCTTAACGGGACGACGATTCCCGCGATCAATCAGGCCGTTGCCGATGCGGGCACGCGGATCGAGACCGTCAAGAAGAACGCAGACGATGCACTATCTTCGGCTGTCGCGTTGCTCACCGACAGCGATGCGCAGATTAACCGGCGTATCGATAGTGTAGCGGCTGCGGGTGGGTACGACGACACGTCGGTGCGCGCTGAGATCAGGCGCGTCGACCAGACCGCCATCAGCCGCGATGGTACAATCGGGCAGCGGATCGACAGCGTCATCACCGACTTCAAGGCGGGCGATAACGCGGCGAATAGCCGGATCGACCAAGTGAGCACGACAGCGTCCGACGCAAAATCTGCCGTGGCCAGTTTGTCCACTAGCGTCGACACCCGGTTCACTGGCGTAAACTCGACGCTGACGAAGTACGACGGTCGCCTCACGACGCTGTCAACTGACCTGCAAGGCTATGCCAGCCGGACCGGGACGCTGGAGACGCAAGTCGGACCAGCTGACGGAAGCAAGCCTCCGCTGATGTCGCGCATCACGAGCGCCGAGAACGCGATCATAAACTTCCCGAATAATTATGCCGCAGCGTCTCGCGCATCAGCGCTTGAGGCCCAGGTCAACGGAGAAGGCACAAGCCGTCTACTGACCCGAGCCAATGAGCAGGCTACCGTCATCGCCGACGGGAAAGTTGGTCAGGTCGCCCAAACCGTCGCGACTCTTTCCGCCAGCACCAACGTCGGCGGGAACCTGCTTGCAAACAGCACCTTCGCGACAGCGGATGGCTGGGGATATTACGACGCCACCACCGGGACAACCGCCGGCGTCAATATCGGCGCCGATATCTGGCATCCCACCAACGAGCCGTCGCTCGGCATGGAGCAGTTCGGCGGGAACAGTAACCAGATCGGTCTGTGGTACTCCGATATGGTCCCGGTCGAAGTTGGAAAGTGGTACCAACTCTCGTGTTACGCATCGAGCCATCGAGCAGATTGCGGCATCGGGTTCGAGTTCTTCGACACCAACGGAACGCAAACCTCGAGCGCGACGCCGCGCCGCATCAATCGTGGAACTGCGATCAACGGCGGCAAGGATCTCACGGCATGGGACCGGCTGTCGTTCAACATCCAGGCCACCAAGCCATTCATGAAGATGGATCTGGTGAAATGGGGAACGAACGGCGGACAGGCCAACAGCTACGCTTGGTTCCTGCGACCCCAATTGATCGAGGTGGCGGGGGCGGACACCCCGCCGCAACCATATCGACCCGGCACCGGCGCGGCAAATCAGACGAAGGTTGCGGCAACGCTCGTGCAGCAAGCCGGTCTCCTGGTCGGCCTTGACGGACGTAGCGCCGTCTATTGGTCGATCACTGGCGATACAGGCGACGGCACCACGAAGGTACAGCTGTCGAAGGCGAGCGGTTCTGCCGGCCTGTTCTACGTCGAAGCGAACATGTATCTCCGCGGTAATCTGGTGCTCGAAGGGACGCTTACCTCCCTATCCTTCGACCGCTCCACGATGTCACGGGAAAGCAAGTCGGTTTGGCAGGGCAGCATCACCCCCGGCGCAGGCCAGACCATCACAGTTCCATGGAGCCTTGCTCTCTCGCCGGTGCAGCCTCTCGGACGGTTTATTTACGAGTTCACCGCAGCCGTGTCGTCGAACGCCGGTCAGCAGGTTGTTGGTCAGCAGAACGGTAAGCCGTCCTATCTCACCTATGTTGAGGATAACGGCGGGTTAAGCATTTCGGCCACGGATAATCAGGGCAACGTGTACCGCCCGCGCGCAAACGGATCGGACGCCGTTTTGGCCGCAACGGCTTTCGCCCCCAGCTTTGTCGCAACCATTCGAACCGGCGGATACGACACCGGCTGGGTGAACAACGGCGACTCCTACGAGCGCCAAGTTGCCGCTTCGTACACTGTCAGCCGGATCGATCTCAAGGTGACGTGGGTCGCCATCTAAGCCGCACTGGAGGGAAGCATGGAATATTGGATCGTTTACTCGCTCGACAATTTCGAGGAAATGTATCGAAGCCAAGGTAACGTCGGCGCAAGCGCGTACCAGCAGGTCCCGAAAGGTGCCGGACTGCTGGTAGTGCCCTTTTCCGTCATCGGGGCAAACGGGGCGATCAACATCGAGGCCCTGCGCGCTGCCATGAACGATTTCGTCGATGCGTCAGCCGAAGCGTTCTGCCTCCGCTTTCTGACCCCCGGTACGACCCAGGCAATGCGTTATCTCCGCAAGGAAACTGAGGCACGCGCGTGGCTCCTCGACAATACGACCCGCACCCCGTTTCTTGAGGCAGAAGCATCCGCCTGCGATGTCACCGTCGAGGAACTTGTCCCGGTGGTGATCCAGCGGGCAGACCAATGGGAGGTGGTCGGCGCGCTAATAGAGGGCGAGCGCATGGGTGCGAAAGCCAAGATCGCCCAAGGCGAGACGTTCGCCGATATCGTCAAGGTGGGCCGGATCGACTGGCAAGCACTCCTTGCGCCGCCCGCACCGGCGCCGGCGCCTACCGCCTAACCATGCCGCCCCGCGAGCCCGCGCTGAAGCGGTTGAGCAAGTGGATCATCCAGTTCCTGATCGCGATCGACCAGTTCGTCTATGTCCTGCTCGCGGCGCCCTACTACCTGATCTTCGGCGGCACCTGCCCTTCGGCTGACGAGACGATCAGTTCGCGCGTCGGCCGCGCGGCGATGGCGGGCGCATGGTGGGGCAAGCCCTGCGCCTGGGCGATCGATCACCTGTTCATGCTGCTCGGTTCCGCGCCGGGGCACTGCGCCCGCGCGATCGAAGCCGCCTTCCTGGGCATGGCCCCCAAATAACAGGAGCTACTGTGATGTTGCTTGCTGATGCGCTTCGCGGCGCAGCTCTTTGCGCGTGGCTGTTCTGCCTGGCTTGCCTGTCGCCAGCCGTCTGGCGGATCCTACGGAGACGCGGTCGCTACCTCGACCCGATCTGGGGTCTGGTCTTCATGCTGGCGGTCAACCGGGTCACGTTCATTGCCCGCGTGTCGTTCGAGACAAGCCACATCACCGCCATTCTGCTGGCGATCGCGATGGGCGCGGTCACCCTTTCCTTCCAACGTCATGATCGGTGATCGGATGCCCAACTATCTGGCGGGACTCCCGTTCGGCTGGGGTGCGATCTTCGCCCTCATCAATCTCGCTCTCGGCAGCGGAGTGCTAGCGGCGTGGGTCCGGAATCGGCCGAAGATGCGGGAGATCGAACGGTCCGCAGAAGAGAAGCTCCGCGACGACCTGATCGCGCGTGTTGAGAAGCTTGAGACCCGGCTCGAAGATACCCGCTCGCACTACGAGGCGAAGCTCGAGAAGCTGGCGGCCGACTACGACGTCGCGCAGCGCACGGCGCGGCACGAGTTGAACAACGTCAAGATGCGGTTCCGCGCGCTCGTCATGTTGCTCAAGCGCCTCCCGAACCCGCCCGAAATGCTGGTCGCGATCCTCGCCGATATCGAGACGATGGAAGCTGAACAGATGCACGCCGAAGCCCTCGAAAAGGGTGCGGTGTCAGCCGCCAAGATCGCCGCGACGAACCCCACCTTTTGAAAGGACCGAGATCATGACGATCAACGGCAACATCACCGTGCGCGTCGCCTGCGAGCTCGCGGGCGCCGAGGGCCTCGTGCTCGAGTGGTACCTCGACAGTGCGACGCCGCCTGTGGGCACCTGGGGCATTGGCGTAACCAACGCATCGGGACACCTCGTCGATCGGTACAAGGACAAGCCCGCGACGATCGAGCGCGTCATGCAGGTCTTCATCTGGCTCGTTCGGGTGAAGTACGGGCCCGAGGTGCTTGCCGCGTTCAAGGGACGGACGCTGACCGAGGCGCAGTTCGCCGCAGCTCTGTCGTTCCATTACAATACCGGAGCGATCGGTGGGACGGCATGGGTACCGCTCTTCCTCGCCGGCAAGGTCGCCGAGGCCCGCAAGTTCCTCGAAACGCATTACCTCAACGGCGGCGACCTCAAGGAGCGCCGGATGGACGAGGCCGCCCTGTTCTTCGACGGCAAGTGGAAGCATCTCGACGGGCTGGTCAACGTCTACCCGGTTCGCAAGCCCAGCTACCTGCCCGGCAAGCCGACGCGGGTCGACATTCGCGCCGACGTCGCGCGCGCGCTGGCCGCCCAATGAGCGTGTTCTCGAACCGCCGCGTGTCGTGGACGTCGATCGCAATCATCGTCGGGCTGCCGGTGCTGCTCGGCTTCCTCGCCTGGCTGATCTGGATCCTGTCCGATCCGGTGAAGTGGTGCAGCGTCCGAGTGGCCGACACGAAGCTCGCGACCAGTTCGATCAACGATTGCACGTCGATCGAGATGGAACTGATCAAGTGGCTCGGTTGGACGGCGGTCGGGCTGCTGGCGGTCGTCGCGATCGCGTTCCTCGTCATCGTCACCCGCGACCTGAAAGCGGGCATCGACGCGCAAGGCTGGGGCTTCAAGATCAAGACCGGGAACGACGCCGTCGAAGCAGCCGACGAGGTTGCAGGTGCGGCCGCGGACGCAGCTGCTGACATCAAGGGGAGTGTCGCATGACGGGGTTCCGCCCTTGGCTTGGTCGCAGCGCCGCGACCATCGTGTTCGCGATCGGGGTCATCGCTTTGATCGCGACCGTCATCTCAATCCGGTCCTGCGGCACGGCGCGAACCGCCAAGACCGAAACCACGCTCGCGATCGGTCAGGGGGCCGCGGCGATCGCTAGCGGAGCCGACGCGGTCGACACGGTCGGCAACTCCGCAGCCCACGCAACCGAAATCCACCAAACCGCGAAAGAGGGAACCGATGCGATTCAAGCCGCGCCTGCGGGCGATAGTAACGACGCCGCTGATCGGGCTGCTTGCCGGATGCGCATCTACCGTCATTCGCCCAAGTGCATCGCCCTGCTCGGCCCTGCTACCTGACGCGTGGGCTGCTGGCGTGGCCCCAGCTGCGCTGCCTGAGAGCGCCAAGCTCTCCGACGGGCACGACGATGCCCGCCCCTGGCAAAGCGGGTTCGTCGAGCAGACCGGCCAGCTTGAGATCGCGAACGACCGGTACAGCGCAGCGACCGGCATCGTCAGCCGCTGCGAGGCGCGCGACGCCGCGGCGGTCGGCAAGGCCCGCCCCAAGGTGCTCGGCATCTTCTGATCTGCCTCCAATTCAGGAAGGATGCCCGTGGCCAATCCACCCGATATCAAGACATTCCCACGGCGCATCGATCCGAACATGCCGCGCCGTGGCTTCTACCCGACCCTGACCCGCGGCGACGCGGTGCGCGACATTCTACAGCCCGGCGAGGAAGTGACTTCGTTCACCGTCACGCCCAACGCTGACGCAACGGCGGCCGGTTTGGTGGTGCTGACCGACGGCGACTTCACTCCGCGCTACGCCGGGCTGACGTTCGCGTTCTGGGTCGAGATCGCGAACGCCATGCGCGGCAGCTCGATCTTCAACGGCACCGGAATCGTCCTGGGCGTGGAGATCAGCTTCACCACCAATTTTCAGCAACAGGACCAGATCACGGTCGGCATTCGGGTGGCGAACAAATGACCGAAGAGACCACAGAAGCCGTTCTCGGCGGTGCCGTTCATAACGGCAAACGCGTCCGAGGGACGTTCACCTTCTACCAGGGCGAGGTCGGCGTACGCGATCGCGGGGAAGTGCAGGAGGTGTCGTTCTTCGCTTCGGCAAAGCCCTACCCCCCATTGAACGTCCAGGGCCTCGTCGACGGCAAGCTCGTCTCGGTCCTCTCGATCACCGAGCGCCACCTCGACGCCAACGGCGCCGCACCCCGGGTCGGAGAAATGCGCGTCGTGACGCTGACCGTCGCGCCCGTCCGGCCCAACTAGGAGAACGCTGTGGCTCTCGCTCCGCTATCGCAGACGCTTGTCCTCACTGCGGACGGCTCAAACTTCCCTCTTACGGACGCCGTTGTCATCCCGATCGGCGCGATCGCGCCGCCACCAACCTTCACGGTTGCCCCTTCGATCTCTCCATCGAGCGGCACGACTGCGACGACGTTCATCGCAGACGACGGAATGGTCGACGACGGCATCGTCACCGGGCGACGGTGGCTTCTCTCCGGCAACCTCATCGGGACCGGAACCACGGTCAAAGCGTCAGCGAGCGGGAGCCTCGTCCTTGAGGTCTCGGCGCTCGGAACTGGCGGTATCACCACGGTAAGGTCGGCAGCAGTCGCCGTCGCAGCGCTCCCGGCGCCTGCGTTCTCGGGCAACCCCTCTATCTCGCCGACAAGCGGCACCACGGCCTCAACGTTTACTGCAACCGATCCGACGGTCACCAATGGGACCATCATACTTCGCCAATGGCTGCTCGGCACCACGGTCCTCGGCACCGGCACGACGATCGTTCCTGGCGCCGGCAATACCGGAAGCCTCACCCGGAAGATCACGGCGCAAGCATCCGATGGATCGACGATCACGATTTCCTCGACGGCCGTCGCGGTGTCTGCGATTCCGGCTCCGACGTTCTCCGGCAAGCCGACGATTTCCCCGAACAGCGGCGATACTTCGGCAACGTTCACCGCGACCGACCCGACCATCGCGAACGGCACAATTACGGCGCGTGCATGGCTGCTTGGAACGGCGATCATCGGGACCGGAACGACGATTGTGCCTGGGGCCGGCAATTCGGGATCTCTGACACGCAGGGTCACCGGACAAGGGGCGGACGGATCGACTGTCTCGGTCACTTCCGACCCAGTCACGGTGGCCGTACCCGCGCCGACGCCGAGCAACACCTACGCCAACTCGACGCAGGTTTACGCCAACAACTCGAGCTTCTCGGCCGATTTGCTCGACGTCGAGCAGCGGCTCTTGGCGCTTGGCTTCCGCTTCACACAGTACCGGGTCGACTACGGCTCCGGTGCGAACACCGCGACGGGAGACACCGTCTACGCGGCACTGGTGAAGCTCCAAAACTGGATCGCGGCGATCGAGGGCGATCTCGCCCGACCGTTCTTCAGCGCCCCCTTCTTCAGCAAGGGCATGTTCGCCCGAGGATAAAATCCCCAACCGAAAGGTGTCCCGATGACAATTCTAAGCTCGTTCAATTCTTCAACCGATCCGGCCGACGCTATTGAGACGTTTAACGACATCTTGGCATCAATCGTAGCGTTGAAGGCCAAGGTCGCTGCGACACCTCCTATCCCGTCTTTCGGCCTGGCAACGCTGTCGCAAAACGAAGGCAACAGCGGCACTTCTTCGTTCGTGTTCCCTGTCAATCTCGACAAGGTGTGGTCGAGTGACATCTCCTATGAGGTTGTTGTAGCACCGACGGGTTCGAATCCGGCTGACGCGACCGATTTTGTCGGCGGCGTTTTTCCTCGCTTTCTGGTCACTATTCCGGCGGGCAGCACCACGACGAACGCAAACGTCTCGGTTGCGGGAGACTCGTCGATCGAACCGAACGAGAACTTCGCTGTCCGTCTCTACCGCGTCGCAGCTTCGTCGGTGGGGACAATCCTGAACGATGACACCCTCAAGACCCTGACCGCCTCGGTTACATCCGGCTTCGTCGGGACATCGCTTAATTCGACGATTAGCGGTCTTACTTCCGGGAGCACAGTCGCACTCAGCGGCGCTGGTTCGCCTGGCTTGTCGGTTCAGGGGGCGATCATCACCGGCACCCCGACCAAGGTCGGCGACGTCAACATCATCGAAACTCCCGCAGGTGGCGGCACATCGAAGACCACGAGCGGGGCCATCACAATTTCAGCAGCGTCTCAGTCCAACCGCTTCGACAGCACCGGTTGGTCTTTCGACAGTACGTCCTTCCCCTCCTTTGATATGGCGGCATAAATCATGACAGTTCAGCTTATCAGCATCGGCAACTCGGCGAATGACGGCACGGGCAGCGATCCGCGCAGCGCTGGCGTAATCATGAACGACAATACGCTGCGGCTTGACCGCCGGGCAGGCCGGGCGAACGTCCGCCCCACCCTACTGCGCGATGGAGACAGCAAGACGTCCGAGCCGTTCTATGGGTTCCAGTGGGCCAACTCTCGATTCCCTATGAACATCCGCGCTGGTCTTGCCGTAGCGGGCGGCGCGATCGGCGGAAGCGGCACAGCGGCGACGCAGAACGGGAGCATCAACAATCTCCTGTGGCCCGCGCGCCTGTCTGCGATGAAGGCCGACGTCCTCGCCCGCACCACGGCGGGCCAGATCGTCGACATGATTCTCACGATCGGCACCAATGACATGTCCGGCGTGACCGGCGCAGGGGCGCTTTCCTCGGAAACCGTGATCGCCAACATCAGTAAGTATTTCCGCGAGTTCCGGGCATCGGGTGGTCGCACGCTGTGGCTCATGAGCGTCGACCCGCGAGACACGGTGAGTGACGTCAAACTTGCGGCGTACAACGCGGCGTACAAGCTCTTCGCCGCGAGCACCGAGGGCGTGCGCTACATCGACACCACCCCGTATCTGATCGACCCGCTTGACAGCACGGGCTGTCTGGGGAGTACCGGCGCGGCACAGTTCAGTTCGATGGACAGCGTCGGGCTGCACTGCTCGTCGTACGGGACCTATCTTAAGAGCTTCGCCGTCGAGAAGGCATTCCGTTCGTTCTACGAACCCCTCGACATCATCGGAATGGACGCGGCGGACGCGCTCGACGACACCAACGCCCCCAGGGGCAACATCCTGAGCCGCACCACGGGCGGGCTTACAGGGCTGGGCCGCACCACCCGCATCGGTGGAACTGACAGCACCACGAAGAACGACACCAGCAGCGTCACAGGCACCCCGCCTCTTGGATACACCATGACGGGCACCTTGAGCGGGACCATGAATATCGCGTTTTCGCTGGTCACCTGTCCAAAGCTGAAAGCGTACATCGGAACGGGTGCTCCGGGCGACTTCACGGGCGTGGCCATCACTTTCAGCGGCACCCCGTCGGCCAACGGCGAGTTCAGTATGAGCCGGTTCGTGCTGACACCCGCTTACGGAACGACCCTGATTGAGCTGGCGACGCTGTTCGAGTGCGACAACCTGTCTGGTAACTTCGGGATCATCGTCAAGCCTCAGAATTACTCTGGCCCGGACACCAACGGATTGACCCTCGGCGGCGGCCAGGGTGCGAACGACCAGCTTCCGACACTCAACGGACTGTTCAACCCGCGCCTCATTATGGAGCCAACAACCGCGACCAACACCGGCGCTGGTCTCATAATGAGGTGGCGGGCTGGCGTCCCGATGTCGGGATCGTTGATCCTTATCGGCATCAGCATGAAGGCCGAATTGCCGCTTCCAGCCGTGCCCGCGTAAGGAATACAGCATGCTCAAGCGCATCCTCTCCGCAGCCCTTTCCCTCGCAGCCGCCCCAGCGGTTGCGCAGGACAATGCCGCCTCCGACACGCGCCAAGCCGCGCGCGGAATATCTCATCGATACACGTAATAAAAAGCGTGCGTTCGTGGATCCTGTTGCGGCCTAGTTTGGACGATATTCATGGCAAACATTGATTTCGGAACAGGTCTCAATACGCCGACGGGGGACCTATGCCCCTCAGCGATTGAGAAGCTGAATGCCCGTTTGAACCTTCTGGGCAAAGCGCGAGCTGACGGCGGCACGAACATCACGACCTATCAAAGCTCCTTCAACGGCGTCGACAACACGCCGTTGGGGGGTTTCGAGGGTTGGACGCTCGATAGCAATTCCACGGCGCAGTGGTTGTCGATTGTCGACAACGACATCGCGGTTACCGGAACGATTAATTTTCAGTCTACGTACACCCATCCGACCGGCGCTGATGATTATGAATGGGAGTTCACGGCGTATCTGGATGCCACGCCAACCGGATCGAACACGAAATACGCTTACCCCGTGTATCTCGACAAAAATAACTATATCGTAATGAACTTTGCAAACAATAACTACGTATTGCAGTCGAAAGTTTCGGGCGTGACGGCCGATATCAGAAGTTACGCGAACTTTACCTTTGCCACGGATGTTTCGATTAAGATCCGCGTGCAAGGCCTGAACTTCCGCATTTATTACAACGGGGCGGAAATCGCGGATAGCGTGGCGGCGAACGGGGGTTTAGGTTTTGCCATTCCGTCCGCATTGGCTACGCGGAGCAAGGTGGCGCTTTCGGGCGTCAACAGCTCGCCGTTGCCCGCGAAATTCATCCGCAGTATGTCCATCACCAGTATCCCTGATGACAACATGGTTGTTAGCGCATCGGTCAGCATGATCAATGCGACGCCGGGTCGTCAGCGCATTAGCATCGTGGGAGCCAAGCAAGGCAACGTGACCCAGCCACAAGCCTCTGTGGTTTCGAGCTCGAGTCAGGTCGTTCAAAACTGGGTAAATCTGACCCTCAACGGAGACGCAATCTCGGGGGATTTGCCGGAGCTTCCGCAGTCGATCGAAGGGGACAACGTCAAGATCCTGATCCGGGATAAGGTCAATCCGTCGATTACGACAACGGCTGCTCTGCGGAACGGCGTGCCGGTTCAATGGCACGCATCGAAAATTGATTTCGGCCTAAACACGACAGGTGGCCTTCACTATGGACGCGCGATGGAGTTCGTCGATTTCGCCAAGAACACTAGCGCTGGCGTAACCGATGGCGGCCCAATTTTTCACACGCCGATCTTTGCTCAACATTGCACGCTGACACCGCCGTCGGGTTCGACTCAGTACATGTCGTACGATGAAATGGGAATGGACGACGGGTGGCCGACGAAGGTTCCAGCTGGTGTTGGAGTATGGCCTGCAAATCTGAAGTTTGCTCTAAAATGTAGCCCGGGCGCATCTGGCTTCACTGACGATCAGGCTGGCGTTTACGACGTACAATTTGCTCCCGGCCTCGACTGGTTTCACAGCGGAGCATCTCACGTCGCTATCACGAACTACAACCTGGCCGCCGGCACGGCAGTGATGACCATCACAGCCAACTCCGGCAGCGGCCAATCGAGCCGCTTTATCTTCAACAGCTATAATGGAGTTGCCAACAAGTTCCCCCCGGCGGGGCAACGCGTGTTCAAGATGATCAAGCGTGGACAGGATGCCGCCAGCGCCTTCACGGCTACTACGCTCAGCAGCTGGATTGGCCTGACGTCCGCGGCAAAGACTGACAACACGACGTACCGCGGATGCTTGCGGTTCATGTCCAACGACATGATCAATCGTCCGTACAGCTCGGTTGTCAAAGAGAACTATACGCGTAAGTCGCTACCCGACAACCGCCTTGGCTTCTTAGAGCGTGGCGGTGTAATTAGCATTGTGGAAAAACTAGACGCTTGTAAGCGAATCCGCTGCAACATGTATCTCAACATTCCAGATACCGCTGATCCGTCACTTGTATTGGAAACGGCTAACTATTTAAAAAATAACATGCCCGCCGGTATGAAGGTATTCGTCGAATATTCGAACGAAATCGTATTCAACTATCAGCAAGGCTTTTTCCAAACGAACGAACTTTTGCGCCGCACGCGCGAGAACGGTTTGGCGGACGATCAGACGCGCATCCAGCTCGCACGCGATATCAAAGCGGTGGTCGCCGTGCCGTTCGCATCGGTGTTCGGCATCGACAACCCCCGCTGGAACCTGATCGTCGGCGAGCAGGCCGCAAAGTACGCCCTGAACTCTGAGGCTCAGCAAGACGCCAACGTCGCGTCGTTGCTCGACGAGGGAGATCTCTATCTGTATGCTCGTGGCATGTGCGTCGCCTGCTATGTAGGCAATGGCTACACCTATAGTGACGTGTCGCCGGATAACGGCTTTATGTCCAAAGCCTCGCGCGACAAGGCTGGTGTCGATAACGCCGGATTCCTGAACGACTATTTCGCGGCACAAAAGGTTATGAGCGCTTGGACGCGCGACAATTACTGGAATTCGTTTGCCAACGCGCTTGCTCGGTATGCGGTGAAAAAAGGGTTCGCTGTCGGGCGATACATGCCCGTGGCCTACGAATATTCGTGGCAGCACAGCAACATGTCGACTAGCAACAAGGTCAGCGCGACCGGGTATATCAGCGGCAACACGCTCACCATCACGGCCAACAACAACGGCCCGATCCGCGCCGGTGACGTTCTCACCAAATCGGACATTATTGCGGGAACGAAGGTTCTCGCGCAGCTCACCCAGGATGCCGGGGCCGCGCCAGGCAAGGCGGGCACATATTCGGTCGATACAACCCACGCGACCGCGACAACCTCGGGTACGATTACCAGCACGACCAATCTGTATGCGTCAGCGGCCGGAACGCTGCTGGGGCAGGCTCTCCGCGACCCGCGTGCAGGGGAAGCGCAAAACTACCAGGACTCTTGGATTAGGAACACCGGGGGCATAGCGTGCCACTTCGACCACATCGGCGGAACCGGCACGCTCTACAACATCACGAGCGGTTCCTATTGGGGATATGCCGACTACATAGGCCGCGAGGCATTGGATGAGCCTTACATTTCGACCAATCGCGATATGATCGCCAACGGTTGGAGTTAGAAGCGTTGGAAAATGGCCCCGCCTTTAAGTGGACGGCGCCATTGCCTCAGGCGAAAATCCGGAGCCTCGGGAAAAGCGGGACGCGACCCAATTTCGAGACCGCCTATGCATAGGCTGCTCGACCCAACGATAGCTGATCGCGGCGCATGAAATCGTAATCGCCAGCACCAAAATCGACATCGCGTCCCCGAACAACGCTGAGCCGCCGATTTCGTTGTGTCCCTTTACAGAGGTAACGAGCGGTTGATGGAGCACTCGTCCGACACCCGACAAAAGATTGACGAAGCGCAGTTCGATGAAACCGTGAATCATGTAGATTGAGTAAGACAGACCCCCGAGAATTAAGAACGGCTTCTGCATCAGAATGCGACTGACCCCGCCTGCCTGTTGAGCAAACAGGAGGATCACGACCAGAAGAAGCGGGGGGATCGCGAGTGAGTACACGCTTGGCCCCGCAAAAATCACTGCTGCGATCACGATCCCGACTGCCGTGATTTCGCTGAACGTCCACAGACCTTTCACCACCGTGCGATCGCCCAATGTCGCAACACGGCTCTGCACGGTGTGGGCAATGACGCCGAGCGAGAATCCATACAGGCACCGAGCAAGCGCCCCGTTGTGAAAGACCTCCAGGTAGCGGTCCGTCAGAAACGCGAGATAGATGCAGCTTCCAGCGGCCACCAGTAAGCAGATCGGCACTAACCAACGCCCGGCAGTCCGGAAGACGAAAGCGAACACCAGATACGTCCAAAATTCTGCGGCAATGCTCCATGCGGGAGCGTTCCAACTACCGTTATCGGGGCCAACGAAGATCTGCACGAGAAACAAATTCGCGACCAGCAGAGGAACGCTGTAAATGTCGGTAAACGAAGGTCGACCGGCGCTGTGCGGCATCGCGACTGCAAAGACAATTTCGAAAACCAGAAACAATGCCAGCACGGCAAGGTGCAAAGGGTAGATTCTGCCAAGCCGAAGCAGCATGAATGCCGTAGGGCTGTACCCGCGCGACAGCCGCCCCCCATAGCTCGCAGCTATAACAAAGCCGCTCAGTACGAAGAAAAAGTCGACGAACAAAAAGCCGTTCTGAACGAAGCCGCTGTTCGTGAGCATCCCTTGCGTGTTCAGGTGATAAAAGACGATGACACAGGCACAAATTCCCCTGAGGCTGTCCAAAACCTCATAGCGATGCGTCGTACTTTTGACGGTTATCTGCAAAGCCCACCCCCCTCGAATATGGTCTATGCCGCTCCTGGCTTTAATCGCCTGGCTCGGAAGAGTTCCTACATCAAGAGAAACGTCTCAGATAGCTCAACTTTTTAATTGTCTTTCTAGGGAATCGACGACTGCAACTGCCGCATGATCCCGTTGAGCGCGGCGTTAGTGCTTTGGAAGCGGCCGATCTCGTTATCGCCTGAAGAGCCGTCCCAGAACGCCACCAGCGGCCAACGCTCGGGGCAATGCGGCATCAGCACGCGGAGGGCGAGCCGGACCGCGATTGTGTCGACCCGCTGCTCCGGGCTCGCTGCTACAGCCGCGCGGAGGATCTGCACGGCAAGATCGATCGTGATTCGCTGGCGGCGGTGCATCCTGCTATGGAACGTAACAGGAACACGATAGCAAGGGATTCGCGATGGCGCGCTGCCGCCTATGCATGAGCAACGACGAAGATGCTGTGGTCGAGCACCTGGCGGAAACGATGTGGGATAGCCGGCAGGATCACTTTGAGGTGCGCACGCCGTGGAGTGAGGCTGGCGGGACGTGGCAGGCTGCGTTTCGGGAGATGGCTAAGGCAGCTGTGCAGGCTCTGCGTGCGGCCAACTACCATGCGTGACTTGCAACGATATGAAGTAATAAGAGGGTGGCCAAATAAAGGGAAGCCGGAATGAAATGGATTTTGGGTGCGGTCTTATCTCTGGTGGCGACGCCGAGCTATGCCATAGAGTCGTTCGATGGAGACCAGATCTATACCATCCCGATGCCAGCCACGACACCAGGAGCACGGGTATATGTGGCTACAACTGCGAGCGTTAGATATACCTTGAGCGGGTCGCTTACGATCCTCACGGATGACGGTGAGCGCGGAATACAACCTCTCGTAAATATCGCTTTAATGGGGATTTATGGGGGGCAGGCTTTCACGGTCGCCGGGGGTATTTCTCCCTTTTACTTCCCGTCGGGAATGGACGGTCAAACAGTAGACTTTTCCATTGATTACGACTTTAGTTTTAGCCCGCTTTTTGAGACAGACGGCATTCAGCGTGACCTCCGAGTGATATCCAGTGCGACGGTTGCGCCAGCGAGCTTAGGGGCTTTCAATGTTGCCGTGAATTCTTTCAACTTGGCATTCACCTCAGGCGAATTCGCCATCAATTATGTTGAAGAGGTGCTGCCGGTTCCAGGAGTTCCCGAGCCTGGCACCTGGAGCATGATGATCGCCGGCTTCGGCATGATGGGTGCGGGCTTGCGCTATCGCCGCCGCAGCTCGACTGTCGCTTTCGCATAATCCCGTTTCGCTCTGAAAATGCCGTCAATGAAAATTGGCGGCATTTTCTGGGGCGTCGACCACACGATTTCGCTACGGCTGGGCGAGCTTACGGTCATCAATATCGATATTCATTCCCAGCCATCCTACGATTAAACCATCACCGTTGCGCAATGGTACCGCATGCACCTGCATCCAGCGGTACGCACCGTCCCACCGTCTGAGCCGATATTGTGCCTCAACCGACTGCTGATCGTGGACGGTCTCACGCCACTTGCGCATCGTGGCGATCCGGTCATCGGGGTGGATAGCAGTCGCCCAACCATATCCTTTCCAATCGTCGTAGCTCTGGCCCGTATAAGCCCGCCAGCTCACACTATCGGTTTCGATCAGGCCGTCCGGCGCGCTTTCCCAAGAGGCAACCGCGATCCCGTCTATCAATAGCCGAGCTCGTTCTTCGGCATTGTTCCAGGCGGAGTTGTCGGCGGGGAATGGATCCGCTGCACTTTGCGCTCGACGACCGGCGGAGCGGACGCCCAGTTCGCGTGCATCTCGTCGTTCGGCCTTTTTCTGGCTAAGCGCAGTATCCGCAGCGACCAAAAGCGCGTCCAGAGTCTGAACGGACGACGCGTGACGACTGGACCCGATGCTCGCCCCCACCTCGATCGAACGTCCATTCAAGATGTACGGTGCGTTCAAGGATCGTTCGATCCGCATCCTTTGCTCGTCGACATCTTGGTCACCGGCGGTGTCGAACTGCGCCAGTACAAATTCGTCGCCTCCAATCCGAACGACAACATCGCCGGCGGCCCCACACCCCAACAATCGATCAGCAACGAGGCACAAGAGACGGTCCCCCGCCTGATGCCCGAACTGATCATTGACGGGTTTGAACTTGTCTAAATCGACGTAATGGAGGGCGATCCGCCCTAGTCGCTCGTTCCGACTGCTGGACTCGAACGCCTGGACGAGCGCGAGACGGTTGCCGAGTCCGGTCAGAGGATCGGTGCGCGCTTGTCGGGCGAGAACTTGTCGCGTTGTGGTCTTGGTACGCTGTGACCGGTAGCGCTGGCGAGCGCTGCGTATGCCCCCCATGAGAAGAGCGAGCAGACACACCGAAGTTAGAGAGGCGTTTACGTTTTCGCGCATCAATAAGATGTATGTCGGGGGGATGACCGAAAGCATCAGGCTCCAGCCGACAATGGACGGCCGCATGGCGACGGTGGATGCAGCACCAGCGGCATAGCCAACCACCAGGATACCAATCGGCATCTGCCATTCTGCGGGCGGAAGCATATAGGCTCGAGCGGCAAAGGCACCAAAGACCGCTGCGAACCCACAATAACTCATCGCGAACTGCAGTTCGAACCGCCGCGCTCTAATCGGCGACATTTGTGCCTGGTCACAAAGCTTTCGCCCGGCGAACAGAACACCGAGACGCGCCGCGCTCATTACGCCGCCGGTTACAACGAGCGCTGCCAGCGTGCGATCGGGCGCGGCCCGCACGCTGGCAGCGCCGACCAGTAGAAACAGGACGGTCATGATCACCGCGGGCATTCGCGTCCCGCACATGCTCGAAACGAGTTCTACATACGTCCCTTCAGGCAGGTCGCGAAACGATGGGCGATCGGTGGTTCTCACGGTATCTATCGTATGTGAGAAAGATGAAGGGTTTATCCTCGTCTGACCTGGCTGTACCGGTTGGTACGCATGCGGCATGAAGGACTGTCAGATCTCGACCGGCATATGGGGCATTCGGAAAGGATCGGCTCGCAGCAACGCAAGGATCGTTCGGCGCTTGCCGTCAGAATCGGTGCGAGACGCCAGCATAGACCGCGACATCGGGCGCGCTTTTGTTCAGGCCAACGTTGGTACCTAGGTCCATCTGCATGTTGCGGTTTGGCTGCCAAGAAACAGCAACGCTGCCTAGCGCTGGCGTACCGCGGACTTGCGGATCAGGATCATCATCGCGCGTAACCTGCGCACTGAGATCAGCTTTAACGGCCTCACTCAGCGAGTATTCTACCTCCAACGCGCTTCCGTAGAGGGAATGACGACCTCGACCGTCGTCGTTGACCGCAGCAGCCACAATTGGGGTAGCCTGCAGCGAGATCTTGTCTGAGGTACGGTAGGTAACCGGAAGCTGAAACGAGACGCCCCAATCCCCGGCGCCAATTGGTAGCCGCCCGATTGGTAAGATCGCAGTAGCCAAGGCTGACATCGCTAGTCCGGTATCACCCTTACGTTCTATGATTGACGTCTTGACGCCGACGGTCGCGTCGCCAATGCGACCGGCGCGCTCGACGCTACCGTCCGCGTGTCGATCTCGCGCAAACCCGTATGGTGTCCAGCCGAAGCGAAGTTCGGTTTTCCCCCCAATGCCATAACGAACAGAGGTATCGCCGCTTAGGAACGTATCGGTGCGCTCGCCGTCACCCTGCTCCAGCGTCCAGCTGGCGAGCCCCGTTTCGGTCTGGAGGCGGCCGGCCGCGGTGATACAGGCGGTAGTCGTTAGCCCTGGGCGTTCACTGCAGAGCCGGTCCGCATTGCTGTCCTCAGCCTCAGCCCTCACGGCGATGCATGCCACGCTGCAGGCTAGTATCTCTTTAAACCAACGCATCTCTTCCCCCTGAACTGCTTGGGGCACTCACTATCGAACGATCGGCTCCCGTAAAGCGTCACTTTCAAACCGGACTATGGTAAACGAACGCTGAGCAAGATCGCTGGAGCCATACAACGTTGGCGTGTACCGTGCTTCCAGTCAGGTAGGGATAAGATGGCGTGATTTTCAAATCCAATCGCGAAAATGCTGAGCTCGCCCAGGCTGCGGCGAATTCGGCCACACTCGAAAACGTTCGTCTCCGTGAACAGCGATCTGCAGCCGCATATGCTGCGCTGGCGACGCGGGACGAGCGCATTGCGGCAAAGGCTGCGGAACGATCAACCGAGGTACATGTCGAAGGAGAGTGATGACCATTGGTCCCGGGCTGCTCTCGATGTGTATCCGCGCAGTCCCGACCGCGCTACCTAGGAGACGTGTGTCCGATCGGATGCGGCGGGAGTGTTTACGAGCAGCAGTGCATCAGAAGGCAGGGGCGAACTGCACGTGCGTCACGGACGACCATTGCCTGTCATGACCTCCAGCTTTTGTATAATGGCGTCTTGATCGGCGAGCGCCTTTCGGATCGTCGCCATCATTGCGAGGGCTGAAAGCCTGTATTCAGGCCACCGAACTCCAACGTCAGCGTGCGTCCACTTCCATTGAAACGCCGTGTAGTCCGTACCTAGTTTTATGCATTCCGCCTTCAGTTGCTGACCGATTTTTTGCCGGGGACCGCCCTGCTGGATTATGGGGTCAAGAAGGGCTTGGTGTTTGAAAACTTGGAACTCCTGCATCCGCTTCGACAATTCCTGCCGAAATTGCAGAAGGGCATCCCAAGCTTCTTTGTGACCGAGATTCAACCACGGCCGCGCACGGTCTAACGTCCTGGTCACACCGTCTCTATGATCTCTGTATTCACGGACGGCATTAGAAATTGACATTGCATTTCACTCGCGTGCGACTGCGACATCTAGCGATCGCAGGTGATACTGATCGATCTTATAATTCGTTTGATCGTAGGTGTGGTACCGTAAAATACCTAACAAAACCAAGATGACCGCCGCGAAAGCGCTTTCCTACAAGATCGTCTCTTTGCTCCACGGTTGCGTATGCGCCACAAGCGTTCAAACACGCTGGCAGGCAAGATGCCGTCGACGGCCGTCCGCCCGATTTCACCCCCTGCCCTATATATTGGCGGCAGGCGCAATCTCTCACCCCGGCTCTGCACCCTGATCGATGCGACACCACAAGACATCTAAATCGAGCCGTTCGTCAGTATCAGAAAGGTGCTCCTTGTTTGGTTTTGTTGGTGCGAGGAACCAGTTGTAAGAAGCGTTAAGCGCTTTAAGATGTTACTAACGTTCTCGCTTTACATGCAGGACGATGACCTTTGCCAGCGCCTTGAGCGATGCGTCCGAAGCAGCGCGCCTGACCGCGCTTTGGAGCATGGCGATCCTCGACACGCCCGCGCAACGCGATTTCGACGAAGTCACGCGCTTGGCGGCACTCGCGCTTGGCGGCGAGAGCGCAGCAGTCAGCCTCGTCGATGACCGTCGTGCTTGGTTCAAATCTCGCATCTGCATGCCGGCGACGGAGGCGCCGCGAGAGCATGCCTTCTGTACTCTCGCACTGGACGGCGTTGAGCCGGTAGTCATTCTAGATACGCACGCGGACATACGATGCATCGGGAACCCGCTGACACTCGGACCCGACGGCTATCGGTTCTACGCAGGTGCCCCGATCATTACCCGCGACGGGCATTGCCTGGGTACGCTGTGTGTTCTTGATCGGCTGCCCCGCGACGAGGTCCCGCCCAATCAACTCCGTGCGCTAGCGGATCTCGCCGGGATCGTCGTGGGACTGATCGAGGCGAGACGGTATCGTCAGATCGGAGAGGTCGCCTCGCAGATTGTGGACGTTACCTCAGATGCCATCCTGTGCGTCGATGGCGGAGGCACAATCACATTCTGGAACAGAGCGGCTGAGCAGATGTTCGGCTATTCCTGCGGGCAGGCAATCGGCAGCACGCTCGATATCATCCTTCCACCGGCCCATGCGGACGCTCATCATGGTGGCTTCAGGCGGGCTTCCGCAGGCGGGCGGACCACTCTCGTTGGGAAATCGGTCGAGCTGACCGCCAAGCGCTCCGACGGTTCGGAATTTCCGATCGAACTCTCGTTGGCGCGCTGGCGATCCACTGAAGGCGCGTACAACTTCGCGGGAATTATCCGCGATGCTTCCGCTCGCAAAATGCTTGAGCGGGAGCGGCAGCAGGCGAAGGCTTTTCTCGATACGGTTGTCGATCATCTGCCCGCCATGCTGTTCGTCAAGGACGCCGACACTAGGCAATACTTGCTGGTCAATCGCGCCGGTGAGGAACTGACCGGTTGGTCTAGGGACCACATCGTTGGAAAGACCGACCCCGAGCTTTTTGCGCACGGAGCAACCTATGAGCGGCGCGACGACGCGGCGGTCGCGGGCGAAGGCCTTTACGTATCCGAAAGCGAATTCGTGCGGCCTGACAAAGCCCCAGTAACCTTGCGCACCAAACGGCTCGTTGTTGACGGCCCAAGTCGCCAGCGCGAGTATATCGTCGGCATGTCCGAGGATGTGACGGAGACCCGCAAGGCGCAAGCAGAGGTCCAGCGATTGGCGCATTACGATTCGCTCAGTGGCCTTCGCAATCGCGCGTCGTTCGTAGACGAACTGGATAGGTTGATTGCGGCCGAAGCGCCTTTCGCGCTCGTCAGCATCGATCTCGACCGGTTCAAGGCCGTGAACGATCAATTCGGCCATCTGGCTGGCGACGCGGTGCTTGCGCAGATCGGCGACCGCTTGCGTGCGGTCGCAACGGCCACCACGATCCAGGCGCGCGTTGGCGGTGACGAGTTTGCGGTCATCGTAGCCGGCGCAGCAGCTGTGGAACAGGCACGGCAGCTTGCGGCGACGATCGCTATTAGGCTGGCATCCCCGATCGTTACCCCTTGGGCAACCGTCCAGCTAGGAAGCAGTGTCGGCATCGCACTGTTCCCGGAAGACGCCACGACGACTGAAGAATTGCGACAGCACGCCGACCTTGCTTTGTATCGAGCAAAACAAGAGGGACGCGGGATCGTATGCTTCTTCAGCGCTGATATGGACCGGGCTGCGCGGGATCGACGGGAGTTGGAGCGAGATTTGTCCGTTGCCCTCGACCAGCACGATATAACGCTCGCCTACCAGCCAGTCTTCTCTGCAGATACCGGGCAGATTACGAGTGCCGAAGCGTTGGCCCGCTGGCATCATCCGGTTCGCGGACCGATCCCACCGGACCTGTTCATTTCGATCGCAGAGGAAAGCGGGCTGATCAGGCAACTAGGGGCGCGGATCCTCTGCCTGGCCTGCGAGGAAGCGATGACGTGGCCGCACCATATCAAGGTCGCGGTGAATATCTCTCCTATGCAGATCCACGCAGGTGATCTTTGCCAGGTTGTTCGCCACATTCTAGGCAGTACCGGCCTCGCCCCGGATCGTCTTCAGTTAGAGGTAACTGAGGGCCTATTCCTACGCGACGTCGACCACACATTCCGCGAGCTTGCGCAACTGCGCGCTCTCGGCATTCAGGTTCTGATGGACGATTTCGGCGTTGGCTATTCATCCCTCAGCTATTTCGAACGGTTTCGGTTCGACAAGGTGAAGATTGACCAAAGCTTCGTGCGGCAAATGCTTTCTTCCCAGGCTTCATCTGCCATCATTCAGGCCGTTGTCGGGCTCGGTCGAAAGCTTGGTATGGGCGTGGTAGCGGAGGGGGTCGAAACTGCTGAGCAGATGTCAGCCCTCATCGAAGCTGGGTGCACCCATTTGCAGGGCTATCTGTTGAGTAAGCCGCTTCGAAGCGAAGAGATCAAGGCATGTATTGTAAACGATGATCGAATTTTAGCGGTTGCTTCAACGGACGGTCTACAGGCGAAAGCCGCATAGGCCCGGCGGCGGAGCTCAACGGTATTTCTTCGCCTACATGGGTAGCGAAAGCACTTTCCTACAAGATCGCCTTTATGCTCCACGCTTGCGGATGCGCAATGAACGATCAAACACGCTAGCTGCCGAGTTGCCGTCGCAGGCGGTTCGCCCTGCGTCGCCCCCTGCCCCGTATATCGGCGGCAAGCGCAACTTATCGCGCCGTCTCTGCGCCCTGATCGATGCGACTCCGCATGACACCTATGTCGAGCCGTTCGTCGGCATGGGCGGCGTGTTCCTGAAGCGCACGCGCCAGCCTCGGGCCGAGGTTATCAACGATATCTCCGCGGACGTCACCACCCTCTTCCGGATCCTGCAACGGCACTATCCGCAATTCATGGACGTGCTGAAATGGCAGATCACCAGCCGGGCCGAGTTCGATCGGCTGCGCGCCGCGGCGCCGGAGACGCTGACCGACCTCGAGCGGGCGGCGCGCTTCCTCTATCTCCAGCGCCTGTCGTTCGGGGGCAAGGTCGACGGCCGCAACTTCGGCGTCGATCGACGGACGCCGGCACGCTTCGACATGACCAAGCTTGCACCAATGCTCGACGAGCTCCACACGCGCCTGACGGGCGTCGTGATCGAGCGCCTGCCGTATGCCGACCTGATCCGGCGATACGACGGGCCCGGGACGCTGTTCTTCCTCGATCCGCCTTATTGGGGCTGCGAGGGCGACTATGGGCCGGGTGTGTTCGAGCGTGCGGACTTCGAGCGCTTGGCCGAGCAGCTGGCGGGGATCGCCGGGCGCTTCATCCTGACAATCAACGCGACCGATGGCGCACGGGAAGTGTTCGGTCGGTTCGATGTCGTTGAGGCCGAGACGACTTATACGATCGCCACCGCGGCAACCGGCGGCGGCAAGCCGGTCAAGGAACTGATCGTGCGCGGCTAAAAACCGGGATACTCAACGGGGGTGACCTCCATAACGGGGTCACTCGCGGTTTTGTCGGCGGGCGCCTGGTGGAGAGTATGTTCGCACGTGCTATCACGCCTCGACATGATGGGAGGCTTTATGGAGGGTTACATATTCTTGCTGCTGGCATGCGCGACACCTTCCCTTGCCCAAACCAGTACGAATTGCAGCACGATCGGCGGGCAAACCAATTGCGTGACTGATCAACAAGTCGACCCTGCCTCGGCATTGCTCCAGAGAACTGCCAACCCGCCCCCGTTGGTGTCTGATCAAAGCAATGAAGCGGCGGCAGAGCGACGATCGCGCGCCTACGCTCAAGTAGGGGATTTGATCGCTAAAGGTGACTGCCCGGCGGCAAATCGGCTCGCAAAGTTCTATGGGCAACGCGACATTGTGAAGGATACTGCTAAGGCCTGCCCCTGATACTTCGGCGGTAGGGGGCTCCTTGCACACCCCCGGCGGCGGGTCAGGTGGGGCGGAGGGCGGGATCAGAGCGGGTCGCAGTTCGGAGACAACCGGAACTACGACCCTGGCCGCCTGCGTCGCTTGGGGGGACTTTAGCGGTTGCCGGCACGGTACATCACAGCGTCCAGATCGCGCCATGGTTTCAAGCGTCAAAACTTCAGCAGCAGCCGGACCCATCGGATTAGGGCTCCTAGTCCTCTCGCTTGCCGAATAGGCGCGGATCGACGCGGAAGAACTGCGCCAGCAGCGGTACCTCGTTCGTCGGCAACTGATCGGGCCCGGCGCCTCGAGCAAAGCGCGCCACATAGCCCGGTGGCCGGCGTAGCATGCGAGACAACGTTGCGAGGGTCACGCGATGCTCGGTGGCCAGCGATCGTAGCGTCTCGCGTACCCGGTCGGGTGTGGCGGCGGCGATAGGCTTCATTCGGGCATCCTCGGTTCACCATCGGCGAGCCACCTACGAAATCAAGAACACGTCCGCTACCGCGATGGCATAGAGCCATGGCGGCAAGCAGGGGTGCCGTACGTCAACGCAGCATTATGTAGCAAACTCGCCAAAGCGATGACCAAGATTTTGCCCTGTGCAGGCGAAGGCATCGCAGGCAGTGATATTGCGCGTAACTCCTCCTTGGAGAGGGCCTTAAGCGGGTCGATTTTTTGCGGCAGTGTCATATCTGGATGCGCTAGCGAATGGCTATTTCCCCAACGTCGCCAACTTTCACCATGGGGACTTCGCTAATGTTTCCGTGGGAGAAAAAGGAGCCCTGCAGTGCAAAGAGCTGTGCCAAGTGGTAGACATGCTCGACAGTTACCCCAAAAACTGTTTTGTATTTCAAGAAGACGGATACAGAAATGTATATGGAATGATCTGGAGCTTGGTGTGGAAGAGTAATGTCGAGTTCCAGCCAGAAAGTGTCTTCTTCCATACCGGCGCCAATGGGATTGCAAATGCTATCCGGCCCGGAGCCCCGCCCTGGCAACTCGTAAGATACCGACTTTGGGTTTGTGACCATGCCAACGGCACCAGAGGCTTGATAAGTGATATCGGTTGCTGGGGATTGGCCACTATTGCGAAAGATAAGCTTTATTCTAGGCCGGAACGATTCAACAAAGACGCTCCCAGCGCTGACTGTTACATACGCTCGAACTTGCGCTTCCCCGATACGTCTAGCCTCAAAGTTCGCTTCGCGCGCAAGTGCTAATGCGACCCGATTAAGCCACAGCGTTATTCCAAGTCCAATTATGCCAGCAACGCTAACAATAAGCTGCCACCACGCCCAAACCGAAGCATTCTCAGCGGCTTGCGCAGCGCGCCACTGGGCACAAAGATCGCTCTCCTCACGGGACCGCTGATCGTGGCATGGCTGCTTTTCTTTGAAGGGCTGGAGTGCCCTTGGGTCAGGCGACGTGGCCGCGGCAGTATCTGCATTGCCGCCGCCGTCGCGATAGCTGGGGTAAGCATTTGGTTGGTTCGACCCTAAAGTCGTTAGCCACGACCCAATGCCGACGGACGTTATAATTAGTCCGAAGATAGCCGGAGCGAGGAGGCTCCTATCGCTTCTAAGCATTGAATCAGGAACACCGCTGTCAATTTACCCCGCGCCAGCTTGTTCCCGATATTTTGTTCTATGTCCACGATATCTCTTTTATTCAATTGCCGATACCACCGCGCGTCAGGCGGCAAGCTCCAATGGGCCGCCTAGAGCGTTTGCCAACACGTGCTGCGCCAGTCGCTTGATCCGGCTATCGTCAGATACCTTGGCCGTCGGGGCCACGCCGGGATCGTTGATGCCGCGCGACTGATCGGACTTGATCCCGAGCGTCTCGAGCAGGACTGGATCGCTGCCCTCGTTGGTGTGCAGGTAGTGGGCGGTGACCTGATCCAACTGCCCAGGGCGGCGAAGGCGGCCAATGACCTGGTAGTGGACCTGCGGCGACCAATCGAGTTCGCCGAACACGACGTCGCGGCAATGCTGCTGCAGCCCGTCGAGGCCAGCGCCCGACCGTAGCGAGATCATCATCACCCGGCTGCTGCCGTTGGTGAACGCCTCCTTGCTGCGCTCCTTTCCTGCCCCGCTCTCCGATCCGGTGTAGAGGACAGGCTCGAACTCGCGCAGTTCCTCCTTCCAGATCTCGTAGACCTCGCGATGCCATCCTGCGAGCAGCACCCGCGGTGAATCGCGCAGCAGCAGCTTGACGTAGGCGGCGACCGATCGCGCCTTCGCGATGCCGGTCATCTGCCGCATCTTGAGGTCGAGCTCGCGCGCGGCGGCACCCGCCTCGACGAAGCTGCCGCGCAGCACGGTCATCGCCAGTGTCCGGGTCAGCGCCTCCTCGTCGGCGACCGCTCCCCGATCCCACTCGACCTGCCAATCGATGATGTTCGGCCGCGGCATCGATGCGTCGACCGTGGCGTCGTCTTCCGTCCGGCGGAGGAAATAGCCGCTCTCCCGCAAGTAGGATCCGAGCGCGTCGGGGTTCTTGACTATCTTGTCCCCGCCACACCATTCGCGGGTGAACTCCTCGACGCGGCCTAGCAGGTTCGGTCGGACGTATTCCATGACCTGGTGGATCTCGCTGCCGTAATTGTAGATCGGGGTCGCGGTCAGGCCAACGCGCAGCTCTGCGCGGCCGGACAGGATCGAGGCCGCCCTGCCCTTGTCCGTCGTAACGCCGTGGCGAAGCTCCTGCACCTCGTCATAGACGACGGTCTTGAACAGGCCGTCCTTGATGACGTCGACCCAGCCCGCGACATTCGAATAGCGGAAGAGGTACACGTCGGCGGCCGGGAGGTCGTACGGCTTGGTCCCGGCGATGATATGCACCCGCAGGTTGGTGAACCGCTCCAGCTGCTTGCGCCACTGCGCGGTGAGGTGCGCTTGAACCACGACGGCGGCTGGCAGCGGCGCGCCCATCGTCAGCGTCGCCGCGGCCGAGATGGTTTTGCCCAGGCCGACGTCGTCGCCGATCAGCAGCCCGCCATTGTTGATCGCGATCCGCGCGGCCTGGGCTTGGTAGAGATAGGGCTGCATCCCGATCCGGAAGCCCGGGACCTCGCCCGGCTGCCAAGTGGGCAGCAGGATCGCGTCGCGCTCGGCGATCCGGTCGGTGACGCGCTGCGCGCCGGCGTCGATCGCCTCCTGCTGATCGTGCTCGAGCGGATAGCGGAGCATGAACCATTGAAGGTCCGAGCGGATCTCGTCGGTGTCGCTCAGGTGGAGGGTCGTGGCCGTCGTCGGAACGCGCGGGAACAGCCGCTTGAACGCGATCGCGACGTGCGGCGCCAGGTCGTTGATCGCCCAACGCCCTTTGCCGGAGGGATCAACGCCAAGAGTCAGGGTGCCATAGGTCTTCATAGCGATGCTCTCCCCGTAGATACGAGATAGACCGGCTTCCCGCCGATCGCGGGCGGCAGGCCCATTGCGGTTCCGGTGACCAAGATCAGCGCGCTGATCGCTTCGTGCGCGGCGTAGCGCTCGAGTTGGCGGTAGATGACGCGCTTGTTGCAGCGGGTCTTCGCCTCGAGACCGACCGAGCCGAGTAGGAAGTCGATCCGGTCGGCGGCGCTCAAGCGGTGCTCGCGCTCGAAGCCCGCGCCAGCAGCAGTGAGTGCCTCCTCGATCGACAGCTGTAGCGCCGCCTCGTCGCCGACCCGCAGTCGCGTCCGGCGCAGCAGCATGACGATCTCTACCGGCGTCATGCTACAGGTCCCTTCCGAGCGCGCTTGGCGAGTTCCCATTCCTTGTTGACGCTCGACATCTTCGCGACGTCCTCTGGGAAGATTCCTGCGTTACAATGCGGGCAGGCCGGGACCATGTTCCTTTGCCGGAAATGCTCGTCCATCTGTTTCGCGGCGATCCGGATTAGGTTGTGCTCTTTGGCCTCCTCGACCGCCGCTCGGTCCCGCTTGATGCGCTCGACCGCGGCACCGTAATTCTGGCAGAGGATCTCAAAGGCGTCGAACGGCTCGACGTCCGTCTCGCAGTCCTTGCACCAAACCCGCCGCTCCTTGGGGTCATAGACCATCGCGCGGTGATTGCAGGATGAGTGAGGACGGCGGGACATGCCGCGCGCGACGCGGATATCTCCGATGTCGATGACCTTGAGGCCGGACAGATAATCCATCTCGACGATCGGCGGATCTTTGGGCTTGTCCGTCATGCGGTCCTCCGATCGCGGCGGCGGCGCAGGTTCACCGGACGCCCATCCCGATCGACGTAGCGCCGTTCCGAATAGTCTTCATCGAACCCCTCGGGCTCGTCGAAATTGAGGATTATCCCCCGATCGTCGATCGTGTACGTCCCGATCGGCGGCTCGTCGAAGATCGCAGTGCGGAGATACGCGCCCGCGCCGAACGCCTCGGACCGCTTTCCCTGCCGCTGCCACAGCATCACGCAGCGCCAGAACGGAGATCCCTCCGGCGGGTATGGGTTCGCCCTGATCTCGCCCTTCCCGTTCGTCAGGCTGGGGCCGAAGCGATCGCTCCAGTCGAAATGCCAGATCCGGACGCCATCGGTGATCCGGTAATCGTGAGCATCGCTGAAGGTGGATATGATGGCCCCGCCGCGCGCGAGGCTGCTCCTCCCGATGTGAATGCAGGTCATGGACGACGCCCTTTCTCCGCAATCTTCCGAAGTGCGTTGATGTCGTTCGACAAGCGCCAGAGCGGCCAGCCGAACCAGATCATCGTGACGAACACGTATGCGAAAATGTCGTCCCCGCTCATACAATCGTGTCCTTTGCGGGGGGTGCGGGGAGCGGGGCGCGGGCGAGATCCACGATGTTGTCGAGCTTGCCGATCGCGTAACAAAGGCCCTGCCCGAACCCGTCCCCATAAGTGTTGCGCTCGTCGCTGATTTGTTGGCGGAGCATGAGCACGCGCAATTCCTCGCGCAGTTGCTGCACTTGCTCCACCATCCCCCGGTCCACCCCCTCGCGCATGGCGGCGAGGGCCAGCGACCGACTTTCATGCAAAGCACGAAGCGCACCTTGCACAGCAGGATGATCGTTCCATAGCTTCCCTGCGCGAGCGGCATCTTGCTCGCCGGGACTACCATCCCCGTATAACGGCACGATGGCGCACGCCGCTTTTTGGGCGATTTCGAGGTCGAGCTCGCTGTAACCGATCCCGTCAAACCGACTCGCCACCCGCTCGACATCCTCATCCCCGGCGTCGGGGCGGGTGCCAACGATCAAGCCGCAAACCAGCGCCTCGATGTCGACCATGTCGATCATCACACGATCGTCCGGATCAATGATGGCGCGATCGATCGCGCGGGCATCCCCATACAGCATCTCGATGATCAGCGATCGCGCATAGGTGCCGTCCGAATCACTCGCCCCGGACCCATCGGGAAGGGTAATGCGTGCCTCGATCGCCGAGGCGAACTGGCGCTCCCAGTCGCTGACTGGGTGGTCGCTGCTCATAAGCCATTCGCGCACGAACTCGACGGTGTCGGGCTGCGCGTCGGGGCGGGCGGTGTGGGCGAGGCGGATGTTCCAAGCTGCGATAGCTTTAGCCGGGATTGACCATTCCGGCCCTCGCGCGCCGCAATGAGTGCATTCGACCCAGTACCGCGGATCATGCTCTTCGTCGCCGTCAGGATCGAATCTGGCCGCGTTGCCGCAGTGGGGGCAGGTATCGAGCAGCAAGGAGATCTCAGCCTGCGTAACATCCTCGCGCATCGGCGCGGCTTTGGCGGGGGCGGTCATGCGGGGGTTCCTTTTGGACGATCTGCGATGAGTTCGTGCGCGGCACGGAAGATGTCGCCGACACCATTGAAACGGCGGCTGTTGCCGACGTCGGGGTAAGTCGACCAGTCGGTTGTCTCGGCGTGAACGATGCCGACGAGCGCAGACCAGGCGCATTCTTCGTCCCACTCAGGCTCGTAATAGCCGCTGGTCGCGCCGACCATCATAGTGCCCTTAAGCGGGTGAACCGGCGGGCGCATCCGCACCCGATAACCGGCGCGCGTATCAAAGACGATGTCGTCGCCGTAGCCCTGGAAGGTCGCATGGCACCGGCTCCGATTCCAGCAGGTGCGATCCCGGATCAGCATGCCGTGGTAGTTGTCCCAGCGCTCGGACCGGAACTGCATGCGGCGATCGTCGAGCAGCGGCAGCAGAGGGGCAGCTCGCTTCGACAACTTCTTGAGGATGCGGAGGTTCATGCGACGCGCCATTGGCGTCGCGCAGCTGACCTTTTCGCTTTCCGACAAACTTCCGCTAGCGCGGGGCGGTGTTTCCGGTACAGATGCAGATAATCGCGGAAGACGCTTTGATTTATCAGGGAAATCAGCTGACTCTTAATCAGCGGGTCCTTGGTTCGAGCCCAAGTGCGTCCACCATCTCTTCTCCAGACGCTAGTTATCCCGGTAGATCCCGGCCACTAGCCTAGGCGGGAATAAGCGCCGCTCTGAGCGTCTTCGTGACCGTGACCGGGCTTTTCCGTCTCGGGTCCAGCGTAACCTGATCTGCCCTCAAAATCAGCTGGTCTGCGTAACGCTGCAAGTGGTTCACCGACCCGTGTGCGTAGCGGCGCACGAGCGTACGGTGGAATAAAGGCTAGTGCGTCTTGCCCGAGCGCCTACGACATACGACACGGTAGCTACTTCCTTCGGCACGCTAGCTGTATTACGTCCATAGCACGGTTATAAACTACGGGACGAGATATGGCGCAGTTGTGGAAGTTGGCAGCGATGATCGCTGCAGTTGCAGGCGCGTCGATCGCAACGGCGCAAGACTACCGTCCGTTTGATACAAGCCGGCTGAAGGGGCCGCATTCCGGAACACGCAACCAGTTGCTCGTGCTCGGCAGCACGCATCTATCGGGTATGCCGGCGGCGTTCCAGCCCGAGCAGCTCGACCCGCTCCTCGACAAGCTGGAAGTATGGCGCCCTCAAGCGATTGCCATCGAGGCGGTGTCCGGGGCGCAGTGCGATTTCATGCGGCACTACCCCGATCACTATAAGGACAGCGTCGAAAGCTACTGTTGGGACCCCGCCCCCGCTGCCAAGGCGACGGGGCTCGATGTGCCGTCGGCGACGGCTGCTTGGAGCCGCCTGCTCGCGATCTGGCCCGCGACGCCGTCGGCTACCGACCGTAGGCGCCTTGCCGCATTGTTCCTCGCCGGCGGCGAGGGCGCTAGCGCGCTGGTCCAATGGCTGCGCCTCCCGGAGAACGAACGCCATGTTGGCGAGGGTCTCGACACCACTTTGGTCGCGCGGCTCGAGCGGCTACGCACCCGGAACGACGAAAGCCTGTTGATCGCAGCCGCACTGGCCGTCCGGCTCGGCCTCGAACGCGTTCATGCGATGGACGACCACACCGCCGATTCGCCCGTTACCGATGAAAAAGGCTACGAAGCCGCGATCTCCAAGGCCTGGGATAATCCCGCCACATCCAAGCGCAAGGCAATGGATGCAGCACTGGCCGCCAGGGTGGGGCAACCGGGTACCATGCTTGCAATGTATCGTGCCTTGAATCGCGCCGACCAGGGGAAACTGATCTTCGCCAGCGACTTCGGTGCCGCGCTGGAAGAGCCTTCGACGGAACGCTTCGGCCGGGGCTATGTCGGCTATTGGGAGACCCGCAACTTGCGGATGGCGTCGAACATCCGCGATATGTTCGCCATGCGACCGGGCATCCGCGGTCTTGTGGTCGTCGGCGCCTCGCACAAGCCGTACATCGAAAACTACCTCAACCAAATGCACGACATGACGGTAGTAGATGCGGAGACCGTGCTTCGCTGATCACGAACGCTTTAGCACAATAGATGAAAGCTGAACCCGACATCTCAAACGCTGGAAGCGGCCTTTAACGTCACGGAAGAGAAACAGTGTCAAACGTTCGCGCGCCTCTGCATCTGTTCCAACTTCAGACATTCGTTATGTCCGTGTTGACGGGCCGGAACGGACGATCGCGCAACCGTTACGGTAACGCTTCCGTTTTCTGATTTGGCAGGCTCACCACCGATACTGCTTCAGGAACCGATCATATCTACTCACCAGATCGCGCACGCAGCGTAAGTCTGCCGCTGACCAATCTTTAGTTGTCAAAGACGAACTCCGGGGCCGAGGACAACAACGAACGCTACGACGCAAACGATTGCCGTGCCGCGTAGAATCCAGCTGGGTGGGACGTCCGAAGAGCATTGCCTCGGCGACGGAGTCATGAAACGCGCGATACTCAACAGGCCAGCGTTACCACCCAACGCAACCCCGATGGACGCGCCTAGGGTCGACTGCCAGGCGGCGTCTGCGGACAGCCCCGCGAGTAGGGAGACCCCACCCGTCGTCACCCAGATCGTTATCGCCAACCGGCGCGCGTGCGCCGCCACGCTCGGACCATTCAAAATGCACGACAGCATCCGGGCAGCCGCCCAGATGATGGCAACGTATCCAGCAACGCCGACGACAGCGAGAACGCCTCGTGCGAACCACGGATCTAAGACGCCCGCCATCACACCCGCCGCGTTCCAGTCTCCGATACCGAAAGTGGCAGAGAAGATCAGGTAACCGAACGACGTCAGGCCATTGACGACGAATGCGATCCAGGCCGCAAGCTTGACGGTCGCAGCTATACTGAGGCGCCAGCAGAGCCAGCTCAACCCCATGAGGGCAAGATTGACCACAGTTCCAGCACCGGCAACGATACGTCTGCCCCAGACGGACATCGCCTGGTGGTTGCATTCGAAGCGGAACGTACTCCACGCAATCGGCTCCCCGCCCATAGCCTTGCAGGCCAGACCATGACCCAAGCCTTCGTGGAACGTTGCCGCTGCAACCCAGATGACTGCCGCCATGGCGATAATGTCGGCGACGGCAGCGGGCGATTTGTGGCCGTGGTCAATCATGACAGCGCTCCTGCTTCGATTAGTCGAGCGCTGACGCGCCATGGACCGCATAGGAACAGAGCGAGGTTCAGCGGCAAGTGGCAGATCGACAAAGCCGTAAAGTTGATGAGCAGGATCACCACGGCATAGATGCGCCCGACGAACCGATGCCCGACCCTGCCCTTCGACAGTACAAGCCCTGCGGCGCCGCTTGCCAGCGCAATGCTTTCTACCGCGACATGCGCCATCGCGGTCACCGCTCTGCTACTCAACATTGATCCCCCTACGCCGATCTCGCCTTTGTGATCACCAAGGCGGACTGGCGTGAGAAGACGGTATTGCGCCGTATCAGCGTGCTTTTTCGTGAAGTCGGATTGGCGTTACGCCAGTCCGTCAGTGGATTCTTAGCCAACCACGTGCCCGGCAAAGGGCTACACTGGTTTCACTGACCGGCACGATGGTACCGTCTGCCAGCTTAAGTGACCAACGCCGACCGTCGCGTTGGGCCCCAACCACGCCGCTGTTCGCAACCCAGGCGCTACGATGAACCTGCACGCCGTGGCGATCGCCAAGATCCATGACCGCATCCTTGAAGCGGTAATGGATGAGCACAGACTCCATGTTGCGAAGCACCAGGCGGCAATAGTGGTCCTCTGCGCGGACCGCGAGAAGATCCTCGACATCGCGGATACCGGCACGCGCAAGGATCCCAGACGTAACAGGATGCAGTGGCTGAACAGCATCGACCGGTATGGGGCTGCTTTGAGGTTGCAGGATCGTTCGCCGGGCTTTTGCGACCCGCACAAGGTAGGCAACGAACGCCGTAACGAGCAGCCCGTACACGAATGGGCGCCAACCGATCACAGCGTTCGTCCGACCCATAAGCCGATAAAGCAGCGGCACCTCGATGGCGAGGAGACCGTTGAACAGCACGGCTCCCACGACCAGCTGACGGCCAGTCAACTCGTCCCCGGGCGTCAATCTGCGCCATGCGAACCAACACGCGATATTGACAGCAACCAGTCCACCCCAGAATGACGATGCTGCCGCAGGACCGAACGTCGTCGAAACGCCTAAGGCATTCACGATTGTTAGAATGGCTGTGACGCCTAGCCATATTGTTATGGGCGTCCGTAATTGGGAAGCGATCGAGAGAGCCCGCATACGTATCAAGGGTGTCCAATTTGTCTGGATTAAGAAGGTGTTCGGCCCTTCGTAGAAGCCTCGATCAACCGCGTCGATCACCTCCTGTCCCTTGCCTAGCTCCCCTCCTTAAGTCGCCACCCAATTGGCTCTGGCGGACCTTATCCGATGGGCGACAGCGATCAAAGCATCTCGGTAGCCGTGATCTTAATCCGGTAAATAAAAGCTTCCGGCTCATAGCCCAGACGCGGATCCCCGGTTCATGTGCATCCGGCGTCGCCCTTGGTGAAGACTCTGACCGCCGCGACCGACGCGAGGTCCACAACGAGCAGGTTCGCAACGCCGTCGTTGGCACCTCAGTGCCATCCCAAACGCAGCCCGCCGTCGCTCTCCATACCCCAGCCCAAGCCTCGGTCGGCGGAATGGGAACCGTCGTACCTCGGCTGGGGCCCCACGAACGTACGTTTGCTTTTCGCCGTGCTGGCGGTGATTGCTTTGCCCCATTTGATGATCACGTCGTGGTTTGAACATTCCGTCACCACGAATGTCCCCCGCTCAGTAACGTCCAGACGGTAAATACTTGCTGCGGGGCGTCGCCATCCGGAACCGACCGGCTTTTGCAACGTCCGGTAGCCAGATGCATTTGCGGGGCTTCATGACCGGACCGACGTTGATATTTCTCCATGCTCTCGGCGCCAGCGCCAGCGAATGGAACCACGTTTTCGAACATCTGCCGGAGCACGATTGCGTGGCACTGGACCTGCCTGGTTTCGGCACCGCGGCGGATGAAGGATACGCCAATGTTGGCGAGATGGCGAACTGGCTGGTGGACGAAATACGCGCTCGCGCGCCCACATCGTGCGTCCTCGTCGGTCACAGCATGGGCGGCAAGATCGTCAGCCTTGTTGCGGCCCGCGCGGTAGCAGGCGAGATCGGACTGTCAGGAGTCGTCGGTGTCATATTGGTCACCGCCTCGCCGCCATCGCCGGAGCCTATGGACGAAGACCGTCGCACTGACATGATCGGCTGGTTCGCCCATGGACAAGCCTCGCCGACCGATGCCGCGACCTTTATCGACGCCAATACGGCGAAGCCGCTCGCAACCCCTTTGCGGAATGCGGCGATTGACGATGTACAGCGCTCCAGCCGAGAAGCGTGGCTTGGCTGGCTCGAACGCGGCAGTCGCGAGGATTGGAGCGCTGCTGTTGGACGTATTGCGATCCCGGCGCTGATTATTGCCGGTGCCGAAGACGGGGATCTTGGCGAGGACGCGCAGCGTCGGCTCAACTTGCCGCATTACGCCGACGCCGACCTACGCGTCGTCCAGGGGGCGGCGCATCTCATCCCGTACGAACAGCCGCAGGCGCTTGCCGGACTGATCGAAAGTCACCTGGCAACGATAGCGTCGGCCGAACTTCCCGACGATTTCGGGAAACTGCTCGCCTCCGATCGCGTCAGCCGCAGGACACGGACTGTGCTGCTCGAGCGGTTGCAGCCACCGGCGCAAACGGAGTTCTGGACCGCGGAAGAGCGTGCCACGGCTGCGGGACTGGTCGTGCAGATCCTGCCCCGCTCCGGTGGGGATAGTGCTCTGGTGGACCGTGTCCTGGCGGGGATCGGCGATGGAACGGGTGACGGGTGGCGTTTCGCCGCCCTGCCGTGCGATCGCGAAGCATGGCAGCGCGGCCTCGCGACGTTGGAGAACGTATCCGGCGGTTTCACCGCTCTCGAACGCGACGAACAGACCAGAGTGCTGGAACGCGTCGCCGGCGGCGAGTTCGGCAGCGATGACGCGGCACAGCTTTCCCCGCAGCAGATGGCCTTGTGGTTCGAGGACGTCCGTGCCGAAGTCGTGCGCGTCTGGATGTCGCTCCCGTCGACGATGGCGTCGATAGGCTATGATGGATTCGCGGTCGGTGGCGATGGTCACCGCAAACAGGGTTATACCCGTACCGGCGCGGACGAACTGGAATCATGGCAGACGTCACCGGATCGCCGGTCGTGAAGGCGAAACGTTACGCGCCGAGCGACGTCGTCGACGCGGTGGTGATCGGCACGGGCGCCGGCGGCGCGCCGCTTACCGCGCGGCTTGCGCAGGCGGGCCTGTCAGTCGTCGCGCTGGACGCAGGGCGCGCTTTCCTGCCCGCCGAGCATGTTGCCGACGAAGTCGCCGCCGACATCTACTGGATGGAGGAGCGACTGAGCGGCGGGGCGACGCCAACGGCGTTCGGTTCCAATAACTCCGGCATGGGGGTCGGCGGATCGACGCTCCATTGGGGGGCCTTCTGCCCGCGTCCCGACCCACGCGATCTGCAACTGAAGACGCTGACCGGCGAAGGTACCGACTGGCCGATCAACCATGCCGAACTGATCCGCTACATTGCAGAGGTGGAAGGTTTCACCGGCGTGTCCGGTCCGGCGCAGTATCCCTGGGATACCAGCCGCCGCTACGCCTATCCCCCCGTAAAGCGGAACGCCTCCGCCGATGCCATGGCGCGCGGCTGTGCAGCGCTGGGCATTACCGCAACGGACGCACCCGCCGCTTTGGTCTCACGCGATCGCGATCAGCCGCATTGGGGACAGCGGCAAGCGTGCATCAATTGCGGCACCTGCCATCAAGGCTGCCGCACGGCGGCCAAGACCAGCATGGACACGACCTACCTGCCCCTCGCCACCGCGCATGGCGCCGAAATCCGTGCCGAAGCCCGCGTCCTGTCGTTCGAATTCGACGGTACGGGCCGGATCAGCGCGGTGATCTATCGGAAGGATGGCGAAGAACATCGCCAGCGCTGTTCCTCCGTCTTCTTATGTGCGGGCGGGATCGAGACACCGCGCCTGCTCCTCAACCTCGGCATCGTCAATTCGAGCGGTCAGGTCGGGCGGAATTTCATGGCGCATGTGGCGACTCAGGTATGGGGTCGGTTCGACGCCGAAATGCGAATGAACCGCGGCTATCCCTCATCTCTGATCAGCGAGGACATGATGCGGCCCGGCGAAGCGGGCTGCGCCGGCGGGTATCTAATCCAGAGCCTTGGCGTATTGCCCGTCACTCTGGCGACCGGCCTGGCGCGCGGTGCCGGCATGTGGGGCGAGCGGCTCCAGACGATCCTTCGCGGGTATAACCGGATGGCCGGGATCGGGATCAACGGAGAATGCCTGCCCCATGCGGACAATCGCCTGACGCTTTCCGACGAAGTCGATGCGTTTGGACATCGCAAGGCGCGTATCGACTTCAGCTACCACGCCAACGAACAGGCGATCGACCGCCATGCGCGGCGCACGCTGACCGAAATCTGGCAAGCGGCGGGCGCGCATGACATTTTCGCGGTCGACCGCTCTGCCCATACGATCGGCACCTGCCGTATGGGGCATGATGGCGACACGGCGGTGGTCGATCCGGACGGTCGCAGCTTCGACGTGCCGAACCTGCTGATCTGCGACAATTCCGTCTTTCCGAGCGCGCTCGCGGCCAACCCCGCGTTGACGATCATGGCGCTGTCGCTGCGCACCGCCGACCGCTTTCTCGCTTCTGACCGTTGAGGAGTTCATCATGGATCTGGGTATCAAAGACCGTATCGCGCTGATCAGCGGCGCAGACTCGGGAATGGGCAAGGAGACGGCACGCCTGCTGCTCGAAGCGGGCGTTCGCGTCGCGATCACCGACCAGCCAGGCGGCACGCTGGACGAGGCGCTCGCCGAACTGTCGCCGCTCGGCAGAGTCATTGCCGTCACCGGCGACGTGACCAAACCCGACGACGTCCGCACCTTGTGGGCACAGGTTCGTGACGAACTCGGCGAGCCCGACATTTACGTCAATGCGGCGGGCGTCACTGGTGCGACTGGTGACTTCCTCGACGTGGACGACGCCGGCTGGCAACAGACGCTCGACATCAATCTGATGGGTGCCGTGCGCATGTGCCGGGAGGCGATCCCGGTGATGCGTCAAAAGGGCTGGGGCCGCATCGTGCTGTTCGCATCCGAGGACGCGGTCCAGCCTTATGTCGACGAGCTTGCCTATTGCGCCTCCAAAGCAGGCATCCTCAGCCTCGCAAAGGGTTTGTCGAAGGCCTACGGTTGCGACAACGTGCTGGTGAACACTGTTTCGCCCGCCTTCATAGCTACGCCCATGACGGACAAGATGATGCGCAAACGCGCCGAAGAGCGCGGCGAGAGCTTCGACGCGGCGATCAACAGCTTCCTTGAGGAGGAACGTCCCGGAATGGTGTTGAAGCGCCGCGGTCGCGCGGACGAAGTCGCTGCCGCCGTTGCGTTTCTGTGCTCCGAACGTGCCAGCTTTATCAACGGCGCGGGCATTCGTGTGGATTCCGGTTCGGTTTTCACCATCGCCGGATAAAGGACACGCCGCGGTACCTTCCGGTGCCGCGGCGTTGCCACACAACTCTGAGGATCAGGGGTTAGCCAAGAACGGTCTTGAGTGTTCGGGTGCTCGGGACGTGACGACAGTAGACGCCGGTCAGCATGCATCCTGGTGAGACAGGACATCGAGCGCCATGACATGGGCAAGATGCGACAAACCCTGCGGCAAGTTTCCGAGGAACACGCCGGTTGTTGGGTCCGCCATCTCGGTCATGATGCCGACGCCGCGATCGAGCGCAGCGGTAATCGACATGAATGCCTTTTCCGCTTGATCGCGTTGACCGAGCAACACGCGCGCCTCGACCATCCAGAACGTGCAGGCGAGGAAACAGCCCTCCTCCGCGTCGACGCCGCTATACCGGTAATGGTACGGCCCGGCACCGAGCTCGGCGTCGATCGCGTCGAGTGTTTTCCTAAGTTTCTCATGCCCGTCGAAGCCGAAGCGAACCGCGAGCGCCAGCGAGGCGTCGAGCTTGTCGCTGCCGGGATAGAAGACGAATGCCTGCTTCGTTTCGGACCAGCAATGCTGTTCGATCCACGCCGCGATCCGGTCGCGTTCGCGGGCCCAGCGGTCACGGCACGTCGTGGGCAATTGACCATCGTCCGCCAGCTCGACAGCACGCGCAAGCGCCTGCCAGCAACTGACCTTGGACATCGTGTAATGCTGCGGATCCTCCAGCTCCCAGATCCCGGCGTCTTTCTTGCGCCAGGCGTCCGCGCATTGATCGGCAAGGTGCGAGAGCAGTTCGGCACTGGATGGATCGAGGATGTTGCCGCACCCGACAAAACACGAAGCCGTCTCGAAAATGTCTCCATAGATACCGTGCTGATGCTGGTCCGTCGCGGCATTGCCGATCTGCACCGGCGCCGACCGGCGATAGCCCGGCACGTCGATCTCGGTAAGGTCCGGCACCAGTTCGCCACCTAGCGTATAGCAGACGCGCGCGTCATGTTCAGCGAGCCGCTTCAGCAGCCAGGTAAAGGCCGCCTTTGCCTCGGCCTGCGCGCCGGCGGCCAGGAATGCCTTAATCGTATAGCCCGCGTCACGAATCCATGCGTAGCGATAGTCGTAATTCTTCACCCCGCCGATTCCTTCGGGAAGCGACGTCGTGGCCGCGGCGGCAATCGCGCCCGATGGCGAGAACAGCAACAGCTTCAGCGCCAGCACGCTGCGGATGAAGGCGGCGCGATGCTCGCCGTCGTAAACCACACGCGATGCCCAGGCGCGCCATTCCTCATCGGAAAGATCGATACGGTCGTCGATGTCCGCGATCGTGGGAACCACCAGGGGTTCATCTTCCCCGGCAACGATCGCAAGCACTTCGCATTGCCCCTGCGTAACGGTGAGCGTGCCTCTGACGGCGTCATCGGCGCGTTCCGACACGAAGCCTTCGCTATGCCGGAAGAGACCCAGCACCGATCCAACATGGAAGACCGAATGGCGGCCAATCTTCGATTGATACGGGCTAGCACCGTTTGCCCGGCGACCGGGCCGCATTTCCACCGCGAACGCGACGGTGCCCTCAAGCCCTTCTACCCGCCGCGCCAGTTCCGCCCAGGGCAAGCGGCCAGCCGTGCCGCTGTTCATCGACTCCGTGACCTTGGCCTGCCCTTCGGCGGTCTTGAAGATAGTCTCGAGAACGTTGCTGTCTGGCCGATACTGCCGCTCGACCTCGAAGGGTTCGGTTGGCGTCACGCTGAAGCGACCGCCTTCTTCCGGATCGAGCAGACGATCGAACAGCGGTGGGGAATCGAGATTCGGAACGCACCACCAATCGATCGAACCATCGGCACCCGACAAGGCAACCGAGCGACCGTCGCCCAGCGCGCCATAATCCTCCAACGCGAGATAGCCGTCGGTTCTGGTTCCACTTGCAGCGGGCTGAGTGGCACGCGAGAGCAAGCCTGCGAGAAGGCCCGTCACGCCTGTGACCCCGACAGGAGGCTCGACGCCGCGGCAGCGTGATCATCCGGTTCCGCTTTGCTGCTACGCGGAGCCGCGACGACCGCCGGAGCTTGGGCGACGTCCCGCGCGACGATCTCGCCCTTCCAACCGGCCTTTGCAAAAAGCTGTTCGGTAGCAGACCCGATGCCGGCGCTATCACCAGAGAAAACGATCGTTTCGGGCATGCTCACTCCGGGCGGATGATGGCTAGACGCAGGGCCGGTCGGCCTGCACGAACAGCAAAGTAGGGAAGGTCCCAACGCAAGAGGATCAAACCCTATCCGTTCTCCGAAGGCAGAAAGATGGTCCGACGCCTGACGCCACCGGCTGCGCGACCCATAGGTCAAACCGAGCGACACTTAGGCGGAGCGCCAGCCATGCGTCGGACCATGCGATCTCGACAACACTCCGCGCGTCTTGCGGCATTCATTCCCCCTTCCCCTTCAACCTTCGACGCCCATTCATCTTTGCCCGTCGAAGGGCTGATGCGCGCTCGTGATCGGTGCTGCCCGGGCACGTTATTCCTTGTGGGTCGTTTGCTGCATACCCAATCAGCAGGAGCCGATATGATTGAAGATCCCCGCACCAGCCAGCCGACGAGTTTTCCCGACGAGCCGCAACAGCCGAGCCCCGGTCTGACGACTGAGATGCGTACCAAACCGGACCATGGCGAGGATAGCTATGTCGGTAAGGGCCTGCTCGAAGGCCAGGTGGCACTCATAACCGGCGGTGATTCCGGTATCGGTCGCGCAGTGGCGATTGCGTATGCGCGCGAAGGTGCAAACGTCGCCATTTCCTACCTTTCCGAAGAGCAAACCGATGCCGAAGAGACGCAAAAGTGGGTCGAGAAGGCAGGCAAGCGGTGCATTCTGTTGCCGGGCGACATCCGCGACAGGGATCACTGCGTAAAGCTCGTCGAACGGACGGTCGCGGAACTCGGCGGCCTCAACATCTTGGTAAACAATGCCGCCGCGCAAACCATGAACGAGGGGCTGGATAGCATCGACGACGACGAGATGCAGGCCGCTTTCTCCGCCAACGTCTTTGCCATGATCCGTCTGGCCAAGGCGGCCGCACCGCACATGAAGCCGGGTTCGGCAATCATCAACACGACCAGCGAACAGGCCAAGGTCGCGGGTAAGAACATGATCGTTTATGCGGCGACCAAGGGCGCCATCTCGAGCCTGACGGTAGGCCTGTCCAACCTGCTATCTGGGGACGGCATTCGCGTGAACGCGGTTGCGCCCGGCCCGATCTGGACGCCTATCCAGCCGATCGCAAAGTCCCCGGAGGAATTGGAGACACTCGGCCAAAACACGCCGCTTGGACGCGCCGGACAACCGGGCGAACTCGCGCCCGCCTACGTGATGCTAGCGTCGACGGAAGGGAGTTACATGTCCGGCAATGTCGTAGCGGTCACCGGTGGCGTTCCCATTTCCTAATTCTGACAACCCGACCTCAGCCGACTGCCGTCTGCGGTCAGCTGAGGTTGAACGCCCCGCGGATCTTGAGACTACTTCAGAGCGGTTAGCTCCCGCACATCGTCGAGAGTTCAGGCTGTAAGCTGAGCGGCTGAACGGAACCACTGGCCAGAGCATCAGCCGTCAGCTGGGCAATATTGCGCAAGAAAGTCACAATGACGCGGTAGCGTGCGTACCGTCCTTGATATTCCTCTGGAAAGGTCTGCAAACGATGTTTCCAGATCTGATCCCTTTATCATACTGGCAATGCGATGATGTGCACGCGGCACGATGCCTTGTCCGAGCATGACTGAAACCCAGGAATCGATTCTGAACAGGTCGTCCTGTCCCTGCCAAGCGCCGGCCGTTGCGGCAAAAAGAGAAAGGCGTTCAGCAAGGCTATCAGGAATTGGCATGCTCGCGCAGTCACGCCAGAACGGGGAGTCGGTACGTTCCGTGACGTGGTAATGGAGAATAATGAAGTCGCGTACATGCTCCCACTCGTGCCTGGATTGAGTGTTGAAGCGTGAGGCCAGTGCAACGTGATCGTCCCCCCGAAATGGGAACAACTGAATCAGACGGATCACCGCATTCATGATCAGATGGATGCTGGTCGACTCGAGCGGCTCGATAAAGCCCGCCGCAAGGCCCAGCGCGATACAGTTCCGGTTCCAGGCCTGCCGTCGCATGCCTGAACGAAACCGCAGTGGTCGCGGCTCGAACAGCGGGCGGCTATTCAGAGAACCGATCAACGTAACGTGCGCCTCATCGTCACTCATGTGCCGGCTAGAATAGACAAGGCCGTTACCAGTCCGCGTCTGAAGCGGAATTTGCCAGCGCCAACCGGCGGCATGCGCGATCGCGCGGGTGTACGGCACCGGCGGACCGACTGCCTCCGTCTGCACAGCAAGCGCCCGGTCGGTTGTGAGCCATTCTGACCAATCTTCGAACCCGGTCTCAAGCGTGGCTTCGCTCAAAAGCGCGCGGAAGCCGGTGCAGTCGATGAATAAATCACCCGCGATCTGTTCACCCGACGCCAGGACAAGCGCTACGATATCGCCGCCTTCACCATCGCGCTGGACCTGTTCGATGCGTCCCTCAACGCGCCGCACGCCCCAAGGCTCTGCCAACGTCCGAAGGAACCGCGCGTAGGCGGTCGCATCTAGGTGATAGGCGTAGGCCAGCGAATGGTGTTCATCGTGTCCGAAAAGGCCTGCGCCGGCCGCCTGCTGTTCGAGCGAGTAGTCGCCGTATGCGCCACCGAACCCACGTTCACGTGCCGCGAGCCAGAAATGCTGAAAGTCGGCGATCGCCACCGACCGACCGACGCTTCCGAATGGATGAAAATAGCTGTCGCCAATCTTGCGCCAGTTCTCGAACGCGATGCCGAGTTTGAAGGTCGCCTGCGTGGCACGCAAGAACGCGGCTTCGTCGATGCCGAGGAAAGCATGGAAACTGCGCGCGGTCGGAATGGTGGACTCGCCGACGCCGACGGTGCCAATCTCGTCCGATTCGACAACCGTCACGTTGACCAGCGGCCCGAGCTGGCGGACGATCGCCGCAGCAGCGATCCAGCCGGCGGTACCACCACCAGCGACGACGACGCGGGTACGCGGTGCGTCCATGGGTGCCGTCATCGGTTAAGCCGGTTTAGCAGATAGGCGCGCAACTGACGTGCGCCAGCCTCATCGAGCGGTGCGAGCGGTCCGCGCGCGGGCACGGGCAAATGCGCTGCGACTGCCTCAGCGTCACCGAATACATAATAGTCGAACATCGCCCGCCATGCGCGTTTCTCTTGCGCGGGCCGGTCCCGCAGGCTGAGGAATGCATGCAGCACCGTATCCATAGGCGTATCCATGAATGTGGGTACCGGATTCCACCAATAGTTCACCAGCACATTGAAGTCGTCCAACGCCTCGACATGATGCCACCACAACGCCGGGTAAACGATGACGTCCCCAGCCTCGAGTTCTGCCACCGATCCGGCGGCAAGTGCGGCGGCGAAGCGGGGATAGGCTGTTAGATCAGGTGCGGTGAAATCAACCATGCTGACCACCTGCCCGCCGGGCGTGGGGGCAAGCGGACCGGGATACAGGTTCGCGACTTGATCCGGCGGGAACAGCGTAAATCGCCGCCGTCCAACCGCACAGACCGCAGCATTGTTCGACATGTCGTGATGCGCAGACGCGATCGTGCGGTTTCCGATCCAGATGCTGGCGAGCGGCGGGTGGTGATTGAAGACCGGGCCGTATGGCAGCAGATCGTTCTCAGCACGAAAACCGGGAAGATAGTCGTCAAGATCGGTGGAGCCGAGATAATAGGCCGGCCCCGCGACGTCGCCCAGTTGGCCAAGCAGAAGATCAAGAAAGTCGCCCAGCGAGATCCGCTTGGCGGTGAAATTCAAGGCCGTGGCGGTCTCGTCATAATGGAAGCGCCCCTTGATCGCAGGATCGCCGACATATCCTGTAACTGGGCGGTCCGTGTCGAACCGACGAAGATAGGCGGCGGCTTCTCGAGGCGACGCACGTCCGGCCTGGACTAACGGCCAGTCGGCGGCAAGCCCGCGCAGGATCACAGGTTCGTCGAGTGCTAATAAAGCTTCTAAATCGACGACGCCGGTGCCCTCGATCTCCCGCACCCGTCGCGATACCCGCAGGCGCTCAGCCATGGGCCTCCTTTCGAAGCTTCCGATCGATCAGGTGGCGAAGGTTGCCGAGCGACGAAGCGATCCAAAGGGCAGGACGCAAGAAGTCGTCCCGGTGAAGCCGTGCCAAAGCTTCGCCGTCAAGCGCAGCCAATCGCCCTGCATCGACGGTGAAGCGATGGGGAATGTCATAGCGGCGCCCATCAGCAAGATCGAGTTGCAGTGTGGCGGGTTCAAGCAAGTCAGCGGCAGCGAACGCTTCGAACATCCGTTTTTCGGTTTCCAGACCGACATAGATCCTTTGTAACATCGCCGAGACGTAATCGAGCAACGGGCCGTTCCCGCCGAGGTCACGGAAAACCGGCTCGCCAGTCCTGCCGACGCGGGGATGGTCCAGTTCGACGTGGATCATGGGTTCGCCATCGGACGACACGCCAATCGAAAAGGGTCCACGCGCCCGAGCCGCCGGCACGTACCGCGCATCCCACCGTTCACCGTCGAGAAACAGGTTCTCATCAGGATCGAGGCCCAACAGGACTGTGGCGAAAAGAGAACCGTCGTCATCTCTCCGTATCAGGATCGCATAGTCGCGCTGCAGCTCCTCAAACTCAGGCGGAAAGACCCGCGTCTGATTGATCGCGTCGCCGTAGCGCGCGTGATGTCCGACTGCGACACGCAGGTCCCGGTGGTCGACGTTGTTGAGCAAGACCGGAGACGTCATGAAATCATCCTAGACGAGAAGGCCGCTGGGGTCAGCGGCCTTCCCGATAGTTCGTTAAAAGCGGTATCGGGCCCCGACTAGGTATCTCGCGGACCCTTCCGCCAGGTACCAGATGTTGCTCTCGTCACGACCGTACGACCGCACTCCCTCCTCGGTAAGATTGATCGCCTCGAACCCAAGTGCCAGACGCGGCGTGAGATCAAAGTTCACCGACAGATCGAGCTGCCCATAAGGCGCGGTGAACACCGGATTGCGATCGCCGCCGCGGTTGATACCGCTCAGGAACTTGTCGCGCCAGTTGTACGACAGCCGCGCCGAGATGCCACGCTTGTCGTAGATCAGGGTCGCATTGGCGGTATCTGAGAGGCCTACCAACGCAAAGGTGTTGACGCTCGGATCTGCGGCAACGTCGATACCGATATTGCCGCGAACTAGCGTGTAGCTGGCTGCCACGCCGAAGCCCGTGTTTCCAAGGAAATACTGTCCGGCAAGTTCGAAGCCATAGATATGCGCATCCTGATTATTGATCGGCGTATTCACCGCGAAATTGAACAGCGGATCCTGTCCGTTGGCGGTGACGTCGTACTGACCCAAGACCTGATCTACGAACCCCTGGTTCAACGCACGACTCTGCGTGTTGTAGTTGGCCGCAAACTGAGCGTTCGTCGTCGCCACGTTGCCCGCATTCTGCTGCAGCAATGCGGTGTAGGTAAACAGATTTACGTCAGTAATGTCAGCATTGAACGTGCCCGCCAACTGCTGGCGCGCAGTACCGGACCGCGTTCCGGCGGTACCGGAGGTGGGATCGCGCAGGCCAAACAGGTTACGGTTGACCACCGTCTGGCCGATGAAGTTATGGACCTGCTTGTTGAAGAAGCCAGCAGACAGGAAAACGTCTTTTCTCGGATACCATTCGAACGAGACGTCAATGTTGTCCGATGACAGTGGGTCGAGATCGGTATTATGCGCGGTGCCCGTCGCTATGCCACCGATCGCCGTCGGGCGGCCCGGACTGCCAACGTTGGTCGAGGCAAATAAGTCGCCATAACCAGCCCGTGAGATCGTCTTGCTGTACGAAGCCCGTGCAAAGAGGTTACGGATGACCTCGAACTTGGCATCCACCGACGGGAGCCAGTTGCTGTAGCCGCCACGCGAAGACAATGTCTGGCGATCGGACGTGTTTGCCACGAAAAAGTCGTTGTCCGCAGTCCACACGATTGCAGTGGGTACCGGCTGAAGCGAAACCGCCCGCACTTTGGTATTCTCGTACCGTACGCCGGCGACCAATTGCGCGTTATGATCGAAAAGCTTGCCGTTCCACGCCCCTTGGACATAGCCCGACCAGACATTCTCGCGGACGCGGTTGTCGTCATTCGCGTCGATGTTGTTGGCGTGGTTCACGCCGTCGTTCGTCACGCCAAGATAATAGTCGTACAGCGTATTGTAGAGCTTTGTGGCATCCTGTGTGCGGAACGCGACCAACGTGTTGGCGTCCGGTTTTCCATCGTTGTGTTCGAACTTGCATACGTTGCAGAACTGAAACACCTGACCGGGGGCGAGCCGTGCAACGTCGGGCGGCAGCGAATTGCCCCAGTCACCCAGGACCTGGCGAGTATTGTATTGCGTCTGCCGCGTGTCCGTGGTGCGGTAATCGACGCCGGCATCGACGCGGAGTTGATCGTTCAACACCCAACCCGCATCTGCGCGCAGTTCTTTAACCCGCTGCGTCTGATTGGACGCGAACTGACGTTGCACCGCGCTCGACAGATCCCCGAGATCGATCACGCCGTTGCCGTTGCCCTTGATAAAAGCCTGGCCGGTCGGCGTCGTGCTGGTCGAGCCGTCGTTGATGGCGATCGTCTGTTGCGGGAAACCATCCTTTCCGAGCGTTAGCGAATGCGCGGCAACGACCGGCGCATTGAACGCGACAGTGGTCGACGTCTGACCATTGGGGTTGTCGGGAGAACTATCCGCCCGACCGATGTGGCCATCGATCGCCAGAGTGAAGCGTTCAGTCGGCTTCCACTCGATGTTGCCCCCAAAATCGTACAGCTTGTTCTTCTGTGCGCGATACGCTTGCTCAAATGCTTCGTCCTTCACGCCGTTGATGGTTTCCGAAAGGAAGCTCGTCGTCGCAATGCCGTTGCTGGCGTCGTCGAACGTGACCACGCCGAACGGGCGATTGAACCAGTTGGACTGGGTCGATCGACGTTCGGATTGACGCAGCTGAGCGTAGAGGCCGTCTGCCGTAAGGGTCAGCGTGTCGGTCGGGCGGAATTGCAGAACGCCAGATCCGTTGATGCGCTCGCGGCTCGCCTCAGAAAAGTGATAGCGGGAGTCATTGGGCACCGAGACCAGAACGTTGCCGTTGGTCGGACGGTTGTTGATTACTGTCTGACCGTTGACGAACCCGTTGCCAGGATTCAGGAAGTCGGTGAGCGACCGGATGTTCCAGTTGTCGGGCGCGACGCTGGAGAAGCTGAAGTTGCGCTTCTGGTAGCTTCCGAACAGCGAAACGCCGAAGCGCTGATTAGGATCGCTCCAGCTCGCAGTACCGGAAACCTCGGGCGTTACTCGCGCGCCGCAGTCGAAACAGTCTGACGAGCTGTTGTCGTATGCGCCCTTGACGCCTAGCGAGCCGAGCAGGCCCGTGTCCCTGGAGTCGAGCGGACGACGGCTGACGACGTTCACGGCCGCTCCGATGCCACCCGAGGGGATCGCGGCGCGGCCGGTCTTGTAGACCTCCAACGTCTTGACGCCTTCGGAAGCGAGGTTGGAAAAGTCAAACGACCGACCGAAGCCACCAGCACCATCGCCGCCTTGGTCACCGCCCACTGCAACGATGTTCGACGTCGCAAGCTGACGGCCGTTGAGCGTAACAAGATTGTACTGAGCGCCAAAGCCGCGGACCGTAACGGTTGAACCTTCGCCGTTACGACGATCGATCGACACGCCCGTGATGCGTTGCAGCGATTCCGCCAGATTGGTGTTGGCGAACTTGCCGATGTCCTCCGCGCTGATCGCGTCAACGACACCGAACGAATCGCGCTTGATCGCGATCGACCGCTCGAGCGATGCGCGAACGCCAGTCACGACGATATCGTCGCTTGGAGTCTGGTCCGGCATCGCGTTGGTGGCGGTCGCGCCGGTCTCGATCTGCGGAGCGCCTGGCGACGTATCGGCTTGTGGGGTGCCCTGTTGGGCCTGAACCAGCGGTGTCGGACTTGGCGCTGCCTGCGCATTCGCGACGGCTGGCATCGTCAACCCAGCAACCAGCGCGAATAGTGACGTCGAGCGCGCGAACGCCGACGAAATAGATCCCCTCATACTCATCCTCCCTGACCGGCATGTCCCTGCCGGTGTATGAACCTGGCGGTGTAACCCCGCGTAATTCCACCGTGCTTTCGCCCGACATCGATGTCAATCGGTCCGCAACATCGCCGTCCGTGTCGTGCGTATTTGTTTCAAGGTGTGTCAAAAGCAGCACGGACCGACGCCCGGCGTTGTTCAGTCAGCCTGACCGTGCCTACTGCGATCGCCGTCTGGGCATCCGTCGCGAGCTTGACGGCATAGGTGCCGCCTTGAGACGCCAGCCAGCGGCTTCCCATTGTGGCAATGCGCGTCGAGCGGCAGTGATCGTCAACGTCGGTATGCCCAGACGAGGGACGCCGGGCTCGTAACCAACGGGCGGAAACATATCAGGCGTTAGGTTGTTCGCCATCGGGGGAAATATGCCGTGAACGTATTTCAGCCTTTCGGCCTTGGTCGTCGCCTTTACGAGTACGTCGGCCCGGTCCGCCGCGGTAATTGTGGTGTCGCGCCAGGTCTCAAACCTCCGCGCATCCGTTCCGCCGGCTGTCTCTGATGCCGACGGCTGTGCAGGCCCCTTCCCCGGCAGCGTTTGCGTCAAGAGCACCATCTGCGTGAAGCTCAACAGCGCGCAGGCGGTCCGCGAGGATCGCGTACTCCTCGTAGAAGTCTTCCCATGCCGCATCTTCCCGAGCGGCTTGGCGGCGTGATCACTCCCTCCGACATCGATATCAATGTGTCGTGCGATGCCATTGTCGTACGTTGCGCGGCATCGGCGCCTTGATAGGATGAGGCGTGACCAACAGCACAACCCTTGCGCCCGAGACCAGCGAACACCGCGCGACTCTGCTGTTTCGGCTTTGTATCGGCGTGTATTTTCTGGGAGGCTTCCTCAACTCGCTGGTCGGACTGCTTGTACCCCGGTTACGGATGATCGAAGGACTGACTCATACGCGTGCACTGCTGGTGCAGTTCGCGTTCCATTCTAGCTATCTCCTCTTCGCCTTACCGATCACCGCGCTGGTGGTTAAGTTTGGCTACATGCGAAGCATCGCGGCGGGGCTGGTTGTCATTGCGCTCGGTTGCGGCCTGCTGGCCGCCTCGCTTGGGTCGTTCGGATATATGGTGGTCCTACTCGCACTCTTAGCGCTCGCCAGCGGAGTCACCTTCCTGCAGATCGCCGCCAACATCGTCGTCCCGGTGGTCGAACCAACACGCCGCGCCGTTTCGCGACTGACCTTCCTGCAAGGCTTCAACTCGCTCGGCACCGTGCTTGCGTCGTTGGCAGGATCCACACTGCTGCTCGGGACTGGTCGGCCACGAACCGGTGACCTGACAAATCATGTACGGGTCGTTTTCCCGTTCCTTGCCGTTGCGCTGGTCGCATCTGCGCTTGCATCAGCCTTCATCTACCGACGCGATTTGCTGCTCGCGTCCTCGACGCCGCGCCATGTGCCGCTCTCGGGCATTGTCGGCGTGCTGTTGAACCGGCGGCTGCTGGCGGGTGCAGGCGCGATGTTCGCCTATGTCGGCGCCGAAGTCACGATCGGCACACTCCTCGTAGAGTATTTGGCGATGCCCGAAACTCTGGGCATCTCTCCGGTGGCGGCAGGGCAACTCGTAGGTCTGTACTGGGCTGGTGCGCTGGCCGGGCGACTGGTAGGCGCCCGCTACCTCGCTCGGTATAGCGCACCGACGATGCTGCTCGGCTGCGCGATCACCGCCATTGCGCTCGTGGGGATGGCAATCGGGTTGCAAGGTCCGGTGGCGGCTTCGGCATTACTTGCGGTCGGGCTGTGCAATGCGATCATGTATCCGACGATCTTCGCGCTTGCGCTGCCTGACGATCATTCCACCGCGACCTATGCCTCAATGTTGTTGTGCATGGTTGTCGTGGGCGGCGCCATCATCCCGTTGCTGACCGGCGTTGTTGCGGACATGGTCGGGTTGAAGATTGCGTTCGGTCTTCCAGGCGCCTGCTACATCGTCATCGCAGGGTTCGCATGGTGGCGGCATCGGACATGGACTTTATAGCGGGATGATGCCGCCGGTAACCATCAAGGATGTCGCTCGCGCCGCAGGTGTGTCGCCAAAGACCGTTTCGCGGGTAATGAATGCAGAGGCGCATGTCAGGCCAGCGGTACGGGATCACGTCCTACGGGTCGTCGCCGAACTGGACTACCGCCCGAACGCCTACGCCCGCAGCCTGTCGAGTTCTAGATCCTACCTCATTGGGCTGTTTTTTGACGATCCGGCATCGGGATACGCCGCAGACGTCCAGCTTGGAGCGATGGTCCGCTGCCGTCATCACGGCTACCATCTTGTTGTCGAACGAGTTGACCGCGGCGCATCCGGGGCGCTCGACCAGGTGTCGAAAACGGTGCAGGCCTTGCAGCTCGCAGGGGTTATTCTCACCCCGCCAATCTGCGATTGGCCCGATCTCGCCGACCTGCTTGATCACCGCGGCATCCCGGTCGTGAAATTGAATTCGTCGCCAAACGATTCATCTGCCGCGGTGATTTACATCGACGACTATCAAGCCGCCCGCGATATGACTGATCATCTTATCGCGTTGGGACACCGCGACATTGCTTTCGTTCAAGGGATTGTTTCGCACGATGCGGCCGGCAAGAGGCTGGCTGGGTTCAGCGACGCGATGCGTTGCGCAGGGATTGGCATCCGAGATGCCTGGATCCGGGGCGGTGACTTCAGCTTCCGATCCGGCATGGCGGCCGGAGACGCAATTCTGTCGACAGACGACCGTCCCAGCGCTGTGTTTGCCGCCAACGACGAGATGGCTTTGGGAGTTTTGGTCAGCGCCGCACGTAGGAATATTGCCGTACCTGGGGCCCTGTCCGTCGTCGGCTTCGACGATGCACCCATATCTCGCATGGCGTGGCCTCAGCTGACGACCATTCACCAACCCAATGGCGTTCTCGCCAGTGTCGCCATCGATATCCTGGCCGATCCGTCGTACCAACAGGCTTGCGACCGACCCGCGCGATCGGTTCAGGTGCCGTATACTTTTATCGAACGTTCAAGTTCGGGCCCGGCTTGACGTGCAAATGCCGTTATCTCACCGCTCGATAACGGGCGGCATGGAGCGGGCGACGGCGAGGAAACAGTGACCGGCTGTTCAAGCTTTCGCACCGCACTCCGTAACGGCGCCGCCACCTCACTTTGTAACCGTTCGGCGATGCTGCTTGCCGCATCGCGTTCCAAACTTTTGCGGCTCGTGCGATGCAGATCAGAGCGAGTTTGTTGGCCTACTGATTGGTCGAGTAATTCCGTTCAATCATCGCTCAATTGCGGCACGCACCTCCGTGCGTGCCGCAACCAATGATGGAGAGAGGGTATGAACGCTCTGAGAGCTATATCAGAACCGCACAGTCGCACCGACCGACAAGTTGCGGCCCAATGAGTCATACCGCTGCGGAATGGTGTTGGTTCGCGCAAGGGCGACGTTGTACGAGTCCGGAACGATCGGCGCGCTCCGATCCAGCAGATTGTTCGCAATCAACCGCAGCGAGAACGCCTTGTTGACCGCAAAGTTGAGCGCCAGATCGAAATAGTTCTGAGGGGCGACCCGGAAATACCCCGTCCGCGCGCGCTCCGGCGTGCCGCCGATCGCGGGATCGTCCGAATTGTCGGCATTGGTCAGCGAACCGACATAACGCCAGTTAGCCGAGGCGCTGAACACCTTGCTCATCGTGGTGTAGGTTGCGCGCAGGCCGTGCGACCACTTCGGGATCAACTGGCCGCAACCATTGCCATAATAGCCCGCACAATTGCGCGACGGCTGCACCGGTGAATCCTGGCCACCCGCGAAGGTCGTCAGCGAGCCGTTGAAGTTCCAGTCGATCTTGCCGAGCTTGTCGAGGTTGAGCGTGTATTGCGTCTGGAAATCATAGCCGCGCGCGATCGACGTGTAGAAGTTGGTCGTTCCCTGGCGAATGAAGCCCGTGGTCGGGTTGCTCGCTGCCGACGAATAGAGCGTACCCGTGCCCGGGTTGCGCACGATACCCTGACAGAAGAACGCATCGCCGTTCGAACGCTGGCATCCATCGGTGTAATAGCTGTAGTCGTTATACCCGAGCGAGTTATTGATCTTGATCCGATAGCGATCGACCGAGAAGAACAGCCCCGGCACGAAGCGCGGCTTGATGATCAGGCCGTAGGTCTGGGTGTAGGCGGTCTCGGGATCGGCGGTGAACCCGCCCGAGCGCACGGTGCACCCGGTTGCGCCGGTCGACGCATCCCCCGGACAGAGCAGCGTCGGGCTGCCGTACAGCGCGTCCGACAGACCCGTCGCGCGGCAGACGTCGCGCGATGCGATCGGCGACCCGTATGTCACGCCGCCATTGGAGTTGCTGGTGACGGTCGGTGCGCAGAAATCGTTGAACGTGCCCGATCCGCCGCGCGCGAACTCGACGTTGGTCGCCTGGCGAATTTCCACCACCGTCGGCGCGCGCTGTGCCTTGTTGAACGAGGCGCGGAACGTCAGGTCGCGAACCGGGGCGTAGATGCCCTCGACCTTCCAGGTGTTGAAGGTGCTGGGATTGCTGCTGTACTTCGACAGGCGATAGCCGCCGTTGACCTGCAGTTGCTCGACGAACGGCTTGTGCTGAACCAGCGGTGCCTGGACTTCGATATTGCCTTCCCAGACATCCTGGCTGAGGAAACTGTCGGTCCCGCCGAGGCGGGCGCGATACGCGCTGTCCGCCCGCGATTTGAGCGTATCCTTGCGATATTCCGCGCCCAATGCGACCGCCACACCCTGTTCGGCGAACGGCGACGTGATGCCGTACTTCCCGAGGTCGCCGGTCACGTTGGCCTGAACGTCGTACAGCGTGCCGACGGTTACCGACGTGCCCTGATTATAAAGATAGTCGATCAGCGCCGGATCGCTGTTGCCCGCGCTGAAGGCGTCGAAGGGAACGCACGCCGCGTCGGCCGTCGCCGCGCAGGTCGGTGCAGCGCGGGTTCCGCCGACGTTGATCGCATTCTGCAACCGCGTCGGGTCGACGAAGCTCGGCGAGTAATCCTGATGGTTGCGGGCGTAGACGCCGCCGACGTCATACGTCCACGCATCGCCGACTTTGCCGCGCACGCCGCCGGTGAGGCGGAGGCCGGTGTTCAGATACGCGTCGGGCTGGTCATTGCCTTCGCCCAGGCGGTAGCGAAGATCGATCGGTGCAGTCGCCGCGGTTCCGGCGGCAGCACCGCAGATCGCGGTGGACTGGCTGGCCGACAGGAACGGGTTGTTGCAATTCACTTGGACGTTGCCGCCAGCGATCGCCGGGTAATTGTTGTAAGACTTGTCGCGGAACCAGATGCCCGATGCGTAGAGTTCGGCGTTGGGCGAGATGTCGAGGCTGGCGAAACCACCAGCGTTCACGCGCTCGGAGGGGCGCTGGTAGGCATAGTTGCTGAAATAGTTCGACGCGTTCCCCGCTCCCGGCCCGAACGGAACGAAGGTCCGCGAGCCGTTGGGGTTGTTCACATATTGGGCGTTGGCGTTGGCGCCGCTAAGCGGCGTTATCAGGCCGCTGGTCGAGCTGCTTGGCGTCAGCCCGCACGACAAGGGCGCGTTCAGGCTCGTTTGTGTCAGATAACAACCCGAGTTCGAACGATCGGACAGCAGAATCGCGTCGGTGTGTTTGTAATTGACGAACCCGTTGAGCCGCAGCGCGCCGTCGAAGAACTTCTTGCCCGCGGTAAGCGTCACGTCGGCACGGCCACCGTCGTTGCTCAGACCCTGCTTGCTGCTGAAACCGGCGCCGCGCGCCAGCGACGACACCACCGTGTCCTTGTTGTTGTGGTTGTAGAAATTGTAATTGCCGTCGAGCTGGATCCCTTCAAAATCCTTCTTGAGGACGAAGTTGACGACACCCGCGACTGCATCGGAACCGTAAACCGACGAGGCACCACCGGTCAGCACGTCGACTCGCTCAAGCAGCGACGGCGGGATGATCCCGACGTCTTGGCCGTTCTGGGTACCGATCCGCTTGCCGTCGATCAGCACCAGCGTGCGTTCGAACCCGAGGCTGCGCAGCTTGATCCGCTGGCGACCATCCGAATCGTTATAGGTCTGCTGGCTGTCCGGCGCGACTTGCGGCAGCCGGTTGAGCACGTCCTCGACGTTGATCGCCGCCTGCGCCTTGATGTCCTGCGCGGTCACCGACGTGATGGGCGCGGCGGAGGTCGTGTTCGGACGTTGAATGCGCGATCCCGTCACCACGATCGCTGCATCCGCTTGCGGATCGGGTTCTGCTGCTACGACCGCCGTTGCGGCGTCTGCCTCAGTCTTTGCCTGTTCGGGCGTTTCTTGAGCGACCACAGGTGCTGCATGCAGGAGAAAAACAGCGGCCAATACGGCCTGCGACGCAACGTTTCGTACAATCATAGCAACCTCATCCAGACGGCGTGCAATCACGCTCTGCAACTGGTGGGTCTGGTATCATCAAAATCGCAGAATACAAATACCAAAGCATAACCAAAGGCTTTAGAGGTTTCATACCCTGTACCAAGCGGAGGTGTGCGGGATCGAGATGCGCGTGCTGATGCTCGCGAGGCCGATTCCGGCACGAATGATGGCGGGCGTTGTCGCCACCGCAGCTCTCCTGAGCAGCGCCCGGCTTTTCTTCCAACGTAAGGATCCGTTTGCGACGTTCATTCGGCCGCCCTTACTCTCGCAGCAGCAGAAGGTTCGACCGGCATCATTCCGCAAAGCGTTGGGTAATGGCGCTTCACCTTCTAGTCCCGTCAGCCCCCTTGCCGGTGCGGCCGAACGCTGTCAGCCGCAGGAATGAGGATGCCTTCTCCTGACGGGCGCGAGGCGATAGCATATCCGAACCAACTCGCGCTTCGTACGCCTCAGGTCGTGACCCTTCCCTCCTCTATCCCTATCAAGTCCAAGTGCTTGCAGACCGGGATCTACGCATGCATGAGGAATTGATGTTCGGAACTGATGATCTCTCCGGCGCGGCGCATGTCGTTCAACTCGCGCTGACGCCGATCTTCCTGCTCACGGGCCTCGCCTCGCTGCTCAACGTGTTCACGACCAGATTGGGTCGCATTGCCGACCGCGTCGATCGACTTGCAAGCGATCCTTCAGGTCATCCCCGGCAGTTGGCCCGTCTTCGTCTGCGGTCGCTTGCGCTCGACGTGGCTGTCCTACTGGCGACCCTTGCGGGAGCGCTGACTTGCTGCGCTGCGCTGACCCTCTTTCTCGGTGCGCTGCGCAACGCTGGAACGGGCTATATCCTCTTCGCCTTCTTTGGATCAGCCCTCGTCTTTGCAGTGGCAGCATTGGGAGCATTTGGGTTCGAGACCATCTTGTCCGGCCGTTCGGTCAGAGAACAGGCGCAACCCGAGGGTGATAGACAGGAGCATTGTCAGCCGGACCGGCATAGCGCCCCGGCGCAGCGTACCGGCATTCGGACGTACGGTACCATTCGCCCTGACCAATCAGGCAGTCCTAAAGGCGAACCCGACCCACCGACGTTCGGGGTCAGCAATCTGCCGATGCCAGGAGCATAAACGAAAGGCGGCAGAACAACGGCACCGGGCAACAACCCGCGGACGGAACGGTCGAATTCTTTGAAGATACCCTTCGCTTCATCTCGCCAGAATCTATCGGGCGAGTTCCGCCCTATGGCGTGCATGCGCTGCAAGTTCTCCAGCGCGTGCTGACCAACTGAACTCAAGCATTGCACCCGGCGATCGACCCTCGCTTAGTGAGTGGCAGGCAAGCGCAAACGCTACCGGTCAAACACCGCCTGTTCTTCGAACGCAATGCCGCGGGTACGTGCCGGTCCAAAAGCGCGGCAAACTTCCGAAGAGGGAATGTCCGTTCAGAAAGCTAATACTTCGTACGGTTTCGGCTCCGGGTTCACGCAGAAGCGACCATCGGCATCAAAGCATACCCAGGTTCTGGAGCCATTGCTTGACCTCGCCCGGCCATTCCCTGGTGATCGGATCGGGCGTTGGACGCATTCCGAAGGCGTGACCGCCTTTTGCATAGAGACGCATATCAACCGGTACGCCAGCGTCGTTCAGCGCCAGCGCATATGCCATCCCTTGACGGACATTGTCCGTCGGATCGTCCATGGCATGAATGATGAGCGTTGGCGGTGCATTCGGGCTGATCTTCACCCACGGTTTCAGTTCAAGGCTGTTCCTGCCCTTGCTGGTATCGAGCATCCGCGCCGTGTAGGCGACGATCGCGAAATCCGGCCGGGGTGATTGCTGATCGGCTGGATCGGCTACCGGGTAAGTGCGGTCTTCCGTGTTGCTCATATTCGCTACAAGATAGGCACCTGCAGAAAAGCCGATCACGCCAATCTTATGCGGATCGATCCCGTATGTAGAGGCGCGCTCCCGCAACAGGCCCATCGCTCGCTGAGCGTCTTCCAGACCCAATAGGACTTTTGGTCGCTGCTGCGGCTTTCCTGCCTCTGTTTCCCAGATCTGGGGTGTCCGATACTTCAGCAGTACGCAGGTCATGCCCTGCTGCACGACCCAGTTGCAGATTTCAGTTCCCTCGAGATCGGTCGCAACTGCGTAGAACCCGCCACCGGGTAAGACCATCATCGTCGTTCCGGTATTACGCCCTTTAGGCTTGTAGACGGTCATGGTCGGCCGCGTCACATAGCTGGCCCAATGCCACATTTTTCCTGCAACAAGTGGCGAGCCATTTCCGGTAGCTTCGGGATGGTCGCCCGTATCCGGCTTCGCCAAGGCAACATTCGCAGGCCACAGCGGGACTTGCGTACCACCTGCACCCGGTTGCCACACCCCTTCCCGTTCAACCTTGGGAACGACGACCCTGGCTGGCGAAGCGTCGGGCGAGCTGGGCTGACCATAAGATGCGCCGGCGATGCCGAACGCAAAGAGAGACGGCATAACCAACCGGAACCGCGACAAACCTTGTCTCCTGCTATTTTCGTGCAACCAAGCCGTGAGACCAGCGTGATGCATAAGCAACGTTCAGAGTGGGACGACATCCGACCTTCTACTGTTTCGTTCTGAGAGCAGCATCGCGTCGCCTTCCGGCTTCCCCAGTTCGATCGAGCCTTGAGTACCTTACCGCTGAGCAAAGCAAGAGGCGGTCGGTCGGCCAATTCAGTATGCTTGCCTGAACCGGAGAACGATCAGGGTCTGCCTACTGCAAACATCCAGAATAATCACGGCTACGCCAGCATCGCTACGCCTGCGACATTTTCAGTCCCATCCGGTCAAGGGTTTGGGCATAGTGCGAAAGGGCTTCGGGAGTTGGTCCGGGATAAGCGCCGGGGGTCGGTTGATCGCCGATAAACCCCATGTCCACCTTACCTTCCGGCAGGCTATAGAAACCGAGAACGAAGAGCTTTCGCATCGTGTCCATGAACGCCACCGGAGCCGCCATCTTGGCGATCGGCACCGCAACGCTCAATGCGTCGAGCAGTCCGCCACGTTGCCCAGGCGTGATCGCAACAAAGGCCTGACCGTGCAGGATCCGGCTTTGCGCATCGAGCCATATCAGACCGCCGATCACCTTTTCGCGGTCAACGCGCTGGACCGGATAGGGTGCGCTGATCCATTCGTCGATGAACGCGCCGACGCCGAGCGCCCCTGCCCCTGGCGATACTGTGTCCCTGGGCAGGATCAGGTCGCCGAGCAAGTCGACCGTCCTGCGCTGCGCAACGCTCAAGGTCAGCGCCCATGGAACCTTCGGCATCATCAGATCGGGGTCACGGCCATAGCCGATCGCCTGCGCGAGCGGCGGCGTGTCGGGCCAATCTACGATGACGTCGAACGGCGGCGCCGCCCCGGCGGCATCACCCATGCCCGCGGCCATCGCGGGCGGCGACCAGCGCGCCATCGGCAACACCGCGGCGGCCATCATCCATTGCATCGTGGTGCGGCGCGACAGCGTCATGCGAAAGCTCCCGACTTCAACCGCTGCGCCAGCCGCTCGGACGCGCGCAACGCGAGCGCGAGGATAGTGAGCGTTGGGTTCTTGTGTGCGCCGGACGCAAAGACCGCGCCGTCCATCAATATGAGATTGTCGACGTCCCAAGTCTGGCCATAACTGTCGACTACCGACGACTGCCTGTCCGCCCCCATCCGGGCCGTACCCAGTTCATGGATGATCTCGCCGCCCGCGGTCATGATCTTTTCCGGCGGCAAATCGGGGTCGAGGATCGTACCGCCCATCCGCTTGAACACGGCATGCGCGGTTCGCCGGCCGTGCGCTACCTGGTTCACTTCATTTTGCGACCAGCGAAAGGCAAACCGCAGCACGGGGATACCGAACCGGTCCTTCACGACCGGATCGACCTCGCAGAAACTGTCCTTGTTGGGGATCATTTCGCCGCGCAGCGTCAGCTGGATCGTCGCGCCCGAGGCGCTTCGGACCGCCTTTTTCAGTGCCGCCCCCCAGACGCGCGGCAAGGCTTCTGCAGGCGGAATGCCGAACCGGCCACCGATCTCGAAATGATACCCACGGGCAAAGTCGAGCTCGCCGCGCTTCTGTTGCTGATACAGCCAGAAGGGGATGTAGATGTGCTGCCCACCAATCCCTTCTTCATTGTAGCGCGGGCGATCGGCAAGTGCCGGAATATAAGCGCGGAAGGACGCGCCAGTTGAATCGGTCAGATTACGACCCAACTCTCCGGAGGAATTGGCAAGGCCGCGCCCGCCTTCCCCCGAATTGAGCAGCAGGCGGGTCGTTTCGCCGGTGCCAGCCGCCAGCACCACTGTGCGCGCCTTTACCTGATGTCGCATCCCAGTCTTGCGATCGACATATTCGACCCCGCCAGCACGATCGGGACGCGCCATCGTCACGCGCGACACCATCGCATCGGTAACGATCGTCAGCCGCCCGGTCGCCTTTGCCATCGGCAGCAGCGATGTGGTCGTCTGGAACATCGCACCGATTGTGCAGCCGCGCGTGCACGGCGTCGCGTTGAGGCAGGCACTGCGCGGCGCAACCGCGTCAGGCATGTCACGCGTCAGCACTGCGGTGTGGGCCGCGCGCACCGGGATCCCCAGATCCTCGGCGGCGGCCTTGATGAGCATTTCCGGGATGCGCGGGTGCGGTGGCGGCATCAGGCATCCTGCTGGGGAATCCGGGTGGTTCTCCAGCCCCAGCGGGCCACCGTTGACGCCGATCATGCGTTCGATGCGATCGTAGAACGGCGCGACGTCATCATAACCGATCGGCCAATCCACCCCAAGGCCATCTCGCGAGAACGGTTTGAAGTCATACGGCCCAAGCCGGGGCACGTGCCGCCCCCAGTGGTTGGTCCGTCCGCCCAGCATGCGCGGGCGATACCAACGGAAATCGGAACCCTCCCGCAATGTGTACGGCTCGCCCTCCACCTGCCATCCGCCGCCGACCGTCGCATCGAAATAGCCGAACGGCTTGTCGGGCGTGGCTGCACCGCGCAACGGCGCGTCGCTCTCGGGCGCAAACATGTTCACTTCGGCCTGGGGATCATAATCGCGCCCTGCCTCGAGCAGGATACACCGTAGCCCGGCCTTGGTCAGGGTGTAGGCCGCCATGCCACCTGCCGCCCCTGATCCAACGATGATAACATCGGCCTGCGGATCCGACGTGGATTTCGCGTTCCGTTTCACTTGCTCGCCCCCACCGCACTTGGCCCGATAACGCGGAGCTTGATGTTGCGGAACGCCACTGGCTCGCCATGATCCTGCAGTGCGATCAAGCCGCTGGGAAACGTTCCAAAGAAAGGCATCTTGGCAAATTTCGACGCTGCCACACGTTGACGCCAGGCATCGTCGCCGTAGGAAACGTCGGCGGTCGGTTTCCCGTTCAGCCATTGGCGGATACGACCGGGCTCGACGAGCAACCGAGCGTGATTCCAGTTGCCAACGGGCCGCGCTATCCCGGGGGGCGGCACCGTCAGATCGTATAGCGCTCCGGCGTGATGCGAGGGGATCTTGCCGTCGGGATGGCCGACGTCATCCAGGATCTGCATCTCCAGCCCGGTTTCATAGATCTGCCGGGTCTGGGGCACGTTGCGCGCGAGGTACAGAACGCCGCTGTTGCCGCCTTTCGCAACCCTCCAGTCCAGCGTCAGTTCGAACGCGCCATAGCTGTCGGCGCTCACCAGATCTCCGCCGCTCATGCGCCCGCTCGTCGCGGTGAGTTCAAGTGCGCCGTCACGCACCGTCCACGACGGCGAGGGAGCCTTGCCATCGAACGATCGCCAGCCGTCGAGGTCATGACCGTTGAACAACAGACGCCACCCCTCCGCCCGTTCCGACGCCGAAATCGCGTTGGACCTTGCCTCTCGCGCTAATGCGGGAGCCGTTGACAACGCCACGACGCACAGAACCGTTGTGGACATTCTTCGCATCAGGTCTCTCCTGTCGGTGCCCATCTTTGACGAGGAGCGATCTCGATCGATTGTAGCCAGTTCATAACGCGACGGAAACAGGCGTTGCCTCGGCGGGACTCTTCCGGACGAAAAAGTAAGCTAGTGCCGGTTCCGGCTGCACCGACTTACCCTCCATAAAACCGGTTCTTGCAGTTGCGAAGAACGATGTATCGTTCAAATGAATGTGCAGGCGTTTGTTGTTCCAAACCAGCCCAGTGCTTCGAGGGTGGCGGTGATAGACGCGATTGGGCTTCGCCATGCAAGCACATGCCAGCGACAACATTGCTTCCGGTTCGGTCACCCCTATGCTCGAAAACTGGTACCCGACCTCTGCGCCGTTGTTCCTCAAGGCGATGCCCCAAGCCTGTTTTGGAGTTTTGGCGCAGGCCTGAATCGTACTGCGGCGTGTGACGATAGTGCATTTGGCACGGCGCGGTCCTATGTCGCATCGCCAACTCCAACCCGAAGTGGTGCCACATGTCGAAGCCCATGAAGATCGATTTCGTATCCGATGTTTCGTGTCCCTGGTGCATCATTGGTCTGCGCGGGCTTGAAGAGGCGTTGGCCCGCACCGGCGACCTGGTCACCGCCGAGATAACTTTCCAGCCGTTCGAGCTAAACCCGCAAATGGGTGCGGATGGTCAGAACATCGGCGAACACATCGCCGAGAAATATGGGTCCACGCCCGAACAATCGGCCGCCAGTCGCGCGATGATCCGGGAGCGCGCTGCTGATCTCGGATTCGCGATGCGGATGTCGGATACGAGCCGCATCTACAACACCTTCGACGCGCACCGGCTGCTGCATTGGGCGCACATCGAGGGTAAGCAGGCGGCGCTCAAGCGCGCGCTGTTCGACACGTACTTCACCGACCAGCAGGACCCGTCCGACCATGAGGTGCTGACCGCCGCCGCTGCGAAAGTCGGCCTTGACCCGAAGCGCGCGGCAGACATCCTTGCATCGGACGAATATGCAGACGACGTCCGGACTGCGGAGAAATTTTGGCAATCGCACGGGATCAGCGCGGTGCCTGCCGTCATCATCAACGATCGCTATCTGATCTCCGGAGGGCAGCCGCCTGAGGCGTTCGAAAGCGCGTTGCGCGAAATCGCCGCCTCAGCGTGAGCTATCTCTCCCCACGACCCGGGGAGACCCTAATTTACGGCGTCGAACACGAAAGCGGTTCCCACAAAATCACCCTTTAAAGGGGCGCGGAGCCCACGCTCCATCCAGTAGGCGCCGCTGGCGCGGGCAGGCACGCCCTCAGGGAGTGCCGCACCGCCAAGCACCCGGACGGAATAGGTCTGGGCAGGGTCGAGCCCCTGCGGATGCTCGGCAACCGGATTGTCGCGCCACATCGACGAATGCAGCATTTGGAACATCACGCCCTGACGTCGGTCCTGGCCCACATACATCGTCGCTGACGACGCATTGTCCTTTGTTGGTGGGTCGATGCGATAAAGTTGCCCGCGCTGCACAGTCTGGCGGATGCTCTTATACGCCGCGACCCATTTTGCGGCCGTGGTGAAGTCCCCCGCCTGCCATTTGTCCAGATTGGCACCGATCCCCAATCCACCCTGCATCGACGACAGGAAGCGATAATCGAGCGACGTCGCGCGGGTGTTCGCCCAGTTGGGGCTGTCAGTCACCCATGCCATCATCACCGATACGGGATAGGCCTGTGTAAAGCCGTCTTGGATCATCAAACGGTCGGCCGGATCGGTATTGTCGGATGGCCATACTTCGTCGGAAAGTCCGAGGATGCCAAGGTCGACGCGGCCACCACCGCCCGAGCAGCTCTCGATTTCCAGCTTGGGATGACGTCGTCGCAGTTCGGACAGGATATAGTAGAGGTTCCGGACGTACTCAACGTAGACCCGCTGCTGATCCTTTACTTGCACCGCCGGCCATCCGGGTTCGGTCCAGTTACGGTTATAATCCCATTTCAGGAACGCGATGGTGTTGTCGCTTACCAGCTTGTCGAGCACAGCGAGCAGGTGATCGCGCACGTCGGTGCGCGCGAGGTTGAGCACCAACTGGTTGCGGCCTTCGGTGCGTGGCCGATCCGGGTAGTTCAGGACCCAATCGGGATGCGCGCGGTACAGGTCGCTATCGACGTTCACCATCTCCGGCTCGACCCACAAGCCGAAATCCATTCCGAGCGATTGCACCTTGTCGATCAGGGGCTTCAGCCCGTTCGGAAATTTGGTTCGGTTGACCGTCCAGTCCCCAAGCCCGGCCTTGTCGCTGTTCCGCGCACCGAACCAGCCGTCGTCGACGATGAACCGTTCGACCCCGATCTTGGCCGCCTTCTCGGCCAAGGCTTCCTGACCGGCCTCGGTGACGTCGAAGGCGGTCGCTTCCCAACTGTTGTACACCACCGGGCGTGGCTTGGCGCGTTCGCCGCCCGGGAGGATATGCGCGTTCTGAAAGCGGTGAAAGGTGCGCGATGCCCCGCCCATCCCGCCGTTCGAATAGCCGGCATAGAAAACAGGCGTATCCAGGACTTCCCCAGGCTTCAGCGTCCACGAAAAGTCATAAGGGTTATATCCGCCCATGATGCGGATACGACCGAGATTGTCTTGACCGACACTGATCCGGAACGATCCAGACCATGCCAGCGCGCCGTACCAGACCGGCCCTGAGTCCTCGCTGGTGACACCTTCGCGACCGATTGCGAAATACGGATTGTTGCCGTGCCCGGTTGAGCCACGCCGGCTTTCCAGCAGCGTGAGCGCCGGCGTGACTGCGACGTCTTTCTTTGTCCATTCGGCCGCGTGGCGACCGGTGAGGTAGTGCAGTCGGTAATCATCACCAACCGGCAGGGTGAACACAGCTGAGGCGATTTGATCGACCCGAACCTCGCGCCGATCGCCGTTACGAACCGACGCCGATCGCGCCAGGACTCCGGTCTCGGGATCAATCGTATAGCGTAACGTGACGGACAATGGACGCCGGATGTCCACCAGCTCGATCGTTAGCGTTTCGCCCTGCACGCGGTGCGACTTGTATTTGAGAACGAGATCGCGGTTGCCGTCCGCAAAGATGGCCTTGATGCCGGGATCGCTGACCAATCCCTCGCCCTGACCCGGATATTCCTGCAACGTCACTGAGCCGGCAGGATCGAAGCCGGAGAGCTCGCCCGGCGCCTTTACCAGCACTGGATCACCAACTTTCACCGGGTCAGTGGCAACGAGGGGGTCTTTGGGCGCCAGCGATGCACCCCAATAGAGCGGCTGTAGATATCCGTTCTTATCGACGCCAAGCGCATACGTTACACCACCTCCGTCGAGACGGAAAATGCGTGCGTCCTGGGGAGCCGTCACCTTTGCAATAGCCGGCGTTGGGGCAGCCACGCCGATCAATCCGGTGAGAAACACCTTAGCCAGCTTCATCGCAATGTCTCCCATCGTTCGCTTCGAGCGCAATCGTTTGCACCAAAATATATGATAATTGTCCGGGAGCAAGGCAATTCATCCGGGATCTTAGGGCAGAGGCTGGAAGCGATGCTGTTCCAACTTGTTTGGTCCTCGGACATCTCCGGGCGCTGGTCCAGGTTTATCGCACACCCCCCTGAACACGGGATCTGGCCGACATGAACGGCCCGACCGGGCGCCGTTCGGGTGCGAAGTGTTGGAGGCCGACAGATTGGGCCATGCCTACGTAAAGCGCCTCCACACCCCCCTTGGCGTGGTACGTCTCGTGCCAGAAGCCCGCGTGAGCCGAGAGTTCGCGGATCTGCCGCCACCAAGCCGAATGAGGTTCGCTACATGTAAACTGCTCAAGAGTGTCCAGATCGCGCCAATATTGGCGGAACCCGATGTGCATCGGGCTAAACATCATGCCCTCGTGTGCCAAGAGACCCTCGGGGCGATCACGCGCGATTTGACGTAACCCAGGTCCGATCCGGCGTAATGCCAGCAGGCCCCGCCATCCCTTCAGTTTGAATCCCAACATGATCATGACGATGTCGGGATAGTTTGAAAGGTCCACGGACTGACGGTTCACCGGTACTTGCATTCCATCACTCCATGATGTGTACGGTGCACACATAGACCAATTGTGTACGGTGTAAACATGCCCGATGTCCATAATTTCGATTTGCGAGCACAGCTCCTCGCCGCCGCGTTAGCCGCTCTGGAGCGGGGCGAGGATGTCGGTCTACGAGCGCTCGCCCGCGAAGCAGGTGTTTCGGCGATGGCGCCGTACCGGCACTTCCGCGACAAAGCGGCTCTGCTCGGGGCCGTGGCAATGCGCGGATTCGAGGATCTCCGGAGTGCATTGCTGGCTGCTGACGAACAGCCGGACGCGCGCTCTGCGCTCGTTGCGCAGGGAGAAGCCTACCTAGCCTTTGCCCGTGCGCGGCCGGCATTATTTCGTCTTATGTTCGCCTGCCATGATTCCGGCCCCCCGACCGACGAAGGGAATGCCTATGGGGTGATGGTACGGCGGGTTCTGGAGCTTTCTCCCGCTGACCCCGAAGCGGCAAAGCTGGCGTGTTGGTCCGCGGTCCATGGAATGGCGACGCTCGCGCTGGATGGCGGCCTGCCGATCGGTGGGCCACAACTGGAGCATGCAGCTTTGTGCCTTGTTATTTCAGGCCTGACCGGCCCGGCTCTTGCCTGACCCCTAATAACGGTCCCGGTCTCGCGTTCGACCCCGTTGCTCAGACCTCCAGCCGGCATCGGGCAGGACGGTTGGTCGTTAGTTCAACTGCGCGCGCTTTCGGGGAATAGTCGTATCATCGTGTCGAGAACGTCTGTACCGCCTGCGCAATTGCCTTTCCGCGCTATCGTTCGGCTGGCGGACTGCTTACCACCGCGGGAGAATGACAATGTCCGACACGTTGGCAAACCGATACCCGCGATCGTTGCGCATTCTGCACTGGGTGCGCGCCGGACTTGTGCTAAGCCTGATCGCCGCTGGGTGGACGATGACTGGCCTGCCCGATGCCGCGGCGGTAAAGTTTACCGTTTTTTACCCGTGGCATAAATCATTCGGAGTGCTGGTGGTTGCGATCGTTCTGGTTCAGCTCGCGATCCGCTCTCAATCCACGCTCCCGCATCCACCAGACGCCCTTCCCCGCCACGAGCGCGTGCTTTCAGAAATGGTCCACCGCACGATGTACCTCCTGCTGATCGTTGTACCTCTCATGGGCTATGCGATGTCGAGCAGCTACACAGAGAGCGACGGTGTCTTCTTCTTCGGTATGCATTTGCCCGAATTGCTGCCCAAGAACGATGCGCGGTTCCGCGTTTTCCAGTGGCTTCACAGCACCCTCGCCTACACGCTGCTTGGCCTTATCGCGTTGCACGTCGCGGGGGCGCTCAAACACCGTTTCCTCGACCGCGACCGGTCTGCCGACGTGCTCCCGCGCATGTTTTGAGTTGCAGCGCTATCGAGAGCCTACCGATCCTCTATTTGCCATCGCTCCAGCCGACACAGGATTCCGCATGACGAGGCGGTAAAGGCTCGGCAACAGTACGAGTGTCAGCAGGGTCGAGGTAACGATTCCCCCGATCACCACCGTCGCCAAGGGGCGCTGCACTTCGGCGCCCGCACCGCTAGCGATCGCCATCGGCACGAAGCCGATCGCCGCAACAAGCGCGGTTGATAGGACCGGGCGCAACCGGTCGCGTGCGCCTTGGCGAACTGCCTCGTCGACCGGCAGCGCGTCGCCGTCGCGACCATCGCGCAGACTGTTGATATGATCCACCAGCACCAGCCCGTTGAGCATCGCGATCCCTGACAGCGCGATGAACCCGATGGCCGCCGTGATCGAGAACGGCATCCCGCGTAGCCACAACGCCAGCACACCCCCGGTTACCGCAAACGGGATGCCGGTATAGACGATCACCGCCTCCTTGATGCTGCCAAGCGCCGCGTAGACCAGCAGGAAGATTAGCAGCAGCGCGGCGGGGACGACGATCGACAGGCGCTTCTGCGCAGCCTCCAACTGGTGGAACTGGCCGCCGAATTCGATCTGGTAGCCGGGCGGCAGCTTGACCTGACCGTCGACCGCGGCGCGCGCACGCGCGACGTAGCCGGCGAGGTCGCTGGTCTTGAGATTGACCATCAACGCCGCACGACGGTTGCCGCTGTCGTGCAGGATCGGCTCGACCGTTCGCGTCTCCCGCAGCCGCGCGACGCGGGACAGCGGCACCATGCCGTAGTCGCCGACGCGCAGCGGCAGTGCGAGGATCGCGGCCGGGTTCGCGCGGAGACCTTCGGCCATGCGCACGACGATTGCGTGCCTCGCTTCATTGTGCGGGATGAATCCGACCTCCGACCCCGCGACCGCGTCAGTGATCGCCGCGTTGACCTCCGCAGTGCTCAACCCAAGCCGCAACAAGGCAGCATGGTCGAGTTCGACGACGATGCTCTTCGGGCGTCCCGCGGTCTCGAACTCGACGCTTTCGGTGCCCGCCTGCTTCTCGAGGATGGCTTTCGCCTGCTTCGCCGCGCGTTCGAGCACGTCGTAATCATCGCCGAAGATTTTGACCGAAACATCCGCGCGCACGCCCTCGAGCATTTCGTTGAACCGCATCTCGATCGGCTGAGCGAACTCGAACGTCTGGCCGCGATAGACCTCCTCACCGATTTTGCGAATTCCCTCGACCAACTCGTCCTTGCTCCTCGGCGCGCCGTTCCCGGTCGGCCAGTCCTTCTGGGGCGCGTAAAATATGTAGAGGTCGTTCTCGTTGGGCGGCATCGGATCTGTCGCGACTTCGCTGGTCCCGATGCGCGAGAAGGTATGCGTCACCTGCGGGAAGTGCCGCTTGATCTGGCGCTCGGTTTCCCGCTCGATCGCAAGGCTGCGTTCGAGCGACATGCCGACCGGGCGATAGACCATCGCGGTGATCGCGCCCTCGTCGAGCTGCGGGGTGAATTGCGAGCCGAGCGTCCGGAACACCCCGAACGTCACTGCCAGAAGCGCGGCCGCCCCGATCACGAGCAGCCACGGATGCGCGATCGCGCGCTCGAGCACCGGCGCATAGCCACGCTCCGCGTAGCCGATCACCCCCGCGTGCCGGCCGTCTTCCTTCTCGCTCACGGGCGCGCGCAACAGCCAGGCGGACAGCATGGGGACGATCGTGAAGGTCCACGCCAGCCCTGCGACGATCGCGAGCATCACCGCCTGCGCCATCGGCTGGAACAGCTTGCCCTCGACCCCGCCGAAGCTGAGGACGGGGACATAGACCAAAGCGATGATCGCGATCCCGAACAGCGTAGGGCGCGCGACCATCCGCGCCGCGTCCGCCACGGTAGCGCGACGTTCTTCGGAAGTCAGATCCTCTCCCTTGGCGCGGCGGCGCTCGGCAAGCAGCCGCAAGCTGTTCTCGACAACGACGATCGCCCCGTCGACGATCAGCCCAAAATCGAGCGCGCCAAGGCTCATCAGATTACCCGACACGCCGATCGCGTTCATCCCTGTCACCGTGACGAGGAACGCGAGCGGGATGACCAGCGTCACGATCAGCGCCGCACGCCAGTTGCCCATCACGAACAACAGCACCAGCGCAACGAGCAGTGCACCCTCGCCGAGATTGTGCTCGACCGTCGAGATGGTGCGGTCGACCAGCTCGGCGCGGCTATATTGCTGGTCGATCACCATGCCCCTGGGCAGTGCCGCGCGGATATCGGGGAGCGCCTGTTCCGCGCGCAATGCGACCTCGCGGCTGTTCTGGCCGACCAGCATCATCACCGTGCCTAGGACGGTCTCGCGTCCGTTCTGCGTGGCGGCTCCCTGGCGCGGTGCCGCGCCAATGACGACATTGGCGACATCGCGAACCTGAAGCGGCAGGATGCCGCCTGCGAACTTGACCGGGATCGCGCCGATATCGGTCGCATTCCTGACGCGGCCGTTGGTCAGCACCGTAAAGCGCTCTGCCCCGCGCGCGATGATCCCGCCGCCCGCATTATCGACATTTTTGCCGACCGCAGCCGCGAGTTCGGCAGCGGTGACGCCGTGCATCGTCAGCCGCAACGGATCCGGCTCGACGACGAACTGCTGCTCGAGTCCGCCGTTGGTGTTGACGTCGGCTACCCCCGTCACCGCGCGCAACATCGGGCGGACGGTGTATTCCTGCGCCTCGTACAGCTCCATCAACTGCCGCTGCGGGTCCATCTCCGGCGGCAGGCGCTTCCATTCGAGCGTGTAATAATAGATCTCACCCAGCCCGGTCGTGATCGGCGCGAGCTGCGGCGAGGCGCCCGGCGGCAATTGGTCGCGGACAGCGTTCAACCGCTCGGTGACGAGCTGCCGCGCGCGCATCTGGTCGGTGCCGTCCTCATAGATGAGCGTGACCTGCGACAGCCCGGTCTTGGTCAGCGCGCGCGTTTCTTTAAGCCCCGGTTGTCCCGCCATCGCGCGTTCGATTGGCAAGGTTGCAAGCCGCTCGATTTCCTCGGGGGCCAGCGAGGGAACCATCGTGTTGACCTGAACCTGGACGCCGGTGATGTCCGGGATCGCATCGATCCGCAGCGTTGCAAACGACCAGATGCCGATCGCAGCGATCACCGCCGTGACGGCTGCGACGACCAGCCGATTACGGGTGACGAAGGCGAGCAGCCAGCCGATCATCGGACGAGCGCGGTGCCGCCGTTGAGCGCGCGCAACATCAACAACGACTCGATCGCCTCGCGCCGGGTCGAAAGCAGGGCGTTGGTCGCCTCGACATAGGATTGCTGCATCTGCATGTACGTCGTCAGCGGGATCGCGCCGAGCCGATAATTGCGGTCTGCGTCTTCCGCTGTACTGGCAAAGCTCTGCGTCGACGCGCCGTCCCATTTGGTCAGCGCCTGGCGTTTGGCCTCATATTGCGCTGCCTGGTCGAACACGTCACGCGCGATGCGTCGTTCGGCATTGATCAGCGTAGCGTTCGCTTGCGCCTGCCGTCCCTGCTCGACCGCGACCTCGCCGGCCTGACGGTTCCACAGGGGGATCGTCGTCGACAGGCGCACACCGTAATTGGTCTCGCGAATGTCCGAGCGCGCGCGGTCATAATAGGGCCCGACGCCGAGGACCGGAACCCGTGCCTTACGCGCAAGATCGACGCGCAGCCCCTGCTGCTCAAATTGCGCGCGCAAGGCCTTGAGTTCGAAGTTGTTTGCGCTCGCCCGGTCCGCGAGCAGCTCGCTCGATCCAAGCGCGGGCAGGCTCATGTCGGGACGCACGATCCGGATCCGCACCGCAAAAGCGGCGCCGCGCAACTGGTTGAGTTCGTACAACGCCGAATTCGCCTCGGCGTCCGCCAGCGCTGCGGTGCGTTCGGCGCTAATTGCACCAGCCTGCAACGACGCCGCCTCCAGTCGCGGCGCTGGACCGGCGGGATCGCGCGCCACGATGATCCGCGCGAGCCCGCGCATCCGCTCCGCAACGGTGCGCGCGACGTTCGCTTTCTCGTCGGCGGCGAATAGCGCGTAGCCAAGCGTGCGCGCGCGGGCTGCCAGTGTTGCGTCGAACTGCTGCAGCCCCATTCTGGCAAGCTCGACCTGTCGTTCGGCGATCGCCCGCCGCAAAGCAATCCGACCACCGAACTCGATTGGCTGGACGACCGACACCGCATAGGTCGTCCCGTCCCCCAGCGGCGCCCCAGTGGTGCGATCGTTCGCGTTGCGCTGGCCGAACTCGACCACCGCCTCGGGGTCCGCCCACCGCCCGGCGGCGGCGCGCTCGACCCCTGCGGTCTCGATCTGGCGCTGGTAGAATTGGCGTTCCGGATTGTTCGCGACAACGTCCTGCACCAGCCGGTCGAGCGACATTGCTGTTGTTTGACCTGCCACTTGCGCCGCACTGGCGGTGGGCACCCCGACGATGGCCAGGCAGATAAGCAAATTTCGCATTGGTAATCCCATTACTCCAGGTCGGCGTTACGCACCCGCCCCGGCCCCCGTCGACTAAATCCTGGTTCAGAGTCTGAACTGCTATTCAGTTGACGGTGCTATCCATAACCGGCGAAGCGGATGTGTGACGCACATTCTGCTCATCGAGGACGACGCGGGCACCGCGAGCGAGATTGCGCTCGAGCTCACCGCAAGCGGCTATGACGTAACGCATTGCGCGCTTGTAGCGGAGGGGCTTCATGCGGCGCGGGGTGAAGGCGTGGATCTCCTGATCGTGGACCGACAGCTTCCCGATGGTGAGGGTCTCGACCTGATCCAGCAATTGCGCGGCGAAGGCCGCCGCACACCTGCGCTCGTGCTAAGCGCGCTCGGGAGCCTCGATGATCGGGTGCGGGGCTTGCGCGCAGGCGGCGACGATTACCTGCCCAAGCCGTTCGCGCTGATCGAACTCGTCGCGCGGGTGCAGGCGCTGCTGCGCCGCCCCAACGAGTCGCGCGACACACGGCTGTTCGTCGGCCCGCTCGGCCTCGACCTTTTGAAAGGAACCGCGACCCGCGCGGGCCGCGCGCTGGACCTGCTTCCGCGGGAACTGAAATTGCTGGAGTATCTCGTCCGGCGTCCGGGGCGGATCATTACCCGCTCGATGCTGCTGCAGGACGTTTGGGGGTATAGTTTCGAGCCCAATAGCAACGTCGTCGACGTTCATATCGGACGGTTGCGGCGCAAGGTCGATGCCGAAGGCGAACCCCAACTCATCCGCAATGTTCGGGGGCAAGGCTATGTCTTCGAAATCCTCGGCTGACCCCCGGGCGCGCGCGACCTGGCGCTGGGGTGGCGCAATCGCGTTCCTGCTCGTTGCCCAGTCGCTCGTGCTGGCGGGCTTGTTCTGGTTGCTCGCCTCCGGCGCCCACCGCCGGGAATCGGAACGCAGCTTCCAGCAGGATTGCAGTGCGTTCGCGCACCTTGCCGGAACGCTGCGGCGATCCGAACTGCGTGAAGCGCTCACTCGCGACATCCATCGCAACCGTTTCCTCGCGTTGTTCGCGCGCGACGGGTCGCTGATCGCGGGCAATGTTGCCGCGCTTCCTGCCGCGACGGTCGTGGGGGCAGCGTCGTTCGTGGCCGCGGTGCGCCCGACCGAGCTGCCTGGCAAGGATAGTGACGTCGCGCGGATCGCGGTCTGCGCGATGCCTGATGGCGCGCGCCTGCTCACCGGGGTCGATCTCGACGATTCGCAGGAAGCGTTGCGCGTTATCGAACAATCGCTTGTTTTCGGGCTGCTTCCCGGTGTTCTGTTAGCAATCGGGATCGGGCTTTTCGCAGGGCGCCGTGCGGCGCAACAGGTCGATGCGGTCCGCGCACTGACCGAGCGGATCGTCGCGGGCGACCTTGAGCGACGGCTTCCGGTCGGGGAAAACCCTGATAGTTTTGGTCTGTTATGCGCGCATATCAACACCATGCTCGACCGAATAGAGGCGCTTGTGGTCGAAATGCGCGGGGTTGGCGACGATATCGCGCATCAGTTGCGCACCCCGTTGACTCGACTTCGCGCGCGGATCGAACGTGGGCTGCGCGATCTGGGCAACCCGTCGAGCAAGGCGACCGCCGATGCGTCGCTCGCCGAGATCGACCAGTTGCTCGGGATCGTCGCCGCGCTGCTGCGGATCCGCGAGCTCGGGGATCACGCCCGCCGTAGCCGCTTCGCCGCGGTCGACCTCGGACGTCTGGCGCAGGACGCGTGCGACCTCCATCTCCCGACCGCGGAAGATCGGGGCATGACGCTTACTTGCGTGGTTGAGTCCAACGGCGTTGTCGAAGGCGATGCGAGCCTGTTGATGGAAGCGCTATCCAACTTGATCGACAATGCCATGAAGTTCGGGCCCCCCGGCGGTCGCGTGACGGTGACCGTGCGGAAGGACCGCGGCAGCATCGTGATTGCGGTCGCCGACGAGGGCGACGGAGTCCCGGTCGGCGAGCGGGCGCTTGTCACGCAACGCTTCTACCGCGGTCGGCATGACTGCGAAGGCGCCGGGCTGGGTCTCAGTCTGGTGAAGGCGATTGCCGAGCTTCACGGGTTCACGCTGCGCTTCGCCGATACCGGTAGCACGGCGTCGCTGGTCGGTCCCGCGCCCGCTGTCTGAACGCGAATTTAGACAACCTGTTCGGGGGATACACGTTCACGCTCCCAGTCCCCACCGGCAGGCATCGCGTCCGGGTTTCGGCGATTGCCGTCTGCCCTAGTCCAAGGAATTCTCGTGCGTTCCATCTTCATTATCGCCGCATCGTTGCTGACCGCGGCGCCCGCGCTGGCGCAGCCCCAGCAACCGAACGGCCCCTTCCCGCTCAATAGCGTCACAGACCGCATCCATTCCGGACCGCAGGGCAACGATTTGCGTGCGTCGACGCGCGCTTTGCAACAGACGCTGACCGAATTGCAGCAGCTTCAACTCCAAACCAAGCAGGCGCATTGGAACGTCTCGGGCACGTTGTTCTACCCACTGCACGAACTGTTGCAGGACCATTATGAGGGCGTTGCCAAATATGCCGACGAGATCGCCGAACGGCTTCAAGGCATCGGCGTATCCTCCGACGGCCGCGCCAACACGATCGTCCGCACCAGCCGGATCCCCGAATTTCCGGGTGGCTTCGTCGATGATGCGCAGGTCATCCAATGGTTCGCACAATATTATCGCGTGACGAGCGACGAGATCGCGCAGGGAATCAAGGCAACAGAGGACAAGGACCCGACGACGTCCAACCTGCTACAGGAGGTCCAACATGCGATCGACAAATATCAGTGGCAGATGCGGGCGATGATCCAGTCGACCCCGACCGACCCCAACACCGGGGCAGACCTCAACAACGGCCGTGCGCTGGCACCTGCCGGCCGCCCCAGTGCGCCGGTCCAGTAAGGTCATGCCGCGGACAACGCCCCTGCTCACGGCAACGTTGCTGCTTGGGGCCTGTGTTCCAGCGGGGCATCTGCAACGGGCGCGGGCGTCCGCGCCCGCGTTCGACCCAACGGTTTTTTTTGCGGGCGATACACGCGGCGTCGGCAGCCTGAAGGTGATCACAAAGGCGCGCCAAACCGTTCGGGTGACGGGGCATGGCGTCGTACAGCCCGACGGAACGATCGTCCTGACGCAAGACGTGCGCCGGGGCAATCGCCCCGTCGTCCATCGCATTTGGCGTTTGCGCCCGGTGGCGCCCGGCCGCTTTGGCGGAACGCTGACAGGCGCAATCGGGCCGGTCACGGGTGACACCCACGGCAATGCACTCCATCTGTCGTTCCGGCTGAAAGGCGGGATGCACGCGCAACAGTGGCTGTACCTTCAGCCCGGCGGACAGCGTTCCCGTAACCGGATGGTCATCACGAAACTGGGAATTCCGGTCGCCAGTCTGGACGAAACAATCACCCGCGGAACGGAGGAACCGAACCACCGCACGGAACGCGTTGCCGTAACCTGGTAGCCGCAGGCTTGCGGCCGTTGCGAACGATGTCGCGGACATCGCGCAGGGGATCGGCGCTTTCCCTGCCGGTCGCCGCAGGCCGACGGTTGGGCAACCGATGCTATCAGCATACCGAGGATCTTTGACGGCGCGCGATCCCGTTGATGATCGCTTTACCGCGGTCAGGAGGACCGAACGGCCTTATTTCTTCAACATCCGCAATGTTGCCGCAATGCAGGGCAAGCAAAGTCTTGTTCACGTACATTATGGTGCGTCGGGAAGATCCTTTTTCATTGACCGAAGGGGCCTCGGTGCAAATCCTCATAGTAGAAGACGAGATCGAAATTGCCGAAACATTGCGCAATGTGTTGCAGCGCGAGTTATTCGTCGTCGACCATGTCGCTCGTTTGGCTATGGCGCATGAGGCGGTTCGGTCAATTTCTTACGATCTGATATTGCTCGACAGAACGCTGCCCGATGGTGATGGACTGTCGCTCGTTCGCGTATTGCGGACCGAACATCCGGGACTCCCGATCATCGTGCTGAGCGCGCGCGGAGACGTCCGTGACCGTGTCGCTGGCCTGGACGAGGGCGCAGACGATTATCTCATCAAGCCTTTCGCGCTTGAAGAGATGTTCGCACGGATCCGCGCGGTTCGCCGTCGCCCCGCCGTGCTTTGCGTCGAGGAGATCCGCGCTGGAGCGCTGGTCTTCGATGTGGTGCACGACGAAGCCCTGGTCGCGGGCGTTCGGCTCGATCTGGTCCGTCGGGAGTTGCGGGTCCTGGCGACGTTGATGAAGCGTCGCGGGCGGACGGTGCTCCGCGAATCGCTGGAACAAGCGGTCTACGGGTTCGACGACGAGGTTCAATCTAACACCCTCGATTCGCACGTCTCGCGGCTTCGCCGAAAACTGAGCGAGGCAGGTGCCGGGCTCGAAATCCACGCGGTCAGGGGCGTCGGATATTTGCTCAGGGCATCAACATGAGCCGGAAGCCGCGTTCGCTGAAGCGCTCTCTCATCCTGCAACCCCTGCTTTTCCAATTCGTGACGGTCTTCCTCCTCTTCTCAATCGTCCTGATCTTCGCGACCCGGATGAATAACGGGGCGGTATTTGTCGATGATATCATTCCCGGCGTCATCGCTGGCTCCATCGAGCGCGCCGAAGCTGGTCGCCTGATGGTACGCAACACGCCGGAACTGGCAAAGCTTCGCGCAGACGCGCCAGGCCTCTGGTTTATCGCCGAGGACAATATCGGCCGAACCGTCACATACGGACGCGTACCGCAGGAATATGCAAACTTTGCCGGGGCGTTGCATCGGCTGCTCAATGTACAAATACGAGATCGGTCACCGCCTTATCGTTTGTCCGCCGTGATCCGCTCCGAGAATTCCCGCGCCGGGACGCTCACCATTCTCGCGCACGGGAAATTCACTCTGTTGAGCTTCCTCATCCTCGCAGCCTCGAACGCCGCCAGCATCGTTATCATCGTGTTGCTCGGCGTGACGTCGATGATCGTGACGCCTTGGATCGTCAACCGATCGCTCGCGGGCGTGAACAGGATTGCCGAGGAAGCACAGCATATCCAGATCGACCGACGCGGCTGGCGGCTGCGTGAAGCACAGGTGCCGGCCGAGATCCTTCCGCTGGTCCGCGCGGTAAACCACGTCCTCGACCGCCTTGACGAGGGGTATGAACGCCAGCGGCGGTTCATCGCCTCCGCGGCGCACGAGCTGCGAACACCGATCGCCATCCTTAGCCTCAAGATCGACTCAGCCGCCGAGGCATCCACGCGCGCCCTTGGGAGCGATCTCGAGCGGCTCGCCACCCTTGCGGAGCAATTGCTCGATTTCCAGCGACTGGATGCAGTCGGAATGAGGGGCGACGTGGATCTCGTAACGCTCGTCAAGCACGTCGCCGCTGAGCTCGCGCCATTGCTGATCGCCACGGATCGTACGATCGAAGTGGTGATCGATGCGGCGTGGCCGATCCAAGGGGATGTCGGGGCGATCGAGCGGGTCGTCACGAACCTCGTACAGAATGCGATCGACCATGGCGGCAGCCGGGTTGTGGTCCGCGTCCTGGGTGCCGCGTTCGAAGTGGAAGACGACGGCCCGGGCATTCCATCAGATGAACGCGAGCGCGTCTTCGAACCGTTCCATCGCCTACGGCCAAGATCCGCGGGAAGCGGGCTTGGCCTTCATCTGGTGCATCAAGTGATCGAACGTCATGGCGGGCGGGTGGCGATCTTCGATGCCTTGTCGGGTGGCACGGTCGTGCGCGTGGAATCCCTGCCGCGCTGAGGTTCTGAGCGCATACGCCATGCTGCCGCAATCTTGCGCCGCCAACGCCGGTCTTGCGGTCGATAAAAGCCGTTCAAGATCCGCCCGGCCGCACTCGACATATCGTTGCGGTTTGCGGGCTGAAATCTTGATCTCTGAGATAATTATGAAATCCCGGAAGAGAGATCAGCGATGCACGACTATTTTCTCTCCTTTTGCCGGCGGCACATCTGGCCGATCGGCGTTGCAATCCTGCCCGTCCTGACCTTGGCCGGCTGCGAAACCCCGAGAGAGCGCGAGCGAATATCACTCGCGCAAGACAAGCAGACGTGCGCCAACTTCGGGGCGTTCGCCGGTCGTGACCATTTGCAGTGTATGCTGATCCAACAACGGCGGCGCGACACGCAACAGACCGAACGTCTGGAGCGCACACGCGTTACGTCAGAAATCGTCCGGAACATGCGGGAAATGACGGACCTCCGGATACGGCGATGCGAGCGGGATCGTCGCTGGAAAGATCAGGCTGACCGTCGACGGCGGCCGTGCACGTAAACCCATCCGTAGTTCGCACTCTGGCGCGGGTGCAAGCAACCGCCTGGTTCCGACCACGACGATCATCCCGCCAACGTCATCCCCCCGCGATCGAGCTCGCAATGTTCCCGCAATTCCCGAGATCCAAAGCGCTTTTGCGGTCTCGGAAAGACCGATCGAAAGGGATCTCATGAACATCTTTACCATCATCGCCAGCGCCCTCATCCTCATGCCGATCGCGGCGACTGCACAGGAACAAGAACCGACCGAACGGCAGGCCGAGGACTTGCCGGTCGCGCCGATATTCACCGGTTTAAAGTTCGGTTCGGGCCTGCATTATCAGTCGACCACGGCCAAATATGCGCTGCCCCGTATTAAATCCTCGATCGACACGAAAAAGGGTGACTTAGGGTATCGCTTCCACGTCGGGTACGACGCGCAAGTCGGCAACGTGCTCGTCGTAGGCTCTGAAGCGGGCATAGAGCATGGCGGGGCGACCCTGACCGCCGCCAGCGACCTGGGTGATTATTCGCTGAAACCCAGCTGGTCCTGGGATGCTTCGGCTCGCGCCGGCGTGCTCGCCGCACCGTCGGTCCTGATGTACGCCCGCGCGGGATACAGTTGGCAGCGGATTGAGGAACAGACGGATTTCACCGCAATCGCGAGCCGGGACTTGAACACCAGCAGCACCAAGAAAGGATTTCTGTTTGGCGGCGGGGTCGAAGCAAAATTTACGGATCGACTCTTCGTTCGAGCCGAATACGATCGCATGAATTACAGGAATGGCCTCAAGACATCAAAGGCGATGATTGCATTCATTTCAAAGTTGTAACCGTTTTTCTCGGCGTGTGACCTGTAACGCGACCAAGAGTGGATATTCGGGACCGCAGATGAAGCCTATGATGAAACCGGTACTGAAAACAATCCTGATGCTGTTCTTGTTCGCGTTCTGCGCCGATCCGGTCTTTGCGAAGGCACCGGAACCAAAGCGTGCCATGCGTCCCAACACATCGCTCTATATTCCGATGCGGGACGGCGTGCGGCTGGCGGTGGACCTTTGGATACCGGTCGACGGGGCCCCCGCTGGGCGAATGCCAACGGTGATGGAAACAACCCGATATTGGCGCGCGAACAGCAAGGGACCCAAGCGCAGCGCCACTCAACGCGCGTTCAACGCCAGGGGCTATGCCTATATGATCATCGATGCCCGAGGGTCGGGCGCCTCGTTCGGCCACCGGAAGATGGAGTGGTCTCCCGATAAGGTTGCGGATCGGCGAGACGTCGTCGAATCGATCGTCACACGCACTTGGTCCAATGGCAAAGTGGGGGGCGTCGGCACTTCGTATAGCGGGAATACCGCCGAGTTGCTCGCCGCGACCGGCCACCCGGCGGTCAAGGCGGTCGCGCCGCTCTAGAGCGACTTTGACCCAGGCAGTTTTTGGCCGGGTGGTGTCCGCATCCGTGGCTTTGTCGATAGCTGGGTTGCTGCGAATGCGGCGCTCGATGCCAATGATCTCTGTGCGCTGGCCAAATTGGCGAAGACGCCGTGTTTCCTGGCCAAAACCTTCGTTGGTGGAGTGAAACCCGTCGATGGCCCGGACGGCGAAAAACTTCTGGCCGAAGCAGTTGCGGACCACCGCGCCAACGCGGACTTGAGCACGTCGATCGCACAGACCGAATTTTCGGATAACAAAGGCCCTGCGGGCCTGGGGATTTCCGACGTGGCGCCGTATCGGTATCGCGCAGCGATCGAGGCTGCGGCCGTCCCGATGCTGGGCTATGCCGGATGGATGGACGGCGCGACCGCAGCGGGGGCGATCGCGCGGTTCAACAGCTTCAGCAACGTCCAGAAGGTCTATATCGGCGCGCGGTCGCACGGCGGCCGATTTGATACCGATCCGTTCAAACCAAGAAAGGCT